>NZ_JBKFEH010000008.1:0-738756 GCF_053572355.1 Duganella kummerowiae
GTTCGACTTGCATGTGTAAGGCATGCCGCCAGCGTTCAATCTGAGCCAGGATCAAACTCTTCAGTTTAATCTCTGTTGTTTGTCGGATCATTTCTGATCCAAACTCGTCCCATTGGTCCGAGTTTGCCCACTCAAAATACTGACTTCAATACTTTTTGTGAACATTTGATTTTTTAAGTTTCGCGCCATCCGTAGACTGCGCGTGCACTTCATCAAACGTCCACACTTATCGACTGTAAATTGTTAAAGAACTTCGGTCCTGCGTCGCTGACGAAGCGTTGTGTTCGTTCAGCAGAGAAGCGAGATTATGCAGCGTTTCGTTTATCTCGTCAACCCCCGTTCAACTTCGCGTTTTGCTGCGTTGTCTTGCGAGGGACAGAACTGTAACTCAAAAGGCACGCACCTGACAAGTAGGCATCTCGACGATGCTATCTTGGCATGGCGAGGTATTGAGAGAACGACACTAGTTCTTTTTGCGAAATCTTGATTTCCATAAAGAATTAAATGGCATAATAGGGCCTGTAGTCTCCCAACCTGTACCGACTCCCATGAACGACGTAGCCGCCACCCTGGAACTCCTTGACGAGCAAGCGAAGGCTTGCCGCTGGATCCTTGCGAAGACCTGCGGCTGGGGCCTGGCGGCCGCCGTGGTAGGCATGTTCGGCGAAGATTTCCTGGCCGGCGCCCGTCCCCTGTTCCCCATGATCGACCAGAACTATGCGCTCTGGCAAAATGGCTACATCCTGACACTGGCCCTGATTGCTGTGATCTGGTTCGCCGCCGTGGTGCAGAAGATCAACCAGCACCAGGAAGTACGCCAGCGCATACGCCAGTTGCGCCAGATGGAAATCGAACGGGAACGACGCGAACGCCTGCGCGCCGAACGGGCCGAGGAACGCCGCCTGGCCGCTGCAGCGGCGGCCGAAGCGAGGCGAAAGGAATCGCGCGCCGCTGTCGTGATGTCGCGTCCAACCAAGGCCACCACCGGCGGCCGCTTCGATTACTAAGCCCAACCGGGCCGCTTCAGCGCGGACAGGGCAAGGCGCAGCAGGCTGCGGCAACCAAGCGGCACGCCAACATGGCGGGCAGCCGCAACGACGCCATGCTCATATTGCCTCTCCCCTGTTATAACCAGATCGCCAGCGCCGAATACACGGTCAGCGCCACCATCACCCCGCAAAACACCTTGCGCCACAAGGGCTGCGACAGATAGCGCCGCAGCAGCGCGCCGGCCCCTGCCCACACCGAAATGCACGGCAAGTTCACGGCGCAGAACACCAGGCAGTACACGGCCACCGCCAGCGGCGCCGACATGCCCTGCGGCAGGAAGGCCGATCCGCCGGTAATCGCCATCACCCAGGCTTTCGGGTTACAGAACTGGAACAGCGCCGCCGCCACGAAGCCCATGGGCTGCGGGGCCTGCTCGGCCTGGCGCTCGAAGGACATGGCGCGCAGCTGCCACGCCAGGTACAGCAGGTAGCCGGAGCCGGCCGCCTTGAGCGCCAACTGCGCCGCCGGCAGCGCCATCACCAGCGCGCCTATGCCGGCCGCGCAAATCGCCAGCAGCACCCCGAAGCCGATGGTGATGCCAAGCATGTGGGGGATCGAACGGCGGAAACCGAACCAGATCCCGGACGAGGTCAGCATGATGTTGTTGGGCCCCGGTGTGATCGAGGACACGAAGGCGAACATCGCCAGCGGCAGGAAGGGAAGCAGGGCTTGCATGGTCGTTCTCCTGGAATCGGGACATCCATGCTAGCCCAAGCCACCAGTACAGTACCGCTACACTTTTACCAATAATCTCCGCTGTAGTGATGGTGCTTGTACCAGTACACTCACCAGCTGGTCGTCCTCCAGCGCATCAGCATGTCCCCGATATTGCAGGTGATGACATCGTCGTCCGGCTCCATGCTGGTCCATTCCTGCGTCTCCATTTCCTTCCCGGGGCAGACCTGCAGCCCGCCCCGTCGCCGGCCTGAGCCGCGCTGGCGGATGGTCTCCACCTTTAGGCATAACCACATTTCTGCAAAGGGGGATTGCACCTTTGGGCGTATCCACTTTCGGGTGGACGCCCTACCATGGCTCTACCGGCTCGATAACGGTCAACGCCGCAAACAACCAACCACAGAAAGGTAGTCCATCATGTCCACCAGCGAACAAGAACAGATCAACCCCGCCCGCCGCTCCGCACTGATGGGCAGCGCCGGCCTGGCCGCCGTGGCGGCCGCCGCACTGGCCACCGTCGGCGCCGACGCCGCGGCCGCCCCGGCTAAGGTCGAACTGACCGCCGACACCATCAACACCCGCGATGGCGTCATCATCTACTACAAGGACTGGGGTCCGAAAAACGGCCAGCCGGTGGTCCTCAGCCATGGCTGGCCGCTGAGCTCGGACAGCTGGGAATCGGCCGCGTTCCACCTGGCCAACAACGGCTTCCGCGTCATCACCCACGACCGCCGCGGCCATGGCCGCTCCAGCCAGCCCTGGGACGGCAACGACATGGACCACTATGCCGACGACCTAGCCCAGCTGATCGAGAAGCTGGACCTGAAGAACATCATCCTGGCCGGCTTTTCCACCGGCGGCGGCGAAGTGGCGCGCTACGTGGGCCGCCACGGCACCAAGCGCATCGCCAAGCTGGGCCTGATCTCGGCCGTACCGCCGCTGATGCTGAAAACCGCCGACAACCCGGGCGGCCTGCCAATCGAAGTGTTCGACGGCATCCGCGCCGGCTCCGTGGCCGACCGTTCGCAACTCTACCTGGACATCGCCTCCGGCCCCTTCTACGGCTTCAACCGCCCCGGCGCCAAGAAATCGCAGGGCCTGGTGCAATCGTGGTGGTCGCAGGGCATGCAGGGTGGCCACAAGAACACCTATGACTCGATCAAGGCGTTTTCCGAAACCGACTTCCGCGAGGATTTGAAAAAATTCGACAAGCCGACCCTGATCATCCACGGCGACGACGACCAGATCGTGCCCATCGATGCGGCCGGCAAGGCTTCCGCCAAGATCGTGAAAAACGCCAAGCTGATCGTCTACCCCGGTGCCCCGCACGGCCTGACCGAGACCCACAAGGACAAGTTCAACGCCGACTTCCTGGCCTTCGCCAAATCGTAATCCGATAGCGTCGCGCCATCACCACAAGCCGCCCGCGAGGCGGCTTTTGTCCGTGGATAATCGTGGATAGTTTCCACACGGATATGCTAAGCTGGTCGCTACCCTGCGCCCCGCGCCAGCTTCGCTACCTGTCATGACCACGGCCTCCCTGCAGCACCTGTTCGCGCCGCCCCCGGATCCTGCCCTGCTCCACTACGGCCAGTACACGCCCTCGCTGGTGGCCCTGTCCGTGCTGGTGGCCATCTTCTCATCCTACATGGCGCTGCAGACCACGGCCCAGGCCCAGGCCGGCCGTAGCCGCTGGCTGCGCGCCGCTATGCTGGCCAGCGGCAGCCTGGCGCTGGGTTTCGGCGTGTGGGCCATGCACTTCATCGGCATGCTGGCCTTCGACCTGTGCACCAGCGTCGCCTACGATCCCGTCATTACCCTGCTGTCGGTGCTGCCCAGCCTGGCCGCATCGGGCGTGGCCCTGGCCATCATCGCGCGCCGCCGGCTGCAGCGCTGGTCGCTGCCGGTGGGCGGGCTGCTGATGGGGGCCGGCATAGGCGCCATGCACTACACCGGCATGGCCTCCATGCAGGTGGCGCTGGAGCTGCGCTACGATCCCTGGATGTTCGCCCTGTCCATCGTGGTGGCCGTGGCGCTGGCCACGCTGGCGATCTGGATCAGGTTCGGACTGCGCGGCCTGCGTGGCCCGCGCCTGCCGCGTGTCGCACGCGGCCTGGCCAGCGCCTGCGTGATGGGCTGCGCCATCGCCGGCATGCATTACACCGGCATGGCGGCGGCGCGCTTCGTGGGTGTGATCCCGCCCGGCCAGCGCTACACCACCAACACCACTTTCCTGGCGCTGGCCCTGACCGTGATCACGGTGGCCGTCACCATCCTGGTCCTGGCCGTCAACGGTCTGCTGCGCTACCGCGAACTGTTCCTGCAAAAAAGCGAGAGCGAGGCCGGCATGCGCACCCTCCTCACCACCACCGCCGACGCCGTCATCACCGTCGACCGCCAGGGCACTATCGAGGAATTCAACGCCGCCGCCGAGCGCATGCTGGGCTGGGCTCGCGAGGATATCCTGGGCAAGAACATCCGCGTGCTGATGGGCGACGTGGCGCGCGCCGAACGCGATGGCCTGCTGCACTACCTGCGCCACCACGGCGCGCCCGCGCTCGCCGGACGCGAGGTGACGGCGCTGCGGCGGGACGGCAGCCTGCTGCCCATCCGCTACGTGCTGGGCCACGCGCGCCTGGCGCGGCGCGAGATATTCGTCCTGTTCGTCACCGATATCAGTGAGCGGCGCGCCATCATGCAGGCCCTGCGCGACAGCGAACAGCAGTTCCGCACCCTGATCGGCAACATCCCCGGCGCCGCCTTCCGCGCCAGCACCGATTTCAGCCAGCCGCCCGCATTCGTCAGCGACGGCATCGCGCGCCTGACCGGCTATCCGGCCAGCGACTTCGTGGGCGCAGCCCCGGCACGCGACTACTTTGAACTGCTGGCCCCAGCCGACAGTGCCACACTGCGCGCCACCATCGCCGCCAGCCTGGGCACCGGCATGCCCTACCAGGTCGAATACCGTATCCAGCATGCCGACGGCAGCCTGCGCTGGGCGCTGGAATACGGCGCCGTCACCCGCGACGACGCCAACCCCGAACGCAGCTGGATAGACGGCGTGGTGCTGGATATCAGCGAACGCCACCAGATGGAGCAGGAACTGCGCATGGCCAAGGAGCGCGCCGAACAGGCCGCCGCCGCCCGCGCCAGCTTCCTGGCCAACATGAGCCACGAAATCCGCACGCCCATGAACTCCATCCTCGGCTTCACCGACGTGCTGCTGGACAGCCAGCTGGACGAAGCCCAGCGGCGCCACCTGGACACCGTCCGCACCCAGGGCCGCGCCCTGCTGCGCCTGCTGAACGAAGTGCTGGACACGGCCAAGCTGGACAAGGGAGCGCTGGAGCTGGAGCCGGACGACTACAGCCTGCTGGCCCTGATCGACGAACTGGCCTCGACCCATGGCGGCAATGCGCGCGCCAAGGGCCTGTCCATCGATATCCATTACGATCCGGCGCTGCCGGCCGCGCTGCACGGCGACCAGCTGCGCATGCGCCAGATCCTCGGCAACCTGCTGGACAACGCCATCAAGTTCACCGCCAGCGGCGGCGTCACGCTGCGGGCCTGGGCCGCCCAGGGCCAGCTGCAGCTGGCGGTGCAGGACACCGGCATCGGCATCGCGCCCGGGCGCCTGGAAGCCATCTTCGATCCCTTCACCCAGGCCGACAGCTCGATGGCGCGCCGCTACGGCGGAACCGGGCTGGGCACCACCATCAGCCGCCAACTGGTGGGCCTGATGGGCGGCCGCATCTGGGCCGAAAGCGTGGTCGGCGAAGGCAGCACCTTCCGCGTCAGCCTGCCGCTGCAGCCTGCCCGCCGCGCTGCCATGGCCGCCACCGCCCCCGGCCAGGCTTACGTCCTGCCGCCACCGGGCAGAGGGAGGCCCGCCGACGCGCCGCAACAGCTGCCGCCGCCGGCCCGGCCCGAGGCCGTGGACGCACTCCATCCGCCGCGCGCGCCGCAGCCGGCCCCTCAGGCGCCCGCCGCCGGCACGGACGCCAGTCCCGACCTGGCCGCCGCCCGCCAGGCCGGCGCGCAACTGATATCATCCCTGCAGCGCGGCGCCCTCGACGATGGCGCCATGGAAGCCATGCAAGCCAGCCTGGCGGCCGCTCCCGGCGCCGGTGACGCCGAACAGGCCGCCGCACGCGCGCATGCGCTGGCGCTGTCCCAGATCCAGCGCGCCATCGCCGATTTCGACTTCGGCCTGGCCGAGGAAAAGCTGCAGACCCTGCTCAACACCCTAGCCACGGACCCGCCATGACCACCTCCTCCCCGTCGCTGCCGCTGATACTGGCGGTGGACGATGAAGCTTCCAACCTGCAGCTGCTGCGCCAGGTGCTGCAGAACAGCTACCGCCTGCTGTTCGCCAAGGATGGTCCGCGCGCGCTGGAACTGGCGCGCCAGGAACAGCCGGACCTGATACTGCTGGACGTCATGATGCCGGGCATGACCGGCTACGACACCTGCCACCAGCTCAAGGCCGGCCGCGACACGGCCGCCATTCCGGTGATCTTCGTCACCGCCCTGAACGACTCCGCCGACGAGGTGGAAGGCTTCGACGTGGGTGCCGTCGACTACATCACCAAGCCGCTCAGCCCCGCCATCGTGCGGGCCCGCGTGCGCACCCATCTGTCGCTGGTGCGCGCCGAGGAACTGAAGCGCTCGCGCCTGGAAATCGTGCAGCGCCTGGGCCTGGCTGCAGAGTACAAGGACAACGAGACCGGCCTGCACGTGATACGCATGAGCCACTACGCCCGCATCCTGGGACTGGCCTGCGGCATGACGGAAGCCGAGGCCGACGACCTGCTGCACGCCGCGCCCATGCACGACGTGGGCAAGATCGGCATCCCCGACCGCATCCTGCAGAAACCGGGGCCGCTGGATGCGGAGGAATGGAAAACCATGCAGTCGCACGCCACCATCGGCGCCGACATCATCGGCGTGCACCAGCGCGGCATGCTGAAGATGGCGCACGAACTGGCCCTGACCCACCACGAGAAGTGGGACGGCAGCGGCTATCCGAACGGGTTGGCGGGGGAGGAGATCCCGCTCAGCGGCCGCATCGTGGCAGTGGCGGACGTGTTCGACGCCCTCACCTCGGCCCGCCCCTACAAGAAAGAATGGCCGGTGGAACAGGCCGTCGAGCACATGAAGGCGCAGCGCGGCCTGCACTTCGACCCGCGCCTGGTGGACCTGTTCCTGGCCCGGCTGGACCAGGTGCTGGAGATCAAGCAGCGCTGGGCGGAACAGCCCGCGCCGGCGGCGCCGCCGGCTTAGAGGTCTTTCAGGCGGCCAGTTCCGGCTCGGCGCGCAGCACCGCCTGGCGCCCGGCCAGGCGCGCCATCACGCCCACCACCCGGTCGATCTGCTCGCGCGTGTGGCCGGCGTTCATCATGAAGCGCAGCCGCGCCTGGCCCACCGGCGCCGCCGGGAACTGGATCGCGTCCACATGGATGCCCTCGGCGCGCAGCTCGCGCGCATAGCGGCGGCACAGTTCCGCATCGCCGATCAGCACCGGCAGGATGGCGGTCTCGGTGCCCAGGAAGGTGTAGCCCAGCGGCGCCATGCGCGCGATGAAATAGCGCTGGTTGTCCCACAGCCGCTGGCGGCGCTGCGGTTCCTCCTCCAGCAGGTCGAGCGCGGCCACCAGCGCCGCCGCCTGGTCCGGCGGCGGCGGGCAGGTGAAGCCGTAGGCCGAGGAAGTCAGGCGTATGACGTCGGCCACTTCCTTGTCGACGGCGACAAAGCCGCCGATCGCGCCCAGCGCCTTGCTCAGCGTGCCCATTTGCATGATGTGCTCGCTGTAGCAGCCGTAGTGCTCGGACGTGCCGCCGCCGCTGGCGCCCAGGATGCCGGTGGCGTGGGCGTCGTCGATGTACAGCAGCGCGCCGTGGCGCTCGGCCAGCTGCACCAGTTGCGGCAGCGGCGCGATGCCGCCCTCCATGCTGAACACGCCATCGCTGACGATGATGGGCGTATGACCCTCGGCGTCGCCGGCCTTCAGCAGCGACTCCAGGTGGTCCATGTCACGGTGGCGGTAGGTGTGGCGCAGCGCGCCCGACATCTGTATGCCCTCGCGTATGCTGATGTGGTTGTACTCGTCCGAATAATAGGCGTACTTGTGGCGCTTGCGGGGCCGGAAGCCGTGCAGGCGCGCCACCAGGGCGGCCTTGACCAGGGTCGACAGCACGCCGATGTTGGCCATGTAGCCGGTCACGTACAGCACCGCGTCGCTCTTGTGCTTGAGGGCCGCCAGGCGCGCCTCCAGGGTGCGGTAGACTTCCAGGTCGCCGCCCAGCAGGCGCGATTCGCAATTGCCCACGCCGTAGCGGTCCAGGCCGCCCTTGGCCGCAGCCACCAGGCGCGGGTGGTTGGCCAGCGCCAGGTAGTTGTTGGTGCTGAAGGACACCACCTGCTCGCCGCCGCTGACGAAGCAGGGGTCGGGCAAGGTGCTGTGCACCGCCGATTCGTGGTGGGTGGGATGGTGGCGCAGCCAGGCTGCGATGTCGGAAAGATCATGCATGCCGCTATGGTAGGCGGCCGCGCCTTGCCGCCGGATTACGGCCGCATTACGGATTGGATAGCCAGGCCGGCAGCAGCAGGCGCGCCACCAGGCCGGGATGGCCATCCTCCAGCGCCAGCGCGCCGCCGTGCAGTACGGCGGTGGCGCCCACGATGGCCAGCCCCAGGCCATTGCCGGGCAGGTGGCGGCTCTGGTCCAGGCGGTAGAAGCGCTGGGTGACGCGGCCCATTTCCTCGGCCGGAATGCCGGGGCCGTTGTCGCACACGGCGATCCAGGCCTGGGCCCCCGCGGCGCCGGCGCGTACGGTCACCACGGCGCCGGCGCCGGCATACTTCAAGGCGTTGTCCAGCAGGCTGGCGACGGCGCTGGCCAGCAGGTTGCGGTCGCCGTCCACCAGCACCGGCCCGCCCTGCTCCAGCACCAGCGCCACCCCCGCATCCTCGGCGCTGGCTTCGTACATCTCGGTGATGTCGGCCGCGATGCGGCGCAGGTCGATGCGCTCGAAGGTGTGTGGGCGCATGCCGGACTCGGCCTCGGCGATCTGCAGCAGGCGCTCGAACAGGCGTATCAGGTCGTCGATATCGTCGATGGCGTCGTGCGCGGCCGTCCCCAGGGTGGCCACCGTCGGACTGTGCCGCAGCGCATCGTCCAGTTTGCTCCGGACCCGGCTCAGCGGCGTGCGCAGGTCGTGCGCGATCGCGTTCGAGACATGGCGCACGCCGTCCATCAGGCGCTCGATGCGGTCCAGCATGCGGTTGATGTCGCCGCTCAGCAGCGCGAATTCGTCGTTGCCGCTGACCGGCACGCGCGGACTCAGGTCGCCGGTCTCGACCTGGGCCGCGGTACGGCGGATGGCGCCCAGGCGACCTTCGACCTGGCGCCGGAACAGCAGCGCGCCGGCCACCGTCAGCAGCAGCGAGACGGCGGCGCCGGCCGCCAGCGCGCGCGCCACCAGGCCGCGTATGGCTTGCTGCTCTTCCTGGTCACGGCCCACCACCAGCAGCCCGCCCGGCGGCAGGCGGCGCACGTACAGGCGGGCGTCGATGACACGGCCGGCACGCGTCACGTCGGCGCTCAGCAAGCCCTGCTCCAGCGCCGGCCAGCGCGTCAGGTTGCCGGCCACCTGGCGGCCCTGCGGGTCCAGCAGCAGATAGATCTCGCGCTCGCTGTCGATGCCGTCGCTGAGCTGCTGGCGCACGGCCCCGGCCAGCGCCGCCATGCCGTCGTCCAGGCGCTGCGCCAGGCGTTCGGACTGCGCCACCAGCTTGCGGTCGATATCGCCATCGAGCACGCCTATGGTGCCGAAATAGAAGACCGCCGACACCGCCGCCATCGAGGCCGTGCCGAGCAGGCCGTAGCCCAGCACCAGCTTGGCGGCGATCGAGTCGTGCAGCTTAAACAAGGCCTGCATCCGGCGCCGGTCCGAGGCGGTAGCCCACCCCGCGCAGGGTGTGGATCAGGGTCACCGGGTAATCCTTGTCGATCTTGGCGCGCAGGCGGCTGATCTGCACGTCGATCACATTGGTTTGCGGGTCGAAGTGGTAGTCCCACACGGATTCCAGCAGCATGGTGCGGGTCACCACTTGGTTGGCGTGCCGCATCAGGCATTCCAGCAACCGGTATTCGCGCGGCTGCAGCGCGATGGCCTTGCTGCCGCGCGTCACACGCAGGGTGCGCAGGTCGAGCACCAGGTCGGCCACCTGCAGGGTGGTGGCGTCGGCTCCCGGGCTGGTGCGGCGCAGCAGGGCTTCGATGCGGGCCAGCAGCTCGGAAAAGGCAAAGGGCTTGGACAGGTAGTCGTCGGCGCCGCCGCGCAGGCCGGACACGCGCTGCTCGATATGGGTCATGGCGCTGACGATGATGACCGGGGTCTGCTTGCCCAGCGCGCGCAGGCGGCCGACTATGGACAGTCCGTCCACTTTACCGGGCAGCATGCGGTCCATGACGATCACGTCCCAGTCCTCGCCCACGGCGTGGTCCAGCCCGTCCGGGCCGTTATCGCAGGACGTGACCAGCCAGCCCGCTTCGCGCAGGCCCTTGCAGATGTAATTGGCGGTATCGGCTTCGTCTTCTATGACCAGGCAGCGCACATGGTTCTCCAGGCTGGGCAGCAAGCCTGCATTGTAACCGGGCGCGGCGTTGTGGGTGAGTGTGAGGGTGGTGGTGTAGCGGGGCGGGGTGAACTCCCGTCCGGCAGCGTCGTTGCGTCGCACGACAGTCAGCACTCAGGGTTGTCTTGTGGGACCGCTACCGGAGCCGGGAGTTCGATGGCCATCTTAAGCGCAGCCTGGCGGCGCACGTTTGCGCCAGATCAAACTGTCACGCTGCCGAGGACAGCAGCTCTCGGTACAGCTCAGTATAACTACGGGCCATGCGCTGCGCCGTGAACAGTTCCCAGTAGCGCGCCTCGGCCCGCATACCCATGGCTGCAGCGCGCTCGGGCTGCTCCCACAGGGTGCGCATGGCCGCCGCGAAGGCCTGCGGATCGCTGGGCGGCACCACCAGGCCGGTCTCACCGTCGATGTTAATGTAGGTGGTGCCGGTGCCGATCTCGCTGGAGATCATGGGCTTGCCGAACATGGCGCCTTCCAGCAGCGAAATGCCGAAGGCTTCGGAGCGCAGGTGCGAGGGGAACACCATGGCGTAGCTCAGCTGCAGCAGGGCGATCTTGTCTTCCTCCGCCAGCGCCCCGGCGAAAATCAGCTGGCGCAGGCCCAGCCGCTCGGCGTGGGCCTTGAGTTCCTGCTCGATGGGGCCGGCGCCGACGATCACCACCGGATACTCGGCCAGGGCCAGGGCGTCCAGCAGGATGTGCAAGCCCTTGTAGTAGCGCAGCACGCCCACGAACAGGAAGAAGCGCTCGCCGCAGCGGTCGCGCCAGTAGTCCAGCCGCTCCTGGCGCGGCGCCGCGTAGATGGCGCGCTCCAGGCCGAACGGGATGGTGCAGGTCTTGTGGCGGTAGCGCTGCAGCACCGGGGACGAGGCCAGGTAGTTGGGCGAAGTGGCCACGATGCGGTCCACGCTGGCCAGGAAGCGCCGCTTGAGTGGAGCGTACACGCGCAGCAAATTCTTTTGGCGCACGATGTCGGAGTGATAGGTCACCACGCTGGGGGTGCGGATACGCGCCATGAAATGCGCCAGGTCCATGTACGGCCACGGGAAGTGATAGTGGATCACGTCGGCCTGGCGCGCCAGTTCGGCCAGGCGGCGTATCGCGGACCAGGAAAAGCCGGTCGACGCCACTTCGAAGTCCAGCCCGACCCGGTGTACCGTGTGGCCGTCGATCTCCAGCGTGGCCGGGACCGGATCGCGGCTCAGGGTCAGCACCTCGTTGTGCACGCCCTCGCGCGCCGTGCCCACGCACAGCTGGCGTATCACCTGCTCCACCCCGCCCCAGGAGTCGGGATAGTAGGTCTTGTAGAAATGCAGTACGCGCATGCAGCTCCTAGCGGCCAGCCAGCACCCGGCGGTACACGTCCACCGTGCGGCGGGCCGTATCGTCCCAGGTCAGTTCCAGCGCGCGGCGGGTCCCGGCCGCGCGCAGCCGGGTGCGCAGCTGCTCGTCACGCGCCAGCTCGAGCATGGCGGCCGCCAGCTCGGGCACCGAGAGCGGATCGACTTCCAGCGCCGCGCCGGCGCACACCTCGGGCAGCGAGGTGGCGTTGGACGACACCACCGGCACCCCGCTGGCGAAGGCCTCCACCACCGGCAGGCCGAAGCCTTCATACAGCGAGGGGAACACGAACACGCCGGCGCCCGCGTACAGCTGGCGCAGCTCGGCGCTGTCGGTCAGGTTGCTCAGCCACACCACGTTTTCGCCGCGCTGGCGGGCCGCCTCGATCTGGCGTATCAGGTCGTCGCTGCGCCAGCCCGGCATGCCGACGATGACCAGCTGGCGTGCGGCCCGCACCACAGGCGGCAGCGCCAGGTAGGCTTGCAACAGGCGCTCGATATTCTTGCGTGGCTGCAGGGTGCCGACCGACAGGTAATAGCCCGGCTTGAGGCCGTGGCGCGCCAGGGTGGCGTGCACCTCCTGCGGCGCCGGCGCCTCGAACCAGGCCCGGTCCACGCCGTAGGGCACGACGGTGATGCGGCGCTCGTCCACGCCAAAGCACCGCACCAGTTCCGGCACCGTGAAATGGGAACCGGCGATCACATGGTCGGCCTTGCGCGCGGCCTTGACCTGCAGCCAGTTCTTCAACTTGCGCAGGCGCGGGCTGCACCATTCGGGATGCAGGATGGTGAGCGCGTCGTGCAGGGTGGCCACCACCGGGCAGGCCATGCGCACGATGCGGTAATCGGTGGCGTGGTAGAGGTCCAGCGGGCCGCCCGGCGCCTGCAGGTGGGCGCTGGACGGCAGCAGCAAGTCGCCCAGCATGGCCAGCGGGAAGGAAATCGGGAATGGCCGCCCGACTTCCAGGCGCGCGCCGCCGCCCGGCGGCGCAAAAGAAAACGGCTGCACCTGGCAGCCGGCTTGAGGCAGATGCGCCAGCATCGCCCTGCTGTACACGCCTATGCCGTCGAGCCGGTTGCCGGTCAGGGCCGGTTCCACCGTGGTGGTGGACAGCCCGACCCGCAGCAGGGAGGAAGCGCCGCTCACGCCTGGTACATCCAGCGCAGCGTCTCGGCCAGCGGCGGCGGCGCGATCGCGCCCACGGCCTGCTCCAGGCGGCGCTTGTCGCCGACCAGGCGCACCACCTCGTTGGCCCGCACGAAGGCTGGATTGACGGTCACGGCGATGCGGTAGCCGGCGATCTCCGCCATCATGTCCAGCGCCTCGCCCAGCGAATAGGCGTTGCCGGAACTGACGTTGAAGGTCTGGCCGGCCGGCGCGGCGGCCAGCAGGGCGCGGTAGGCGGCGGCCACCACGCGCACGTCGGAAAAGTCACGCCATACGTGCAGGTTGCCCAGCTCGATGCCGGGCGCCTGGCGGCGGAAGTGCGCGACGATCTTGGGCAGCAGGAAGTTCTCGGCCTGGCCCACGCCCGTATAGTTGAACGGCCGCACGATGATGATGGGCAGCTTGTCCTGCCACAGGCGTGCCATGTACTCCATGGCCAGCTTGCTGACGGCGTAGTCGTTGGCGGGCGCGGCCGGTACGTCTTCGTGGATCAGGCCGACATCGGTATTGCCGTAAATATTGGCGCTGGACGCCAGCAGCACGGCCGAAGGCCGCTCGGCCTGCGGCAGGGCCGCCAGGGCTTCCAGCAGGTGGCGCGTGCCCACCACGTTGACGCGGTAGAACTCCCCGGCATCGGCATGCGCCACGAAGGCGATTGCGGCCAAGTGCACCACCACGTGGGGGCGCACCTGCTGGACCAGCGCCGCCACGGCGGCGCGGTCGGTCAGGTCGACCGGATGCAGGCCCGGCGCGGGCGCGTTGCCGGGCGAGCTGGTGCCATGGATCTCGTAGCCGGCGGCGCGCAGCTCCTGTTCCACGTAGCGTCCGGTGAAACCGGCCAGGCCGGTCACCAGGGCGCGCTTGCCGGCGCCTTCCTGCAGGGGCGCAAGGAGTTGCAGCGCGTCAGCCATGTGCGCCTCTCAGAACGAGAAGCCGGCGCGGTTACGGCGCAGGTCGGCCTCGACCATCATCTGGCACAGCTGCTCCAGGGTGGTGTGCGGCTTCCAGCCCAGTTCGGCGGTGGCCTTGGCCGGATTACCGATCAGCAGCTCGACTTCGGCCGGACGGTAGAATTGCGGATTGACCCGCACCAGCACCTTGCCGGTTTTCTGGCAGGTGCCGACTTCATTCTCGGCCGTGCCGGTCCATTCCAGCGCCACGTCGACCGCCTTGAAGGCCATGCTGACGAAGTCGCGCACGGTCTCGGTGCGGTTGGTGGCCAGCACATAGGTGCCGGGCGCGTCGGCCTGCAGGATGCGCCACATGCCTTCCACGTATTCCTTGGCATAGCCCCAGTCGCGCTTGGCGTCCAGGTTGCCCAGTTCCAGCACGTCCAGCTTGCCCAAGTGGATCTTGGCCACCGAATCGGTGATCTTGCGGGTCACGAACTCACGGCCGCGCAGCGGCGACTCGTGGTTGAACAGGATGCCGGAGGAACCGAAGATGCCGTAGGACTCGCGGTAGTTGACCGTCATCCAGTGCGCGTACAGCTTGGCCACGCCATACGGGCTGCGCGGGTAGAACGGGGTATCCTCGACTTGCGGGATGGCTTGCACCTTGCCGAACATTTCCGAGGTGGAAGCCTGGTAGAAGCGGATCTTCGGATTGACGATGCGGATCGCCTCCAGCAGGTTGACGGCGCCCAGGCCGGTGATCTCGGCGGTGGTGACCGGCTGCTCGAAGGACACGCCGACAAAGCTTTGCGCGGCCAGGTTGTAGACCTCGTCCGGCTGCGCGGTCTGCATCAGGCGGATGCTGGAACCGAGGTCGGTCAGGTCGTACTCGACCAGCTTGAGCGCAGGGTGGGATTGTATGCCCAGCTCCTCGATGCGCCAGAAATTGACCGAACTGGTTCGGCGGTAGGTGCCGGTCACGTGATAACCCTTGCCCAGCAACAGTTCAGCGAGGTAGGCGCCATCCTGGCCGGTAATCCCGGTAATAACCGCTCTTTTTTGAATTTGCATAGTAGTAATCAATCACATCCGCTTCATAACGACCCGATATTGTAACAGAGCGCACATGCCACGTTTCTCACGAATTATTGCGATTACAACAGTTACACAATGTTACATAGCAGAAAATGCAAAGGCCGGCGCGCCTCCGTGGAAACGCTACCGGCCTCGTATCGCGGCGGTGCTTACACCTTGCGTTCCGCCACCGCATCCACCACGCACAGGGCGGTCATGTTGACGATGCGGCGCACCGTGGCCGACGGGGTCAGGATGTGCACCGGCTTGGCGCAGCCCAGCAGGATGGGACCGACCGCGATGCCGTTGCCGGCCGCCGTCTTGACCAGGTTGTAGGCGATGTTGGCCGAATCGATATTCGGCATGACCAGCAGGTTGGCGTCGCCGGTCAGGTGCGAGCCGGGCATGATGGACTGGCGCAGCTTGGAGTCCAGCGCCGTGTCGCCATGCATTTCGCCATCAATTTCCAGTTCCGGGGCGCGCTGCTGCACCAGTTCCAGGGCGGCGCGCATTTTCTGCGCCGAGGCGCTGTCGGACGAGCCGAAATTGGAGTGCGACAGCAGGGCGGCGCGCGGCGACAGGCCGAAGCGGCGCATCTCGTCGGCCGCCATCACGGTGATCTCGGCCAGCTGTTCGGCGGTCGGGTTCTCGTTGACGTGGGTGTCGGTCATTACCAGCTGGCGCTGCGGCAGTATCAGCACGTTCATGGCGGCGTACACCTTGGCGCCCTCGCGCAGGCCCAGCACCTGGTCGATATAGTGCAGGTGCAGCTGGGTGGTGCCGAAGGTGCCGCAGATCATGCCGTCGGCGTCGCCTTTATGGATCATCATGGCGCCGATCAGCGAGTGGCGGCGGCGCATTTCCAGCTTGGCGTATTCCTGGGTCACGCCCTTGCGCGCGGTCATCTGGTAATAGGTCTGCCAGTAGTCGCGGTAGCGGTCGTCGTGGTCGGGGTTGATCACGTCGAAGTCCACGCCCAGCTTCAGGCGCAGGCCGAACTTGGCGATGCGCGACTCCAGCACGGCCGGACGGCCGACCAGGATGGGGCGCGCCAGGCGCTCGTCGACGATCACCTGCACCGCGCGCAGCACGCGCTCCTCCTCGCCCTCGGCGTACACGATGCGCTTGAGCTCGGGCTTGGTGGTCTTGGCCACCTGGAACAGCGGCTTCATGAAGGTGCCGCTGCGGTACACGAATTGCTGCAGGCTGTCGGCGTAGGCTTCCAGGTCCTTGATCGGACGGGTGGCCACGCCGCAATCCTCGGCGGCCTTGGCCACGGCCGGCGCGATCTTGATCAAGAGGCGCGGATCGAACGGCATCGGGATCAGGTATTCGGGGCCGAACGACAGGTTGGCGATGCCATAGGTGGTGGCCACGATGTCGGACTGCTCGGCCATGGCCAGGTCGGCAATCGCGTGCACCACGGCGATTTCCATCTCGCGCGTGATGGTGGTGGCGCCGCAATCGAGCGCGCCGCGGAAGATGTAGGGGAAGCACAGCACGTTGTTGACCTGGTTCGGATAGTCCGAACGGCCGGTACAGATGACGGCGTCGTCGCGCACGGCGCGCACGTCTTCCGGCAGGATCTCCGGCACCGGATTGGCCAGCGCCATGATCAGCGGACGCGGCGCCATCTGGCGCACCATGTCCTGTTTCAGCACGCCGCCAGCCGAGACGCCCAGGAAGATGTCGGCGCCGGCGATCACTTCGGCCAGGGTGCGGGCGTCCGTTTCGCGGGCGAAGCGTTCCTTGTCCGGGTCCATCAGCTCGGTGCGGCCCTTGTAGACCACACCGGCCAGGTCGGTCACGATGATGTTCTCGATCGGGAAGCCGAGGTCGACGATCAGGTCCAGGCAGGCCAGCGCGGCCGCGCCGGCGCCCGATACCACCAGCTTGCATTCCTTCAGGTTCTTGCCCACCACCTTGATGCCGTTCAGCAGGGCGGCGCCGACAATGATGGCGGTGCCGTGCTGGTCGTCGTGGAACACGGGGATCTTCATGCGCTCGCGCAGCTTGCGCTCGATGGTGAAGCACTCGGGCGCCTTGATGTCTTCCAGGTTGACGCCACCGAAAGTCGGTTCCAGGGCGGCGATGATGTCGACCAGCTTGTCCGGGTCCGATTCATTGATCTCGATGTCGAACACATCGATGCCGGCGAATTTCTTGAACAGCACGCCCTTGCCTTCCATCACAGGCTTGGCGGCCAGGGGGCCGATGTTGCCCAGGCCCAGCACGGCGGTGCCGTTGGTGATCACCGCCACCAGGTTGCCGCGCGCCGTGTATTTGTACGAATTGGCCGGATCGATGACGATCTCTTCGCAGGGAGCGGCCACGCCGGGCGAGTACGCCAGGGCCAGGTCGCGCTGGTTGGTCAGCTGCTTGGTGGGAGTGACGCTGATTTTGCCGGGAGTCGGGCACTCGTGGTATTCGAGGGCGGCCTGGCGCAGTTGTTGGCGAATCTCTTCTTTCTTTTCGGGCGAATCCATGCTTGCAGCCTTCCTGTGTGTGCATTCGGAAAGCTTCAGATTCTAGCAGAGTGCTTCCTCTAATTACGTAGGTATTTTTACCAACAGCTATCACTGTTATATACATAGCTTATCAAGATTGGCGCATTTCGGCGAAGTTGTTTTGAGATAGGCGATCGTTTTTCAACGTTCGATAAATTTTTCATATG
This sequence comes from Duganella kummerowiae, assembly GCF_053572355.1. Lineage (NCBI taxonomy): Bacteria > Pseudomonadati > Pseudomonadota > Betaproteobacteria > Burkholderiales > Oxalobacteraceae > Duganella > Duganella kummerowiae. Next base: position 17,517 of record NZ_JBKFEH010000008.1, read on the forward strand.
ACAAAAAGTTCTCGGGCCGCAATGCCGCCTGCCCGCGCCGGGCTTGGGTACAATGCCTGCATGCTCTCCGAATTCGACCTCATCAAAGAATACTTCGTACGCGCGCGCCCGGCCCGGGCCTCCCTGGGCATAGGGGACGACTGCGCCCTGCTCACTCCCACACCAGGGATGCAGACCGCCATCTCGTCCGACATGCTGGTCGAGGGCCGCCACTTCTTTGCCGGCGCGGACGCCCGCAAACTGGGCCACAAGGCGCTGGCGGTCAACCTGTCCGACCTGGCCGCCATGGGGGCGCGCCCAGTGGGCTTCACCCTGGCGCTGGCCCTGCCGGCCGCCGAGCGCGCCTGGCTGGAAGGCTTTGCGGCCGGCCTGTTCGCGCTGGCCGACGTCTTCGACATCGAACTGATAGGTGGCGACACCACCAAGGGCCCGCTCAACATCTGCATCACGGTATTCGGCGAAGTGGCGCCGGGACGGGCCCTGCGGCGCGACGCGGCCCGGCCTGGCGACGATATCTGGGTTTCCGGCAGCCTGGGCGACGCCCGCCTGGCCCTGGCCGGCCTGCGCGGCGAACTGGCGCTGGACGACAGTGCGCTGGCCGCCAGCGCGGTGCGCCTGCACACCCCGGTGCCCCGGGTGGAACTGGGCCTGCTGCTGTCCGGACAGGGCCTGGCGCACGCCGCCATCGATATCTCGGACGGCCTGGTCGGCGACCTGGGCCACATCCTGGAACGCTCCGGGGTAGGCGCCACGCTGGACCTGGACGCCCTGCCGGCCGGCGACGTGCTGGCCACCCGCGACCAAGACCTGCGGCGGCGCTATGCGGCGGCCGGCGGCGACGACTACGAGCTGTGCTTCACCGCCCCGGCCTCGGCCCGCGCCGCCATCGTGGCGGCGGCCGCCAGCGTGGCCACCCCGGTGGCGCGCGTGGGCGCCATCGAGGCCGCGTCCGGCCTGCGCCTGACCGATGCCGGCGGCCGGCCGCTGGACCTGCGCCTCGACAGCTACGACCACTTCACTTCCTAGGGGGCGGCGCCAAGCGGCCCAGCCGCCCTGCAGCGCCGGCGCACTGCCCCTGGCGCCCCGCGCTGGCCAGCGCCGGGCCGCTCCCATCCTGCAAGACCTGCCTACAGCGCGGTGGCGTCCTCGCCGCGCCGGCCGGCGCGCTGGCCGGAGTCCTGCATCAGCCAGTAGTGGTGGAAGGCCAGTCGGATATTGTCGCGCAGCTGGGTGTCGTCCCAGGGCTTGGTGTAGTAGCGGTAGACCGCGCCGCCATTGATGGAATCGAGCACCGACTCCAGCCCGGTGTGGCCGGACAGGATGATGCGTATGGTGTCCGGATACATGTCCTTGACCTTGCCCAGGAATTCGGTGCCGCTCATGATGGGCATGCGCTGGTCGCACAGGATCACCTGTACCGGATGCAGGGCCAGCAGCTCGAAGGCCTCGGTGGGCGACACCGCCGTCAGGATGCGGTAGCCGTCGCGCCGGAACAACCGGTGCAGCGAGGACAGCACGTTGACATCGTCGTCCACCAGCAGCAAGGTCTCGGCCTGCTGGCCGGCCTGCGGGTCGGGCGGCAGCCCGCGCCCGCTGCGCACCAGCTCGCCCATGTCCGGCGCGGGCAGGGGCCGGCTGAAGTAATAGCCCTGGATCTCGTCGCAGCGGCTGCGCCGCAAGTATTCGAGCTGCGGGCGCGACTCCACCCCTTCCGCGATCACCCACAGCTTGAGGCTGTGCGCCATGCTGATGATGGCCAGCGAGATGGCGGCGTCGTTGGGGTTGGTGGTGATGTCGCGCACGAAGGCGATATCGATCTTCAGCTTGTCGATCGGGAAGCGCTGCAGATAGGCCAGGCTGGAGTAGCCGGTGCCGAAATCGTCGATCGCCACCTTGATACCCAGCTGTTTCAGGTTGCCCAGCACGGCGATGGTGCGCTCGGCGTTGCTCATCAGGGCGGTCTCGGTCAGCTCCAGCTCCAGCAGCTCGGGCGGCACCCGGTGCCGTTCCAGGGCGGCGCGGACGTCGCCCTCGACATCGCCCTCGGCGAACTGGCGGCTGGCCACGTTGACCGCCACCCGCACCGGCCCGGTGCCGTCGCCCAGCCAGGCCGCGATCTGGCGGCAGGCGGTGTCGATGATCCAGCTGCCGACCCGCACGATCAAGCCCGTGTCCTCCAGCACCGGCACGAATTCGGACGGGAACACCAGTCCATAGCCGGGCCGCTCCCAGCGCAGCAGCGACTCGGCGCCGGCCACCGCGCCCGTGTGCAGGTTGACCTTGGGCTGGAAGTACAGCACCAGCTCGTCCTGCTCGATGGCGTGCCGCAGTGCCAGCTCCAGGTCCAGGCGCGCCAGCACCTGCACGTTCATGCCGGCCGTGAAGAAGCGATAGCCGTCGCGCCCGGCCTGCTTGGCGCGGTCCATGGCGGTGTCGGCGTACTTGAGCAGGGTTTCCGGGTCACGTGCGTCGTCGGGGTACATGGCGATGCCGATGCTGGCCGTCAGCACCGCCTGCTGGCCCTCCAGGTTGAAGGGCTGGCGCAGCGACTCGCGCACCTCGTTGACCAGCTGCAGCGCGTCCTGCTGCTCACGCGTCATGGTCAGCACCAGCGCGAACTCGTCGCCGCCCATGCGGCCCACGGTGTCGCGGATGCGCACGCACTGCACCAGCCGGCTGCTGAGCTGGCGCAGCAGCTCGTCGCCCAGCGCCGCGCCCAGCGTATCGTTGATGTTCTTGAAGCGGTCCAGGGCGATGAACAGCACCACGATGCGCCATTCCTTGTCGTGCGCCAGCTCCACCGCGTCGGCCAGGATCTGGAAGAACAGGCTGCGGTTGGGCAGGCCGGTCAGGCTGTCGTAGTGCGCCATGTGGCGCAGGCGCTGCTCGGCCAGGCGCCGTTCGCTGATGTCGCGCGCCACGCCCAGCAGGATGGCCGGCTGGCCGGCGCGGCGCAGCAACTGCCAGTAGATCTCGACCGGCACCGTGGCCAGGTCGCGCCGCGACAGCTCGCCCTCGTGCAGCTCGGGCGCCAGCGGATCACCTTCGTGCGCCTGCAGGAGGGCCAGCTGGGCGCGCAGCTGGGCCGGCATGCCCAGCGCCAGCCGCTCCGGCCCCTGCGACAGCAGCGCGGCGCGCTCGTAGCCCAGCATGCGGCAGGCGCCTTCATTGGCGTCCACCAGCGCCAGGGTGGCCGCGTCCAGCAGGAAGATGGCGTCGGCGGTGGCATCCATGGCGCTGCGGAAGCGCTGCAGCTCGGCGGTCCGCTCGCGCACGGTCTGCTCCAGGCGCGCGTTGTAGCCGCTGATCTGGCGGTGCAGCAGGCGCACCTCCAGCATATTGCGGATGCGCGTCAGCACCTCGACCGGATCGAAGGGCTTGCTGACGAAGTCGCGCGCGCCGGCGTCCAGCGCCGCCAGTTTTTTCTCCGGGTCGGCGGTCACCACCAGCACCGGCAGGTAGGACGGCTCCAGCGGCCGCAGGGCGTCCATCACGTCGAAGCCGCTCATGCCCGGCATGTGCAGGTCGAGGATGATGATGTCGTAATGGCGCTCGGCGTGCCAGGGCGCCACGTTGCGCGGGTCGTTGGTCGATTGCACCCCGGTGTAGCCGGTCGACTTGAGCAGGTACTCCAGCAGCTCGACGTTGACCGGCTGGTCGTCGACGATCAGGATATTGGCCTGGTAGATATCGCTCTGGCTGATCATGTCCCCCCCTCCATGCGCTCGCAGGGCCGTGCCGCCCGCAGCCTGCCATTTTGGCCAGCAAGGCAATCTACCACGGCGCAGCCATGTGCGCGCTGGTATGTGACGGCATTGCTCAGCAGGTTGAGCAGGGGCGCCGCAGCCCGCGCCATCAGGGCGGCAGGGGGCGGCAGGACTGTGTCTAGCAAAAACGCCATGGCGGTGCGCAGGGTTGAGTGCGTAACGAGCGGCCGGACTGCCTGAGGTGGCAGAGGCGGCCTGGCCGACTGCTGCCAGAGCATACCAGCCCGGGAAGGAAGCGGCGCACGTATGGCTGAGCTCCCTTACCGCCCGTCCAGTGTACCGGCTTTCGCGGCGCCGGGGTGTTTTTTTGGCATCATGCGCGCGGCGGCCGGCGCCGCCCTCATGGTAAAGTGGGCCGTCACCACAGCAAGGAGCAAGCCCATGAGCAGCACAGAGCAACTACGGCAACTGGCGGCCGAGACCGGCCGCGTCCTGCAGGAAAAACAGCTGGTCCTGGCCACGGCCGAATCCTGCACCGGCGGCGGGGTGGCCAGCGCAGTGACCGATATCGCCGGTTCCAGCGCCTGGTTCGACTGCGCCCTGGTCACCTACAGCAACCGCGCCAAGACCGCCCTGCTGGGCGTGCCGGAGGACGTGCTGGCCGCGCATGGCGCCGTCAGCGAGGAGACGGCGGCGGCCATGGCGCGCGGCGTACTGGGCCGCAGCAACGCGGACGTGGCGCTGGCCACCACCGGCATCGCCGGCCCGGGCGGCGCCGTGCCCGGCAAGCCGGTCGGCACGGTCTGCTTCGCCTGGATCGATTCCGACGCCGTGCACACGGAAACCGCCCACTTCGAGGGCGACCGCGACGCCGTGCGCGAACAAAGCGTGGCGCACGCGCTGCAGGGTCTGCTGCGCTTTATCGACTGACGGCCAGCGCGAGGTTGCCTTCCAGCCACAAAAGCTTTACTCTCGTCGCGACACGGCAACCAGGAGTTCCATCGATGCACAACACGGTACATTTCATCCTCCAGGGCAAGGGCGGCATCGGCAAGACCCTGGTCTCGACCATCCTGGCGCAGTGGCTGGCCGGCAAGGACGAGACCCCGCTGCGCTGCTACGACACCGACCAGGAAAACGCCACCTTCTCGCGCTACAAGGCCATGGCGGTGCGCCACGTGCCGGTGATGACGGACAGCCGCACCATCGATCCCAAGCGCTTCGACGCGCTCATGATCGATATCCTGGAGCAGGACGGCAACTGCGTGATCGACAACGGCGCCAACACCTTTTCCCCGCTGATGGGCTACCTGATCGAGAACGACTGCTTCGCGCTGCTGGAGGATTCCGGGCGCAAGGTCTACATCCACACCATCGTGGGCGGCGGCGACACCCTGCACGACACGGCGGTCGGCTTCGCGGCCACGGCCAAGGCCACTACGGTGCCGCTGGTGCTGTGGGAGAACGAGCATTTCGGCCAGCTGCAATCGGCCTCCGGCAAGCAGTTCACCGAATCGCAGACCTACGCCGAATACGCCAGCCGGGTGCGCGGGCGGGTAGTGCTGGCGGCGCGCAACGCCGACACCTTCGGCGCCGACATCAAGAAAATGAACACGGCGCGCCTGACCGCCAGCGAGGTCCGGGAAAGCGACAAGTTCAACGTGATGGAAAAGCAGCGCATCAAGGTCGTGTTCCGCGACCTGTACGAGCAGCTCGACAAGGTCCAGTGGTAAGCAGCCATGGACCAGCCCAAGCTGCGCGCCCTGGTATTTGAAAGGACCGGCGTCCGCATCGACGTCGACGATCCCGTGTTCGCCCTGGTGGCGCTGAACGAAGCGGTGCTGGAAGAAGCGGTGGAGCGCCACATCGCGCGCATCGACGCCGCCTCGGAAGCGGCGGCGGCGCGCCTGGCCGCGGCCGGTGCGCACGCCGCCCACGATCCAGGAGCCCACACGGCCCCGCCCCTGCCCTACCACCCGGCGCCGGCCACGCCGGTGCAAGCCATACCCACCCGTAGCCCGGCGTTCGCGCCGCGCGAACTGCGCCTGCTGGGCGCGGCGGCCGCCATCTCGCTGCTGAGCGCACTGCTGGTGCTGGGCGGCCAGGCCCTGCTGCGCCAGAGCGCGCCCGTTCCGGCCACACCAGCCAGGGAACTGAGTCCCGATCAGGTCCAGGCCCTGCGCCAGGCCGAAAAGCTCAACAAGGCCATCGACAAGCTCGATCCCAAGACCCGCGCGGCGCTGGAAACCGAGTTGCGCAAATGAGCGCCCGGACCCTGCGCATCGAAAACCGCCTGCTGTCGCTGCGCGGCCGCATGACCGTGACCGAACAGCACGGCGAGCAAGCCTACCAGGCGGTGGGCGAATTTGCGTTCTGGCCCACCTGGACCATCACCCGGCGCGACGGCGAGTCGGCCAGCCTGAAACGCAAGGCCTGGACCTGGCTGCCCGTGTGGCTGGTGAGCGGGCCTGTCGGCGAGTTCACGGTGCGCCGCCGCTTCACCTGGTTCAAGCGCCGCTACCAGGTGGAAGGCGGCCCCTACGACGGGGCCATCCTGAGCGGCTCCACCTTTGACCTCAAATTCCTGCTGGAGCGCCACGGCGCGGTGCTGGCCCGGGCCGCCGGTCCGCTGCTGTCGCTGCGCGACCGCCACGACATCCTGCTGGACAGCGACGATCCCCGCCTGGAATGGCTGACCGTGATCGCCATGGTCATCGTGCATCAGGAACGCCAGTCCGAATCCAGCCACGCCGCCGCCGGCGATTGACTTCCGCAGCGGCCGCTCAGCCGCCAGCGGCCGGGCGCTGCAGGAAGGACTCCGACAGCATCCCGAACAAGGTGCGGGCGGCCGGCGCCATGCTGTGGTTGCGTTTGCTGATCAGGCCCAGGGTGCGCTGGATGGCCGGGTTCACCAGCGGCACCCCGACCACTGCGTCGGAACGGCCCGGCAGCACCGACAGGCCCGGCACCGCCGCCACGCCCATGCCGGCTTCGACCAGCGCCAGCACGCCGGAGACGTGGTTGACCTCGCAAAAAATCTGCGGATGCTTTTCCACTCCCGCCAGGGCGGCGTCGATCACGCTGCGGTTGCCGCTGGACTTGGCCACCGCGATGTAGCGCTGCCCGGACGCCTCCTTCCAGCCCAGCCTCTTGCGCCGCGCCAGCGGGTGGTCGCGCCGCATCGCCAGCACGTAGCTTTCCACATAGATGGGCTCGAACACGATGTCCGGCGACTCCGCGCCCGTGAAATTGATGCCGAAATCGGCCTCGCCGGACAGCACCAGGTTCAGTACGTCCTGCGCACTCTCGTCATGCACGCGCACCCGGATGCGCGGGAAGCGCTCGCTGAAGCGCTTCAATACCTCAGGCAGGAAATGCCAGACGGCCGACGGCACGCAGGCCACGGTCACGGTGCCGGTGCGGTGCGCGGCCAGGTCGGCCACGCCCAGCACGGCGTCCTCCAGGCCGTCCAGCGCAGTGCGCACGTTGACCAGGAAGGTCTGTCCCACATTGGTCAGCTGCACCCGGCGCGTGGTGCGCTCGAACAGCTTGACGCCCAGGCTGTCCTCCAGCTTCTCGATACGGCGGCTGAGCGCCGATTGCGACAGGAACAGGTCGGCCGCCGCCTGCCGGAAGCTGGCGCGCTCGGCCACGGCGACAAAGGCCTGCAGGTCGTGGAGATCGTAATTGATGCGCATGGTGCATGAATACGCTGGAAAATTGCAATTATCAAATTATGCCATTTGTTGGATCATGGGCGCACTACACCATCACAACAATAACAAGGCCAACCGCCACCAAAGGAGACCCCGTGCGCCCTGCCTGCACCTTTACCCTGTTATTTGCCGCCAGCGGCAGTTGCCTGGCCCAGACCAGCCTGGACCTATATGGCATCATCGACGCCAGCCTGCGTAGCAGCAGCGGCCTGGGCGCCGCCAACGCGCCCACCCCGTCCGGGCAGACCAGCGCCATCAGCAGCGGCGTCGACAACACCAGCCGCTGGGGCCTGCGCGGCCGCGAGGCGCTGGGCGGCGGCTGGGCCGCGCTGCTGCGCCTGGAGGGCGGCATCAACGCCGATACCGGCACCCAGGCCAAGAGCGACCGCCTGTTCGACCGCCAGGCCTGGACCGGGCTGGAAACGCCCTACGGCACCGTGATGGCCGGGCGCCAGCCCAACCTGTTGTCGGACGCCCTGATCACGGTCGACCCGCTGGGCAAGCGCTACGCCAGCTTCAATCCCAATATCAACGTTGCCGGCCTCAGCAACACCGCCTTCGGCACCCACGCCTTCGGCCGCCAGTATGGTCCCAGCGGCTACGCCGACAATTTCTACCGTCTCGACAACACCCTCAAGTACACGGCCAGCAACGGCCCGTGGCAGGCGCGCGCCGCCTGGTCGTTCGGCGAGGTGGCCGGCGACAGCGCCGCCTCCGCCAGCCATGGCGCGGCCCTGGCTTACCAGCGCCCGGACTGGGTAGTCTCTGGCGCCACCATGCAGTTCCGCAGCCGCGAAGGCCTGCCGCTCGATGCCTGGACGCTGGGCGCGGCCTGGCACGCCGGCGCCTGGCAATTCAAGGCCAACGCGGCGCGCAACCAGGCCGACACCGGCACGGTCCAGGGCGCGCTCCAGCCGATCATTCAGCGTGTCACCCAGCGCGTGCTGTCGGCCGGCGTCAGCCGCCAGGCCGGCGCCGACGTGCTGGTCACCACGGCCTGGTACAGCGTGCGGCGCAGCGCCACCGGTTTCCCGGACGACGGCTTCGAGCGCGGCTTCGTGTTTGTCGAAAAGACGCTGGCGCCGCGCACCACCGCCTACGCCGAGGCCGACTACACCACCTGGCGCGGCAACGCGGCCGGCGTCACGGCCGGCACCCCCAACGCCCGTCACGGCAGCGGCCTGACGCTGGGCCTGATGCAAAAATTCTGAGCGAGAGAGGATAAACATGCAAGCACCTACCCTGAAAACCCGGACCCTGGCCGCACTGGCCGCGCTGGCGCTGTGCGCCGCCGCCCAGGCCGCCGAACTGCGCGTGGTCAGCTCGGGCGGCTTCGCCCAGGCCTACAAGGACCTGGCCGGTCCCTACCAGCAAGCCAGCGGCGACCAGCTGCAGTCGGAATGGGGCCCGTCCATGGGCAAGACCCGCAACGCCATCCCGGCGCGCCTGGACCGGGGTGAGCCTATCGACGTGGTCATCATGGTGGGCGACGCGCTCGACAAGCTGATGGCCGAGGGCCGCCTGGAGCCGGGCAGCAAGGTGGTGCTGGCCTATTCGCCGATCGCCTGCGCCGTGCGCCAGGGCGCGCCGCGCCCCGACATCAGCACCGTGGACGGCCTGCGCCAGGCCTTCCTGGCGGCGCACAAGGTGGCTTATTCGGACAGCGCCAGCGGCGAGTACATCAAGCACCAGCTGCTGGACAAGCTGGGCATCCGCCAGCAGATGGAAGGCAAGGCGGCGCAGATCCCGGCCACCCCGGTGGGCGAGATCATCGCCCACGGCGAAGCCGATTTCGGCTGCCAGCAGCGCAGCGAGCTGCAGCCGGTGTCCGGCATCGCCATCGCCGGCCTGATCCCGCAGGAAGTGCAGCTGCGTACCGAGTTTTCCGGCGCCCTGGTACGCGGCGCCGCCCACCCCGAGCAGGGCCGCGCCCTGCTGCGTTTCCTGGCGGCGCCGGCCAACGCCGCCGCCATCGAGGCCACCGGACTGGAACCGGTCGCCGCCCGTCACTGACCCCTTAGAGAGCGCATCATGAACAGCTATTCCTCCACCGCCGCCCAGTCCATGGCGCCGCCCGCCGCCGCACCGGCGCGCAGCCAATCCAAGCTGGGCTCCGTCCTGCGCGTCACCAGCGGCAACTTCATCGAGATGTATGATTTCTTCCTGTTCGGCTTTTACGCCCAGCAGATCGCCAACGCCTTCTTCCCCGCCTCCAGCGAGTACGCGGCGCTGATGATGACCTTTGCCACCTTCGGCGCCGGCTTCTTCATGCGGCCGCTGGGCGCCATCTTCCTGGGCAGCTACATCGACCGCATCGGCCGCCGCAAGGGCCTGGTGCTGACGCTGGGCATCATGGCCTCCGGCACGGCGCTGATCGCCTTCGTGCCCGGCTACGCCACCATCGGCCTGCTGGCTCCGCTGCTGGTGCTGATCGGCCGCCTGCTGCAGGGCTTCTCGGCCGGTGTGGAGCTGGGCGGGGTATCGGTCTACCTGTCCGAAATGGCCACGCCCGGCAACAAGGGCTACTACGTCAGCTGGCAGTCGGCCAGCCAGCAGGTGGCCGTGATCTTCTCCGCCGCGCTCGGCTATGGCCTGAACCAGTCCATGCCCAAGGACGTGATCGCCGACTGGGGCTGGCGCATCCCCTTCTTCATCGGCTGCTCCATCATCCCGATCGTGTTCTACATCCGCCGCTCGCTGCAGGAGACCGAGGCCTACCTGAAGCAGAAAAGCCATCCCACCTTCCGCCAGATGATGCGCACCATCGCCCTCAACTGGCCACTGGTGACGGTGGGCGCCATGCTGGTGGTGATGACCACGGTGGCGTTCTACATGATCACCGTGTACACCCCGACCTTCGGCAAGAGCGTGCTCAAGTTGAGCACCGAGGACAGCCTGCTGGTCACCCTGTGCGTGGGCCTGTCGAACTTCATCTGGCTGCCCATCATGGGCGCGCTGTCGGACCGCATCGGCCGCTGGCCGGTGATGGCGGCCTGCTCGGCGCTGACCGCGCTGACGGCCTACCCGGCGCTGTCCTGGCTGATCGCCAATCCCAGCTTCGGCCACATGGTGATGGTCGAACTGTGGCTGTCCTTCCTGTACGCCAGCTACAACGGCGCCACCATCGTCGCGCTGACCGAGATCATTCCGGCCCAGGTGCGCACCACCGGCTTCTCGCTGGCCTACAGCCTGGCCACGGCGCTGTTCGGCGGCATGACCCCACTGCTCTCGACCTGGCTGATCGAAGCCAGCGGCGACAAGGCGGCGCCCGGCTACTGGATGGCGGGCGCTGGCGCCATCAGCCTGGTGGCCACCTTCCTCGTGTATCGCGGCATCGTCAGGGAGCGCACGGCGCGCCCCTGACGCGTCCCACGGGCGGCGCTGTTGTTCGCGCGCCGCCCGTGATATAGTGCTTCCATGTCCGCGTCTTCCCTCCCCTTCTTTTTTGCAGCATGTCCGCACAGGCCTGTAGAAGCCTGTTGATCGCGTTCATCCTTACATCCCAGTCTTCCGCCAGGCCACAGTGAGCACCGCTCCTGTGGCCTTCGTCTTTTTGGAGCCACCATGGAGTTGAAGCTTTACGATACCTACGAGCGGCGCCTGCGCGCCTTCGAGCCCCTGGAACCGGGCCGCGCCGGCCTGTACGCCTGCGGTCCCACCGTGTACGACTACGCCCACATCGGCAACCTGCGCACCTACCTGTTCGGCGACATCCTGCGCCGCGTGCTGGCCCTGAACGGCTATGCCGTGAAGCACGTGATCTGCATTACCGACGTCGGCCACCTGACCTCGGACGCCGACACCGGTGAGGACAAGATGGAGAAAGGCAGCCGCCGCACCAGCCGGTCGGCCTGGGACATCGCCGAGTTCTACACACTGGCCTTCCAGCACGACCTGGCGCAGCTGCACATCCAGCCGCCGTCCGTGTGGGCGCGCGCCACCGAGCATATCCCGGAGCAGATCGCCTTCATCGAAGGCATAGAGCGCAACGGCTACGCCTACCGCACCGAGGACGGCATCTATTTCGACACCATGCGCCTGGAACGCTACGGCCACCTGGCGCGCCTGAACATCGCCGGCCAGCAGGCCGGCCATCGGGTGGAGGTGGGCGGCAAGCGCTCGCCCACCGATTTCGCGCTGTGGAAGTTCAGTGGCGGCGAGCGGCGCCAGATGGAATGGGACAGCCCCTGGGGCCGCGGCTTCCCCGGCTGGCACATCGAATGCTCGGCCATGTCGGCGCGCTACCTGGGCGCCCTGTTCGACATCCACATCGGCGGCGAGGACCACATCCCGGTCCACCACACCAATGAGATCGCCCAGCACGAGGCTTGCCACCACCATCCGCCGGCGCGCTACTGGGCGCACGGCGCCTTCCTCAAGCTGGAGGGCAGCGACAAGATGTCCAAGTCGGACGGCAGCTTCCTGCGCCTGGCCACGCTGGTGGAGCGCGGCATCGATCCGCTGGCCTACCGCTACCTGGTGCTGTCGGCGCACTACCGCTCGCCACTGACGTTTTCCTGGCCGGCGCTGGACGCGGCGCAAACGGCGCTGGGGCGCCTGCGTGGGGCGTACCACCGGTTGCCGGATGGCGGACTTCCCGATCCGGCCTGGCAGCAAACCATGCTGGCCGAGCTGAACCAGGACCTGAACACCCCGCGCGCGCTGGCGCTGCTGTGGGAACTGCTCAAATCCGCGCTGCCGGGCGACACCCAAAAAGCCACCCTGGCCTGGCTGGATCAGGTGCTGGGACTGGGCTTGCAGGAGTGGCAACCGGCGCGGCATGAAGCGCCGCAGGCGGTGCGGGACCTGGCGGCGGCGCGCGCACTGGCCCGCGAGGACAAGCGCTGGGCCGACGCCGACCGCCTGCGCGCCGCCATCGAGGCGGCCGGCTACACGGTGCGCGACACGGCGAACGGCGTGCTGCTGGAACCGCTGGCCGTCAAGCCAGGTGCAGCGTGATGCGGACCGCGCCCGCACGCGGCGCTATGGCCAGCGGCGGAACAACAGGCTGGCATTCACGCCGCCGAAGCCGAAGCCGTTCGACAGCGCATAGTCCGTGTGCAGCACACGCGGCCCGCCCGCCACGATATCGAGTCCCTGCGCCGCCGCATCCCGGTTCACGAAATTCAGGGTGGGCGGCGCCAGCTGGTCGCGCAAGGCCTGGATGGTGAAGATGGCTTCCACGCCGCCGGCCGCGCCCAGCAAGTGCCCGGTGGCCGACTTGGTGGCGGAAATGGCAGGTCCGGCGGCGGCCGGAGCGCCGGCCGACGGGTCGCCGCCCGCCGGATCGCCGGCCGCACCAAACAGCGCGCGGATCGCGGAGAGTTCGGCCGCGTCGCCCACCGGGGTCGAGGTCGCGTGCGCGTTCACATGGCCGACCTGCGCGGCTGCGATGCCGGCCTGGCGCAGCGCCAGCTCCATGGCGCGCCGTCCGCCCGCACCATCGTCCGGCGGCGAGGTCATATGGTGGGCGTCGGCGCTGGTGCCGTAGCCCACCAGTTCGGCAATGGGCACGGCGCCGCGCCGCAAGGCGTGCTCCAGCTCCTCGATCACCAGGATGCCGGCGCCCTCGCCCATGACGAAGCCGTCATGGCCCTGGTCGAAGGGCCGCGAGGCTGCCGCCGGATCGTCGTTGTAGCCGGTGGACAGGGCGCGCATGGCGGCAAACGAACCGAGGCTGACGCGGTCTATGCACGCCTCGGCGCCGCCGCACACCGCGATATCGGCTTCGCCCGCCCGTATCAGGCGGGCGGCGTCGCCTATGGCTTGCGCGCCGGCCGCGCAGGCCGTGATGGGCGCGCCCAGCGGGCCGCGCAAGCCGTGCCGTATCGAGATGTGGCTGGCCGCCATATTGGCCAGGAAGCCGGGCACCGTGAACGGCGACAAACGGCGCGGGCCGCGGCCATCCGTGGTGCGCACCGCATCGACCACGGCGCCAAAGCCGCCGATACCGGAAGCGACGATGGTGGCCGTGCGCAGCCGTTCATCCTCGGTGGCAGGATGCCAGCCGGCCTGGTCCAACGCCTCCTGCGCCGCCGCCAGTGCGAACAGGGCGTAGCGGTCCATCTTTTTCTGGTCCTTGGGATCGGCGGCCAGGGACGCGTCGAAGTCCGGCACCACGGCGCCCACCTTGCACGGGATATCGGCCGTGACCTGTTCGTCCAGCCGCACGACGCCGGACTGGCCCGCCAGCAGGCGCTGCCATACGGTTTCCCGGCCGCTGCCCAGCGGCGTCACCAGGCCCATGCCGGTCACCACGATACGTTTATTGCTCAAGATACTCTCCTGGAATAGGCAAACCCCGCCACACCGGGCGCAGTATAGGTGTATTCTGACGGGCAAGCTTCGCCGTTCCAGCCAATCCATATGCAAAACACGCCATCTCTATCCGATACGGTCTCCGTCCATGTGGTGCACGGCATGCTGGCCTTCCTGCGCGCCAGCCGGGGCGACGCGGCCCTGGCCGGCGTCCTGGCCGGCGCCAGTATTCCGGCCGCGCTGCTGGCCCGCCCCGACGCCCGCATCACGCGCCGCCAGTACGTGGCGCTGTACCGGGCGGCAGCCGCACTGCTGGACGATGAAATGCTGGGACTGTGGTCGCGCCCCATACGCGGCGGCACCCTCAAGTATCTGATGCTGAGCCTGCTGGACACGCCCACCATCATGGTCGCGCTGAACCGCTTCGTGCGCTTCTGGAATTTGCTGCTGGACGATTACCGCCTGCACCTGTCGCGCAAAAATGCCGTGGTCAAGCTGGCCCTGCTGGCGCGCGCACCGGGCACGGCCGCCCATCCCCTGGGCCACGGCCTGCTGCTGAAACTGGTGCATGGGGTCGCCATCTGGCTGCTGGGGAGGGAGATCGGTGTGCACAAGGTGGAATTCTGCTTCGCCCCGCCGCGCTTTGTGGATGACTACCAGTTCCTGTTTCCGGGCGGGGTAAGCTTCCATGCCGAGGCGAGCAACATCCAGTTCGACCAGCGCGATTGCGATTCCGCCTTCCGGCGCGAGAAGCACCAGCTGTGGGGTTTCCTCAAGCACGCGCCGGAAAGCTGGACCTTCGCAGCCGTCAACCGCAGCTCGCTGGCCGCCCGCACCCGCGCCTTCCTCGAACCCAGGATAGGCGAGGCTTCCACCATCGAGGACCTGGCCGCAGCCCTGCACAGCTCGGTGCGTAGCCTGACCCGCAGGTTCGCGGCCGAAGGCAGCGGCTTCCAGCGCGTCAAGGACGAACTGCGGCGCGACATCGCCGTGCACCGCCTGACCCACTCCAATGTTGCGGTGGGCGCGCTGGCCCTGGACCTGGGTTTTTCCAACTCGGCCGTATTCTGCCGCGCCTTCAAGCAATGGACCGGCAGCAGCCCGACAGCTTACCGGCGCAACGAAAGGGATACCGAATAAGCGGCACTCGTGCTAACATATGAACACCTATTCAAATGTTAACCCATGTGCACCACTTCCTACACCGATGATCCGGCCGTGGCCCAGCTGGCCGACCTGTTCCACCTGCTGGGCGATCCGACCCGGCTGCGCATCGTGCTGTCCTGCGCCTACGATCCCATTGCCGTCAGCGATATCGCCGCCAGGCTGGACCTGAGCAGCTCGCTGGTCAGCCACCACCTGCGCCTGCTGCGCGCCGCCCGCATCGTCAAGTCCGAACGCCAGGGCAAGCAAGTCTTTTATTCCGCCGCCGATGCGCACATCAGCGGCATGCTGGGCGAAATGCTGGAGCATATCGCCGAACCCTCCACCGGAAACGACGCATGAGCAAGCACCACGACCACGGCCGCAGCCACGGCCATGACGGCCATGACCATGACGGCCATGAGCACAAGGACCACGGGCACAGCAGCGGACATGGCGAGCACGGCCATGATCATGCGGCCGGCCACCAGCATGGCAAGGCCGAGGCACACGGCCATCGCGGCCACGGGCATGAACATGGGCACAAGCATGGTCATGGCCACGATCACGGCCATGGACACCACCACGGCGACCCGGCCACCATGGGCCGCGCCTTCGCCGTCGCCATTGTGCTCAACACGGCCTTCGTGGCGATCGAGTTCGGCTACGGCTTCATCGCCAACTCCACCGCACTCATGGCCGACGCCGGCCACAACCTGTCCGACGTGCTGGGCCTGATGCTGGCCTGGGGCGCGGCCATCCTGGCCAAGCGCGCGCCCAAGGGACGCTATACCTACGGCCTGCGCAGCACTTCCATGCTGGCCGCCCTGTTCAACGCCATGCTGCTGATGGCGGCCTGCGGCGGCATCGCCTTCGAGGCCGTGCAGCAGCTGATCCATCCCGATCCGGTGCAGGGCGTGACCGTGTCCATCGTGGCCGGGGTCGGCATCCTGGTGAACGGCTTCTCGGCCTGGCTGTTCATGTCCGGCAGCAAGGACGACATCAACATCCGCGGCGCCTACCTGCACATGGCGGCCGACGCCGCCATCTCGCTGGGCGTGCTGGTGTCGGGCCTGCTGGTGATGACCACCGGCTGGAGCTGGCTGGACCCGCTGGTCAGCGTGGCCATCGTCGGCTTCATCGCCTGGAGCACATGGTCGCTGCTGTGCCAGTCGCTGCGCATGATGCTGGCCGCCGTGCCGGACCACCTGGACCGCAGCGAGATCGAACACTTCCTGCACGACCGCCCCGGCGTGACGGCCGTGCGCGACCTGCACATCTGGTCCATGAGCACCACCGAGACGGCGCTCACGGCCCACCTGGTGATGCCGGCCGGCCATCCGGGCGACCAGGCCCTGGACGACATCACCCGCGCCCTGCGCGAGGACTACAACATCCAGCACAGCACCCTGCAGGTCAGCCTGGGCACCACCTCGCACGACTGCTGCCTGCAAGCGACTTAGGTCCTAGTCGGCCAATCCCGCGTACAAAGCCGTACTGAGATAGCGCTCGCCAAACGACGGGATCACCACCACGATCACCTTGCCGGCGTTCTCCGGCCGGCGCGCCACCTGCAGCGCGGCCCACAGCGCCGCGCCGGACGAAATCCCCACCAGCAGACCCTCGCTGCTGGCGGCCGTGCGCGCGGTGGCGAACGCGTCCTCATTCTTCACGCAGATCACCTCGTTGTAGACCTTGGTATTGAGCACGGCCGGCACGAAGCCCGCGCCTATGCCCTGGATGGGGTGCGGGCCCTTGACGCCCTGGCTCAGCATGGGTGAAGCCTCGGGCTCCACGGCGATGCACTGGAACGAGGGCTTGCGCGCCTTGATCACCTCGCCCACGCCGGTAATGGTGCCGCCGGTGCCGACGCCTGCCACCAGGATGTCGACCTGGCCATCGGTATCGCGCCAGATTTCCTCGGCCGTGGTGCGCCGGTGCACATCCGGGTTGGCGGGGTTGTTGAATTGCTGCGGCATCAAATAGCGCGGGTCGGATTCGGCCAGCTGCTCGGCGCGCCGGATGGCGCCCAGCATGCCTTCGCTGCCGGGCGTAAGCACCAGCTCGGCGCCATAGGCGCGCAGCAGGGCTCGCCGCTCGCGGCTCATGGTGTCCGGCATGACCAGGGTGCAGCGGTAGCCGCGCGCGGCGCACACCATGGCCAGGGCGATGCCGGTATTGCCGCTGGTCGGTTCGAGGAAGATGGTGTCGGGACCGACCTGCCCTGCGGCCTCGGCCGCTTCCACCATGGCCAGGCCGATGCGGTCCTTGACGCTGTGGGCCGGATTGTAGAATTCCAGCTTGGCCAGCAGCTGGGCGCCGGCGCCGGCCGCCATGCGCTGGATGCGCACCAGGGGGGTGTTGCCTATCAGTTCAGTGACGTCGTTGGCTACATTCATGGGACACTCCATGCGGGGGATGGAGTGCCCAGTCTACTCCCACTACTTCACATCGACCAGTTCCACGTCGAAGATCAGGTTGGAATTGGAGGGGATGTCGCCCATGCTGCGCTTGCCGTAGGCCAGCTCGGCGGGAATGATCAGGGTGCGCTTGCCGCCCACCTTCATGCCCACGATACCCTGGTCCCAGCCCTTGATGACCTTGCCTGCGCCCAGCACGAAGTCCAGCGGTTCGCCACGGCCGGGGCCGCGCGAGGAATCGAACTGGCGGCCGTGCATGTTCTTGGCCAGCGGGCGGTACAGCCAGCCCGTGTAATGCATGTAGACGGTGGCCCCGGTGGTGGCCTCCTTGCCGGTGCCGACCTTGGTGTCCTTGATGATGAGCTGGTCCGCCAGCGGGCCGGGCTGTTCCGAACCCGCCAGCTGTTTGGGGGCTTCCGGCGCCGGGGCAGCGGCCGGGGCTGCGGGAGCTGCGGGAGCTGCGGGAGCTGCGGGAGCTGCGGGAGCTGCGGGAGCTGCGGGAGCTGCGGGAGCTTGCTCGTTCTGGGCCGACGCCGACAAGGCCACCAGCAGGCCCAGCAATACAGTACGCTTCATGAGGTCGCTTTCAAAAAGGGAAACGCGGGAAATCATAGCAAAAAATCAGGCTGCCGCCTGCTGCGCCGCAGCATCCTGCTGGACCGGCGCTGCCAGCGCGCGCAGCACGTGGCCGGCCGCCACCATGCCGAAGGTGGCCGTCACCACCACGGCCGAGCCAAAGCCGGCGCAATTGAGGCCGGTCACGCCGCCACCCTGGCCGCCGCGCTCGTCGCCATCCACCGAGCACGCCTCGCCGGTTTCAGGGAAGGTCAGCGGCTCCATGGAAAATACGGCGTCGATATGGAACTTGGTTTTCTCGCCGCGCGGGAAGCCGTACTTGTTGCGCATCAGCTTGCGCACGCGCTTGAGCAGCGGTTCCTGCTCGGTCTTGGCCAGGTCGCGCACCTGGATGCGGGTGGGGTCGGTCTGGCCGCCGGCGCTGCCTATCATGATCAGGGGCAGGCCGTGCTGGCGGCAATACGCGGCCAGGGCGGCCTTGGACTTGGCGCTGTCTATGGCGTCCACCACGTAGTCGTAGCCGCGTCCGCCTATCATCTGCTCCAGGTTGTCGGGCGTGATGAAGTCTTCCACCTGCTCCACCTGGCAATACGGATTGATCTGGGCGATGCGCTCGGCCAGGGCATGGATCTTGGCCTGGCCCAGGGTGCCGCTCAGGGCCTGGATCTGGCGGTTGATATTGGACTCGGCCACGTTGTCGAGGTCGATCAGGGTCAGGCGGCCGACGGCGCTGCGCGCCAGCGCCTCCACGATCCAGGAGCCGACCCCGCCGACGCCGATCACGCACACATGGGCGGCGCGGAAGCGTTCCAGGGCGCGGGCGCCGTACAGGCGCGCGATGCCGCCGAAGCGGCGCTCGAAGTCGACCGTATCGGCCAGGGCAAGGGTGTCAGGTGCAGTCATCCCGGCATTTTAACGGACGCGGCCGGAAAAATTATTCTAGAATGGTTTTGTTACGTAATAAACCACCGCCGCGAAAGCCACGCCATGAGCACTACCCCGAGCACTTCCCTGATCGACACCGCCCCCGATTTCAGCCAGCCCATCGCCGTCCTCAAGCACTGCCACGACCGCATCCGCAAGCAGCTGCAGACCCTGCAAAATTTGCTGGGCCACCTGCCCAAGCACGGCGCCGACCAGCAGGCGCGCCAGGCCGCCACGGCGGTGCTCAAGTATTTCAACCATGCCGCCCACTTGCACCACGAGGACGAGGAAAACAACCTGCTGCCCATGCTCAAGGCCACGGCGCGCGGCGCCGACGCCACCCTGCTGGAAGAGCTCACGCCCGCCATCCTGGCGGAGCACCAGCGCATGGACAGGGATTGGCATATAATTAAATCGCAACTTGAAAGTATCGCCAACGGCGGCTCGACGGCGCTGTCGGCCCAGGATGTGCAGCGCTACGCGGACGCTTACGCGGCGCACATGGTGATCGAGGAAACCCACATCGCCCCCATGGCGAAGCGTTTGTTCAGCCCCGAGCAGATGGCCCAGCTGGGCTGCGCCATGCAGGAGCGGCGCGGCATTGCCCCCTCCCTGCCGTCCAGCCAGGCGCCGGAGACGGGGCCGCGCACGGCGCCGCCGGTGCCGGTGACGGCCAGCGGCGTGGTGCTGGCGGATTTGCGGCTGGAATACGGCCGCGCCAGTTTGACGGAGCAGGACGTGCTGGACGATCCGATCGCCCAGTTCGCCAAGTGGTTCGAGGAAGCCATGCACGCCCAGGTCAACGAGCCCAACGCCATGAGCGTGGCTACCGTGGGCGCCGACGGGCGGCCCAGTTCGCGCATCGTGCTGATCAAGCAGTACGACCAGCGCGGTTTCACCTGGTACACCAATTACGAGAGCCAGAAAGGCCGCCAGCTCAAGGAAAACCCGCACGCCGCCCTGCTGTTCTTCTGGAGCGAGCTGGAACGCCAGGTGCGGATCGAAGGCACGGTGGTGCAAACCTCCGTCGAGGAAAGCGACACGTATTTCTACAGCCGCCCGGTGAAAAGCCAGGTGGCGGCCGTGGCCTCGCAGCAGAGCGAACCTATCGCCAGCCGCGAGCAGATGGAAGCGAATTACGAGGCGGTCGTGGCCGCCAGCGGCGACCATCCGGTCCGTCCCGCGCACTGGGGCGGCTACCGGCTGCAGCCGGAAAGGCTGGAATTCTGGCAGGGGCGCCGCTCGCGCTTCCATGACCGGATCGTATATGTCAGGCAGCCCGATGGGAGCTGGCTCAAGGAGCGGCTCCAGCCGTAATGCAGGGATAGGCTGCCGGGATCGAATGTTTGATCATTACCGGAGGCTATCTTGTTCGTGCAAAACCGACTCAGCGCGTGGATCACGCGCATACGCCAGCAAATCGCCCTGCCGCTGCGCATCGAGCTGTGGAACGGCCAGCAGATCGACTTTTCCAATGAGGCGCCGCGCGTCACCATCCGCCTGCCGCGCATGTCCTCGGCGCGCTATCTGCTCACGCCCTCGCTGTCCAACCTGGGCACGGCTTATGTCGAGGGCGACATCGAGGTCAAGGGCGCCGCCAACGACATGATCAACATCGTCAACGCCCTGGCCCGCACCTCGCTCAAGCCCGAGGGCAAGTTCGCGCGCGTGGTGCGCAGCATAGGCCACAGCCGCCACCAGGACGCCGAGGCCATCCGCTACCACTACGACGTCTCCAACGAGTTCTACCAGCAATTCCTCGACCCCAACATGGTGTATTCCTGCGCCTACTTCGAGCACGGCAACGAGGACCTGGCCACGGCCCAGGTAAAAAAGCTCGACCACATCCTGCGCAAGATACAGCTGCAGCCGGGCCAGACCTTGCTGGACATCGGCTGCGGCTGGGGCGCGCTGGTGATACGCGCGGCCCAGCAATACGGGGCGCGCTGCGTCGGCATCACCCTGTCGGAAAACCAGTACGCGCTGGCGCGCGAGCGCGTGCGGCAGGCCGGGCTGGAGCACCTGGTGGAGATCCGCCTGCAGGATTACCGCGACGTGCGCGGCCAGTTCGACCGCATCACCAGCGTCGGCATGTTCGAGCACGTCGGCCTGCGCCACCTGCCCGAATACTTCGGCATCATCCACGCGCTGCTGGCGCCGGACGGCATCGCCATGAACCACGGCATCACCTCCACCGATCCGGACAATGGCGAAACGCCCTACGGCGGCGGAGAATTCATCGAAAAATACGTGTTCCCGCACGGCGAGCTGGCCCACATCGGGCAAGTGCTCAAGGCCATGCAGCAGGGGGCGCTGGAAGCGCTGGACGTGGAAAACCTGCGCCGCCACTATGCCCGCACCTGCGCCATCTGGACCGATAATTTCGAGGCCCAGGCCGAGCGGGTGCGCGCCCTGGCCGGCGACAAGCGCTTCCGCATCTGGCATGTGTACCTGGCCGGCTGCAGCTACGCCTTCGAGCAGGACTGGATCAGCCTGTACCAGATCGTGTGCGCCAAGGCGGGACGCCCGGCCTCCGCCCTGCCCTGGTCGCGGCGCCACATGTATCCGGCGCCACCGCAGCAGCCGGCGGCGACGGTGCTGGCCCAGCCAGGCGTGGGAGCGCTCAGCCTGTCATAGCGGGCTGGTCAACAGGGTTGCAGCGCCTGCCACGCTACTGGCTAATGTTGAGCCAGCCTCTTAACGCAGGAACTGCTGGTGTATCTTGCGGAACTTGTCCAGCTTGGGCGCCACCACGAAGGCGCAATAGCCCTGCAGCGGATGCTGGCTGAAGTATTGCTGGTGGTAGTCCTCGGCCGGATAAAAGGCCTGGGCCGGCGCCAGCTCGGTGACGATGGGCGCATCCCACACGTGCGCCATTTCGGCGATGACCTGGCGCGCCGTGGCTTCCTGCTGCGGCGACAGGAAATAAATCACGGAGCGGTACTGGGTGCCGATATCATTGCCCTGGCGGTTCAGGGTGGTGGGATCGTGGATGGTGAAAAAAATCTCCAGCAGGGCGCGGTAGTTGATCACGTCCGGATCGAATTCCAGCCGCACCACTTCCGCGTGGCCGGTGTCGCCGGCGCAGATTTGCTCATAGCTGGGGTTGGGCTGCTGGCCGCCCGTATAGCCCGACTGCACCCGGGTAACCCCGCGCACCTCCAGGTAGATCGCCTCCGTGCACCAAAAACAGCCCCCGCCCAGTATCGCGGTTTCCGTGCCCATGATTGCCTCCGCCCGTGGAAAACTGATGGTCTTTACTGTAACGCAAAGCTGTGCAGCTTGCATGTGCGGCGCGTCGCTTTACGCGATCAGGGGCATTCTTTGGCATAATGTGTCACATGAATACCAGTTCCCCCCGCGCCGACGCGCGTGCCTTCGACGCCGGCCACTTCCGCCAGGCGCTGGGGCAATTCGCCACCGGCGTGACCGTCATCACCACCCGCCTGGCCGATGGCAGTTTCCGCGGCCTCACGGCCAGCTCCTTCAATTCCGTCTCGCTGGACCCGCCGCTGGTGCTGTGGAGCCTGGGCGCGGCCGCCAACAGCCTGCCCATCTTCAGCGGCAACTCGCATTATGTGATCAACGTGCTGTCGGCCGAGCAGGCCCACCTGGCCAGGCTGTTCTCCACCCGCACCGACGATCCCTGGGGCCAGTGCGATTTCGACCTGTCGCGCACCGGCCAGCCCATCCTCAAGGATGCGGCGGCCTGGTTCGAATGCCACAACCGCAGCCGCTATCCGGAAGGCGACCACGTGATATTCGTGGGCGAAGTGGAACACTGCGAATTCAGCCCGCGCCCGCCGCTGATCTTCCACAACGGCAAGCTGGGACCGCTGGGCTGAAAACGACAATTCGTGTCGCCATTTCAAAAGCCGGGCGGCGGCCTGCGGCATAGAATGCCGGGATTACCACCATCAGAGACAGGACATCCGATGAGCCACGCCCGCGCCGCCTTCCACTGGGACGATCCCCTGCTGCTGGACCAGCAACTGAGCGACGACGAACGCATGGTGCGCGACGCCGCCGCCAGCTATTGCCAGGACAAGCTGGCGCCGCGCATCCTGGAAGCCTTCCGCCATGAAAAGATGGACGTGTCCATCTTCCGCGAAATGGGCGAGCTGGGCCTGCTCGGTCCCACCATCCCCGAACAATACGGCGGCCCAGGCCTCAACTATGTCAGCTACGGCCTGATCGCGCGCGAAGTCGAGCGCGTCGATTCCGGCTACCGCTCCATGATGAGCGTGCAATCCTCGCTGGTCATGGTGCCGATTTATGAATTCGGCTCCGAGGCGCAGCGCCAGAAATACCTGCCCAAACTGGCCACGGGCGAGTGGATAGGCTGCTTCGGCCTGACCGAACCCAACCACGGCTCCGACCCGGCCTCCATGGTCACGCGCGCGCGCAAGGTGGACGGCGGCTATGCCCTCACCGGCGCCAAGATGTGGATCACCAATTCGCCCGTGGCCGACGTGTTCGTGGTGTGGGCCAAGGATGACGAAGGCGCCATCCGCGGCTTCATCCTGGAAAAAGGCATGGCCGGCCTGTCGGCGCCCGCCATCCACGGCAAGTTCGGCCTGCGCGCCTCGGTTACCGGCGAAATCGTCATGGACAATGTGTTCTGCCCCGAGGAAAACGCCTTCCCGGACGTGCGCGGCCTGAAAGGTCCGTTCACCTGTTTGAACTCGGCCCGCTACGGCATCGCCTGGGGCGCGCTGGGCGCGGCCGAAGCCTGCTGGCACACGGCGCGCCAGTACGTGATCGACCGCAGCCAGTTCGGCCGTCCGCTGGCCGCCAACCAGCTGGTGCAGAAGAAGCTGGCCGACATGCAGACCGAAATCACCCTGGGCCTGCAGGGCTGCTTGCGCCTGGGCCGCATGAAGGACGAGGGCACGGCCGCCGTCGAAATCACTTCCATCATGAAGCGCAATTCCTGCGGCAAGGCGCTGGACGTGGCGCGGGTGGCGCGCGACATGCTGGGCGGTAACGGTATCTCGGACGAGTTCGGCATCATCCGCCACATGGTCAACCTGGAAGTGGTCAACACCTACGAGGGCACGCACGATATCCACGCCCTGATCCTGGGCCGGGCCCAGACCGGCATCCAGGCGTTTCAGTAATCCAACACGGCCTGTCGTGGCACGACCAGTAGTGGCACGGTCTGTACCGGCCGTGCTACATTAGGCTTCACATAGATTTACATTCCTTAACCGCGCCTGATTCCGATCAATCCGCTGAGGAATGTTACAAGCTGTAACGGCCGCCGCCACACTCGCCCGGCGGCCGCTTTCCCCTCCTCTCCCCCTGCCATTTCCTCCCGAGGGCATAAAGCTGTCTTTACAGCTGTGACGCTTTATAACTGTTGGTTATTGTCACTCTTATCTTTTGGTTATTGCCGCTCTGTAGCCCGGATGGTCTGATGGGCCACCTTGAATGTCCATAAGCACATTCTTGGCACTGTATCCGTCCCGCTTCTTACCAGGCGGAACGAACGACACACACCCAAAAACAGATACTCCAGGAGTTTTCACCCATGATGATAGAAAGAGCACTCTCACGTTCGCTGCGCCTGATGTTCGCCGGCGGCCTCGCCCTCGGCATGCACGGCGTCCATGCCCAGTCCAGCGACGACAACGGCGCACCCATCCAGCGCGTGGAAGTGACCGGGTCCAGCATCAAGCGGCTGGCCTCGGAGACAGCCCTGCCGATCACCACCATCAAGGCCAGCGATTTCGCCAAGCAGGGCCTGACCACGGCGGCCGAAGTGCTGAACACCATTTCCATGAACCAGTCTTCCGAAGGCAGCAGCCAGTCGGTGGGCAGCGGCACCGGCGGCATCGCGACCGCCGACCTGCGCGGCCTGGGCAGCGACAAGACCCTCGTGCTGCTGAACGGCCGCCGCATCGCCAACCACCCGTTCAACGGCTCCTCGGTGGACCTGAACATCATTCCGCTGTCGGCCCTGGAACGGGTGGAAGTGCTGCGCGATGGCGCCTCCGCCATCTACGGCACTGACGCCATCGGCGGCGTGATCAACTTCATCACCAAGCGCCAGGTGACTGGCGGCAGCATCAGCGTAGAGCGCACCCAGCCGCAGGCCAGCGGCTCCGGCGGCGAGAGCCGCCTCAACCTGTCGGGCGGCTACGGCGACCTGGACAAGGATGGCTGGACCGTGTTCGGTGTGGCCGACTTCCACAAGCAGACCGCGCTGTGGGCCTCGGAGCGCGACTTCTCCGACACCAGCGTGCGCGCCGACAAGGGCGTGAACAACAGCTCGGGCACCTCGCAGCCGGCAAACTTCTATTCCGACAACGGCATCACCGGCAACCCCTACTACGCCAGCGGCTGCGTGGGCACCGGCCTGGTGGCCAAGGCCTCCAACGGCACCTGCCGCACCGATACCACCAAATACATCCAGAGCATCCCCAAGACCCAGCAGGAGTCCTACCTGGGCAAGGCGACCTTCAAGCTCAACCAGGATGACATCGCCACCATCGAATACCTGCACAGCCGCAGCACCAACCTGAGCAGCATCGCGCCGTCGCCGCTGACCGGCATCACCATGACCTCGGCCAGCCCCTACTATCCGGGCAGCAGCGCCGGCGTGCCGGCCGTGGCCGGCCTGACCGGCGAAAACCTGACCCTGAACTGGCGCACCGTGGCGGCCGGCAACCGCCAGGGCTATGACGTCAACACCTCGGACCGCCTGGTGCTGGCATCGGAAGGCCTGATTGCGGGCTGGGACTACAACATCGGCTTCACCCACGCCATCAGCCACGCCACCAGCGCCTATGTGAACGGCTACACCAACGACTCGCTGATCAAGGCCGGCGTGCTGAGCGGCCTGCTGAACCCCTTCGGCGCCCAGTCGGCGGCCGGCGCCGCCTACATCGAGGCGGCCCAGCTGCGCGGCGAGTACCTGAACGCCAGGATGACCAGCACCGGCGTCGACGCCAAGGTCAGCCGCGAAATCTACACCCTGCCGGCCGGCGCGGTGGGCTTCGCCATCGGCACCGAGTTCCGCCACGACAAGGCCACCTACGACATCAACACGGCCCTGACCTCGCAGGCGTCCAGCTCCGGCTATGCCGACGCCCAGGACCAGGCCGGCCAGCGCAACATCGCCGCCCTGTACTCCGAGCTCAGTGTGCCGCTGCGCAAGGACCTGGACCTGTCGGTGGCGGCCCGCTACGACCACTACAACGACGTAGGCGGCAGCTTCAACCCGAAAGTCGGCCTGCGCTGGCAGCCGGCCAAGGAAGTGCTGCTGCGCACCTCGTACAACACCGGCTTCCGCGCCCCCACCCTGTACGACCTGCACGGCCCGGCCACCTCCACCTTCACCAGCAACGCCTACAACGATCCGGTGCTGTGCCCGGGCGGCAGCGCCGTCAGCGGCGCCAACCCCAACGTGGCCTGCAACCAGCAACAGTACATCCGCAGCGGCGGCAACGAGAACCTGAAGCCGGAGAAATCCAAGACCTTCAGCATTGGCGCGGTCTACGAGCCGACCAACGCGGTCAGCATGTCGCTGGATTACTTCAACATCAAGATCCGCGACAAGATCGGCACCGTGTCCGAGTCCACCATTTTCGGCAACTATGACAAGTACAAGAGCTACTTCGTGTACTCGGCCGACGGCAAGACCCTGCAATACGTGAATGCCGTGCTGGACAACCTGGGCGAAGTGCACACCTCGGGCCTGGACGCCTCGCTGCGCTGGAAGCTGCCGCGCTCGGCGGCCGGCGACTTCACCTTCAGCATCGACGGCACCTGGGTCCACAGCTACGAGTACCAGAACGAGACCGGCGGCGCATACACCGAGAACGTGGGCGTGTACGCCGACAATGGCCCGGTGTTCCGCTGGAAGCACAACGCCACCATCGCCTGGAAAAAGGGCGTATGGAGCGCCAACTTCTCGAACAAGTACTTGAGCGGCTATGAAGACCAGAACGCGGTGGCGGCGCAATACTACCACCACGTGCGCGCCTACTCGACCTACTCGACCTCGGCCAGCTACGCGGGCTTCAGGAATGTCGACCTGACGGTGGGCATCAAGAACCTGTTCGATAGCGCCCCGCCGTACACCAACCAGACCACGACCTTCCAGACCGGCTACGATCCGCGCTACACCGATCCGCTGGGCCGCACCTTCTTTGTGAAGGGTACCTACAAGTTCTAATCGCGAGAACGCAAAAAAGCCCGGCATGCGTGCCGGGCTTTTTCGTTGGATGCCTGCGCTCAGCGGAACTTGTAGCCTATGCTGAAGCTCACCGCCACCGGATCCAGGCGCACTTCCTGGACCTGGCCGGGCGAGTAATGGGCCGTGGTTTTCAGCTTGGTCTTGATGGCCGTGGCGTCCACGAACCAGCGCTCGTTGATGCGGAAGGTTGCGCCGATCTGGGCGCTGGCGGCCCACTTGTTGTCCAGACGGAAGGTTGTGGGACTGCCGCCGGGATTCATGATGGCGGTCAGCTGGCCGGTGCCGGTCTCCTTCTGGAAGTAGGCATACGTCACGCCCAGGCCCACGTAGGGACGGAACACGGCGTTCGGCGCGAAGAAGCGGTATTGCACGAAGGCGGTGGGCGGCAGCACTTCCGAGGTGCCCAGCTTGCCCGTGCCCTTGATGGCGCCGTCGCCGATCAGGTCATGCTTGTACGGCAGACCCAGGTCCAGCTCGCCCGAGATATTGTCGGTCACCATGTAGGCGATGGTGAAGCGCGGTTTGGTGTCCGAGTCCACGTCGGCCGTGGTGTGCGGCAGCGCCGGTGCGCTCACGTCACCCGATTCCACCTTGGGCGTGATCTTGTTGACGCCCAGGGTGAACAGCACGCTTCCCTTTTCCTGTTGCGCCGATGCGGCCGAGGCCGCGCACAGTGCGCCGGCCAGCGCCAGCAGTTTTGCCGCTTGGATGTATCCCTTGTTCATGTCGTCTCCAGATTGTTATGTGCTTACAGCCAGCCCCGTACCACCATCTTCTCGGCCACATAGCGGGCCAGGAGCAGGTTGTTGAACGGCGAGGGATGCAGGTCGTCGGCGTAGGAGTAGTGGCTGACGTCGCCCGACTTCAGGCTCTTGGCCGTGCAGGTCAGGGAGCTGCCCAGCGGGTTGTTGGGCGAGGTCAGGTCGCAGGCCGGTTCGGTGACGTTGGTCAGGCCGTAGGGGCCGGGGTTGGTGGCCTGGTCGTGGCTGACGGCGTAGACGTCCACGATCAGGGCCTTGGACTCGCTGCCCAGGCCGCTGTTCAGGGCGCTGTTAAAGGTCGACACCATGGTGCTGACCAGCGCCTTGGTGGAGGCATCCAGGCTCAGCCCCTTGGGGGTATTGGCCACGTCCGGAATGTTATTGACCACCACGTAGTTGGCGCCCTTGCCGATGATCTGGTTTTTCACCAGCGTCACCAGGTCGCTGGCGGCGATCGCCATGGCGTTCACCAGCACCGGCGCCTGCGCGGTGGCGTAGTCGGTGCCGGCCTTGGTGCCGGCGGCGGTGGCAGCCGCGATGATGGGCGTGTAAACCGCGCTGGTGCCGGTCGCCGCGTTGCCCGGCTGGGCCGCGGAGGTGGCGATGGCGACGTTGGTGATGCTGGTCTGGGTGCTGCCGGTGCGCGCACTCTCGGTGGCGACGGCGGCGCCAATGGCGGCGCCTGCGGCGGCCGGGTTGGTGGCGGTCGCGGCCAGCGCGCTTATCAGGTAGTTCACATAGGCCTTGGCGCCGGTGGCGGTGGCGGTATCGCCCATCACCTGCACCAGGTACAGCAGGTCATTGGCGCCGGCCATGACGAACACCACTTCGGTGCCGCTGAACTTGCCGCCGCTGGCGGCCAGGTGGTTGGCGACCTGGGTCACCACCGGCACGGTCAGGGCGCCCAGCGCGCTGCCGGCGGCGGCGTTGCCGGGGCCGACCGGATTGGTCACGCGGGCGCCGCCCTGGGCGTAGCCGTAGCAGTTGGCGTTGTTGACCACGGCCACTTTCAGGCCACGGGTGGCATCACCGTTCAGGCCGGTCTGGGCCGCGCAGGGCGCCGGCAGGCCGAACTGGGCGGCCATCAACTCGGTCCAGTTCTTGCCCGTCAGCGCGGCGTTGATCGAGGTATTGTCGCCATTGATGGTGAACTTGCCGCCACCCAGGGCAGCCACGGTGCCGACCTTGTAAGAGCCGACGTCGGACAGGCTGTCGCCGAACGACACCTGCTGCGTGAATTTGACTTTCAGAGTCTGGTCGCCGGGCGACGCTCCGTTGCCGCCGCAGCCTGCGAGGACGGCCAGTGCCATTGCAGCAAGTGCAAACTTGGTGTGACGCATGTTGTCTCCTGTTGATATTGTGGTGATTCCGAACGGCCGTGCTATTCGTACAACAACTAATATGCCAGTCCTGATATCGCTTGTATAGGAAAACACCGGAGAAAATGCCTGCGGTGTAGCAAAAAAGAGCAATGGTTCGGTATGGTCATGCAAGGCAATCCTTGTTGCAGCACAGCATAAAACCGCCTTCAGGGCCATTTCAACATGAGCGTGGCTAGGCGCAGCGCCGAAGACAGTGCGCCTGCACGGCGAGGAGCTGCAACGACGCCATGGTCATGTTGAATACGTCCTTTTAGGGGACGCTGCTGAAGAACAGGCGCGCAGCGCGCATGCAGAACGGCGCGGCCAGTCCTGCATGGTAGCTGTCGCGCACGGCAGCGCTGCCGGACGCCAGTCGCAGCACCGTCTTGGCGGCCTGGAACTCGGTACGGGTTGCGGTATAAGCATCGTTGCCCAGCGCGCCGTCGAGGTTGAGCGTAATCAAGGAAGCTGCTGATTTCCCTTGAGCGGTGAAATATGCGGACGCGGCTGTCGCATTTTGGAACGGCACCACCGGGTCTTCATCTCCACCGCACAGCAGCAAAGGTACGGACGGCAGGTAATTGCGCAAATCGTTCTTCACCAGCCACTTGCGCAGCGCTTGGGCCGGTGCGCAGGACAGCGGATAGCCGTTGGACAAGCCGCACGGGTTGGCCTTCTGGTCGGCGAGGTAGTTGTTGCGGTAGGCCGTCTTGATCAGGTGGTCGGCGCCAAAGAAGCTGGCATAGCCAGAGGTTTGCGGCAGCGAATCCTGGGCAAACAGCACATCGTTGGGCAGCTTGCCGGCCGCCACCAGGTCGCCGGCGCCCAGCGTGCCGGGCAGCAGGGTCTCGATACCGCTGGCGTATTTATCCTCGTAGACCTCGTTCGGCAAGGTGTAGATACCGGCGCCGGCGCGCTGGGCGGCCGTCAGCAGCATGGGCAGGAAGGCGCTAGACCCCACCGTGGGGGCGCCGCCGAAGATGGCGTCGCCGAACTGGGCCAGGGCATAGGGGCCGGACAATGGCGCGGCGGCCGTCACGCTGAATTCCGCGCCATATTGGGTCTGCATGGCGCGCTGCGTGGCCAGGGCCACGTAGCCGCCCTGCGAGTAGCCGGTCAGCAGCAGACGGCTGGAGGCGCTGGCGCCGATGGCGGCAAACACCTGGCGCGCGGCGCGCAGGCCGTCCACCATGTCGGCCGACTGCTGGGCGCCATCCAGATAGCCGCTGTAGGCCAGCGAGGAACCGGCATAGCCCGCATAGTTGGGCGCCACCACCAGGTAGCCCTGCGAGGCGAACATGGCGGCCACCAGGCGCGGCTCGGTGGCGGCCAGGTTGGCCATGTCATTGCTCTTCTGCAGGGAAGTGCCATGGGCGTACAGCAGCACCGGGCGGGCCCCCATGCAGGCGGCGTTGCTGCCGGACGGAACCATGATGGCGGTGCTGGCTTCGGTATCCTCGCCAGCCGAGCCTATGGTGTGGTAGCGCAGGGTGTAGGTGGTGACGGCGCAGGTGGGCGTGCCGGTGATATTGGTGCCGCCGGTCAGGGCGCTGTTGACCAGCTGGCCCAGGATAGCAGCCGGCAGCGTGTTGACGCTGCCGCTGCCGGTGGCGACCGGAACCACCGTGGCCGTGCCGACCACGTTGCCGCGCAAGGATACCGGCGGCGCAGGCGTGACCACGGCCACGCCGCCGGGGCCGCTTCCGCCGCCTCCGCCGCAGGCCGCCAACAGCACAGGAAGGAATACGGCGGCCAGCCGGCCGTGGGGAATTTCGAACTTGCGCATATCAGCCATCCTCAGCAATGCCTGCGGACTGGAGTCGCCGCTGGCAAGCTCAGGATAGCAAATCGAAAAGTGTGCTGGGGGAAAAGGTTGTAACGTGCTCGGCTTGCCACGAGCTGTCGTTGCCGCGCACGCGGCAACCCATGCCGAGTGCGCAGTTACGAGGCTTCAGCATGGATTGCCGCTTTCGCGGCAATGACGGTGCTGCTGCCGCAGGTTTTAATCAGGCGCCCAGGATGCGGTCCAGCACGCCCGTGGAGCCGAAGGCGGCGCGGCGCAAACGGTCGTTGACGCCCAGCCAGGCGTCTTCCTGCGGCGGCGCCTCCACCAGGATCAGCTCGGAGCCGGTCTGGTCCATGTCGCGCAGGGCCGCGTACAGGCCGTGCGCGTAGCCGGCCGGGTCGGCGGGCAGGTGCAGGCAGGGACCGGCGCCGGCCGGCAGCGACCAGGCGATCAGCGCCACGCGGTGGCCGTGCGCGTCCAGCTGGGCCAGTGTACGGCGCAGCTGCTCCGTGTCCTGCAGGGACACCGGGGTGTGCGGCGCATAGTGCGACTCCAGCGTGCCCGAGGCGCGCGGCGCGGTCTGGTCGGGGGCAGACGGCAGCACCCCGATCACATCGGCGATCTGCTGCGCGCTGATATGCCCGGGGCGCAGCAGCACCGGGCCATGCGTGGCCAGGCGCGACAAATCGAGAATGGTGGACTCGATGCCAACCTCGCTGCTGCCGCCATCCAGCACGGCCGCCACCGGCAAGCCGGCGCCGATCTCGCCAGCAAACTCGTCGCGCACATGGGCGGCAGTGGTCGGGCTGACCTGGCCGAACTTGTTGGCGGACGGCGCGGCGATGCCGCCCTTGCCGCCCTTGAAGGCGGCCAGCAAGGCCAGCGCCACCGGGTGCGAGGGGCAGCGTATGCCCACCGTGTCCTGGCCGCCGGAGACGGCGTCCACGATGTGCGGATTGCGCTTCAATATCATGGTGAGCGGGCCGGGCCAGAAGGCGGCGGCCAGCTGGCGCGCCTGTTCCGGTATGTCATCGGCCCAGTAGTCCAGCGGGGCGCCAGACGCAGCGGCGCCCGCAGCGATATGGACGATCACCGGATGGTCCTGGGGCCGGCCCTTGGCCGCGTAAATGGCGGCCACGGCCTGCGGGTTTTCCGCGTCCGCGCCCAGGCCATAGACGGTCTCGGTCGGGAAGGCCACCAGCTGGCCGGCTTCCAGCGCGGTCGCGGCAGCCGCGATGGCGTCCGCGTCCACGGTGGCGCCGGCCGCGACGGCAGCCGAGCCGCCAGCGGCGGCGTCCGGCCTGGCGTGATCGCCCTGGCTCACGGCGCAATACCCAGGATGGCGCACGCCGCCTGCAGCTGCGCCTGCGCTTCGGCCAGGGTGGGCGCGATCAGGGTCAAGTGGCCCATCTTGCGCGCACGGCGCGGTTCTTCCTTGCCGTACAGGTGCAAACAGGCGCCCGGCAGCCCCAGGATGCGGCCCCAGGCCGGTTCGCGCGGCGTCTCGCTGTCGCCGTCAAACCAGACATCGCCCAGGATGTTGAGCATCACGGCCGGAGAATGCTGGCGCACCTCGCCCAGCGGCAGCCGCGCCATGGCGCGCACCTGCTGCGCGAACTGGCTGGTGACGCAGGCGTCGATCGTGTAGTGGCCGCTGTTGTGCGGACGCGGCGCCATCTCGTTCACTACCAGCGAGCCGTCGGCCAGCACGAAGAACTCGATGCACAGCACGCCCACATAGCCCAGCTCGGCCACGATGGCGCGCGCCGCATCCTGCGCCTTGCGGGCGCACTCCTCGGACACGTTCGGTCCCGGCACCGTGGTGGTAAACAGGATGCCGTCGCGATGCACGTTCTCGGCAATCGGATACACCACCGATTGCCCATCGGCGCCGCGCACGGTCAGCACCGATACTTCGTAGGCCAGCGGCAGCATCTTCTCCAGCAAACAGGTGACCCCGCCCATGGCGGCGAAGGCGGCGCGCACGTCCTCGCGCGTGCGCACCCGGACCTGGCCCTTGCCGTCGTAGCCCATGCGCACCGTCTTCAGGATACCGGGCAGCAGCGCATCGGTAATCGCCGCAATGTCTTCCTCCGAAGCGATCACCTGGTGCGGCGCCGGCAGCACGCCCGACCTGGGCGCGCAATCGACAAAGAAGCGTTTTTCCAGGATGCGGTCCTGGGCCACCGACACGCCGCGCGCATCGGGCGCCACGAACACTTGCTGCGCCAGGCGCGACAGGCTGTCGGCCGGCACGTTCTCAAACTCGGTAGTGACGGCCACGCACTGCGCGGCCAGGGCATCCAGGCCGGCGGCGTCGCTGTAGCCGGATTGGACCAGGCGCTGGGCGACCTGGCCGGCCGGGCATTCGGCCGACGGTTCCAGCACGGCCACCTGGTAGCCCATGCTTTGCGCGGCCTGGGCGAACATGCGGCCCAGCTGGCCGCCGCCCATCACGCCCAGCCAGCTGGGCGGCAGCGCGGGATGATTCGTATTGCTCGAGTTGCTCATTTCATTCCAGCGGTAAGGTCATGGCCTGGGCCACGGCAGTCTGCTGGACGCGGAAGGCTTCCAGCTGTTCGGCCAGGGCGTCGTCGGTGGCGGCAATCATGGCCACCGCCGTCAGGGCCGCGTTGGCGGCGCCGGCCTCGCCGATGGCGAAGGTGGACACCGGCACGCCCTTGGGCATCTGTACGATGGACAGCAGCGAATCCTCGCCGCGCAGGTACTTGGACGGCACCGGCACGCCCAGCACCGGCACGATGGTCATGGCCGCGACCATGCCCGGCAGGTGGGCCGCGCCGCCGGCGCCGGCAATGATGGCGCGCAGGCCGCGCGTCCGGGCGCTTTTCGCATAGGCATACATTTCATCCGGCATGCGGTGCGCCGAAATCACCTGCGCCTCGAACGGCACGCCAAACTGCTTGAGGATGGCGACCGCGTTTTGCATCACGTCCCAGTCCGAGGACGAGCCCATGATGACGCCGACCAGCGGCTTGCTGTTCTGGTCCGCCATCTCAGGCCTTCAGCTTCTCGCCGGTCAGGCGTTCGATGGCCTCGAAATACTTGGCCTGGGTTTTCTCGATCACCTCGGCAGGCAGGGCCGGGGCCGGGGCGGTCTTGCCCCAGTCGGTCAGGGTTTCCAGGTAGTCGCGCACGAACTGCTTGTCGAAGGACGGCGGCGAGATGCCGGGACGGTAGGAATCGGCCGGCCAGAAGCGCGAGGAATCGGCGGTCAGCACTTCATCCATCAGGTGCATGACGCCGTTCTCGTCCAGGCCGAATTCGAACTTGGTGTCGGCAATGATGATGCCGCGCGTGGCGGCGTACTCGGCCGCCGCCGTGTACAGGGCGATGCTGGTGTCGCGCATCTTGGCGGCCAGCTCGGCGCCGATGCGGCTTTCCATTTCAGCAAAGCTGATGTTTTCATCATGCTCGCCGAGGTCGGCCTTGGCGGCAGGGGTGAACAGCGGCTGCGGCAGCTTTTCCGCCTGCTGCAGGCCGGCCGGCAACTGGATGCCGCAGATGGCGCCCGTGGCCTGGTAATCCTTCCAGCCGGAACCGATGATGTAGCCGCGCACCACGGCCTCGACCATGATGGGCTTGAGGCGCTTGGCCACCACCGCGCGGCCTTTGACCTGCTCCACTTCCTCCGGCGCCACCACCGATTCCGGCGCCACGCCGGTCAGGTGGTTGGGCACGATGTGGCCCAGCTTCCCGAACCAGAAATCGCTCATCTGGTTCAGGACCTTGCCCTTGCCGGGGATGGGTTCATTCATGACCACGTCGAAAGCGGACAGGCGGTCGGTGGTGACGATCAGGATCTTGTCGTCGCCGACGGCGTAGTTGTCGCGGACCTTGCCGTGGCCCAGCAGCGGGAGGGACTTGATGGAGGATTGGTAGAGGCTGTTCATAGCGGAGGGAGGGACTTATCAATAAAGCAAAACCGGCTGGGGTACGTGCCCTCCAGCCGGCCAAGAGAGCCGGAACGGCGCAGGCTGCGCCATTCCGTGACAGGCAGGATTTTACTTCACAATCTGGGCCAGTTCACCGGCCTTGTACTTCTCTGCCATTTTTTCCAGCGGAATCGGCTTGATCTTGCTGGCCTGGCCTTCGCAGCCGAAGGCTTGCAGGCGTGCGCGCACGATCTGCTCGGCGGCGGCGCGAGCCGGCTTGAGGTAGTCGCGCGGGTCGAACTTGGACGGGTTCTCGACGAAGAACTTGCGGATGGCGGCCGTCATGGCCAGGCGGATGTCGGTGTCGATGTTGATCTTGCGCACGCCGTGACGGATGCCTTCCTGGATTTCTTCCACGGGCACGCCATAGGTTTCCTTCATGTCGCCGCCGAATTCGCGGATGATGGCCAGCAGCTCCTGCGGCACGGAAGACGAACCGTGCATCACCAGGTGGGTGTTGGGGATGCGGGCGTGGATTTCCTTGATGCGGTCGATGGCCAGGATGTCGCCGGTGGGCTTGCGGGTGAACTTGTAGGCGCCGTGCGAGGTGCCGATGGCAATCGCCAGGGCGTCGCACTGGGTGCGCTGCACGAAGTCGGCGGCCTGGGCCACGTCGGTCAGCAGCTGTTCGCGGGTCATGGTGCCTTCGGCGCCGTGGCCGTCTTCCTTGTCGCCCTTCATGGTTTCCAGCGAACCGAGCACGCCCAGCTCCGCTTCCACGGTCACGCCGATGGAGTGGGCGAACTTGACCACTTCGCGCGAGGTGTCGACGTTGTATTCATACGAGGCCACGGATTTGCCGTCGGCTTCCAGCGAGCCGTCCATCATGACCGAAGTGAAACCGGAGCGTATCGCGGCCATGCAGACGGCCGGCGACTGGCCGTGGTCCTGGTGCATCACCACAGGGATGTGCGGGTAGGCTTCGACGGCGGCGTCGATCAGGTGGCGCAGGAAGGCTTCGCCGGCGTACTTGCGGGCGCCGGCCGAGGCTTGCATGATCACCGGGCTGTTCAGGGCGTCGGCTGCGGCCATGATGGCCTGCACTTGTTCCAGGTTGTTGACGTTGAAGGCGGGAATGCCGTAGCCGTTTTCAGCGGCGTGGTCCAGCAGTTGACGCATGGATACGAGGGACATGGTATGACTCCAAACTATAAAAAAACCGGGACGTCCCCGGCGGCGCGCGGCGCAGACTCAGCCTGCGCGTCGCCGGGGACCGTGTTCTGCGGCTGGCTCAGGAGAACTGGCCGACCTTGATAATCTTCATGGCGTTGGTGCCGCCGGCCTGGCCCATGGGCTCGCCGGACGTCACCACGATCATGTCGCCCTGCTTGGCGATGCCGTATTCCACCAGCAGCGCCTCGGCGTTCTTCAGTACTTCCACGCTGTCGCCGTTCTGCGGCAGCTGGTAGGCGCGCACGTTACGGTACAGCGTAGCCTTGCGCTGCGTCACCACGCTGGGGGTGAGCGCCACGATGGGCGTATCGATGCTGTGGCGGCTCATCCACAAGGCCGTCGACCCCGACTCGGTCAGCGCCACGATGGCCTTCACGCGCAAATGGTGCGCCGTGAACAGGGCGGCGTAGGCAATCGACTGGTCGATGCGGGTGAAGGTCACGTTCAGGAAGTCCGCATCCAGCTTGTTGTATTCCGACTGCTCGGCCTCGACACAGATGGCGGCCATCATTTCCACCGTTTCGATGGGGTAGCGGCCAGAGGCCGTCTCGGCCGAGGTCATCACCGCGTCGGTGCCGTCCAGCACCGCGTTGGCCACGTCCGACACTTCGGCGCGGGTGGGCACGGCGTTGAAGATCATCGATTCCATCATCTGGGTCGCGGTAATCGTCAGTTTATTCGATTCCCGTGCCATTTTGATCATTCTTTTTTGCAGTGCGGGGACGGCCGCGTTGCCGACCTCCACCGCCAGGTCGCCGCGCGCCACCATGATGCCGTCCGAGGCGTCCAGGATTTCCTGCAGGGCGGGGATGGCTTCGGCGCGCTCGATCTTGGCGATCATCATGGGCTTGTGGCCGTAGGGCTCACCGGCGATGTTGGCCAGCTGGCGCGCCATTTCCATGTCGGTGGCGTTTTTCGGGAAGGAGATGGCCAGGTAGTCGGCCTGGAAGCTCATCGCGGTCTTGATGTCTTCCATGTCCTTGGCGGTCAGGGCCGGCGCGGTCAGGCCGCCGCCCAGGCGGTTGATGCCCTTGTTGTTGGACAGTTCGCCGCCGATTTTCACGGTGGTAAAGATTTCGTGGGCTACCACCTTGTCCACCACCAGCACGATCAGGCCGTCATTGAGCAGCAGCTGGTCGCCGGGGTGCAGGTCGCGCGGCAGGGCCTTGTAGTCCAGGCCGACGCGGTCCTGGTTGCCCAGTTCGCCGTTTTCGCCCCACTTGGCGTCCAGGATGAACTTGTCGCCCTTGGCCAGTTCGATCTTGTTGTGCTCGAACTTGCCGACGCGGATCTTGGGACCCTGCATGTCGGCCATGATGGCCACCTCGCGGCCGCATTCGGCCGCCGCGTCCCGTACCAGCTTGGCGCGGTCGATATGGTCCTGTGCCTTACCGTGCGAGAAATTCAAGCGCACGACGTCCACGCCGGCGCGTATCATTTTCACCAGCACGTTGAAATCGGTGGAAGCAGGGCCTATCGTTGCGACTATCTTGGTACCACGGGACATAGAATTCCTTGAGCTTGAGGGTAAGGCGGACAGCCCCCATGGGTGTAGGGGCCAGGAAACTTCGGTCGTCGGCAGACCGGGATTGTACCGGCAAACCCGGCCGCCGACTGATCGATTTGCTGCGTTTATCGGCCGGCTTATTGCGCCGCGCGCTGCACCAGCACTTCCACCGCAGGCAAGGTCTTGCCTTCCAGGAATTCCAGGAAAGCGCCGCCGCCGGTGGAAATATAGCCAACCTTGTCGGTGATGTCATACTTGGCGATGGCGGCCAGGGTATCGCCGCCGCCCGCGATCGAGAAGGCCTTGGAGTTGGCAATCGCCAGCGCCAGGGTCTTGGTGCCCTCGCCGAACTGGTCGAACTCGAACACGCCCACCGGGCCGTTCCACACCACGGTGCCGGCGGCTGCAATTTGCTGCGCCAGCAGGGCGGCGGTCCTGGGACCGATGTCCAGTATCATGTCGTCGTCGGCCACGTCGGCCACGTCCTTGACGGTGGCGGCGGCGCTGGCCGAGAACTCCTTGGCGGTCACCACGTCGACCGGGATCGGCACCTGGGCGCCACGGGCGGCCATGGCGTCTATGATGGCCTTGGCTTCATTGACCAGGTCGGCCTCGGCCAGCGACTTGCCTATCTTCAGGCCGGCGGCCAGCATGAAGGTGTTGGCGATGCCGCCGCCGACGATCAGGTTGTCGACCTTGTCGGACAGGGTTTTCAAGATGGACAGCTTGGTCGACACCTTGGAGCCGGCCACGATGGCCAGCAGCGGACGGGCCGGCGCGCCCAGCGCCTTGCCCAGCGCGTCCAGTTCGGCGGCCAGCAGCGGACCGGCCACGGCCACCGGGGCGAACTTGGCGATGCCGTGGGTGGAGGCTTCGGCGCGGTGGGCGGTGCCGAAGGCGTCGTTGACGTAGACGTCGCACAGGGCGGCCATTTTCTGGGCCAGCTCGTCGCTGTTCTTTTTCTCGCCCTTGTTCACCCGCACATTTTCCAGCAGGACCACCTGGCCCGGCTGCAGGTTTTCCAGGCCGGCGCCGTCCACCCAGTCCTGTTTCAGTTCGACCGGCTGGCCCAGCAGCTCGGACAGGCGGGCAGCCACCGGCGCCAGGCTGTCCTCGGGCTTGAATTCGCCCTCGGTGGGACGGCCCAGGTGCGAGGTGACCATGACCTTGGCGCCAGCTTGCAGGGCAGCCTTGATGCCGGGCACGGAAGCGCGGATGCGGGTATCTTCGGTGATATTGCCGGCATCATCCTGCGGCACGTTCAGATCGGCGCGGATGAACACACGTTTGCCTTGCAGCGCATTGTGCGCCACCAGGTCTTGCAGACGGAGGAATGTGAGGACAGCTTGCATGGCGGTTGGTGGGGAAGTTAATGGAATCTTGCTATTTTACTCCAAGCCCGCCGCCCCAAAACCCGTTTATGCAAACTGGTGCATGAGCCGCAGGGCCGTAAAAAACGCCATCCCGAAGATGATGGTTTGCAGCATATTGCGCCGCAGCAAATAAAAGATGATGGACACGATGCCGGCCACCAGCTTCAGGTTGCCGATGTCCAGCTGCAGTTGCCCATTGTTGAGCATCAGGTCGGGCGCGATGATGGCGGCCAGGGCGCAGGCCGGGGCGTAGCGCAGCATGTCCTGCACCCGGCGCGGAATGTTGATGTGGTGGCCGACCAGCCAGAACGAGGCGCGCGTGGCGGCGGTGGCGATGGCCAGCGCGGCAATGGTGAGCCAGATTTCCCAGTCAGCCACGGCGGCCTCCCCTGGCCAGACGGTTGAACAGCTCCTCCACCAGCATGGCGCTGGCCATGCCGGCCAGGGTGGCGGCCAGCAAGCCCAGCTTGTACGGCAGGGCATGGGCCCAGACCGCCACCGCGCCGGCCACCAGCACTCCGGCAATGGCGGGACGACCGGCCACCAGCGGCACCATCACGCACACGATGGCCAGGGTGCCGGCAAAGCCCAGCTGCCACTCGGGCGGCACAGTGCTGCCCAGGAAAATGCCGGCAATAGAGCCGATCTGCCAGGACGCCCAGTTGGGGTACAGCAAGCCCTTGAGATAGGAAATCTTGCCCGGCGCCGGTTCCTCGCTCGGGTATTTTTGCAGGAACAGGGCCACCGTCAGGTCGCCCGACACATAGCCCAGGGCCAGGCGCTGGCGCCACGGCAGGTGCGCGAAGTGCGGCGCCAGCAGGGCGGAGAAGATGACGAAACGCAGGTTGACCACCAGCGCGGTGAGGAAGATGACCCAGATCGGCGCGGCCGCCGCGATCAGCGGCAGCGAGGCCAGCTGGGCGGACCCGGCAAACACCACCAATGTCATGCCCAGCGCCTGCGGCACGGTCAGGCCGGACTTGATCATGGCAATACCCACCACCAGCCCCCAGGCGCCGATGCCGAACAGGCTGGGCATGCCATGGCGGACGCCTTCGCGCCAGGCAGCCTGCTCATGTTCTCGGAGCTCCGGGTCGGGAGGGACGGGAGGGGTCGTTTCGCTCATGTGGTTTTCCTGCCACATTGCTCGCGGCCCAAGAGTTATTAGACCGCTATTCTACCGGCGATTTTTGCTCCCTGCGCGAATCCGTTAAAATCGTGCTTATTTGCCTTTTACCGCCCTTACTTGTCCGGAGCAATCGAAGATGACCCACGCCACCACGCCAGCCCACGCCGTTGAACTCGACGGCAAGGATTTGCCTGCCCACTGCCCTAACCCGGCCATGCCCCTGTGGTCCTCGCATCCGCGCGTGTTCCTGGAATTCAACCACGACGGCGTCGCCAAGTGCCCCTACTGCGGCACCGCCTACAAGCTGAAACCCGGCACCGTGGTGGCCCACCACTAAGCCGGTCCATGAAAAAGCAGCTGAACGGCAGCGCCGCCGAAGTCGAGGCGGCCTTTTACGACGCCATGAACCGGGCCGACGTCGAAGCCCTGATGGCCCTGTGGGCCGACGACGAGGAAATCGTCTGCGTCCACCCGGGCGGCCCGCGCCTGATCGGCCATGCCACCATCCGCGCTTCCTGGAGCGCCCTCCTGGAGCACGGCGGGCTGCACATCCTGCCGTCCCAGCTGCATGAAACGCATAACCTGATGAGCTCGGTCCACACGGTGGTCGAGGGCACCACGGCCGCCAGCGGCGAGCCGGCCCACCTGGTGGCCACCAATGTGTACGTGAAAACGCCGCGCGGCTGGCGTATCGTGCTGCACCATGTGTCGGTAGCGCCGGGACCGGTGCCGGTCGACACCCGGGCCCAGGTGCTGCATTAAGGACCAGGCAGGCGTGGACTACAGCGCGCCCCTGTGGCTGCCCGGCGGCCACCTGCAGACCATCTACCCCGCCACCCGCATCGCCCGGCCGGAGGTAGGCTACCGGCGCGAGCGCTGGGACACGCCGGACGGCGATTTCATCGATGTCGATTTCGTCGACGGCCAGCCCGGCCTGCCCTTGGTGGTGCTGTTCCACGGCCTGGAAGG
This sequence comes from Duganella kummerowiae, assembly GCF_053572355.1. Classification (NCBI taxonomy): domain Bacteria; kingdom Pseudomonadati; phylum Pseudomonadota; class Betaproteobacteria; order Burkholderiales; family Oxalobacteraceae; genus Duganella; species Duganella kummerowiae. The sequence continues at coordinate 58,479 of NZ_JBKFEH010000008.1, forward strand.
CTCGTCCGGCAGCCATTACGCGCGCTCGCTGATGGCGGCCCTGGGAGAACGCGGCTGGTCCGGCGCGGTGCCGCATTTCCGTGGCTGCTCCGGTGAACCCAATCGCGCGCCGCGCTTCTACCATTCCGGCGATGCCGAGGAGATCGGCTGGATCGTGCAGCGCCTGCGCGCCCGCGCCACCGGTCCCCTGCACCTGGCCGGGGTCTCGCTGGGCGGCAACGCCCTGCTGCGCTGGCTGGGCGAGTCGCAGCACCAGGCCGATTTCGTGGCCAGCGCCTGCGCCGTGTCGGCGCCGCTGGACCTGGCCCAGGGCGGCGTCTCGCTGTCGCGCGGCTTCAACATGGTCTACACCCGCATGTTCCTGCAGACGCTCAAGCCCAAGTGCGTGGCCAAGCTGCGCCAGTATCCGGGCCTGTTCGACCTCGGCGCCCTGCAGGCGGCGCGCGACCTGTACGCCTTCGACAACGTGGTCACCGCGCCCCTGCACGGCTACCGCGACACCGACGACTACTGGCACCGCGCCAGCGCCAAGCACGTGCTGCACGACATCACCGTCCCTACACTGGTGCTGAACGCGCAAAACGATCCCTTCCTGCCGGGCCGCCATTTGCCGCGCACGGCCGCCGCCTGCGTCACGCTGGAGTATCCGCGCCATGGCGGACACGTGGGGTTCGCGGTCGGCGCGCCTCCCGGCCGCATCGACTGGCTGCCCCGGCGGCTGCTGCGCTTCATGGATGGCGACGCAGCCGCAGCCTGACTGGTAGACTGGCGGCCATGGACGATATAGTCAAACAAGCCATGGCCAAATGGCCGAACGTGCCCTATTGCTACGGCTGGCTGGCGCTGGACGCGCGCGGCCACTGGCGCATGCGCGACGAGCGCGCCCAGCACCTGAACCTGCCGGGCGACAAGCTGACCCACGCGGCCCTGCTGGGCTTCATCGCCCGCAATTACGCACGCGACGACTCGGCCGAACGGCGTGGCTGCTGGTATTTCCAGAACGGTCCGCAGCGCGTCTACCTGGAGCTGGAAGCCACGCCCTACATCGTGCGCACAGATCCGGCCCAGGGCTGGGTGCTGCACACGGGCGAGCCGCTGGGGGCGGTGGAGGAAGCGGTGCTGTCCGAAGCCGGGGAACTGATACTGCGCAGCGGCGCCACCGTGGCCCAGCTGGATGACCGCGACACGGCCCAGGTGCTGTCCACCCTGGAACGCGACGGCGCCGCCCTCGGTGATGAGGCATTGCTGGCGTGGCTGGACCATGCCACTGCCCCGGGCGCTGCGGCCACCGAGCCGCCCGGTGGCGTAACCCTTGCCCCTGCATCACGGCAGGCCGAGGGGCCGGCGGCAGGCGACGCACATGGGGCAGGTTTGGTAAACTCGGCCGGTATGCCGCAGCCGCCAGGCGGCCCCGCCGCCCCTACTTTGCCGGATGGCGCGCGCCGCGTGCCGCTACGGCGGCTGGCCCGCGCCGAGGTGGAGGCTCACTTCCAGTTCGTGCGCTCGCCGCTGGCGCGCAGCCGCGCGGACGGCGACCAGGGGTCGGCAGCGTCCTGATCGGCGGCGCCGTTCTGCGCGCCGCCAGTCGTGCTCCCGCCGCTGACCTTCATGCTCAGGCCCAGGGGCCTGGCCTGGGGCGACTTCTCCGCCAGGTCCTTCTTGCCCTTGTCGCCCAATTCTTCGCGGCGGCGCGCCTGCAGCTCGCGCTCGCGGGCGTCGATCTGGGCCTGGTCGTAGAACGATGCGTCCGGCGCCTTGCGCGCCAGGTTGAGCTGGTCCAGCGCCGCCATTACCCCGCCCTGCAGGTTGTACGACTCCGCCAGCGCCATGTGCTGCAGCGCTTTCTTGCCCTGCTCGGCGTAGGTCTGGGCCAGCAGGTCGTAGGCGTCCGGATCCTCGCGGTACAGCTGGACCTGGTCGCGCAGGTAGGCCCCGGCCGCTTCCAGCTGCCCGTCGGCAATCAGGGCTTCGGCGTACTGGTGGGCCAGCCCGCGCGATAGCGGATACTGGGCGTGGGCCGCCTCGGCATCCTTGACCGCCTGCGCGATCACCGCCTTGTTGGTCTTCTGCGCCAGCTTGATCTCCAGCGCCGTGCTGAGGAAGATGGTGGTGCTGTCCTTTTTCGCCACGCTGAACGTGCCGGCGGCGGGCGCCTTGTTGAGCGTGGCCTGGGCCTTGTCCAGCCAGCTCTGGGCCAGGGTGGTGTCGCCCTGCTTCAGGGCCACGAAGGCCAGGCCGTACTGGGCCGCCGCCTGCTGCTGGCGGCTGGGCTGGTCCAGCTGGATTTCGAAGAAGGTCTTGGCGTCGGCCAGGCCCTGCGTGCTCTCATCCTGCAGCACGCGGGCGCGCGAACGCACCAGGTAGAAGTCCAGGCTGTCGGTGCGCTGGCGATAGGGCTGCTCGCGGATGCGGGCCTGGATGTCGGCGATGCGCTCGGTGGTCAGCGGGTGGCTCTGCAGCCAGGCCGGCACCAGGTCGCTGTAGTTGCGGGTGGCGGTCTGCATGCGCTGGAAGAAGGCCACCATGCCCGAGGTGTCGTAGCCGGCCGCGCCCATGATCTGGAAGCCGATGCGGTCGGCCTCGCGCTCGGCGTCGCGGCCGAAGTTGAGCTGGCGCTGGATGGCCAGGCCCTGCCCGGCCGCGAACACGCCGATGGCGGCGTCGCCGCCGGCGCTGCTGCGCGCCGTCAGCGCCGCCAGTATCATGGCCGCCAGCGGTATCAGGGCGTCCTGCTTCTGTGCGCCGATCGAACGGGCGATATGGCGCTGCACCACGTGGCCGATCTCGTGGCCCAGCACCGAGGCCAGCTCGGACTCGCTCTGGGCCGCCAGCAGCAGGGCCGAGTGCACGGCAATGAAGCCGCCCGGCAGCGCGAAGGCGTTCAGCTGCGGGTCGCGCACGGCAAAGAAGTAATAATCGAAATTGGCCTCGCCGCGCGCGTCCGGACGGGCCGCCACCAGCGAATTGCCGAAGTTGTTCAGGTATTCCAGGATGGGCGCGTCGTTGAGGAAATCGCGGTCACGGCGGATGTCGCGCATGATTTCCTCGCCCAGCTTGCGCTCCATCAGGGGCGACAAGTCCTGGCGCTCGGTGTCGCCCAGCGCGGGCAGGTTGGGTATCTTGGCCGGGGCCAGGGCGGTCTGGGCGATGCTGATGCTCAGCGGCGCGGCCAGCAGCAGCGCGGCCGCCAGGGTGCGCAGGCGTGGGCGCATGGGCAGGGCGGGAGAGTAACGTCGGGCATTCACGGGTGATATCATACCTGCATCCGGGGCGCGCAGGCCGCGCCATCTCGGGCAATTTCTTTATCCTACAGAATACCACCATCATGACCGACACCGCCGACCAGCTGACCCACTTCGACTCCACCGGCCAGGCCCACATGGTCGACGTGGGCGCCAAAGAGGAGACCCACCGCATCGCGGTGGCGGCCGGCTCCATCCGCATGAAACCCGAGACCCTGGCCATCATCCAGGAAGGCACTGCCAAGAAGGGCGACGTGTTGGGCATTGCACGCATTGCCGCCATCATGGGCGCCAAGCGCACCAGCGACCTGGTGCCGCTGTGCCATCCGCTGGCGCTGACCCGGGTCAAGGTCGAGTTCGAGATCGAAGCGGCGGCCGCCACCGTGCACTGCACGGCGCAGGTGGAAACCCACGGCAAGACCGGGGTCGAGATGGAAGCCCTGACGGCCGTGCAGGTAGGCCTGTTGACCATCTACGACATGTGCAAGGCGGTGGACCGCGGCATGGTGATGACCAATGTGCGCGTGCTGGAAAAGCATGGCGGCAAGAGCGGGGATTGGAGCGCCGCCGTCTAGGACACACGCAGGATCAACCGTGCGCCGCGAGGAAGATATCTTTATCGATGAGCACCCCGGCCTCGCCACGCTCGATGCCGAACAGCTTGTTGAAATCCGCTTTTCCCAGCACCTGCTCACAGCGAACAGCAAAATCCTGTATCAGCTTGTTGCAGGCGTCGACATATTGTTCGGGCGAGATGCTTTTTGATTCCAGCCCCGTGATCAAAGCATCCTGTTCCGCGTGCAGCCGCACTTGCAGGGTTTCGATTTCAACAAGCTTGGCTTTGTCGAAATCCGCTCCCAGATACACATCCGCCATAGCAGCAAACTCTTCATGGCGGATATCCTCAACCCCGCCGTCGCCATGAATAGCGAGAATCCGGCGCTCATAATCATCATCGGGTGCCATAGTGCCTCCTAAGGATGTGCATGGTTGCAGCAGGCAACCAGTTCGGGCCAAGGGTGGGATGCTGGGGAATAATATACACGCCCCTTTTTGCCGTAAGCGCCGTAGATCAAAGAACTCATGCGATAGCCACGCGCCCTCACTACCAGTCTACTTGACGGAAACAGGATACGGTTGGCCATTTGATGACACACGCCTTCGATGCCGTATAAAACGCCCGCAGAATGGTCGGGGAGCGCAAGGCACACCGCCTGATCTACGCTTCCCGCCCCCCGAGAAATAAGCTTGCCAGCCGAGGCACGCCCATGACATGCCCAGACGTGTCCCTCGCTGCCGCAGACATAGGTGTGATCGGCTACTTGCCCTATCATCGGCAAGGCATAAGCGGAGAGATTTCCTTGAGCCATGAAAGTCCTCCAGATGGAACGAATGAAGCTTCGAGGCTAGCGCAAACCAACCGGCTGCAAGGCCACCATCCGCAACATCACTGTGATGAAGCCGGAAAGCGGTGAAAAGCGCCCGGTGTTCACTACGGCGTGCAGTTCGGCGAGCTCGATCCGGTTCACCACACCATGCTGCAGAACCTGACCTACGAAGCCCTGGTCACCGACCGCCACAAGATCGTGTAGGCCCGGTGCTGGAGACAAGCCGGGCTTAGAACCCGTTTCAAAATGAGCAGGGTTAGGCACGGCGACGAAGACAGTGCGCCTGCACGGCCAGGAGCCGTAACGACGCGATGGTCATTTTGAAACGGGTTCTTACAGCTTGGGCCGGTACTTGGCGGGCAGGGTACTGTTGTCGGAGACGGTAGTCTTGCAGGTGGCGCCAGCCGTGCAGGCGATTGCATACACCAGCGTCTTGGTGTCAATATCGGTGCTGCCCGTGTTGCCAAGGGTCACGGTCACGGTGCCGTCGGTGGCGCTGCTGCCGGCCGCCGCCACGCCAGTCACATATTTGCCGGTGGTGGTCGGGATGCCCAGGCTGGCGTTGTCGGTGACGGAGGACAGCGTGCCTTCGTTGAAGGCCTGGACTACGGCCAGGCGCGCTGGGGCCGAGACCGTATTCGCTTCGGCGACCTTGGCTTTCATGGTGTAGTCGCTATAGACGGGGATGGCAAAGGAGGCCAGGATGCCGATAATGGCGACCACGATCATCAGCTCGATGAGGGTGAAGCCGGCTTGTCCCGGTTGCTTGATCATTTTCATCGATTTCATGTTGCTGCTCCTGTGTGAGTGACGTTGGGTACTGTGATACCCCAAACAGGCAATGGCTGTGCCAACCGGTTTTGATGGCAAAAGCGTATCAACCCCGCCCAAAAACGCCACTCTCGCCACCTGCAGCTGACCAGCCTTGTCAGGCTGCCGATTTTTGTCAGTCCGCACTGACGAATTTTGTCATCCAAAAATAAAAAACGGGAGGACCAGGCCTCCCGTTTCTTCGCTTGCAGAACAGCCTGAACTTACAGCATGGCTTTCAGCAGACGCGCCATTTCCGACGGGTTTTTGGTGACTTTGATGCCGCACTCTTCCATGATGTCCAGCTTGGCTTGCGCGGTGTCGGCGCCGCCCGAGATCAGCGCGCCGGCGTGGCCCATGCGCTTGCCCGGAGGAGCGGTGACGCCGGCGATGAAGCCGACCACCGGTTTCTTCATGTTGTCCTTGATCCAACGGGCGGCGTTGGCTTCGTCCGGACCGCCGATTTCGCCGATCATGATGACGGCGTCGGTGTCAGGATCGTCGTTGAACATGCGCATCACGTCGATGTGCTTCAGACCATTGATCGGGTCGCCGCCGATACCGACTGCGGACGATTGGCCCAGGCCCAGGGCGGTCAGCTGGCCCACGGCTTCATAGGTCAGGGTGCCCGAACGGGACACGACGCCAATGCGGCCTTTCTTGTGGATGTGGCCGGGCATGATGCCGATCTTGATTTCGTCGGGGGTGATCAGGCCGGGGCAGTTCGGGCCCAGCAGCAGGGTCTTGGAGCCGGCCTTGGCCATGCGGTCCTTGACTTCCATCATGTCACGAACGGGAATGCCTTCGGTGATGCAGATCGCCAGTTCCAGCTCGGCTTCCACGGCTTCCCAGATGGCGGCGGCGGCGCCTGCCGGCGGCACGTAGATCACGGAAACGGTGGCGCCGGTCTGCGTCGCGGCTTCCTTCACGGAACCGTAGATCGGGATGCCTTCGAAGTCTTCGCCGGCTTTCTTCGGGTTCACACCGGCCACGAAGGCGTTCTTGCCGTTCGCGTAGTCGCGGCAGCCGCGGGTGTGGAACTGGCCGGTTTTGCCGGTGATGCCCTGGGTGATGACTTTGGTGTCTTTGTTGATCAGAATAGACATGTTTGTTTCCTCAATTATTTACCGGCAGCGGCGGCGACGACGCTCTTGGCCGCGTCTTCCATGGTGTCAGCGGAGATGATGGGCAGGCCGGAGTCGGCCAGCATTTTCTTGCCCAGGTCTTCGTTGGTGCCCTTCATGCGGACCACCAGCGGCACGTTCAGCGAGACGGCCTTGACGGCGGTGATCACGCCTTCGGCGATCACGTCGCAGCGCATGATGCCGCCGAAGATGTTCACCAGGATGGCTTTCAGGCCGGGGTTCTTCAGCATGATCTTGAACGCTTCGGTCACTTTCTCGGCCGTTGCGCCGCCGCCCACGTCCAGGAAGTTGGCCGGCTCGCCGCCGAACAGCTTGATGGTGTCCATGGTGGCCATGGCCAGGCCGGCGCCGTTCACCAGGCAGCCGATGTTGCCGTCCAGGGAGATGTAGGCCAGGTCGAATTTCGAGGCTTCCACTTCGGCCGGATCTTCTTCGTCCAGGTCGCGGTAGGCCACGATTTCCGGGTGGCGGAACAGGGCGTTGGAGTCGAAGTTGAACTTGGCGTCCAGGGCGATGACCTTGCCCGAGCCGGTCAGGATCAGCGGGTTGATTTCAGCCAGCGAGGCGTCGGTTTCCCAGTAGGCTTTGTACAGGCCTTGCAGGTTGGTGACGGCGTCGGCAATCGAGCCTTCCGGCACGCCGATCTTGGCGGCGATGGAAGCGGCTTCGGCGTCGGTCAGGCCCACGGCCGGATCGATGGCGATCGAATGGATTTTTTCAGGGTGGGACTCGGCCACTTCCTCGATGTCCATGCCGCCTTCGGAGGAAGCCATCAGCACTACGCGCTGGGTGACACGGTCGGTCACCAGGGAAACGTACAGTTCTTTCTTGATGTCGGCGCCTTCTTCGATCAGCAGGCGGCGGACTTTCTGGCCTTCGGGGCCGGTCTGGTGGGTGACCAGCTGCATGCCCATGATCTGGTCGGCATATTCCTTGACCTGTTCCAGCGATTTCGCCACTTTCACGCCGCCGCCCTTGCCGCGGCCGCCAGCGTGGATCTGCGCCTTGACCACCCATACCGGGCCGCCCAGGGTTTCGGCTGCCTTGACAGCTTCTTCAACGGACAGGCACGGAATGCCGCGCGGAACCGTCACTCCGAATTTTCGGAGGATTTCTTTGCCTTGATACTCATGGATTTTCATGCTGGCTTCCCTTCTGATACTGATATATAAAAATCAGGGTTATGTTGCGAAATAAAACGAACGTGTAAAACGGCGCACGTCGGGGCTAGGCCGGCACAGGCTAGCCGTCCCGAAGCGGGTACAGCGGTGTGATGAAGCGCGGGTGCAGTTCGTGCGGGAGGAGGCCATCGGCGCGGACACCGGAAGCCAGCGGAAAATCATGGACGGCGCCATGCACGTCACGCTCCCACGGCCCTGCCGCGCGGCAGGCGGAGGTGGCATCTACGCGCATACGCCAGGGCGCACGCCGGGTTACTCGATTCGACAGTGACATAAGACCGTGCCGCTGATGCGGCGCTAATTAGTAAGCAGCCATTGTGCTGTTAAGCACGTTGCCGCAGCTTCTACGGACAACCACCGCACCCGCGGCGCTGCAAAAACCCCAAAAGTGTAGCATATCGCGTTCGCAGTTGCGCCAACAACATTTGCAATTTGCTGAAAAACCATGCGCCGATACGGGGAATGTTATGGATGTTCCCGGCAAATGAACGCAATTGCATGAAGTTTTCACCAACGTTTTCGTTGTGAAAATGTCGCAGGCTTACTCTTGATTTTCGCCGCGCAGGGCGGTGCTGATGGCGCGCTGCGAAAACCCGCGCTGCAGCAGGAAGCGCATCTGCTTGTTGCGCTCGTGAGGATCGGCCGCCACGGTACCGAACTTGCGCCGCCACACGTCGCAGGCACGCGCCGTTTCGGTGTCGGCCAGGGAGGATTTGAGTTCGCGCAGGGCGTCGCCGTTGATGCCCTGCTGCTGCAGTTCGGCCACGATGCGGCTGGCGCCGTAGCGGGCCGACTTGCGGTGGACCAGGGATTCGGCATAGCGCTCCTGGGACAGCCAGTTGTTGGCTTCCAGCCAGTCCAGCAGCGCGTCGATATCCTCACCCTCTTCCGCATGGCGGGCCAGCTTGCGCGCCAGCTCCATGCGGCTGTGTTCGCGCAGGGACAGGAAGCGCAGGGCGCGGGCTTTGAGGCTGAGGGGAGGCTGGGGCATGGCTGCCGGCAGCGACGCCGGGGGCCGGCGCCGCTGGAGGATGGATCAGGCCGCGTCGGCGGGCTTGAAGTTGATGACCTTGCCGTCATCGCTGAGCGGCGGCAGCTGGCGCACGCCCAGTGCTTCGCGCACCTTGTTCTCGACTTCCCAGGCCAGCTGCGGACGCTCCTTGAGGAAGGCGCGGGCGTTGTCCTTGCCCTGGCCTATGCGTTCGCCGTTGTAGCTGTACCAGGAGCCGGACTTCTCGATCACCTTGGCGTCGGCGCCCAGGTCCAGGATTTCGCCTTCGCGCGAGGTGCCTTCTCCGTACAGGATGTCGAAGTGGGCTTCCTTGAACGGGGGCGCCACCTTGTTCTTGACTACCTTGACCTTGGTTTCGTTGCCGATCACCTCGTCGCCGGACTTGATCGAGCCGGTGCGGCGGATGTCCAGGCGCACCGAGGCGTAGAACTTCAGCGCATTGCCGCCGGTGGTAGTTTCCGGGCTGCCGAACATGACGCCGATCTTCATGCGGATCTGGTTGATGAAGATCACCAGGGTATTGGTGCGGTTGATGGAGCCGGTCAGCTTGCGCAGCGCCTGCGACATCAAGCGGGCCTGCAGGCCGGGCAGTGAATCGCCCATGTCGCCTTCGATCTCGGCGCGCGGGGTCAGGGCCGCCACCGAGTCCACCACCACCAGGTCCACGCTGCCCGACCGCACCAGGGCGTCGCAGATTTCCAGCGCCTGCTCGCCGGTGTCCGGCTGCGAGATCAGCAGTTCGTTCAGGTTCACGCCCAGCTTTTGCGCATAGCCCACGTCCAGCGCGTGCTCGGCGTCGATGAAGGCGCAGGTGCCGCCCAGCTTTTGCATTTCAGCAATAGCTTGCAGGGTCAGGGTGGTTTTGCCGGACGATTCCGGACCGTAGATTTCCACCACGCGGCCGCGCGGCAGGCCGCCCACGCCCAGCGCGATGTCCAGGCCCAGCGAGCCGGTCGACACCACCTGGACTTCTTCCGGCGGTGCGCTGCCGTCCATGCGCATCACGGAGCCCTTGCCAAATTGCTTTTCAATCTGGGCCAGCGCGGCCGCCAGGGCCTTGGCTTTCTCGGATGCGGGTATTGCGCCTTTTTTCTCGTCCATGATGATCTTTCCGCTGGGTAAGCAGTGAGTGGAATTCCGGTACAGGCGATACTGTATAAAAAAACAGTGATCAATGCAAGCGCGATTTGCAGCACAATAGAAGTACAACAAAAAAACACCAAAGCAACGCCCGAGGAGACTGTTATGCGTATTTTACTGGCCGAGGACGACAGCGTACTGGCGGACGGGCTGACCCGTTCCCTGCGCCAGTCCGGCTATGCCATCGATTGCGTGGGCAACGGCCAGGAGGCCGACACCGCGCTCTCGACCCAGGAATTCGATCTGCTGATACTGGACCTGGGCCTGCCCCGCCTGTCCGGGCTGGAAGTGCTGCGCCGCCTGCGGGCGCGCGGTTCGCTGCTGCCGGTGCTGATACTCACGGCGGCCGACTCCATCGAACAAAAGGTCAACGGCCTGGACCTCGGCGCCGACGACTACATGGCCAAGCCCTTCGCCCTGTCCGAGCTGGAGGCGCGGGTGCGGGCCCTGACCCGGCGCGGCGCCGGCGGCGGCGCCACCATCATCAAGCACGGCCCGCTGTCCTACGACCAGGTGGGACGCAGCGCCTACATCCACGACCAGATGCTGGACCTGTCGGCGCGCGAACTGGGCCTGCTGGAAATCCTGCTGGCCCGCACCGGCCGCCTGGTGTCCAAGGAACAGCTGGTGGACCACCTGTGCGAATGGGGAGAGGAAGTGAGCAACAACGCCATCGAAGTCTATGTGCACCGCCTGCGCAAGAAGATCGAGGTGGGCGGCATCCGCATCGCCACCGTGCGCGGCCTGGGCTATTGCCTGGAAAAATACGTGGAAGGCGCGCGCGCCGAACTCGCGGGGCACAGCGCCAAGTGAAGGAGCCGGGGGACAGCGGCGACACCTGGCAACCGCCCGCCGCCGAGCAGGACGACGGCATCCAGCACTCGCTGTTCGGCGAAATCCTGGACTGGATGCTGGCTCCGCTGCTGCTGCTGTGGCCGATGAGCATCGCCATCACCTACCTGGTGGCCAAGAGCATCGCCAACCAGCCCTTCGACCATGCGCTGGAGGACAGCGTCACCGTGCTGGCCCAGCAGGTGCGCACGGTGGACGGCAAGCTGATACGCCACCTGCCCGGCAGCACCCGCGACATCCTGCGCGCCGACGATATCGACAATGTCTACTTCCAGATCCTCGGCCCCGACAACGCCTACGTGGACGGCGACCGCGACCTGCCGCCGCCGCACGAGGAAGACAAGTTCCGCGCCGGCCTGGTGCGCTTCCGCAACGACAGCATGCACGGCACGGCGGTGCGGGTGGCCTATTCCTACGTCCAGCTGGACAACACCGGCGACGATGAGGCCCAGCTGGCCCTGGTGCAGGTGGCCGAGACCCTGGAAAAACGGGCCCAGCTGGCCAACGAGATCATCAAGGGCGTGATACTGCCGCAGTTCATCATCCTGCCCATCGTGCTGGCCCTGGTGTGGTTCGCGCTGGCGCGCGGGCTGTCGCCGCTGGCCCAGCTGCAGGAGCGCATCCGCGCGCGCAGCTCGGACGACCTGAGTCCCATCGATTCCAAGCAGGTGCCGGAGGAAATCTCGCCCCTGGTGCGCTCGCTCAACGAACTGCTGGGCCGGCTGTCCCAGAACATCGAGATGCAGAAGCGCTTCATTGCCGACGCGGCGCACCAGATGAAGACCCCGCTGGCCGGCATGCGCATGCAGTCCGAGCTGGCCCTGCGCCAGACCGACCAGGCCGAGGTGCACCGCTCGCTGGAGCAGCTGGCCAAGAGTTCGGAAGCGGCCACCCGCCTGGTCAACCAGCTGCTGGCCCTGGCCCGCGCCGAGCATCTGCCGCAGGCCGGCACCGCGCCGCAGCCGCTGGACCTGGGCGAGCTGGCGCGCAGCGTGGTGCACGACTGGGTCCAGGCCTCTTTTTCGCACCGGATCGATCTCGGCTACGAGGCCCCGCCGCAGCCGGTGGAAATCGACGGCAACCCGACCATGCTGCGCGAACTGCTGTCCAACCTGATCGACAACGCCCTGCGCTACACCCCGGCCGGCGGCAGCGTCACGGTGCGGGTGCGCGAGACCGCCGAGCACGTCCTGCTGGAGGTGGAGGATACCGGCCCCGGCATCCCTCAGGCCGAGCGCGCCCATGTCTTCGAGCGCTTCTACCGGGTGCTGGGCTCCAACGTGCCGGGCAGCGGCCTGGGGCTGGCCATCGTGCGCGAGATCGCCCAGCAGCACGGCGCCGAGGTCGATGTGTTCAACAATCCGCGCGCGGCCAACCCCAGGCTGCCGGGCGCCCTGTTCCGCCTCAGCTTCCCGCTGCCGCCACGGCCGCCGCAGGACGACAACGAGATCATCTACTATGGATAAACCTGGATTGCGCGGCCTGCACTGGCGCCGCACCCGCCGGCTGAGCGCCTGGCTGCTGGCGGCCTGGATACTGACCGGCTTCTGCGCCGCCTTTTTCGCGCGCGAGCTGGCCGGCCTGTCGGTGTTCGGCTGGCCGCTGTCGTTCTACCTGGCGGCCCAGGGCGCGTCCCTGGTCTACCTGGCCATTATCGGGGTCTACGCCTGGCGCATGCGGCGCCTGGACCTGGGCGCCGCCGGGGAGCAGCGTCCTTGAGCCAGCGCTCCTTCCAGCAGCGCCTGCGGCGCTACTACACCTTGTTTACCATCGGCTTCGCCGGCTTCCTGGTGGCCCTCACGGCGCTGGAGCAGGAGGGCATGCCGCGCGTGTGGATAGGCTATCTGTTCATGTTCGCCACCATCGTGCTGTACGCCACCATCGGCGTCATCAGCCGCACCTCCAACGTGCTGGAATACTACGTGGCCGGACGGCGCGTGCCGGCCGTGTACAACGGCATGGCGACGGCGGCCGACTGGATCTCGGCGGCCAGCTTCATCAGCCTGGCCGGCACCCTGTATTTGCGCGGCTTCGACAGCCTGGCCTACATCATGGGCTGGACCGGCGGCTACTGCCTGGTGGCGCTGCTGATCGCACCCTATCTGCGCCGCTTCGGCCAGTACACCCTGCCTGACTTCCTGGCCGCCCGCTACGGCGGCGGCGACGGCGCCAACTGGGGCGGGCGCACCGTGCGCCTGCTCGCGGTGGGCGCCACCATCGCGGTCTCCTTCACCTACGTGGTGGCGCAGATCTATGCCGTGGGCCTGATCGCCTCGCGCTTCACCGGGGTCGATTTCTCGGTCGGCATCTTCCTCGGCCTGGCCAGCATATTGGTTTGCTCGTTCCTGGGTGGCATGCGCGCCATCACCTGGACCCAGGTGGCGCAGTACATCATCATCCTGGTGGCCTTCCTGCTGCCGGCCATCTGGCTGTCGGCCAAGCAGGGCGGCAACCCGGTGCCGCAGGTGGCCTACGGCACCCTGCTGCCCAAGCTGGGCGCGCGCGAAGCCGCGCTGCAGCAGGACCCGAAAGAGCTGCAGGTGCGCGCCATCTTCCGCCAGCGCGCCGACGACTACCAGGCCAGGCTGGACGCCCTGCCCGCCTCCTGGGAACAGGGCCGTATCGCGGTCCAGCACCAGCTCGACAAGGTCAAGCAGCGCAACGCCTCCCTGCTGGAAATCCGCGCCGCCGAAAAGGCGCTGATCGCCTACCCCAAGACCGCCGAGGAAGCGGCCCGCAGCTGGAGCGAGGAGCGCGACCTGAACCTGGCGCGCGCGGCGCCCATCACGCCGCACGCCACGCCCTACCCCGGCACGCCGGAGCAGTCCGACATCAAGCGCAACAACTTCCTGGCCCTGGTGTTCAGCATGATGCTGGGTACGGCCGCGCTGCCGCACATCCTGATGCGCTCCTACACCACGCCCTCGGTGCACGAGGCGCGGGTGTCGGTGTTCTGCGCCCTGTTCTTCATCCTGCTGATCTACCTCACCATCCCGGCGCTGGCGGTGCTGGTCAAGTACCACATCTACAGCAGCCTGGTGGGCAGCGACTATGCCCACCTGCCGAGCTGGGTCTCGTACTGGGCCAATGTGGACAAGGTCCACCCGCTGCTCAGCATCAGCGACATCAACCATGACGGCATCGTGCAGCTGGCCGAAATCGCCATCGACGCCGACGTGCTGGTGCTGGCCACGCCGGAAATCGCCGGCCTGCCCTACGTGGTGTCCGGACTGGTGGCGGCCGGCGGGCTGGCGGCCGCGCTGTCGACGGCGGACGGCCTGCTGCTGGCGATTTCCAACGCGCTGTCGCACGACGTGTATTACAAACTGGTCGATCCCTCGGCCTCGACCCAGAAGCGGGTCACCATCTCCAAGCTGCTGCTGCTGGCGGTGGCCTTCATCGCCGCCTACGAGGCCTCGCAAAAGCCGGGCGACATCCTGTCGCTGGTAGGCGCGGCCTTCTCGCTGGCCGCCTCCACCCTGTTCCCGGCGCTGGTGCTGGGCGTGTTCTGGAAGCGCGCCAACCACCAGGGCGCGATTGCCGGCATGGTCACCGGCTTCTGCGTGTGCGTGTACTACATGGTGCACACCAGCGCCACCTTCGGCGGCGGCGCGGCCGGCCAGTGGTTCCACATCGCGCCGATTTCGGCCGCCGTATTCGGCGTCCCGGCCGGGGTGCTGGCCATGGCCGTGGCCAGCTGGCTGACGCCGGCGCCGGACGGGCGCACCATGGCCCTGGTGGACTATATTAGATCGCCGGAACTATAGCGAAAAAAGCAAGGCGGTGTTATTCTCAGGCAATTATTTATTTTGTAACGACACGAGGTAGAGTTCCATGAAGCACGCCACCATCCTGCGCACCACCGTCCTGGCCTGCGCCCTGGCCACCAGCCAGGCCGTCCTGGCGGACGCCGCCCAGTCCACCGAGGCGGCCGCCGCGGCGCCCCAGGCCGCCGCCCTGCCGCCGCTGGAAGCTTTTTTCGACAATCCCGCATTCAGCGGCGCCGCGCTGTCGCCCAGCGGCAAATACCTGGCGGCCAAGGTGGGCGGCAAGGACCAGCGCGAACGCCTGGCCGTGGTCGACCTGGCCACCAGCCAGCTGACCGTGGTGGCCAACTTCGTGGACGCCGACGTCGGCGACTTCCACTGGGTCAGCGACGAGCGCCTGGTCTATGACGTGACCGACCGCAGCGTCGGCCCCGGCGACGCCCGCTACGCGCCTGGCCTGTACGCCGTCAACCGCGACGGCAACGGCTTCCGCCAGCTGATCAACCGCAGCAACCGTCCCGATGTCAGCGGCGTGGCCGCGCGCCTGGTGCTGCCCTACAATCACTACCTGCTCAGGCAAAAAATCGGCCTCAAGGACAACATCGTCTACGTACAACGGGCCAACTACAGCGGCGACCAGTTCGACAGCGCCGACCTGCTGCGGCTCGATACGGTCAGCGGCACCAGCACCATGATCAAGCGCCCCGGCAAGGTCAAGAGCTGGCTGCTGGACCAGAATGGCGAACCGCGCATCGCCGCCACCATGGAGCAGGGCGAGACCACCTACCTGTACCTGGACCCGGCCAGCAACACCTGGAACAAGCTGGCCAGCTTCCACACCTACAAGGAAACCGCAGGCGCTTTCACGCCGCTGGAATTCGGTCCGGACGGCACCCTGTACGTGCTGTCCAGCGCCGGCCGCGACACCCAGGCCGTGTACACCTTCAATTTCAGCACCGGCAAGATCAATCCGCAACCGCTGGTGGAGCTGCCCGGCTACGACTTCAGCGGCGCCCTGGTCATGAACGACAAGAAGCTGGTCGGCGTGCATTACATGATCGATGCCCACGCCACCAGCTGGCTGGACCCGGCCATGAAAGCCAATCAGGAAGCGGTCGACGCCCTGCTGCCGGGCAAGGTCAACGTGCTGAACGCGCCATCCCGGCCGCAGACCCCGTGGATACTGGTCAATTCGTATTCCGACGTCACCCCGCTCAACACCCTGCTGTACAACACCGAGACCAAAAAGCTGGCCTCGGTGGGCTCGACCTATCCGGCCATCGTGCCGGGACAGATGGGCCACCAGACCATGGTGCGCTACAAGGCGCGCGACGGCCTGGAGATCCCGGCCTGGCTGACCCTGCCACGCGGCAAGGACAAGAACTTGCCGCTGGTGGTGCTGGTGCACGGCGGCCCCTATGTGCGCGGCGGCCACTGGGGCTGGAACCCGGACGCCCAGTTCCTGGCCTCGCGCGGCTACGCCGTACTGGAGCCGGAATTCCGTGGCAGCACCGGCTTCGGCAACAAGCTGTACCGCGCCGGCTGGAAGCAATGGGGCCTGGCCATGCAGAACGACCTGGCCGACGGCGCGCGCTGGGCCATCGCCCAGGGCACGGTCGATCCCAAGCGCATCTGCATTGCCGGCGCCAGCTACGGCGGCTATGCCACGCTGATGGGACTGATCAACGATCCCGACCTGTTCAAATGCGGCATCGACTGGGTCGGCGTGACCGACATCAACCTGCTGTATGACGGCAACTGGACGCGCTCGTCCGACATGCAGGAGGGCTGGAAGCAGTACGGCATGCCGGAACTGGTCGGCGACCAGGTCAAGGACGCGGCCCAGCTGAAAGCCACCTCGCCGCTGCTGCAGGCGCACCGCATCACCCAGCCGCTGCTGCTGGCCTATGGCGGCACCGACC
This sequence comes from Duganella kummerowiae, assembly GCF_053572355.1. Classification (NCBI taxonomy): domain Bacteria; kingdom Pseudomonadati; phylum Pseudomonadota; class Betaproteobacteria; order Burkholderiales; family Oxalobacteraceae; genus Duganella; species Duganella kummerowiae. Next base: position 74,938 of record NZ_JBKFEH010000008.1, read on the forward strand.
AGCGCGTCCCCCTCTACCACGGAACCAAGTTCTACGAAGCCGTCAAAGCCACCAACAAGAACGTGCAGTGGATAGAGTATCCCGAGGAAGGCCACGGCTGGGCCCTGCCCAAGAACCGCTACGACTTCTGGGGCCGGGTGGAGAAATTCCTCGACCAGAACATCGGTCCCAAGGCGCAGCCGGCCGCCCCGGCGCCCTGATTTGGCGTACCCTGCGCCGCCCTGCCGGGCGTGTACGTGGGAGTGGTGATGGGCCGCCACGCCGGCCAGGCTGCCGTTCCGGCATCTTTACCCGGCTTTACGCGGCCTTGACATCGTCTAACGCGGTGCTGGCGGACAATGGCTCCGCAGCCCGCATAGATGGGCTGGTTCAAGCGCACAACCGTAGGGCGCCGTGCCAGCCCGGATACCCGGCACCGCACGCCGCCGCTCGGCGAGGAATACGGGTCAGGTGGACTACGTCACCGTGTCGATCGCGGTATGACCATCAACCAAGGAGTACATATGAAAAACGTAGGACAATGGGCCCTGTGCATGGCCCTGGCCGTGGCCAGCATGGCTGCCGTGGCGCAGAACGACAGCATGCAGCCGCCGCCGGGCGGCGCCCCGCCGGGCGGCGCTCCGCACGGCCCGCCGCCGGAAGCCATCGAAGCCTGCAAGGGCAAGGCCGAAGGCGCCGAAGTCAGCTTCACCATGCGCGACCGTAAAGTGAGCGGCACCTGCCAGAAGGATGGCGAAGTGCTGGCGGCACGTCCGGCCGGCATGCCGCCCGGCGGTCCCGGCGGCGGCAAGGGCGGCGGCAAGTAAGCTCCGATACCGGCGCCGTCAGCCGCGCGGCGCCAGCTTCTCCACCAGGAAATCCACCAGGGCCCGCACCCGCAGCGACAAGTGCCGCGCGTGCGGATACAGCAGGATGAAGGGCCGCGAAGCGCCGCCATGCTGCGGCAGCAGCTCGACTAGCGCGCCCCGCTTCAAATCTTCCTCCACGATGTAGCGGTAAGTCTGCACCAGGCCGGCGCCATGCCGGGCCAGGGTGACGATGCCCAGCACGTCCTCGGTGCAGGTGTAACTGCCGCTGGTGGCTACCTCCACCACTTTGCCATCCACCCTGAACGGCCACGGTATGGTGCGGCCGGTGCTGGGCAGTTCGAACTGTATGCATTCGTGACGCTGCAGATCGTCCAGCGATCGCGGCGCGCCAGCCCGCTTCAGGTAAGCCGGCGACGCCACCAGCACCAGTTCCGCATCCTCCAGCTTGCGCGCGATCAGGGTGGAGTCGGCCGGATCGCGGCCTCGGATGGCGATGTCGTAGCGGTCTTCGACGAAATCGATATTGCGGTTGCTGACGTGGACTTCCACCGTCACCTCCGGATAACGCGCGCGGAATGCCGGCAGCAGCGGCAGCAAACGGTAGTGCGCATACGGGGTCGGCGCGCTGATGCGCAGCGGACCAGCCGGCGCCGCCTGGGCGCCGGTCACCTCGCGCTCGGCCTCGACCAGTTGGCTCAAGGCTTGCCTGCACTGCTGGTAGTAGCGCTGGCCGGCGTCGGTCAGCTTGATGCGGCGCGTGGTGCGCACGAACAGCCGTACCCCCAGTCTCTTCTCCAGCCGCAGCACGGAACGGCTGACGGCGGCCGGCGTCACCCCGGCCGCGTTGGCCGCTTCGGTAAAGCTGGACAGCTCGGCCGCGAGGCAGAACAGTTCTATGCTGCCCAGCTGGATATCGTCGAAACTGCGCTTCATTGATTACATGATGTAAGTAGTAATGTGCTTGCCGCCTAATTTATCGGCTTCCCACGCAAAAGTATAGTGGCTGCTCCACCGCTTACTTTGAGGTTTACAGATGAGCACCAAGACTGTCATCGTGACCGGCGCATCCAGCGGCATAGGCTACGCCATCGCCGAGGCTTACCTGAAGCGCGGCTACAACGTGGTCGGCAACGCCCGCACCCTGGAGCGCCTGCAGGCCGCCGCCGCGCAACTGGGCCAGCCCGCCAATTTCCTGCCGGTGGCAGGCGATATCGCCAAGCCGGAGACGGCGCGCGCCCTGTTCGAGCGCGCCATCGCCGCTTACGGCAAGGTGGATATTTTGATCAACAACGCCGGTATCTTCATTGCCAAGCCGGTAGGCGATTACACCGAAGAGGATGTGAACGCGCTGGTGGCCACCAACCTGGCAGGCTTCTTCTATCCTGCACAGCAGGCGGCCAGGCACATGGCGGCCCGTGGCGACGGCCATATCGTCAGCATCACGGCCAGCCTGGGCGTGCAGCCGACAGCGAAGGTGCCGGCTTTGCTGCCGGTACTGGTCAAGGGCGGCTTGAACCAGGCCACGCGCGCGCTGGCGCTGGAACTGGCGGCATCGAATGTGCGTGTCAACGCGGTGGCGCCGGGCATCATCGCCACCCCGCTGCACGCGGGCGCCGACGAGGCCACCTGGAATTACCTGAAAACGCTGGCGCCCAGCGGCAAGGCCGGCACGGTGCAGGACATCGTCGACGCGGTGCTGTACCTGACCGATTCCAGCTACACCACCGGCACGGTGCTGAGCGTGGACGGCGGCGCCACCGCCGGCAGCTGGTAAGGAGGCCGCCATGCCCTACGTGAATATCCGCATTACCCGCGAAGGCGTCACCCCGGAGCAGAAGCTGGAACTGATACAAGGCGCCACCGACCTGCTGACCCGCGTGCTGAACAAAAACCCCGCCACCACCTTCGTCATCATCGACGAGGTGGAGATGGATAACTGGGGGGTGAACCGGGAAAGCGTGACCACGCTGCGCAAGCGCGGGGAATGAATACTGCGGGCTGAAAAGCCCGCTTTTTGTTTTACACCACGATGGTCTGGTGCTCGTCGCCCACGCGTTCGCGGATGGCGCCGATACGGTACACGGTCTCGCCGGCCGCTTCCAGCTGGGCCTGGGCCGCGTCCGCGTTTTCCTTGGAGACGATGACCGTCATGCCGATGCCGCAGTTGAACACGCGGTGCATTTCAGCGTCGGCCACGCCGCCGTGCTGCTGCAGCCACTGGAACAGCGGCGGCAGGGTCCACGAGCTGGAATCGAGCTCGGCCACCAGGTTCGGCTGCAGCACGCGCGGGATGTTCTCGACCAGGCCGCCGCCGGTGATGTGCACCATGCCCTTCACTTCCAGCTTTTCCATCAGGGCCAGCAGCGGCTTGACGTAGATGCGGGTCGGGGCCATCAGCACGTCAGCCAGCTTGCGGCCGTGGAAATCGGCGTCCAGGTCCGGCTTCGACACTTCGATGATCTTGCGCACCAGCGAGTAGCCGTTCGAGTGCACGCCCGACGAGGCCAGGCCCAGGATCACGTCGCCCGGCGCGATTTTGGTGCCGTCGATGATCTTCGATTTTTCCACCGCGCCGACAGCAAAGCCGGCCAGGTCGTATTCGCCGGCCGGGTACATGCTCGGCATTTCCGCCGTCTCGCCGCCGATCAGGGCGCAGCCGGCCTGTTCGCAGCCGGCCGCGATGCCCTTGATGACGTCGGTCGCGGTCGGCACGTCCAGCTTGCCGCAAGCGAAATAGTCGAGGAAGAACAGCGGCTCGGCGCCCTGCACCAGGATGTCGTTCACGCTCATGGCCACCAGGTCGATGCCGACCGTGTCGTGGCGGTTCAGCTCGAATGCCAGTTTCAGCTTGGTGCCCACGCCGTCGGTGCCGGACACCAGCACCGGTTCCTTGTACTTCTTGCTGACTTCGAACATGGCGCCAAAGCCGCCCAGGCCGCCGAGCACGCCCTCGCGCAGGGTACGCTTGGCAAATGGCTTGATCGCTTCGACCAGGGCATCGCCCGCATCGATATCGACGCCGGCGTCACGGTAGGAGAGGGAAACATTTGGAGTTTGGCTCATGGTGTATTTGGCAGCAGAGGCGGTAAAATAGAAGGCGGAGACCACTTTTGGCCCAAAATCCCGCGATTTTGGCCAAAAACGTGTGAAAAAGACACGCTAATCAGGTAAGTCCGCTATTTTATCAAAATGCCCCGTCCAGCACCCTTTTTTAAACCACCAGATCCCATTCCATGCCATTTCCCCTCACGGTAGAGCAAAAGCAGACGGTGTTCTGGGTGGCGGTGTGGGCCGCGTTCTTCTTCCTGCTGATACTGCTGGGGCCGGTGCTGACGCCCTTCCTGGCGGCCGCCATCATCGCCTATGCCTTGAATCCCGGCGTCGATCATATTGCCCACATCCGTCTCGGGCGGTTCGGCGTGCCTCGCGCATTGGCCGTGACCATCGTGGTGACGCTGTTCTTTGCCGCCATGACGGCCCTGGTGCTGATCGTGGTGCCGGTGCTGCAGAAGGAAATCCCCATGCTGCAAGCCCAGATCCCGGCCTTCCTGGCCAAGGCCAACGACCTGCTGGCCCCCAGGCTGCAGGAGCTGGGCGTCAAGGTGCGGCTGGACAGCGCCGGCATCAAGACCATCGTCACGCGCCAGCTGTCCACCAGCGGCGACGAGATCTGGACCGCCGTGCTCAGCTCGGCGCGGGTGGGCGGCACGGCGGTGCTGGGCTGGCTGGCCACCGTGACCCTGGTGCCGGTGCTGCTGTTCTACCTGCTGCTGGACTGGCATCCCATGCTGGCCCGCATCGCCGGCGCCGTGCCGCGCCGCTTCATCGCGCGCGCCATGGCCATGGCCGAGGAAGTCGATACCCTGCTGGCCCAGTACCTGCGCGGCCAGCTCCTGGTGATGCTGGTGCTGGCCGTGTACTACTCGGCGGCGCTGGCGATCGCCGGCTTCGACGTGGCGCTGCCGGTCGGGATTTTGACCGGGCTGCTGGTGTTCATCCCCTACCTGGGCTTCGGCCTGGGCCTGGTGCTGGCCCTGATCGCCGCCGTGCTGCAGTTTGCCGACTGGAGCGGCGTGATCGCGGTGGCCATCATCTACGGCTGCGGCCAGGTGCTGGAAGGCTTTTTCCTGACCCCGCGCCTGGTGGGCGAGCGTATCGGCTTGAATCCGCTGGCCGTGATCTTCGCCCTGCTGGCGTTTGGACAGCTGTTCGGCTTTGTCGGTGTGCTGCTGGCATTGCCCGCGTCGGCGGTGCTGATGGTGGCGTTCAAGCACCTGCGACGCCACTACCTGCGCAGCAGCTTCTATAATGCGTGACGTGATACAGAAAACCGTTATGCAAAAGATAAGCACAGGACGAACGCCATGAAGCAGCTGGTGCTCGATTTAGGCGCGGAACCGGCGCACAGCCTCGACTCGTTCGAGGTGGGCCACAATGCGGAAGCGGCGGCGCTGATGGCGCAATTCGCCGCGCGCAGCTCACGCGAGCACTTCGCCTACCTGTGGGGCGAGGTCGGCGTCGGCAAGAGCCATTTGCTCAAGGCCCTGGCCGGCACCTCCGGCCCGAACGGGCGGGCGCGCTACATCTCGCCCTTCTCGATCGAGTCCGAATTCGTGTATTCGCCCGAAGTCGATTTGTACCTGCTGGACGATTGCGAAAAGCTGTCGCCGGTGGCCCAGATCGACGCCTTCGCCCTGTTCAACGAGATCCGCGCCAACCATGCGTTCATGGTGTGCAGCGGCGCGGTGGCGCCGGCCGTGCTGCCGGTGCGCGAGGACCTGCGCACCCGCATGGGCTGGGGCCTGATCTACCAGATCCACGGCCTGACCGACGACGAAAAGGTGGCCGCCCTGAGCGCGGCGGCGGCGGCGCGCGGCTTGACGCTGTCGCCCGGCGTGTTACCCTATTTGCTGTCCCATTTCCAGCGTGACATGCGTTCGCTGTCGTCCATGCTGGATTCGCTGGACCAGTATTCCCTTGAAACCCAACGCCCCATCACTCTGCCGCTGCTGCGCGAGTGGCTGCAGGCGGAAGCGAAAGAATAATGAAACTCGCCCTGTTTGACCTGGACCACACCCTGCTGCCCATCGATTCCGACAACGAGTGGGGCCGCTTCCTGGTGCGCGTGGGCGCCATCGACGGCGAGGAATTCGGCCGCCGCAACGACGCCTTCTTCGAGCAGTACAAGGCCGGCACCCTGGATGCGGAAGAATACCTGGAATTCACGCTCGGCATGCTGGCCAACTTCACCCGCCCGGAACTCGATGCGCTGCACGCCCGCTTCATGGACGAAGTGGTGATGCCGGCGCTGCGCCCGGCCGCGCTGGCGCTGGTGAAGAAGCACCTGGACGCCGGCGACCTGGTGGCCATCGTCACCGCCACCAACCACTTCGTCACCGCCCCCATCGCGCGCGCGCTGGGCGTGGAGCACTTGATCGCCGCCATGCCGGAGTACGATGCCGACGGCCGCCCGACGGGCAAGCTGGTCGGCACGCCCACCCTGGGCAAGGGCAAGATCACGCACACCAAGGCCTGGCTGGACCAGCTGGGCCACACCCTGGAAGGGTTCGAAAGCAGTCATTTCTACAGCGATTCGCAAAACGATATTCCGCTGATGGAACTGGTGACCCATCCGGTGGCGACCAATCCCAATGCCCTGCTGCGGGCGCACGCCAGTTCCAAAGGCTGGCCACTGATAGAATTGTTCAATGATTAAGAAACTCATCCGCAAAATCCTGGGCACCAAGAACAACAAGGGCGGACGCGATACCCCGGTGGTGCTGGGCCCCGAACAGCATGGCATCGATCCGAAGCTGGTGTCGAACAACGCCGTGCGCGTCACCAGCACGTTGCAGGAAGCCGGCTACGAAGCCTTCGTGGTGGGCGGCGCCGTGCGCGACCTGCTGCTGGGCGTCAAGCCCAAGGACTTCGACATCGCCACCAACGCCACCCCGGAGCAGGTCAAGCGCCTGTTCCGGCGCGCCTTCATCATCGGCAAGCGCTTCCAGATCGTGCATGTGATGTTCGGCCAGGACCTGCTGGAAGTGACCACCTTCCGCGGCACCACCTCGGGCGATGCGCCCAAGGATGAACATGGCCGCGTCCTGCGCGACAACACCTTCGGCACCCAGGCCCAGGACGCCGAGCGGCGCGACTTCACCATCAACGCCATGTACTACAACCCGGCCAACGGCCAGGTGCTGGACTACCACGGCGGCATCGAGGACATCCGCGCCAGGACCCTGCGCATCATCGGCCAGCCGGAGGCGCGCTACCGCGAGGACCCGGTGCGCATGCTGCGCGTGGTGCGCTTTGCCGCCAAGCTCAATTTCGAGATCGAGCCGGAAACCCGCGCACCCATCGCCCTGATGGCCACCCTGATAGACAACGTGCCGGTGGCGCGCGTGTTCGACGAAATGCTCAAGCTGCTGATGAGCGGCCACGCCATGGCCTGTCTGCAGCAGCTGCGCAAGCAGGGCCTGCACCACGGCCTGCTGCCGCTGCTGGACGTGGTGATGGAGCAGCCGCTGGGCGCCAAATTCGTGACCCTGGCGCTGGACTCGACCGACGCCCGCATCCACGCCGGCAAGACCGTCTCGCCCGGTTTCCTGTTCGCCTCCCTGCTGTGGCACCAGGTGCTGGAAAAGTGGACCGCCTACCGCGCCGCTGGCGAACAGGTGATCCCGGCCCTGCACCTGGCGGCAGACGACGTGCTGGAATCGCAGACCGAGAAACTCGCCCTGCAGCGCAAGATCGGTTCCGACATGCGCGACATCTGGGCCATGCAGCCGCGCTTCGAGCGCCGCTCGGGCAAGTCGGCCTACAAGCTGCTGGAGCACCCGCGCTTCCGCGCCGGCTACGACTTCCTGCTGCTGCGCTGCGCCTCGGGCGAGATCGAGCAGGAGCTGGGCGACTGGTGGACCGGCTTTTACGAGGGCGACGAGATCAGCCGCGAGGAACTGGTGGCAGCCGCCAGCCAGCCCGCAGCAGCGGGCGGCGCCAAGCGCAAGCGCCCGCCGCGCCGCGGCAACCGCGCCAAGGTGCAGGGCGAAGCCCAGACCGAAACCGCTGCAGCCGACCATGCCAGCGACAACTGAAACGTCGCTCCCGCCTGGAGCGGGAGCCCATGCTGACTGCGCACGGACGCGCCAGGTTCCATGTCGATATACCCGGCATGCGTGGCGGGCCTGACATGAAGACCACCGCCTACATCGGCATAGGCGCCAACCTGGGCGATGCGCGCGCCAACGTGCTGGACGCCGTCGAACGCCTGCGCCGGGTTGAGGGGACCAGCGTGGAGGCCGTGTCCTCGCTGTACCGCACCGCCCCGATCGACTCCAGCGGCGACGACTACATCAATGCCGTGGCCCGCATCTCCACCACGCTGGACGCCGAAGCCCTGCTGCTAGCCCTGCAGCGCATCGAGCAGGAGCACGGCCGCGAGCGCCCTTACCGCAACGCCCCGCGCACCCTGGACCTGGACCTGCTGCTGTACGGCGACGCCGTGATCGATACCCCGACGCTGAGCGTGCCGCATCCGCGCATGCACGAACGCGCCTTCGTACTGGTGCCGCTGCTGGAAACCGCGCCCGACGTCACCATTCCCGGCCTGGGCCCGGCCACCACCCACGCCGAAGCAGTTGCCAACCAGGCCATCGCCCGCCTGGCCTGAAGCGGCTATACTCCGACGCCAAATAAAGAACTTACAGCGCGAAGTTGGTCCAAAGGCTACACTATCGCGGTCCAAACTCATCTAACAAGGAATCCCCATGTCTGGTTATTTGCAAGGGAACGAAATGGCGGCCAGCCAAAAGGCTGCCGCCACCCCGGCGCCGGCACCGTCCAAACCGGCCGCGACCAAGGCCATCACCGTGAACTCGCTGGCGGCGCTCAAGGGCGCGGGCGAAAAGATCACCATGCTGACCTGCTACGACGCCAGCTTCGCCGCCACCATGGACCGCGCCGGCGTGGAGATACTGCTGATCGGCGATTCGCTGGGCATGGTATGCAACGGCCACCAGTCCACCCTGCCGGTGACGGTGGCCGAAGTGGCCTACCACACGGCCGCCGTGGCGCGCGGCGCCAAGTCGGCCATGATCGTGGCCGACCTGCCGTTCGGCGCCTACGGCACCCCGGAGGCGGCCTATAGCAATTCCGTGCAGCTGATGCAGGCCGGCGCCCACATGATCAAGCTGGAAGGCGGCGCCTGGCTGGCCGAGACCGTGCGCTTCCTGACCGAGCGCGCGGTGCCGGTGTGCGCCCACGTGGGCCTCACGCCGCAGTCGGTGCACCAGCTGGGCGGCTACAAGGTGCAGGGCAAGACCACGGAAGCGGCAGACCGCCTGAAAGCGGACGTGCTGGCGCTGCAGGAAGCGGGCGCCTCCATCGTGGTGCTGGAAGCCATACCGGCCGCGCTGGGCCGCGAGGTGACCGAGCTGCTGCACATGCCCACCATCGGCATAGGCGCCGGTCCGGACTGCTCCGGCCAGGTGCTGGTGATGCACGACCTGCTGGGCGTCTTCCCCGGCCGCAAGGCGCGCTTCGTGAAAAACTTCATGGAAGGCCAGCCCAGCATCGAAGCGGCCTTTGCCGCCTACGTCAGGGAAGTCAAGGAAGGCAGCTTCCCGGCGCTGGAACACTGTTTCTAAGTGCGATATTGATTTGCCACCTCGGCCTCCAGCCACTCCATGAAGTGGCGCTGGCCTGGGCTGAGGCCGTCGCGGGGCTGCCAGACCAGCCAGTATTGGTAGGGATAGGGAACCGTGACGGGGCTGAGCTGGACCAGTTCGCCCCGCCGCAGCGCTTCCGCCACCAGGCTGCGGCGCTCCAGCGCCAGTTCCGTGCCCTGCGCCAGCGCGGCCAGGATCACGTTGGAATCGTTGGCGTGCAGGACCGCGCGGCCCGGCGCTTTCTCCACGCCGGCGGCCTGGCACCAGGAGCCCCAGGGCGCATCCGGACATTCGATACGCGGCGCCTGCGCGATCTCCTGCGCCCCCAGCCCCTGCGGCGCGAACTGCAGCACGAACTGCGGCGAGGCCACCACCAGCAATTCATCCTCGAACAGCACGCGGCTGGACAGCCCCGGCCAGTCGCCCTTGCCCATGCGGATGCCGATGTCGGCCATGCCTTTCGCGGCCCCGCCCGGTCCCAGGCCCTGCACCTCCAGGCTGGTATGCAGCCGCAGGCGGTACTGCGGATAAGCGGCGCGGAAGCCGCCCAGGCGCGGCGCCAGCCAGTGGGTGGCGAAGGAGGGCAAGGTGGTCACCACCAGCTCGCTCTGCTGCGGCCGCGCCTGCGCGTGCCGGGTGGCGTCGGCAATGCCGCGCAGCGCAGCGCGCACATCCAGCGCGTACAGGCGGCCGGCGTCGGTCAGGCGCAGGCCGCGCGCCTCGCGCTGGAACAGCGCCACGCCCATCCATTCCTCCAGCACGCGGATCTGCTGGCTCACGGCCGAATGCGTGACGTGCAGTTCGCGCGCCGCCGCCGTCACGCTGCCCAGCCGGGCGGCGGACTCGAAACAGCGCAGGGCTGCCAGGGGTGGTATCTCTCTCATGTAAGCAGGTCTAACGCTTAGCGTCGAATAATATTGCTATTCACACCAATCCGGCATGCTTAGACTGGTACGGATTGATAGCGATTCTAACGGAGGAATGAATGAAACTGATCGGCATGCTGGATTCCCCATACGTGCGGCGCACCGCCATCGGCATGAAGCTGCTGGGCCTGGAGTTCGAACACCACTCCATCTCCGTGTTCAGCACCTACGAGCAGTTCAGGCAGATCAACAGCGTGGTCAAGGCGCCCACCCTGGTGCTGGACGATGGCCAGGTGCTGATGGATTCCAGCCTGATCCTCGACTACCTGGCGCCGCTGTCAGCCAACGGCCATGTGCTGATCCCGGCCGAACCGGCGCGGCGGCTGCAGGCCTATCGCCTGCTGGGCCTGGCGCTGGCGGCCTGCGAAAAGTCCGTGCAGATCGTCTACGAGGACAAGCGCCCGCAGGACAAGCGCCACGCCCCGTGGGTGGAGCGCGTCGCCCAGCAACTGCTGGCCGCCTGCACGGAGCTGGAACGGGAAGTGGCCGAGCTGCCCATCCCCGGCTCGGAAGCCGCACTGGGACTGGCCGAGTTGACCATCGCCGTGGCCTGGTCGTTCACGCAGCTGCTGCTGCCGCAGCACGCGCCAGCGCAGCGCTTCCCGGCACTGGCCGCCTACACGGCCGCCCTGGAGGCCCTGCCGGTATTCGTGGACACGCCCCCTGTTTGATCAAACCAGCTCGCCGCAGCAGGCGTCGAATTGGGACAGCAGCAAGTCCACATCGTCCTCGCCGGTCTGCGGGCAGACCAGCAGCATGTTGTGAAAGGGCGTGATCAGCAGGCCGCGGTTGAGCAGGTACAGGTGGATGAGCTGTTCCAGTTCGCTGTCCAGGGCCGCGCCAGCCTCGCTGCCATTGCGCGGCGGCGTGGCGGCAAACTGGAACTCGGTGCGCGCGCCGACCTGGGTCACGCACCACGGCAAGCCGCGCCGCGCGATCACGCCGCGCAAGCCCTCCGCCAGCCGCGCCGCCAGCGCGACCATGCGCTCATAGGCCGGCGCCGTCATCACCTGCTCAAGGTTGGCGCGCATGGCGGCCATGGCGAACATATTGGCGCTCAGCGTGGTGCCGACGCCGGAATGGCCGGGCGGCGCACCGCGCTTGGCCTGCTCCACGCGCGCCGCCAGCTCGGCCGTGAAGCCGTACACGGCGCAGGGCACGCCGCCACCGATTGGCTTGCCCAGCACCAGCGCATCCGGCTGCAATCCATGTTCCCGCGCATAGCCGCCCGGACCGCTGCTGATGGTGTGGGTCTCGTCGATCACCAGCAGCGCGCCGTGGCGGCGCATGATAGCCCGTGCAGCTTCCCAATAACCCGGCTGCGGCAGCACCATGCCGATATTGGTCATCACCGGCTCGGCCAGCACGCAGGCCACCTGGCCGTCGGCCAGCGCCGCTTCCAGCGCCTGCAAGTCGTTGAACTCCACTACCCGCGTGTGTTCCGTGAGCGCATGGACCTGGCCCAGCAGGCTGTCGCGCTGCACCGGCCGGCCATCCTGCAAGTCCACGAACACATCGTCCACGGTGCCGTGGTAGCAGCCGTTGAACACCAGGATCTTGCTGCGCCCGCTGGCGGCGCGCAGCCAGCGCAGCACGAAGCGGTTGGCGTCCGAGGCCGACAACGCGAACTGCCAGTACAGCAGGCCGAAGCGGCGCGCCAATTCCTCGGCCACCGGCGCCGCATCCTCGGACGGCAGCATGGCCGTGTAGCCGCGGCTGGCCTGGCGCGCGATGGCGTGCGCCACCGGTTCCGGCGAGTGGCCGAACATGGCGCCGGTGTCGCCCAGGCAGAAATCGATGTACTCGTGGCCGTCCACGTCGCGGAAACGGGCGCCGCTGGCGTCAGCCACGGTCAGGGCGAACGGCGTGGACCAGTCGTTCATCCAGTGCATGGGCACGCCGAACAGCAGGTGCTGCGCACCGCGCCGGGCCAGCGCGGCCGATATCGGGTGGCGTGCGATGAAGTCGGCGCGTACGCGCTGCATCAGCGCCTGCGCCCGCTCCCAGTTGATGCCCATACGTGTCATGCGCCCTCCTAGACCAGCAGCATCAGATGCTCGCGCTCCCACGAGCTGATGACGCGGCTGTAGGTGGCGAATTCCAGCTCCTTGACCTCGCAGAAGGCGCGCACGAACTGCTCGCCCAGGATGTCGCTGAGCGGCTTGCACTCGCGCAGGCGCAGGATGGCGTCCTCCAGGTTGCGCGGCAGCTGGTCGTGCACATGTTCGGCGCTGTCCGCAGTCGGCGCCGAGGGCTGCAGTTCTTCCATCATGCCCAGGTAGCCGCAGGCCAGGGTGGCCGCCATGGCCAGGTAGGGATTGACGTCCACGCCCGGCACCCGGTTTTCCACGCGCCGGTTGACGGGCGCCGAATTCGGGATGCGGAAGCCGCAGGTGCGGTTGTCATAGCCCCAGTGCACATTGGTGGGCGCCGACATGAAGCGCGACAGGCGCCGGTAGGAATTGACGTGCGGCGCCAACAGCAGGGTGGCGGCCGCCGTGTACTTCTCCAACCCGGCGATGTAGTGGAAAAAGCGTTCGCTGGCCTGGCCGTCGGCCTGGGTGAAGATGTTGTTGCCGCCGCCGGTCTCGATCACGCTCTGGTGGATGTGCATGGCGCTGCCCGGCTCCGTCTCCATGGGCTTGGCCATGAAGGTGGCGAAGATGCCGTGCCGTAGCGCCGTCTCGCGCACGGCGCGCTTGAACAGGAACACGCGGTCGGCCAGCTCCAGCGCTTCGCCGTGGGTGAAGTTGATTTCCATCTGCCCGGCGCCAGCTTCATGGATCAGGGTTTCCACGCCCAGCTGGTGCTGCTTGCAGAAGGTGGACAGCTCCAGGAAGAAGGGATCGAAATCGTTCACGGCGTCGATGGAATACGACTGGCGGCCCGACTCGGTCTTGCCGCTGCGGCCCAGCGGCGGCACCAGCGGCTCGTGCGGATTGCTGCTGCGCGCCACCAGGTAAAACTCCATCTCCGGCGCCACCACCGGCTGCCAGCCGCGCTCCGCATACAGCGCCAGCACCCTGCGCAGCACGGCGCGCGGCGACAGTCCGACCGGACTGCCGTCGAAATTCTGGCAGTCGTGTATCACCAGCGCCACGTTCTCGGCGGCCCACGGCACCTGGCGCAGGGTGGCCAGGTCCGGCACGCAGATCATGTCCGGATCGGTGGCGCCCACATAGGGCGTGTTGTTGGGCTGCTCGCCGTTGACGGTGTTGAGCAGCACGCTCTTGGGCAGGCGCATCTCGCCCTCGGAGAGGAACAGGTCCTTGGGCAGTATCTTGCCGCGTGCGATGCCGGTCATGTCGGCGATCACGCATTCGACTTCGTGGATATTGTGCTCGCGCAGAAAATCGCGCATCGCCTGGCTCATGCTAGTCTCCCGTTTCAGAAACGATCCAGATAGCGTGCGGTCTCCCACGCGCTCACGTGCTGGCTGTACTCCAGCCATTCGGCCGACTTGAGGGCGCTGAATTCAGCGCTGAAGGCCGTCCCCAGCGACTGGCACAGGATATCATCCAGACGCAGCGCTTCCACCGCCAGTCCCAGGTTCTGCGGCAGCAGGCGCAAGCCCAGCTCCGCCCGGCGCTGCGCGCCCATCTCGTAGATGTCCTCGTTGACCGGCGCGGCCGGCTGCAGGGCGCGGTCCACGCCATCCAGCCCGGCCGCGATCACTGCAGCCAGCGCCAGGTAGGGATTGGCGGAACTGTCCGGCAGGCGCCACTCGATACGCTGGGCGACCACGCGCGCCACCGTGGTGCGGTTGTTGTCGCCGTAGCCGATATAAGCCGGCGCCCAGCTGGTGCCGGACAGCGACTGGCCGCACATCAGGCGCTTGTACGAGTTCACCGTGGGCGCGCACAGCGCCGTCAGCGCGGGCGCATGGTGCAGCAGCCCGGCCAGGAAGTGACAGGCCAGCGGCGACAGGCCCAAACCTTGCGCATCCTCGGCGCCGGAGAATAGCGCCCTGCCCTCGCCGTCCGCCAGCGACAGGTGGAAATGCAGGCCGCTGCCGGGACGGTCGGCAAAGGGCTTGGGCATCATGGAGAACAGCAGGCCCTGCTCCTCCGCGATGTGCTGGGCCGCCATCTTGAACAGCATGAAGTTGTCGGCCGCCTTGAGCGCATCGGCGTAGCGGTAGTTGACTTCGAACTGGCCGCTGGCGTCCTCGTGGTCGATCTGGAACACGTCCAGGCCGCAGGCATCCAGGCAGGCGGCCAGGCGCGTGAGGAACTCGCGGCGGCGCAGCAGGCTCCGGGTGTCGTAGGATGGCTTGTCCAGCATGTCGCCCGGCTCGGCGTCGTAGCCGGCGGGACCTGGCTGCAGCAGGAAGAATTCCGGTTCCAGGCCGGCGTTCAGGGTCCAGCCGCGCTGCGCCAGCCGTTCCACCTGGCGCCGCAATATCCGGCGCGGGCAGAGTTCAAAGGGCAGGCCCGCCACGTACCCGTCCAGCACCACGCGCGCATAGCCGGGCAGCCAGGGCATGGGCTGCAGGGTGGACAGGTCGGCGCGCCCGTAGTATTCCGAGCGCGGGCCATTGCGCGGCAGTCCCGTGCCCCAGATCGAGGGACCGGAAAAGCCGGCGCCGGGATGGACGATGCTATCCAGGTGGGCCAGCGGTACCAGCTTGCCCTTGGCGGCGCCGTGGATGTCGGTGAACTGTGCATAGACGTAATCTATGCCGCGTTCGCGCAGCTGTTCCACTGCATGGCTCAGTGCATGGTTCACCACATGGTTCACCGCATGGCTGACTGCCGGGCTCATAGCTGTATCCACGTGGTTTTCAGCTCGGTGTACTTGTCGAAGGCGTGCAGCGATTTGTCGCGGCCATTGCCGGACTGCTTGTAGCCGCCGAAGGGCACGGTGATGTCGTCGCCATCGTATTGGTTGACGTGCACGGTGCCGGCGCGCAAGGCCCGCGCGGTCTGGATCGCCTTGCTCAGGTTGGCGCTCCACACGGCAGCCTGCAAGCCATAGGGCGTGGCGTTGGCCTGCCGCACGGCGTCGCGCACATCGGTAAAGGCCAGCACGGACAGCACCGGGCCGAAGATTTCCTCGCGGGCGATGGCCATGCCGCTGTCCACGCCGTCGAACAGCGTGGGCTGCACGTAGTAGCCGCCGGAATCCACGCGGGCCCGGGCGCCGCCGGCCAGCAGCCTGGCGCCATCGGCCTTGCCGGCCTCGATATAGCCCATCACGGTCTGGAGCTGGGTGGCGTCCACGATGGCGCCCATCACGGTGTTCTCGTCCAGCGGATCGCCGGGCGCGTAGTCCGGCACCATGGCCAGGGCCTTTTCCAGGAAGCGCTCCTTGATGGATTCCTCCACGAACAGGCGCGACGGCGCATTGCAGCTCTCGCCCTGGTTGAAATAGATGGAACCGATGGCGGCCGCCACCGCCGCGTCCAGGTCCGGGCAGTCGGCGCACACGATGTTGGCGGATTTGCCGCCCAACTCGGTCCAGGCCCGCTTCAGGTTGGACTGGCCCGCCATCTGCACGATCTGCTTGCCGGTGCGGGTGGAGCCGGTGAAGCCTATGCAGTCCACGTCCATGTGCAGGGCCAGCGCGGCGCCAGCCTCCTGGCCATAGCCGGGCAGGACGTTGAACACGCCGGGCGGCAGGCCCGCCTCCAGCGCGATCTCGGCCAGGCGCAGCGCCGTCAGCGGCGACTTTTCGGACGGCTTGAGCACCACGCTGTTGCCGGCCGCCAGTGCCGGCGCGATCTTCCAGGCCGCCATGATCATGGGGTAGTTCCAGGGCACGATGGCGGCCACCACGCCGACCGGCTCGCGCGTGACCAGCGCCAGGCTGCTGTCGGCCGTGGGCGCGATCTGGTCGTAGATCTTGTCGATGGCCTCGCCGTACCAGCGCAGGCAGTTGGCGGTGGAGGCCACGTCCACGCTCTGGCTGTACTTGATCGGCTTGCCCATGTCCAGTGTCTCCAGCAGCGCCAGTTCCGCGCCGTACTGCAGCACCAGGTCGGCGAACCTGACCAGCACGCGCTTGCGCCGGGCCGGCGCCTGGCCGGCCCAGCGCCGGTCCTCGAAGGCGGCGCGGGCCGAAGCCACGGCGGCGTCCACGTCGGCCGCGCCGCAGCGCGCCACCAGGCCCAGCGAGCGGCCATCCACCGGCGACAGGTTCTCGAACTGCTGCCCGTCCGCCGCCCATACGCGCCGCCCTTCAATCAGGGCGCGTCCATCGCACACGGCGGCTGCCGCGCGCTCATGCCAGTTGGTGTCAGTCATGTAAGCTCCGGTTCAGATCAAGCCGCGCTGGCGCACGTCGTCGTAAGTCAGGTCCAGGCAGTGGCGTATCAGCGCCACCATCTCGTCGATCTGCGCCCGCGTCAGCACCAGCGGCGGCGCGATGATCATGCGGTCGCCCACGGCGCGCATGATCATGCCGTTGTTGAACATATGGCCGCGGCACACCATGCCGACCGCCAGCGCCGGATCGAAGTATTCATTTTCGTGCACGGTGGCGCCCTTGCGGCGCACCAGGTTCAGGCCGGCGACGAAGCCGCAGCTGTCGGTGTAGCCCACCAGCGGATGGTCGGCCAGGCTGGCGAAGCGCTGCTTCAGGTAGGGGCCGGTGTCCTCGGCCACCTGCCGCACCAGGCCTTCCGATTCGATGATGCGGATGTTTTCCAGCGCCGCCGCGCAGGCCACCGGATGGCCGGAATAGGTGAAACCGTGTTCGAACTCGCCGCCCTGGCCGATCAGCACGTCGGCCACGCGGTCGCCCACCAGCACCCCGCCCAGCGGCACGTAGCCGGAGGTGACGCCCTTGGCGAAGGTAATCAGGTCAGGCTTGATGCCGAACAGCTCGGAAGCGAACCAGGTGCCCAGCCGTCCGAAGCCGCAGATCACTTCATCGGCAATCAGCAGCACGCCGTACTTGTCGCAGATACGCTGGATCTCGGGCCAGTAGCTGCGCGGCGGGATCACCACGCCGCCGGCGCCCTGTACCGGCTCGCCGATGAAGGCGGCCACCTTGTCCGGGCCCACTTCCAGGATTTTCTGCTCCAGCCAGGACGCGGCCACGATGCCGAATTGGTCCTCGCTCATGCCCTGGCCGGATTCCAGATAGTTGGGCTGGCCGATGTGCACCACGCCCGGTATCGGCAGCCCGCCCTGGGCGTGCATGGCGCTCATGCCGCCCAGCGAGGCGCCGGCCACGGTGCTGCCGTGGTAGGCGTTGTGGCGGCTGATGATGGTGTGCCGCTCCCGGTATCCCAGCACGTCCCAGTAGCGCCGCACCATGCGCAGGTTGGTGTCGTTGCCCTCTGAGCCGGATCCGGTGAAATAGACATGCCTGAACTGCGGCGGCGAGATCTCGGCCAGCTTGGCGGCCAGGCGCGCGGCCGGCACGTTGGTGGTGTTGAAGAAGCTGTTATAGAAGGGCAGCGTCTCCATCTGGCGGTACACCGCCTCCGAGATGCTGGTGCGGCCATAGCCCGCGTTCACGCACCACAGGCCGGACATCCCGTCCAGCAGCTTCTTGCCTTCCGAATCCCACAGGTAGACGCCCTCGCCGCGCACCATCACGCGCGCGCCGCGTTCATTCAGCTGCTTGAAGTCGGTGAACGGGTGCAGGTAGTGGTCCGAGTCCATCTTCTGGATGGCGGCGGTGTCGTACAGTTCCTGGCGCGCCGCGGGACTCTTGACCGATGCGACCAGTGCGGCGCTGGGCGCCAGGGGATGCTGGGACATGATGGCTCCTGGTTCGTTGAAGATGGCTTAGACGTGCAGCAGCAGGTGCTCGCGCTCCCACGGGCTGATCACGGTCATGAATTCCTGGTGTTCCAGTTCCTTGATGGCGGCGTAGACGTCGACGAAGCGCTCGCCCAGCACCTGGCGCAGCCGGTCCTCGGGACGCAGCAGACTGAGCGCCTCGGGCAGGCCTTGCGGCAGCTCGACCTTGAGGTCATAGGCGCTGTCGGTGGTCATGGGCGTGGGTTCCAGGCGGTCCACCATGCCCAGGTAGCCGCAGGCCAGCGTCACGGCCAGGGCCAGGTAGGGATTGGCGTCGGCGCCGATGATGCGGTTTTCCACGCGCCGGTCCTGCACGCCCGATTCCGGCACCCGGAAGCCCACGGTGCGGTTGTCCATGCCCCACTGGATGTTGATGGGGGCGGCCGTGTGGCGCACGATGCGGCGGTAGGAATTCACGTAGGGCGCGACGATGGCCATGGCGCTCGGCATGTAGCGCTGCAGGCCGCCGATGTAGTGCTTGAACAGCGGCGAGGCGGAGCCGTCCTCGTTGCTGAAGATGTTCAGGCCAGTCTTCGCATCCACCACGCTCTGGTGCACGTGCATGGCCGATCCCGGCTCGCCCGCCATGGGCTTGGCCATGAAGGTGGCGTACATGTCGTGCTTGAGCGCCGCCTCGCGCAGGGTGCGCTTGAAGTAGAACACCTTGTCGGCCAGGCCCAGCGGCTCGCCATGGAGGAAGTTGATTTCCATCTGGCCGGCGCCGATTTCGTGGATCAGGGTATCCACGTCCAGGTTCATCATGTCGCAATAGTCGTAGATGTCCTCGAACAGGGGATCGAATTCGTTGACGGCGTCTATGCTGTAGACCTGGCGGCTGGTCTCGGCGCGGCCGCTGCGGCCGATGGGCGGGCGCAGCGGCAGGTCGGGATCGCTGTTCTTGGCGGTCAGGTAGAACTCCAGTTCCGGCGCCACCACCGGCTTCCAGCCCTTGTCCGCATACAGCTTGAGCACCCGGCGCAGCACCGAGCGCGGGGCAAAATCGACCAGCCGGCCGTCGGCGAAATAGCAGTCGTGTATCACCTGCGCGGTGGGATCGGTGGCCCACGGCACCATGGTGATGGTGGTGGGGTCGGCGCGCAATATCATGTCGCGGTCGGTGTTGGAGATGGCGCGGTCGTAGGCCGGATCGTCGGTCGGGTAGTTGCCGGTCACGGTCATGCCCAGCACCGCCTCCGGAATGCGCATGCCGCGCTCCTGGGTGAATTTGCCGCGCGGGAGTATCTTCCCGCGCGCCACGCCGGTCAGGTCCGGCACCAGGCATTCGATTTCGGTGACCCGCTTCTCGTTCAGCCACAGGTCCATGTCGGTATAGGTAAAGCCTTCGCGTATTGCCATGGTATTGCCTCGTCAGTTTTTCTTGGTGGTGGCCTGGTAGCGCCGGCACGCATCGCCGAACGCCTGGAACAGCTTGATCGAATCCGGATTATCGGCCAGGCGCCATTCGGGGTGCCACTGCACCGCCAGCGTGAAGCCCGGCGCATGCTGCACGCGGTAGGCTTCCACCAGGCCGTCGTCGGCGCGCGCCTCCACGGCCAGGCCGCGCGCCAGCCGGTCCACGCCCTGGCCGTGCAGGGAGTTGACCATGATGTATTCCACGCCGCCGAGGATGCGCGCCATCAGGCCCTGCGGCTCCAGGCGCACCCGGTGCGCAGGCGCGTACTGCTGCTCCAGCGTGTGTTCCTTGTTCTCGCGGTGATCGGCCATGCCGGCCACCTGGTGCACGGCCTGGTGCAGGGTGCCGCCCAGCGCCACGTTCACTTCCTGGAAGCCGCGGCAGATCGCCATCAGCGGCAGGCCGCGCTCCAGCGCCGCGCGTATCAGCGGCAGGGTGGTGGCGTCGCGCGCCTGGTCCAGCGGCAGGGAAGGATCCAGCAAATCCTGGCCGTACAGGCTGGCGTGCACGTTGGAGGGGGAACCGGTGAGCAGGATGCCGTGCGCCGCATCGAGCAGCGCTGCGGTATCGGTGGCGGCGCCCAGCGCCGGAATGATGAGGGGCGCGCAGCGGGCGCCGTCGGCCACGGCGGCCACGTACTTGAGCTGGGCCGTGTGGTTGGCGTGGGCGCCGATCTGCCGTATGCAGGCAGGCACCAGAACTATGGGACTGCTCATAACTCTCCGTCCAAGCATGAATTTTAGTTAATCATATGCCCAATTTGGTATCATTGTCAGTGCCACTTGTTGTTATTTGATAGAACCACTTTGATCATGCACGCCGCCACCGGGCTGCTGGCCCAGACCCTGGCCCTGCCCGGCTTCCATTCCCGCCTGCCACAGCAGCGCCGCCTGTACGAAGCAGCCAAGGCCGCCATCCACCAGGAACGGCTGGCGGCCGGCAGCAAGCTGCCCTCCAGCCGCGACCTGGCGCGCGACCTGGGCATCGCCCGCAACACCGTGATCGCGGCCTTCGAGCAGCTGGCGGCCGAGGGCTATGTCGCCAGCCGTCCCGGCAGCGGCACCTACGTGGCCGACCTGCGGGCCCACAGCGCCAGCATGCGCGGCGATGGCGCGCGCCAGCAGGCGGCGCGCGGCGCTTCCGCTTGCCCGGCCATGCTGTCGCGGCGGGGCCGCGAACTGACCGCGTTCGCGGCCGGAGCGCGCTACGAGATCCAGCCCATGGCGCCGGGCGACGCGGACTTTTCCTCGTTTCCGTTCAAGCTGTGGCAGCGCCTGCAGAACCGCGTATGGCGCGAGGCGCGCGCCGACCTGCTCGATTACGGCCAGTCGGGCGGCTACCTGCCGCTGCGCCAGGCCATCACCGACTACCTGCGCATCTCGCGCTCGGTCAAGGTGTCGGTGGAGCAGGTGCTGATCACCGGCGGCACCCAGCAGTCACTGGACCTGTGCGCCCAGCTGCTGGCCGACGTGGGCGACACCGCCTGGGTCGAGGATCCCTGCTACTGGGGCGCGCGGCGCGTGTTCCAGGCGCGCGAACTGAAGCTGCATCCGGTCACGGTGGACAGCGATGGCATGGCGCTGCGCCCGGCCGACCTGGCCACCGCGCCGCGCCTGATTTACGTCACGCCCTCGCACCAGTATCCGACCGGCGCCGTCATGAGCCTGGCGCGGCGCCGCGAGCTGCTGGAGGTGGCGGTGCGCAAGCAGGCCTGGATACTGGAGGACGACTACGACAGCGAATTCCGCTACACGGGCCGCCCGCTGGCCGCGCTGCAGGGCCTGGACACGGATGAAAGGGTGCTCTACATGGGCACCTTCTCCAAGGTGCTCTACCCCGGCATCAAGGTCGGCTACCTGGTGGTGCCGCCGGCCCTGGCGCCGGGCTTCAAGAGCGCGCTGTACGACTTGCAGCGGCCCGGCCAGCTGATGGTGCAGGCGGCGCTGGCCGACTTCATCGCGCTGGGCCACTTCACTGCCCACATCCGCAAGCTGCGCCAGACCTACGGCGCGCGGCGCGAGCTGCTGCGCCGCACCCTGGCCGGCCAGCTGGGCGCGCGCCTGCACGGGCGCGTGGCCATCTCCAGCGAGGAATCCGGCCTGCACCTGGTGGTGGAGCTGCCGGACCAGGTGGACGACGTGGCGCTGGAACAGCTGGCCGCCGAATCGGGCATACAGGTCAAGGCGCTGTCTTCCTACTACCTGGTGGCGCCGCCTCGGCGCGGGCTGCTGGTGGGCTACGCCTACTGCGCCACGGAAAAAATCGTCCACTACGGCCGCCTGCTGGCGTCCGTGATCGAGGCGGGCCTGCGATGAAGACGGTGCCTTGGCGGGATTTCAGCGCCCTGGTGGCCAGCATAGGCGTGGTCGGGCTGGGCCTGGGCGCCACCGTGCCGCTGACGGCGCTGGTGCTGGACCGGCGCGGCGTGGGCACGGACTTGATCGGCATGATCACGGCGGCCGGCGCACTCGGCATCCTGGCGGCGGCGCCCTTCGTGTCGCGCTGGGTGGCGGCGCACGGCGCCCGCGCCAGCATGGTGTACGCGGTGCTGGCGGCCGCCATCTCGACCGCGCTGATGGATTGCACCGCCAGCGTGCCGGCCTGGGTGGCGCTGCGGCTGGTGTTTGGCGCCGCCATGGGCGTGCTGTTCACCATCGGCGAGGCCTGGGTCAACCGGCTGGCGCCGCGCGAGTCGCGCGGGCGGGTGGTGGCCCTGTACACCACCAGCTTCACCCTGTTCCAGCTGGTGGGACCGGCCCTGGTGGCGGCGCTGGAAGGCCGGATCGCGCTACCATTCGCGGCTTGCGGGGCCTTGTTCCTGCTGGCCTTGCCGGGCCTGGGCCTGGTCGGCGGCGGCCGGGTCCAGGAGGACGACGGGCCGCACGTGCCCTGGCTGGCCATGCTGCCTCGCATCCCGATGATCGTGCTGGGCGCCGGATTCTTCGCCCTGTTCGACACCCTGGCCTTGAGCCTGCTGCCGCTGTATGCGATCCGGCATGGCATGGCGCTGGAGCTGGCGCTGCTGTCGGCCACGGCGGTACTGGTGGGCGATACGGCGCTGCAGTTTTTCTTCGGCTGGCTGGCCGACAAGGTGGGCAGGCGCCGCGTGCATGTGGGCTGCGGCATCGCCGTGTGCCTGCTGCTGCCGCTGCTGCCAACCGCGGCGGGGACGCCTTGGCTGTGGTGGCCCGTGCTGCTGATGCTGGGCGCGGCGGCCGGCGCGATCTATATGCTGTCGCTGGTGGCCTGCGGGCAGCGCTTTGAAGGGCAGTCGCTGGTGGCGGCCAGCGCGGCCGTCAATGCCTCGTGGGGCGTCGCCAGCAGCGGCGGGCCTTTGCTGACCGGGGTGCTGATGCAGAACTGGGGAGTGGATGCGCTGCCGGGCGTGCTGCTGGCGGGGGTGCTGCTGTTCCTGGGCGGCGCGTGGTGGGAGGGCCGCAGGCCAGTTAGCTCAGCATAGGCTGCCGCGTGCGCGGCAGCGACGTCTGGTCCACGGGGCGTTGATACGTCACTGCCGCGCAGGCGGCAGTCCATGCTGAGTAGGCGTTTAGCCGGCTTTCGCTGCCGCCGCGATTTGCTTCTGGCGCAAACGCTCATTGCGCGCCATGACCAGGCTGGAGGCGATCACGCCTATCGACACCGCCAGGATGGTCAGCGCCGCCACCGCATTCACGCGCGGGTCCAGGCCCAGGCGGGCGCGCGAGAAGATCACGATGGGCATGGTCGAGGAACCGGGGCCGGACAGGAAGGCCGACAACACCACGTCGTCCAGCGACAGGGTGAAGGTCAGCAGCCACGCCGAACCCAGGGCCTGGGTAATGTTGGGCAGCGTGACCAGGAAGAACACCTGGTGCGGCTTGCAGCCCAGGTCCATGGCCGCCTCCTCCAGCGACTTGTTCATCTCCTGCAGCCGCGATTGCACCACCACCGCCGCGTAGGCCATGCCCAAGAGGCAATGGCCCAGCCAGATGGTCAGGGCGCCGCGCTCGGGGAATCCGAACACCTTCTGCACCGACACCAGCATCAGCAGCAGCGACAGGCCAATGATCACCTCCGGCATCACCAGCGGCGCGCTCACCATGCCGGAGAACAGGGTGCGGCCCGTGAAGCGCTGGTAGCGGTTCAGGACAAAGGCGGCAAATGTGCCCAGGATGACCGAGGCGCAGGCCGTGCCCAGCGCGATGCGCAGGGACAGGCCGAAGCCGCTGATGATTTCCGTGTCGTTCATCAGCTCCGCATACCAGCGCAGCGAGAAGCCCGACCACGCCATGTCCTGGCGCGAGCTGTTGAAGGAAAACACGATCAGCACCAGTATCGGCAGGTACAGGAACAGGTAGCCCAGCGACAGCCAGCCGCGCCCGAACCAGCGTTGTATCAAGTTGTTCATGCGCGCGCCTCCTGCTCCGCCTTGTACTTGTTGAAGATGGCCATCGGCACCAGGATCAGCAGGATCACCACCACCGTCACCGACGAAGCCATGGGCCAGTCGTTATTGGTGAAGAATTCATCCCACAGCACATGGCCTATCATCAGCGTTTCCGGGCCGCCCAGCAGCTCGGGGATGACGTACTCGCCCACGGCCGGAATGAACACCAGCATGGAGCCGGCGATGATGCCGGACTTGGACAGCGGCACCGTGATGCGCCAGAAGGCCTGCAGCGGCGTCGCCCCCAGGTCGGCCGCCGCCTCCAGGTAGCGGATATCCATCTTCACCAGGTTGGCGTACAGCGGCAAGATCATGAAGGGCAGATAGGCGTACACCATGCCGACGATGAGCGAGAACTGGGTGTTCATCATGTGGATGGGTTCATGGATCACGCCTATCCCGATCAGGAAGTTGTTGAGCAGGCCGGCATTGGCCAGGATGCCCTTCCAGGCGTAGATACGCAGCAGGAACGAGGTCCAGAACGGCAGCATCACCATCATCAGCAGCACCGGCCGCACGGTGGGTTTGGCGCGCGCCATGAAGTAGGCGAACGGGTAGCCTATCACCAGGCACAGCACCGTGGTGATGGCAGCGAACTTGAGCGAGCTGAGATAGGTCAGCACGTACAGGTCGTCCTGCAGGATGAACAGGTAGTTGGCGATCTTCAGCTTGAAGGTGACGATGCCGTCGGCCAGCGTCATCAGGGTGCCGAAGGGATTGCCGCCCTCCTCCGTCTCGGTGAAGCTGATGCGCGCCACGATCAGGAAGGGGATCAAGAAGAAGGCCGTCAGCCACAGGAAGGGCACGGCGATCACGGCGGCGCGGCCCGTCAGCCACGTCCTCGCCAGATGTTTGAGCTTGTCCATGGCCGCTCCGTCAGCTGGTCAGCACGACCACGTCGGCGCCATCCCACCAGGCGTACACGCGCTGGTCGCGCTGCAGGCTGGCGTCGCCGTGGCGCTGGGCATTGGTGCGCGAGACTTTCAGCTCCATGCCGGAATCGAGCTTCACGGTGTAATGGGTCTCGTTGCCGAAATACGAGGTGGCCTTGAGCACGCCCTGCACGCAGTTGAAATCGCGCTCGGCGGCGCTGGCGCGCGCCGCTTCCTCGGGAGGCTGCAGCTGGATGCTGATCTTCTCCGGACGTACGGCCACCGACACCGGCATGCCCATGGTACCGGTGATGCCGTGTGGGACGTAGTGGCGGCATTCCGCGCTGTCCACCACCACGTGGTCATGCTCATCCACCGTCACGCTGCCGGTGAACATGTTGACGCTGCCAATGAAGTCGGCCACGAAGCGGCAATTGGGCGTTTCGTAGATTTCGTTGGGCCGGCCGACCTGCAGGATGCGGCCCGCGCTCATGACGGCAATGCGGGTGGCCATGCTCATGGCCTCGTCCTGGTCGTGGGTCACCATCACGCAAGTCACACCGACCTGCTCGATGATGTTCACCAGTTCCATCTGGGTGCGTTCGCGCAGTTTTTTATCGAGCGCGCCCAGCGGCTCGTCCAGCAGCAGCAATTGGGGACGCTTGGCCAGGCTGCGCGCCAGCGCCACGCGCTGCTGCTGGCCGCCGGACAGCTGGTGCGGCTTGCGCTTGGCATATGGGCTGAGCTGGACCAGGGCCAGCATCTGGTCCACGCGCGCGGCGATCTCGTCTTTCGGCAGGCCGTCGCGGCGCAGGCCGAAGGCGATGTTGTCCCACACGGTCAGGTGCGGGAACAGCGCATAGGACTGGAACATCATGTTGATCGGGCGCTGGTAGGGCGGCACCGGGATGATGTCCTGGCCGGCCAGCGTGATCCCGCCGGAAGTCGGGGTTTCGAAGCCGGCCAGCATGCGCAGCAGGGTGGACTTGCCGCAGCCCGAGCTGCCCAGCAGGGCAAAGATCTCGCCCTTGTTGATGGCGACCGACACATCGTTCACGGCGCGCACGCCATCAAATTCCTTGACCAGATTGCGTATCAGGAGAAAGGGCTGGCCGGAGTCTGTCGTCATAATATTAAAAAATTAATGATGGCAAAAAGGTTATGGTGTCGTAGCCACTTGCGCGCGGGAGGCGGCAAACACCGGATATGGGGACGTAACCCGTGATTATAAATGCAGCGTCCTTGTTGGGGAACGTCGGGCCGCGCCGCGCAGGCCGCGCAGGCCGGGCCGCCCGCTTCACACATGAAGCAAGAGGTGTTCCCGCTCCCATGGGCTGATGACGGTCATGAACTCCTGCTGTTCCAAGTCCTTGATGGCCGCGTACACGTCGACGAAGCGCTCGCCCAGCACGTGGCGCAAGCGGTCCTCGGCGCGCAGCAGCTGCAGGGCGGCCGGCAGGGTCTGGGGCAGCTCGGCCGGGTGGTCGAAGGCGCTGCCCTGGGTGATGGGCGTGGGTTCCAGCTGGTCCACCATGCCCAGGTAGCCGCAGGCCAGCGTCACGGCCATGGCCAGGTAGGGATTGGCGTCGGCGCCGATGATGCGGTTCTCGATGCGCCGCTCCTCGACGCCGGACACCGGCACCCGGAAGCCCACCGTGCGGTTGTCCATGCCCCACTGCAGGTTGATGGGCGCCGCCGTGTAGCGCACGATGCGGCGGTAGGAATTGACGTAGGGCGCGGTCAGCGCCATGGCGGCCGGGGTGTAGCGCTGCAGTCCGCCCAGGTAGTGCCTGAAAGCAGGCGTGGGTGCGCCGTCGTCGGCCGTGAAGATATTGCGGCCGCTGGCGGCATCGCGCACGCTCTGGTGCACATGCATGGCCGATCCCGGTTCGCCCGCCATGGGCTTGGCCATGAAGGTGGCATACATGCCGTGCTTGAGGGCTGCCTCGCGCAGGGTGCGCTTGAAGTAGAACACGCGGTCGGCCACGGCCAGCGGATCGCCATGCATGAAGTTCAGGCCCATCTGCCCGGCGCCCGTTTCGTGGATCAGGGTGTCCACGTCCAGGTTCATCAGCTCGCAGTAGTCGTAGATATCCTCGAACAGCGGATCGAATTCGTTCACCGCATCGATGCTGTACACCTGGCGGCTGGTCTCGGCGCGACCGCTGCGGCCCACCGGCGCGCGCAATGGCAGGTCGGGATCGGTGTTCTGCTCGGTGAGGTAGAACTCCAGCTCGGGGCCGACCACCGGCTTCCAGCCGCGCTCCGCGTACAGCTTGAGCACGCGCCGCAGCACCGAGCGCGGCGCAAAATCGACCAGGGCGCCGTCGGCGAAATAGCAATCCTGTATCACCTGGGCGGTGGGATCGCTGGCCCAGGGCACGGCGGTGATGGTGCTGGGATCGGCGCGCAGCACCATGTCGCGGTCGGTGTTGGAGATGGCGCGGTCGTAGGCCGGGTCGTCGGTGGGATAGTTGCCGGTCACGGTCATGCCCAGCACCGCTTCCGGGATGCGCATGCCGCGCTCGCGGCTGAATTTGGCGCGCGGCAGTATCTTCCCGCGCGCCACGCCGGTCAGGTCCGGCACCAGGCATTCGATTTCGGTGACCCGCTTCTCGTTGAGCCAGCGGTCCATATCGGCATCGGTGAAGTTTTCTCGTATCGGCATGTCAGGGCAGCGGCTATCGCGACAGCCCTAATTTACCATAATCGCAAGTTTTTAACGGGCCCCTTCCTCGGCGGCGACGCGGGTCTCCACCAGCAGCTTCTTGATCTCCGGGATGCAGGAGCCGCAGTTGCCGCCCGCCTTCAGGCAGGAGGTCACCTGCTGCACGGTGGATAGGCCCTGCTCGCGGATGGCGCCGCAAATGGTGTTGCGGCCCACGCCAAAGCAGGAGCACACGGTGGGGCCGGCGTCGGCGCCCTTTTCCACCGGCTGGCCGACCAGCAGGCCGACCCTGTCGATTTCGCTCAGCTGGTCCTTGGCAAACAGGCTGGCCAGCCAGGCGCGCGAGGGCATGTCCTGGCGCGGCGACACGAAGATGCATTGGGCGATGCGGTCATCCACCACGTGCACGGCGCGGTACACGCCGGCCGTGCGGTCCTCGTACTCCAGCCAGTCGGCGTCCGGGTCCTGCACGCCCAGCAGCTCGCGCGCCCATTGCGCATAAGCGGTGATGGTATTGCGGCCGGCCAGTTCGTAACGGGCGAAATCGCGGCCCTGGATGCGGGTCCAGTGCGCCACCTCATCCAGGTCGAGTTCATCGCGGCTGAGGATGAAGCCATGCCAGTTGACGCGAAACTGCTCCACTCGCACCGGCGTGTGCTTGAATTCCGGCTCGCCCGAGATCGGGTCCACCACGGGATTGACCAGCGCGCCGACGCGGGCGTCGGAGGCAGTCTGGCCGTTCCAGTGGATGGGCACGAACACGCTGCCGCGCGGGATGCCGCCGCCGTGCTGCACGCGCGCCACCATGGCGCCCCATTCCGTGCTGATGCGGGCCAGTTCGCCCTCGCGCACGCCGCTCAGCAGGGCGTCCTGCGGGTGCATGTCGACGAAGGATTCCGGGATGTGGTCGGCCAGGCGCGGCGACTTGCCGGTGCGCGTCATGGTGTGCCACTGGTCGCGCACGCGGCCCGTGTTCAGGGTCAGCGGATAATCCTCGCTGATCACGCCGGCCGGCGCGCGCGGCGGCGTGGCCACGAAGCGCGCCTTGCCGTCCGGCGTGGCGTAACGGCCGTCGGCAAACAAACGCTGGCGGCCGCCACCCTGGCCGCCGGCCGGCAAGGGCCACTGCACCGGTTCCAGGTCGTCGTACTGGCGCTGGGTCAGGCCGCCCAGGCCGGACATGTCGAAGGCACGCGGCACCTGGTCCGGCGCGTTGCGGAAGCCGCTCAGGCGCGCGTGCTCATCGAAGATGTCATGCGGGCATGCGTAATCGAAGCCCTGGTAGCCCATGCGCCGGGCGAAGCGCGAGATGATCTCCCAGTCGCCCAGGGCCTCGCCAGGCGCCGGCAGGAAGGCGCGCTGGCGCGAGATGCGGCGCTCGGAATTGGTGACCGTCCCATCCTTCTCGGCCCAGCCCAGGGCCGGCAGCAGCACGTGGGCGTAGGCGTTGGTGTCGGTATCCTGTATCACGTCGGAGGCCACCACCAGCTCGCACTTGCTCAGTGCGCGCTTGACCTGGTCGGCGTCCGGCAGGCTGACCAGGGGATTGGTGGCCATGATCCACACCGCCTTGATCTTGCCTTCCTCGATGGCGCGGAACATGTCGACCGCCTTCAGGCCCGGCTTGTCGGCCATGCGCGGCGCATCCCAGAACGCCTGCACGGTCTCGCGGTGCTCGGGACGCTCCAGGTCCATGTGCGCGGCCAGCATATTGGCCAGGCCGCCCACTTCGCGACCGCCCATGGCGTTGGGCTGGCCGGTGATGGAGAACGGGCCCATACCGGGCTGGCCGATGCGTCCGCCGATCAGGTGGCAGTTGATGATGGCGTTGACCTTGTCGGTGCCGGCCGAGGACTGGTTCACGCCCATGGAAAAGGCGGTGATGGTTTTGGCGGTGGCGGCGTAGGCCTCGTAGAATTCCAGCAGCGCGGCCGGATCGACGCGGCAGATGCGTGCCACCTGGGCCGGATCGCTGCAATCGAGGTTGGCGGCGGCCAGTGCGGCCTCCAGGCCGGTGGTATGCTGCGCCACGAAGTCCGCATCGACCGCGCCGATGCGGGCCAGGTAGCTGAGCAGGCCGTTGAACAGCCACACATCGGTGCCGGCGCGCACCGGCAGGTGCAGGTCGGCCAGCTCGCAGGTGGCGGTGCGGCGCGGGTCGATCACCACCAGCTTCATGTGCGGCCGCGCCTCCTTGGCCTTGACGATGCGCTGGAACAGGATGGGATGGCACCAGGCCGCGTTGGAGCCGACCAGCACCACCATGTCGGCCAGCTCCAGGTCTTCATAGCAGACCGGCACCAGGTCTTCGCCAAAGGCGCGCTTGTGGCCGGCCACGGCGGACGACATGCACAGGCGCGAGTTGGTGTCGATATTGGCGCTGCCCACATAGCCCTTCATCAGCTTGTTGGCCGCGTAGTAATCCTCGGTCAGCAGCTGGCCGGAGACGTACAGGGCCACCGCATCAGGACCGTGTTCATCGATAATGGCTTGCCAGCGCGTGGCCACGTGGTCCAGCGCCTGGTCCCAGCTGACCCGGCGCAGGCTGCCGGCCTCGCGCAGCTGCGGATACAGCAAACGGCCTTCCAGGCCCACGGTTTCGCCCAGGGCCGAGCCCTTGACGCACAGCTTGCCCAGGTTGGCGGGATGCAGGACATCGCCGGCGATGGCGACCGTTCCGTCGGCCTGCGGCGTGGCCTTGACGCCGCAGCCCACGCCGCAATAGGCGCAGGTGGTACGGACTGCAAGATGGGCTTGGGATAAATTCACTGTCGTCTTCCTGTCACGCGGCGCGGGCGCACATGGCCTGGCCGAATAAGAGATGCTGGCGGATAGGACCGATATCGGTGCCCTTCTGGATCAGATCAAAGTACCAGGGGCCGTCCTGCACGTCGCCGTACAGCACCGCGCCGACCACGCGCTGGTCCTTGAGCACCAGGCGCTTGTAGACGCCGCGGCGCGGATCGCGCAGCACCAGGTCTTCGCTGCCCTCGCCGCCGATGAAGTCGCCCACCGAGTATAAATCAACCCCGGTCACTTTCAGGCGCGTGGGCGAGGTTTGCTGCACGTAGCGGCGGTGGCCGGCGCCGGCCAGGTGGGCGCCGGCCACGCGCGCCTGGTCCCAGATCGGCGCCACCAGGCCGAAGGTGGCGCTACGGTGCTGCACGCATTCGCCCACGGCGTAGATGCGCGGGTCGTAGGTTTGCAGGGTATCGTCCACCACGATGGCGCGTTCGCAATGCAGGCCGGCCGCTTGCGCCAGCGCGATGTTGGGGCGCACGCCGGCCGTCATCACCACCAGGTCGGCCGGGATGGTGCTGCCGTCGGCGAAGCGCACCCCGGTGACGCGGTCCGGTCCCGTGATCTCGGCGGTCTGTGCGTTCATCAGGAAGCGCAGGCCCTTGGCTTCCAGCGCCTTTTGCAGCAACTGGGCGGCCGGCTGGTCCAGCTGCTGGTTCATCAGCACGCTGGAGACATGCACCACGGTGACGTCCATGCCCTGGCGCTGCAGGCCGTTGGCGGCCTCCAGGCCCAGCAGGCCGCCGCCGATCACCACCGCGTGGCGGTGGTTGCGCGCCATGGCCAGCATGGTTTCCACATCCTGGATGTCGCGGAAGGCCAGCACGCCCGGCAGCTCGTGGCCGGGCACCGGGATGATGAAGGGCTTGGAGCCGGTGGCGATCAGCAGGCGGTCGTACTTCACCTCCAGCCCGGAACGGGCGCGCACGATGCGGCGGCGGCGGTCTATCCGCTCGACCGGGTCGCCCGCGTGCAGGGTGATGCCGTGCTGGGCATACCATTCGCGGGTATGCAGCATGATGTCGTCCATCTTCTTCTCGCCGGCCAGCACCGGCGACAGCATGATGCGGTTGTAGTTCCCGTGCGGCTCGGCGCCGAACACGGTGATCTGGTACAGGTCCGGGGCCAGCTTGTGCAGCTCCTCGACCGTGCGCATGCCGGCCATGCCGTTGCCGATGACTACCAGGGATGGCTTCATGATGCTCTCTCAGGCGCCAACCAGGACCATGCCGCCGTCCACGCGCACCGGATAGGTGCCCACCGAATGCTCGGGCGCTTCCAGGCACTCGCCGGTCTGCAGGTCGAAGTGCTGCTTGTAGATGGGCGAGGCCACCACGATGCGCTCGCCCAGGCTGCCGACCAGGCCGCGCGACAGCACCGAGGCGTCCGAATTGGGGTCGTAGTTATCGATGGCGAACACGCGCGGCCCGCCGTCGTCCACATGGAACACGGCCACCTGGCGCCCATTGACCAGGGCGCACACGCCGGTGTTGGGGACGATGTCGTCCAGGCTGCAGATGGAGATCCAGTTGTCGGTTTGTATGTCGCGGTGCATGAGAGTCTCCTAGTGTTCAGGCGATGGCGGCGATGGGGATGACACGCTTGCGTTCTTCCACGGTGGCCGGACGGATCTGGCCGCGCTCCTCCATGAACAGCACGTTGTTGTCGCCCTGTTCGCTGTTGACGAAGTGGCGGAAGCGCTTGCGGGTCTCGGGATTCTCGACCGCTGCCTTCCACTCGCAGGCGTAGGTATCGACCACATGCTGCATGTCCTGTTCCAGCTCGGCGGCGATGCCCAGCTTGTCGTCGATGACGACGGACTTGAGGTAATCCAGGCCCCCTTCCATGTTGTCGCGCCAGGTGCTGGTGCGCTGCAGGCGGTCGGCGGTGCGGCTGTAGAACATCAGGAAGCGGTCCACGTACTTGACCAGGGTGGCCTTGTCCAGGTCCGAGGCGATCAGCTCGGCGTGGCGCGGCTTCATGCCGCCGTTGCCGCACACGTACAGGTTCCAGCCCTTCTCGGTGGCGATGATGCCGACGTCCTTGCCCTGCGCCTCGGCGCACTCGCGGGTGCAGCCGGACACGCCGAACTTGATCTTGTGCGGCGTACGCAAGCCCTTGTAGCGGTTTTCCAGCTCCACCGCCAGGCCCACCGAGTCGCCCACGCCGTAGCGGCACCAGGTCGAGCCCACGCAGGACTTCACGGTGCGCAGCGACTTGCCGTAAGCGTGGCCGGACTCGAAGCCGGCCGCGATCAGTTCCTCCCAGATCAGCGGCAGCTGCTCGACGCGGGCGCCGAACAGGTCGACTCGCTGGCCGCCCGTGATCTTGGTGTACAGGCCGTATTTCTTGGCCACGGTGCCGACCGCGATCAGGCCGTCAGGCGTGACTTCGCCGCCGGCCATGCGCGGCACCACCGAGTAGGTGCCATCCTTCTGGATGTTACCCAGGAAGTAGTCGTTGGTGTCCTGCAAGCTGGCCAGTTCCTTCTTCAGCACGAAGTCGTTCCAGCAGGTGGCCAGGATGCTGGCGGCCAGCGGCTTGCACACGTCGCAGCCCAGGCCCTTGCCATGCCTGGCCAGCAGTTCGCTGAAGGTCTTGATGCCGCCCACGCGGATCAGGTGGAACAGTTCCTGGCGCGAGTAGGCAAAGTGTTCGCACACGTGGTTGTTCACTTCCATGCCCAGCTTGGCCATCTCGGCCTTCATCACCTGGGTCACCAGCGGCACGCAGCCGCCGCAGGAAGTGCCGGCGCCGGTGCAGCTTTTCAATTCGCCTATGGTGGTGGCGCCGGCCGCCACGGCCTTGCACAGGGCGCCCTTGGAAATGTCGTTGCAGGAGCAGATCTGGGCGCTGTCGGGCAGCGCGTCCACGCCCAGCGCGGGCTTGGCGGCGCCGTCCGACTGCGGCAGTATCAGGAACTCGGGCGACTCGGGCAGCTCTATCTTGTTGAGCATCATTTGCAGCAGGGTGCCGTATTCGGCCGCGTCGCCCACCATGACGCCGCCCAGCAGGTAACGCCCGCAGTCGGACACCACGATCTTCTTGTAGATCTGCTTGCGCTCATCGGTGAACTGGTAGGAGCGCGCACCTTCGGCCTTGGCGTGCGGGTCGCCGATGCTGGCCACGTCCACGCCCATCAGTTTGAGCTTGGTGCTCATGTCGGCGCCGGCGAATTCGGCCGCTTCTCCCAGCATGTGCTTGGCGGCCACGCGCGCCATCTCGTAGCCGGGCGCCACCAGACCGTAGATCATGCCGCCCCACAGCGCGCATTCGCCTATGGCGTACACGTCAGGGTCGGAGGTGACGCAGTTGTTGTTGATCTCGATGCCGCCGCGCGGGCCGATGGTCAGGCCGGCCTCGCGCGCCAGCATGTCGCGCGGGCGTATGCCGGCCGAGAACACGATCATGTCGGCTTCCAGGTGGCCGCCGTCGGCGAATTCCATGCGGTGGGTGGCGCTCTCGCCATCGACGATGGCGGTCGTGTTCTTGCCGGTGTGGACAGTCACGCCCAGCTGCTCGATCTTGCGGCGCAGGACGTAGGCGCCGGCATCGTCCACCTGCACCGCCATCAGGCGCGGCGCGAATTCGACCACGTGGGTGTCCAGCTTCATGTCGCGCAAGGCCTTGGCGCATTCCAGGCCCAGCAGGCCGCCGCCTATCACCACGCCGGACTTGGCGCGCTGGCCACATTCCAGCATGGCTTCCAGGTCTTCGATGGTGCGGTAGACGAAGCAATCCTTGCGGTCCTTGCCCGGCAGCGGAGGCACGAAGGGATAGGAGCCGGTGGCCATTACCAGCTTGTCGTAGGGGAGGACCTCGCCTTCGCCGGTGGTGACGGTCTTGGCCTTCACATCGATGGCGGTGGCGCGGGTGTTCAGGCGCAGCACCATACTCAGTTCCGTATCCTTGCGGTCGAAGAAGCCTGGCTTGACCAGCGACAGGTCCTCGGCCGATTTCCCCGAGAAGAATTCGGACAGGTGCACGCGGTCGTAGGCCGGGCGCGGTTCCTCGCACAGCACGGTGACCTGCAGGTTGGAGGCGCCGCCGTTGGCCAGGCTTTCCAGGAATTTGTGGCCCACCATGCCGTGGCCGATAACGATGATCTTCATGACTGTTCCTTTAAACGGGGGCGACTGCGGTTTCTTGTACGGTGGCGCTGCTGAAGCGCGCGGCCAGGGCGCACAGGGCGGAGATGGCCACCAGGATGCCGAGAATGCTGAGGGTACGCTGCACGTCGCCGGTGCCCTTCATCAGGAAGCCGGCGGCCACCGCGCCCACGTTGCCGCCGGCGCCGATGATGCCGGCCACGCCGCCCAGGGCGCGCTTGTCGACGAAGGGCACCACGGCGTAGGTGGCGCCGCAGGCCATGTGGGTGAACAGGCCGAACACCAGCATGGCGGCAATGGCCAGCGCGGCGTTGCCGGCGTGGGCGAACATCAGCAGGCCGGCGCCCTCGCCCAGCATCAGCACGAACAGCAGGGTGACGCGGTTGTTCAGGTTGCCGGCGGCGGCAAACTTGTCGGATACCCAGCCGCCCAGGGCGCGGGCGAACAGCGCCAGCAGGCCGAAGCTGCCGGCCGCCATCCCGGCCTGCGCCAGCGACAGCTTGAAGTGGTCGACGTAGTAGGTGGCGGCGATGTTGTGGATGAAGATCTCGATGCCGAAGCAGGCGCCGTAGGTGATGAACAGCAGCCACACGCGGTAGTTGGCGGCGGCCAGCTTGAACGAATCCCACCCGCCTTTCTTGCCTCCGTCGATGGCGATGCCGGCCGCACGCAGTTCCTTGAAGTTACCCTGCGGGCAGTCCTGGGTAAAACGGTAGTAGACGAAAGCCATGATGATCATCAGCACGCCCGGCACGATCAGGGCGGCGCGCCAGCCGTAACCCTCGCTCACGCCCAGCATGATCATGGCGGTCATCAGCAGCGGCATGGCGGCTTGCGCCACGCCGCCGCCGGCGTTGCCCCAGCCGGCGGCGGCCGCGTTGGCGGTGCCCACCACCTTGGGCGCGAACATCACCGAGGTGTGGTACTGGGTGATGACAAAGCTGGCGCCGGCCGCGCCTATGGCGAGGCGGAAGAACAAGAAGCTCTCATAGGTCTGGGCGAAGGCCACGCCGATCACGGGGATGGAGCCCAGCAGCAGCAGGCCGGTGTAGGCCTTGCGCGGGCCGTAGTGGTCGCACAGCGGGCCGACGATCAGGCGCACGAGGATGGTGACGGCCACGGCCGCGATATTGATGTTGGCGATCTGCCCCGGCGTCAGGCCGAATTCGCCTTTGATCACCGGCATCAGCGGTGCGCAGGCGAACCAGGCGAAGAAGCACACAAAGAACGCCATCCAGGTCAGGTGGAAGGCCCGCATCTGGGGCGTGGAGATCGAGAAGAGCTTGATGCTGGTAGCTTTGCTGGCCATGTTTTATCCCGTTCAAAAAACAAAAAGGCGCCCGCTCAACCTCAGGCCGCAAAGACCGGGTTGGGCGGACGCCGTTGTCCTGCCGGTCCGTCCTTGGACCAGCCATGTATTCGTGCTTACTGCAGGAGATCGCCGTTGACCTCTTGGCGTTTATCTATGCAATCAGCGTGCCAGGCGGTTTCAGGGGCAAATGGGGGCAAAAGCTGCTGGAGGGAATGAAAAGCTGGGATTTGGTGCAATGTTGCGGTGCATCGCGCACGGTATCGGTGCGCGGGAACGGTGCACACCTAGGGGCAGCGGGTGATGGTGATGGCGACCGGGTCGCTGGCCGGAAAACTGGCCGCCAGGGCATCGTCCAGCGCCGATTCCTCGTGCTGGGCATCCGATACGGGCGCATTACCGGCGGCGGGAACAGCGGCGTTGCGCAGCCGCTGGCTCAACATCAGCGTCCGCATCACCGTTTCGGTGGCGAGGCCCTGATGCTGCATATAGCTGAGCGCGGCGCCCGCGCTCCACAATTCCAGGGCACTGTCCGCCCAGTCCAACAAGGTCAGATCGGGACGCATGGCCTCGATGCCGGCGCGCCTGCTCGTCATGGCGCGCTCCTGAACAGCCGTTTCAGCCCGATGTCGATATCGGCCATGGCCAGGTGGACAGCCCAGTCGCAGGCGTCCTCCTCGCTGCGGCGGCCGTCGATGTCCGGCGCACGCCAGGGCGATACCACCAGCCCCGCCAGGGAGATCTCGTACTCCGGATACCACATGGCGTTGCGCAAGCAGGCAGCGGTTTGAATATCGAAGCCGTCATACGACACGGACCGTAACAACGGTTTGCTGACCATAGCGCCTCCACGATCCGGATTGGCGTTGCGCCAATGAACACAGATCCTAGCAGGCGGGCGGTGTAAGGCCCGTTCGGTACGGGCGGGCAACGATTCAGGCCGAGGCCTTCGCCTGCCCCTCCTGCTGCGCCAGCCCCTGCCACTGGTCGGCGCAGCGCACCACATCGCCCACGATGATGATGCTGGGGCTGCCCAGGCCGCTGTCGCGCAGGGCCTGCGGCAGCTGGCCCAGGGTGGTCAGCAGCTGCTGCTGGTTGGCGCGGCTGGCCGATTGCACCACGGCCACCGGGGTATCGGCCGCTGCACCGCCCGAGAGCAGGCCGGCCTGGATGGCCTCGCAGCGCGCCACGCCCATGTAGATCACCAGCGTCAGGCGGCTTTGCGCCAGCGCCTTCCAGTTGGGTTCCGACGCCGCATCCTTGCCGTGGCCGGTGACGAACACGGCGCCCTGGCTCCAGGCGCGGTGCGTGATGGGCACGCCGATGCTGGTGGGCGCCGCCAGGCCGCTGCTGATGCCGGGCACCACGTCGACCGCAATGCCATGGGCGCGCAGGGTGGCGCGTTCCTCGCCGCCGCGTCCGAACATATAGGGGTCGCCGCCCTTGAGACGCACCACGTGGTGGCCGGCGCGGGCTTCCTGCACCATCAGGCGCTCGATGAATTCCTGCGGCGTGGAGGCGCAGCCGCCGCGCTTGCCGACCTGGATCACGCGCGCCGTGGCCGGCGCATGCGCCATGATGTCCTCGCTGACCAGGTCGTCCACCAGCAGCACGTCGGCGCGTGCTATGGCGCGCATGGCCTTGATGGTCAGCAGTTCCGGGTCGCCGGGACCGGCGCCGACCAGGGTGACACTACCTCGGGTCACACTACCTTGGGTCACACTATCTTGGCTATGCATCATCCTCTCCCTCAAGCTGCGGTGGCCAGCGCGGTGCTGACCATCTCGTCGATCTCGCCCGTGATGTTGGCCAGCACGCCGGCCACCACGGAGAATTCCTTGCCGGCCGGGCCGGCGCGCGCCGCCACGATGCGGGCGTTGAAGGCCACCATGCGCGCCTGCTTGGCAATGGTCTCGATATCGGTGATCACGCCGCGCAGCTGCTTTTTCATCAGGCGCGCGTGCAGCTTGGCCTGTTCCTCGTAGATGGCGGTGATCTGGTTGAGGATGGACAGGGTCGGCGTGGTGCTGTTCACCAGCTGCGCCAGCAGCTGCTCGCACTGGGTCCAGCCGCGCTCGATGGCGGTCAAGGTACGCTCGGCCAGGTCCATGAACTGCACGATCTGGCTGTCGCCCTGGAGGGGACCGAAATACGCCTGCTGCAACTCCCTGCAAAACACGCCGGGCAATCCGTCCGCTTCCTTCAGCAGCGCCGCATGGGCGCCGCGGAACAGCCCCAGCGCCTCGCGCGCCGTGGCCAGCGCATCGGCCTC
Organism: Duganella kummerowiae; assembly: GCF_053572355.1. NCBI lineage: Bacteria > Pseudomonadati > Pseudomonadota > Betaproteobacteria > Burkholderiales > Oxalobacteraceae > Duganella > Duganella kummerowiae. The sequence goes on from NZ_JBKFEH010000008.1 coordinate 112,965, forward strand.
GCCCTGGCGCGCCAGCAGCGCGTACAGCACGATGCGCTGCGAGGTGAAGCGGCGCCGGCCCGACAGGTTGATCAGCGCACCGAACACCTCGCCCGGGATGGGTTTGGCGTCGGCGGCCGGGACGGCGGACGGGATTGCGGCGGCTGACATTACGCGGCTTCCTTGGCGGGATGGGCTTGTTTGCGGTACAGGAATTCCAGCACGGCGCTGCGGTACTCGGTGTAGCGCGCATCCTGGGCCAGGGCCACGCGGTCGCGCGGGTGCTCCAGTTCCACGTTGACGATCTCGCCTATGGTGGCGGCCGGGCCGTTGGTCATCATGACGATGCGGTTGGACAGCAGCACCGCCTCGTCCACGTCGTGCGTCACCATCACCACGGTGGACTTGGTGGCGGCCACGATCTTCAGCAGCTCGTCCTGCAGGTGGGCCCGGGTCAGCGCGTCCAGGGCGCCGAAGGGCTCGTCCATCAGCAGCACCTTGGGCTCCATGGCCAGCGCGCGGGCAATGCCGACGCGCTGCTTCATGCCGCCCGAGATCTCGTGCGGGCGCTTTTGCTCGGCCGCCGTCAGTCCCACCAGCGCCAGCGCGTTCATGGTGCGTTCGCGCAGCTGGCTGCGGGTCTCGGCGCGGCCGAACACGCGCTCCACGCCCAGGTGGATATTCTCGTAGCAGGTCAGCCAGGGCAGCAGCGAATGGTTCTGGAACACCACCGAGCGCTCCGGCGACGGGCCGGCAATCTCGCGGTTGGCGCACAGCAGCACGCCGTCGGTGGGCTTCAGCAGGCCGGCGATCAGGTTCAGCAGGGTGGACTTGCCGCAGCCCGAGTGGCCGATCAGGGTGATGAATTCGCCCTTGCGCACTTGCAGGTTGATGTCGCGCAGCGCATGGAACACGCCCTTTTTGGTGTGGAACACCATCTCGGCGTTCTGGATATCGATGAATTTCGGATCTTCCATGATGCCCCCCTCAGTTGGCGACTTGTTCGTAGGTGAATGCGCGGGCCAGTGCCATCAGCGCCTGTTCCAGCAGCAGGCCGACCACGCCAATCACCACGATGGCGATGATGATGTGCGGCACGTTCAGGTTGTTCCACTCATCCCATACCCAGAAGCCGATACCGACGCCGCCGGTCAGCATCTCGGCCGCCACGATCACCAGCCAGGCGGTGCCGATGGCCAGGCGCACGCCGGTCAGCATGTAGGGCAGCGCCGAGGGCAGCAGGATCTTGGTCAGGATTTTCCACTCGCTCAGGTTCAGTACGCGCGCCACGTTCATGTAATCCTGCGGCACGCGCTGCACGCCGACGGCAGTGTTGATGATCATGGGCCAGATCGAGCAGATGAAGATGGACCAGATGGCGGCCGGATTGGCCGACTTGAACACCAGCAGGCCGATCGGCAGCCAGGCCAGCGGCGAGACCGGCTTGAGCAGGCTGATGATGGGACCGAACATGGCGTTCAGGAAGCCGACCCGGCCGATGGCAAAACCCAGCGGGATGCCGACCAGGGCGGCCAGGCCGAAGCCCACCGCCACCCGCTGCAGCGAGGCCAGCACGTTCCAGCCTATGCCCTGGTCGTTCGGGCTGTTGCGGTAGAACGGGTCGGCAAACAGCTTGGCGGCTTCCCCGAAGGTGGCCAGCGGGGTCGGGAAGCTGCTGTTGTTGGCGGCGATCAGCTGCCACACCAGCACCATCAGGGCCAGGCCGGCCAGCGGCGGCAGCACTTTTTTCAGCAGGGTGGCGGCGCGGCCCGGACCGCGCGCGGCCAGCGACACCGGCGCGCGCGGCGGACGCGGACGCACCGGGGCGCCAGCGTTGGCCGGGCTGGCATCGGTGGCCAGCACGGCGGCGACATCGGTGATGGCGGCCGCAGGCTGCAGCGGGGCTCCAGTTTTCAACATGGCGCTCATGACATTTCCTTTTCAAAAGGTGAATGACGCTCAGGCTTTGACTTTGAAGGAGGCCGCGTAGGCCTTGGGGTTCTTGCCATCCCAGACTGAACCGTCCATGAGCTTGGAGCTGCGCAGCGGGCTCTTGGGCACGGGGGTGCTGGTCATGGCGGCGGCATCCTTGTACAGCTGGATCTGGTTGACCGAAGTGGCGACCGCCAGGTAATCCGGGTCATCCTTCAGCAGGCCCCAGCGGCGGTGCTGGGTCATGAACCACATGCCGTCCGACAGGTAGGGGAAGTTGACCGCGCCATCGTTGTAGAACTTCATGTGGTTGGGATCGTCCCAGGTCTTGCCCAGGCCATTCTGGTAGCGGCCCATGATGCGCTGGTCGATGGCGTCCTTGCTGGTGTTGACATAGGACTTGTCGGCGATGGCCTCGGCCATCTTGTTCTTGTTGGCCAGCGAGGCGTCGATCCACTTGCCCGCCTCCAGGATGGCGGCGATGGCGGCGCGGCAGGTGTTCGGGTACTTTTTCGCAAATTCCAGCGTGCAGCCCAGCACCTTTTCGGGGTGATCCTTCCAGATGTCCTGGGTGGTGGTGGCGGTAATGCCCACGCCGTCCATGATGGCGCGGTGGTTCCACGGCTCGCCCACGCAGAAGCCGTCCATGTTGCCGACCCGCATATTGGCCACCATCTGCGGCGGCGGCACGGTGATGACCTTGGCGTCCTTCATCGGATTGATGCCGTTGGCGGCCAGCCAGTAGTACAGCCACATGGCGTGGGTGCCTGTCGGGAAGGTCTGGGCAAAGGTGTAGTCGCGCTTGTCGCTGTTCATCAGCTTGGCCAGCGAGGCGCCGTCCACCGCGCCCTTGTCGGCCAGTTTCTTGGACAGGGTGATGGCCTGGCCATTGTTGTTCAGGCTCATCAGGACGGCCATGTCCTTCTTCTGGCCGCCGATGCCCATCTGCACGCCGTACAGCAGGCCGTACAGCACGTGGGCGGCGTCCAGGTCGCCGTTGTTCAGCTTGTCCCGCACGCCGGCCCAGGAGGCTTCCTTGCTGAGCACGAACTTCACCCCGTATTTCTTATCGAAGCCCAATACCGAGGCCATGACCACGGAAGCGCAGTCGGTCAGCGGAATGAAGCCGATCTTGATTTCCTCCTTTTCCGGCTTGTCCGACCCTGCCGCCCACACACCGCCTGTTGCCAATCCCAACATACTTCCTCCCGCTACCAGAGCTGCACCATGAATAAAATTCCTGCGGGGCACATTAACGGTGTCCGTTACCTCTGGCAAGGTGCTTTTCTCGTGTAGCTGGTGGTCTTTCATGGTCATCCCTTTGTAGTCGGCTTTAACTGGTTGGGGCAAAAAAAAACGTCCACCCTCATGAACGGATTCATGATCGGTAGACGTCGTTGTCTGGTGGATTCCACCGCCGTTGGCGAAATCGCAGCAAGCGCATCATTGCGCTTTGCCTATAGCGTATGCAATGAGCGTGCCAGGCACTCTCAGGGGCAAATCGGTTTCAAAGGGAGGAATGCGCACCGCTTGGTGGCGCATTGGTGAACATTAACGCACCGCGATTGCGCAATGCATCATTCTGGATGGTGCATCAGCCCAGCAAATCCTCGACGTCGAGGATGCGCTGCGCCACGTCGGACAGCTTGAGGTTCTTGCTCATGGCCATGGAGCGCAGCTTTTGATACGCCTGCTCCTCGGTGAAGTTCTGGCGCTGCATCAAGAGGCCCTTGGCCCGCTCGATCACCTTGCGCTCGGCCAGCTTGCTCTTGGTGTCGGACAGCTCCTCCAGCAGCTTCTGCTCGCGCTTGAAGCGCGCCAGGGCCACGTTGAGCACCGGCTTGATGCGGTCGCTGTGCAAGCCGGCCACGATGTAGGCCGACACCCCGGCCGCCACCGCCGCCTCCATGCTCTCCTGGTCGTCGCTCTCGGTGAACATGACGATGGGGCGGCGCTCGTCGCGGGTGGCGATGACGATGTGCTCCAGCACGTCGCGCGCGTCGGACTCGGCGTCCACGATGATCATGTCGGGCTGCAGCTGGGCGATGCGCTCGGGCAGATACATATCGGGCGGCAGCGAGGCGATGATGTCATAGCCCGCTTCCAGCAGGCCGATGCGCAGGATACGGGCCCGTTCGGCCTGGGCGCGCAATGCCTCGTCGTCCTCCAGTCCAGCGTGGATGATGGTGTTGACTACGACTATGCGCAAGTTGCGGGAGCTCATCATGGGGACACGGTCGGGGCATTGGCTTACGGCGAAGCAAGAACCAAACCAGTATTCGGAATGTGGATTTCGAGATTCTACGGTACAACCGCCGGATTTCGCCAGCCCGGCCTGCGCCGCGCCTCAGTCCGCGTCAGTCCGCGTCAGTCCGCGTCAGTCCGCTCAGCCGGCGTGTCGGCAAACTGCTGCTCGACCATCGCCAGCAGCGTGGCCTGCATCTGCTGTTTTTCCTGTTCGGTAAAACGGCGGATGTTGAGCATTTCCAATAACACAAACCCATCCAGCGTGGTCCATACCGACAGCCCTACCCCTGCGCTGTCCTGGAAGCGCGCCAGGGCTTCGGTGCCGGTTTCATACATGCGGCGCACCGGGCCCATCACCGCCGGGTAGGTCGATGAGGCCACCAGCAGGCTGCCCATCAAGCGCTTTTCCCGCTCGCTGAGACCGAAAGCATAGTGGATGCGTGCGGTGAGGAAATGCTTCAGGGAATGGGGGTCCGCCCCCGGCGGCGCACAGTTGGCCTCCAAGCGCGAGTACATGCGCTCCACCAGCCCCACTAGCAAGGCTTCCTTGGATTTGAAGTGATAGATCAAGCCGCCCTTGGTGATGCCAGCCCGGGATGCAACCTCGTCCAGTGTGACAAGGTGCACTCCCCCCTCCGCCAGGATGGATTCGAGGGCGTTCAGAAGCGCATCGCGGTTGCTGCTGCGCGCGCTATAAGTTGGGTTCATGACCGTTGTTTTTAGGTGTAAGTGTTAACCGTAATTTTACTACACCCCCTCTCCCAAGGCGGCCTGTATGCGATGCATATGCGGCATTGCAATCATGTTTTCCAAAAACAAATGGTGTACTATCCGTGCAGTATAGTTAAACCAGTTAAAGGGAGAGAAAGTTGAAGTTGAAATATCGTTTAATGCTGGGTTTGGGGCTGCTGGTGTCGTTGGCGCTGGTGATAGGCGGGGCCGGCATGCTGAGTGTGAAGGCACTGGACCGCAACGTGCGGGAGATTCTCGACATCAATAATCCGGAAATGCTGTACGCCGGCGAACTGGCGGCCTCGATCCAGGATCGCATGATCGCGGTACGCAACATCATCCTGCTGAGCGATGCCGGCATGCTGGAAAAGGAACAGGAACGCATCAGGAAACAGGACGCCATCTATCGCGACAACTATATCAAGCTGGGCCGGCTGTTCGATCAGGAACCGTCCACCACGGCCGAAGAAAAGCAGCTCTACGCCCTGCTGCAGGAACAGGAGCGCGCCGCGCTGCCCGTGCTGCAGGAAGTGGTCGATGCGGGATTGAGCGGCGATCACCAGCGCGCCACCGAGCTGGCGATCAACAAGCTGCGTCCGCTGCAGCGGGCCTGGGTCGATGCCGCGGCCAGGCTGAAAGCCAAGGAAATCGCCCTGAACGAGGAGGCCGGCGTCTCCGCCAAGGACAGCGCCGCGCGCGCCTACGGCATCATCGCGGTGCTGAGCGGCGCCGTGCTGCTGATGGGCATGGCCATCAGTACCATCCTGCTGCGCGGCACCATGCGCCAGCTGGGCGGCGATCCGACCGAGGCCCAGGCCCTGGCGCGCGCGATCGCCAGCGGCGACCTGGCCCACGGCATCGATACCGCGCACCTGCCGCGTGACAGCCTGCTGGCGTCGCTGGAACAAATGCGCGTCAGCCTGAACTCCCTGGTCAGCGAGATCCAGGGCTCGGCCGATGCCATCGCCAGCGCATCCGGCCAGATCGCCGAAGGCAACAACGACCTGTCGCGCCGCACCGAGTCCCAGGCCTCGGCGCTGGAGCAGACCGCCGCCAGCATGGAGGAGATCACTTCCACCATCGGCAATAACAGCGACAGCGCCGCGCACGGCCAGCGACTGGCCGAGACCGCGCTACACAGCGCCGCCGCCGGCGGCCAGGTGGTGGCGCGGGTGATGGCCACCATGGACCAGGTGTCCAAGAGCAGCACCCGCATGACCGAGGTGATCGGCACCATCGAGGGGATCGCCTTCCAGACCAACATCCTGGCCCTGAACGCGGCGGTGGAAGCGGCGCGCGCAGGCGAGCAGGGCCGCGGCTTCGCCGTGGTCGCCAGCGAGGTGCGCGCCCTGGCGCAGCGCTGCGCGGCCGCCTCGCACGAAATCCGCCAGCTGATCCTGGCCTCGGTGTCCGATATCGATAGCGGCTCATCCGCCGTGACCGAGGCGGGACGCGCCATGAGCGACATTTCCAGCGCCATCGACAGCGTGAACAACATCATGCGCCAGGTGGTGGCGGCCTCGGTGGAACAGCGCTCGGGCGTGGAGCAAGTCAACGCCGCCATTACCAGCATGGACGACGTGACCCAGCAGAACGCCGCGCTGGTGGAAGAAGCCACCGCAGCCACCCGCGCCCTGGCCAGCCAGGCCGAGAGCCTGCGCGCCAACGTGTGCCGCTTCCAGATCGCGCCGGCCAGCCAGGTCCAGGGCCGGGCCCTGGCCCTGATGGCCTGATGCGCTGCCGACTGGCCGCGCTGGCGTGGCTCCTGCCGGCCGCCTGCGCGGCGGCGGCGGCTCCGCCGCCGCTACACCTGCCCCTGCACTTGCATCTGCTCAGCGTCGAAGCCCCTCCCTACGTGCAGGCAGGGCCTGACGGCCGGGCCGGCGGTGCGGCGGCCGACCTGGTGGCGGCCCTCTGCGCGCGCGTGCACGTGCAGCCGCAGGTGCGGCTGTACCCGCTGGCGCGGGCCATGGCCCTGATGCGCCACGGCGACGCGGACGGCATGTTCATTGTCGCCAGGACGCCGGAACGGGCCGCGCGCTACGCATTTTCGGCCCAGCCGCTGCTGCGCCAGGAACTGGTGCTGTTCGTGCGCCGCGACTCGGCGCTGCGCTACGACGGCAAGCTGGCCAGCCTGTCCGGCCACACCCTGGGGCTGGTGCGCGGGGCCAGCCATGGCGTAGCCATCGATACCGCCGTGGCGGGCGGCACGCTGGCCCGGATCGACTACTCGGCCAGCGCGGAAGCGAGCTTCCGCAAGCTGCTGGCCGGCCGCGTCGACGTGGTGGTCAGCGACCGGGCCGGCGGCTGGGCCACGCTGCACAGGCTGGGCGCGGCGCAGCGCGTGCGCCTGGCCGGGGCCGCGCTGCAGGCCAGCCCGGGCTACCTGATGTTCAACCGCCAGCGCGTGGCGCCGCGCTTGCTCAAGCGGATAGACGACGCCATGGCCGGCATGCGCCAGGATGGCAGCGCTCAGCGCATCCGCAGCCGCTACGGACTGCGCTGAACGGCCCTGGAGGCCAGCGTCTTACAGGCCGTCGATCGCGGCGTAGCGCTGCAGCCGCGCCGCCATGCGCGGCGCCAGTTCGTGGCCGGCCGCCACCGTCATGCCGAGGTCGTGCAGCTTGCCGTCGCGCAGGCCATAGACCCAGCCGTGCACGGTCAGCTCCTGGCCGCGTTCCCAGGCATCCTGCACGATGGTGGTCTGGCACACGTTGTTGACCTGCTCCACCACGTTCAGCTCGCACAGGCGCTCGGAACGGCGTGCGCTGGGCAGGGTGTCGCCCAGGTAGCGCTCATGCTTGTGGCCCACGTCCTGCACGTGGCGCAGCCAGTTGTCCACCAGCCCCACCCTAGTGCCGGTCAGGGCCGCGTGCACGCCCTTGCAGCCGTAGTGGCCGACGATGATGACGTGCTTGACCTTCAGCACCTCGATGGCGAACTGCAGCACCGACAGGCAGTTCAGGTCGGAATGCACCACCACGTTGGCGATGTTGCGGTGGACGAAGACGTCGCCCGGCAGCAGGCCCAGCAGTTCATTGGCCGGCACCCGGCTGTCCGAGCAGCCTATCCACAGGTATTCCGGCGAGGCTTGCTGCGCCAGGCGCTGGAAGTAGCCGGGGTCGCGCGCCACCTGGGCCTCGGCCCAGTGCCGGTTGTTGTCCAGCAGATGATGCAGCGGCGATACGCCCTGCTCCGGGTCCGGTACGCTCATGGTGTTCCTCTCTCTACATGAAAAGACCGCCGGTCTGCGTGATGCGGAGCGGCGGTCTGGTGATTACGCGGCGGGCGGATTACTCGAAGAAGTCCTTGACCTTGTCGCGCCAGGTCTTGGTTTGCGGGCTGTGCTTGTTGCCGCCCTCGGTGGTCGAGCGCTCGAACTCGCGCAGCATTTCCTTTTGCTTGTCGGTCAGCTTGACCGGGGTCTCGACCGCCACATGGCAGAACAGATCGCCCGCGAAGCCGGAGCGCACGCCCTTGATGCCCTTGCCCTTGAGGCGGAAGGTCTTGCCCGACTGGGTGCCCTCGGGGATGGTGAAGGCCACCTTGCCGGACAGGGTGGGTACTTCGATCTCGCCGCCCAGGGCCGCCTTGGTGAACGAGATCGGCATCTCGCAGTGCAGGTCGTCGCCTTCGCGCTGGAACACCGGGTGCGGCTTGATGTGGATCTCCACATACAGGTCGCCGGACGGGCCGCCATTGGTGCCCGGTTCGCCGTTGCCGGACGAGCGGATGCGCATGCCGTTGTCGATGCCGACCGGGATCTTCACTTCCAGGGTCTTGTTGCGCTTGATGCGGCCCTGGCCCGAGCAGGCCGTGCACGGCTCGGGGATGACCTTGCCGGTGCCGTGGCACTTGGGGCAGGTCTGCTGGATGCTGAAGAAGCCCTGCTGCATGCGCACCTGGCCGTGTCCGCCGCAGGTCGAGCAGGTCACCGGCGAGGTGCCGGGCTTGGCGCCGGAACCGTGGCAGGTGTCGCACTTGTCCCAGGACGGCACGCGGATGGTGGTGTCGAAGCCGTGCGCGGCCTGCTCCAGCGTGATCTCCAGGTTGTAGCGCAGGTCGGCGCCACGGTAGACCTGGGGACCGGCGCTGCGGCGGCCGCCGCCGAAGATGTCGCCGAAGATGTCACCAAAGGCGTCGCCGAAGCCGCCGCCGCCAAAGCCGCCACCGCCGCCCATGTTGGGATCGACGCCGGCATGGCCATAGCGGTCATAGGCCTCGCGCTTCTCCGGATTGGTCAGCATCTCGTAGGCTTCCTTGACTTCCTTGAACTTCTCTTCCGCATCCTTGGAATCCGGATTGCGGTCGGGATGGTACTTCATCGCCAGTTTGCGATAGGCCTTCTTGATTTCGTCTTCCGACGCGTTTTTGGCGACACCGAGTGTCTCGTAGAAATCACGCTTTGCCATTTTCCAGGGACCTTGCTGTATGTATGCTGTGTACTGATTACGCGAAAAAGCCGAGCCGGCCGCCGCAGCTACGGCAACACGGCTCGGCATGTCCGCGCCCCGCGCCTGCGGCGCGGGGCTGGCGGGGCTGGCTTACTTGCTGTCTTTCACTTCCTTGAAGTCGGCGTCCACCACGTCGTCCTGCGGCTTGGCTTGTTCGGCGCCGGCGCCGGCGCCAGGCTGGGCGCCTTCACCGCCGGCAGCCTGCTGGGCCTGCATGTCGGCGTACATCTTCTCGCCCAGTTTCTGCGAGGCGGTGGACAGCGCGGCCACCTTGGCGTCGATCTCGGCCTTGTCGCCCGACTTGATTGAGCCTTCCAGCTCGGTGATGGCGGCTTCGATCTTCTCTTTCTCGCCGGCGTCCAGCTTGTCGCCGTATTCGGTCAGGGACTTGCGGGTCGAGTGCACCAGGGCGTCGGCCTGGTTGCGCGACTCGGCCAGTTCCTTGACCTTCTTGTCTTCCTCGGCGTTCAGCTCGGCATCCTTCACCATCTTCTGGATCTCGGCCTCGGTCAGGCCCGAGTTGGCCTTGATGGTGATCTTGTTTTCCTTGCCGGTGGCCTTGTCCTTGGCGCCCACGTGCAGGATGCCGTTGGCGTCGATGTCGAAGGTCACTTCGATCTGCGGGGTGCCGCGCGGGGCCGGCGGGATGCCTTCCAGGTTGAACTCGCCCAGGCCCTTGTTGCCGGCTGCGATTTCACGCTCGCCCTGGTAGACCTTGATGGTCACGGCCGGCTGGTTGTCGTCGGCGGTCGAGAACACCTGCGAGAACTTGGTCGGGATCGTGGTGTTCTTGTGGATCATCTTGGTCATCACGCCGCCCAGGGTTTCGATACCCAGCGACAGCGGGGTCACGTCCAGCAGCAGCAGGTCCTTGCGGTCGCCCGACAGCACCGAGCCCTGGATGGCGGCGCCGACAGCAACGGCCTCGTCCGGGTTCACGTCCTTGCGCGGCTCCTTGCCGAAGAACTCCTTGACCTTTTCCTGCACCTTGGGCATGCGGGTCATGCCGCCCACCAGGATGATGTCATCGATGTCCGACACTTTCACGCCGGCATCCTTGATGGCGGTGCGGCACGGTTCGATGGTGGCGTTGATCAGCTCTTCCACCAGCGATTCCAGCTTGGCGCGGGTCATCTTCAGGGTCAGGTGGACCGGGGCGCCGTTGGCCATCGCGATGTAGGGCTCGTTGATCTCGGTCTGCTGCGAGGACGACAGCTCGATCTTGGCGCGCTCGGCCGACGCCTTGATGCGCTGCAGGGCGATCGGGTCTTTTTTCAGGTCCAGGCCGTTGATCTTCTTGAATTCATCGATGATGTAGTCGATCACGCGCTGGTCGAAGTCTTCGCCGCCCAGGAAGGTGTCGCCGTTGGTCGACAGCACTTCGAACTGCTTCTCGCCATCCACGTCGGCGATTTCAATGATGGACACGTCGAAGGTCCCGCCGCCCAGGTCATACACGGCAATCTTGCGGTCGCCCTTTTCAGCCTTGTCCAGGCCGAAGGCCAGCGCGGCCGCGGTCGGCTCGTTGATGATGCGCTTGACGTCCAGGCCGGCGATACGGCCGGCGTCCTTGGTGGCCTGGCGCTGCGAGTCGTTGAAGTAGGCCGGCACGGTGATCACGGCCTCGGTCACTTCTTCGCCCAGGTAGTCCTCGGCGGTTTTCTTCATCTTGCGCAGCACTTCGGCGGAGATTTGCGGCGGCGCCAGTTTCTTGTCGCGCACGCCGATCCAGGCGTCGCCGTTGTCGGCTTTGGTGATGCTGTACGGCATCAGCGCGATGTCCTTCTGGACTTCTTTTTCCTCGAATTTACGGCCGATCAGGCGCTTGACGGCGAACAGGGTGTTTTTCGGGTTGGTCACGGCCTGGCGCTTGGCCGGCGAACCGACCAGGATCTCGCCGTCTTCCTGGTAAGCGATGATGGAAGGCGTGGTGCGCGCGCCTTCGGCGTTTTCAATGACCTTGGGCTGGCCGTTTTCCACGATGGAAACGCAGGAGTTGGTGGTCCCCAGGTCGATACCGATAATCTTGCCCATGATGTTATTCCTTATTTGCTAGAGTTCAGATAGAACTGATATGTGGGAATGCTGTATGTTTTCAAGTGCTTAGCGATGAACGCCAGCAATTATTTCGGCGCGGCGGCGGTCACGATGGCCGGGCGCAACAGGCGGTCCGCGATCATGTAGCCCTTCTGCAGCACGGCCACCACGGTATTGGCTTCCTGCTCGGCCGGCACCACGGCCACGGCCTGGTGCTTGTTGGGGTCCAGCTTCTCGCCCTGGGCAGGCAGGATTTCCAGCAGGCGGTTTTTCTCGAAGGCGGAATTGAGCTGCTTGAGCGTCATTTCCACGCCTTCCTTGAGCGAATCGAGCGAGGGCGATTCCACTTTCAGGGCCATCTCCAGGCTGTCCTTGACGGGCACCATGGCCTCGGCAAAGCTCTCCACGGCGAACTTGTGGGCCTTGGCCACGTCTTCCTGCGCGCGGCGGCGGATGTTTTCACCGTCGGCCTTGGCGCGCATGAAGGCGTCATGCATCTCGGCCAGGCGCGCCTCGGTCTCGGCCAGCTGCTGTTCCAGGGACGACTGGGGAGTCGCAGGCGGGACCGCCGCAGGGTCCGACTCCGGGCTGGGTACGGCTTGGTTTTCCTGATCTTGCATCTAAGACTCCTACTGATCGTATTTTTTTGACATGACAGAATGACTGCACGGGCAGCAAGTGGGGCAATATCCACTCTTTTTCAAGGGGTATTCCACAACCCCCGCAAGCGCTGCCGTCAACACTACAAGCCGGCTATTTTAACAGGCTGGCACTCCTCCCCTGCAAGTGCTGATGACGGTGCTACGGTATTCAGTTGGCTATGTTGTCGCTTTTTCCGCAAGGGCTTACTGGCTGGCGCCACGCTCCAGGGCGGCGGCGCGGCCGGTGTCGGCGTCGCGGCGGCGCGCCTCGCGCTCGGCGGGGCCCAGCTGCGTCGGCCAGCCGATCAGGTGCTGCTCGGCGATCTCGCCCAGGCCGCGTATCCAGGCCGGGTTATCGTTCAGGCAAGGAATATAGTGGAACTGCTTGCCGCCGTTGGACAGGAATTCATGCCGCACTTCCATGGCGATTTCCTCCAGGGTTTCCAGGCAGTCGCTGGTGAAACCCGGGCATAGGATGTCCAGATTCTTTACGCCGTCGCGGGCCAGCTGGGCCACGGTGGGCGCGGTATAGGGCTGCAGCCACTCAGCCTTGCCGAAGCGCGACTGGAAGGTGACCAGGCATTGATCGGGACGCAGCTTGAGGCTGGCGGCCAGCAGGCGCGCCGTCTTCAGGCACTCGCAGTGGTAGGGGTCGCCCAGCAGCAGGGTGCGCTTGGGCACGCCGTGGAAGCTCAGCAACAGTTTTTCGCCGCGGCCGTGCTGCTCCCAGTAGGCCAGCACGCTCTGGCGCAGGGCGTCGATGTACGCCTCGTGGTCGTGGTAGTTGCGCACCAAGCGCAGCTCGGGAATGTTGCGCACCGAGCCGTAGTGCTGGAACACGGCGTCGTAGATGGAGCCGGTGGTGGTGCCGGAATACTGCGGATAGGCCGGCAGCACCAGGATACGCTGATGGCCGTCGGCCTTGAGCTTGGCCAGCACGTCGGGCAGCGCGGGCGAGCCGTAGCGCATGGCCATGGCCACGGTCAGGTCATCGTGGCCGCGCTGGCCCAGCACGGCGCGCAGGCCCTGGGCCTGGGCGGCGGTGTTGATCCTCAGCGGCGAGCCGTCCTCGGTCCAGATCGACGCGTATTTTTTGGCCGACTGGCCGGAGCGGAACGGCAGGATGATCAGGTGCAGGATGCACCACCAGATGGCGCGCGGGATTTCCACCACGCGCGGATCGGACAGGAACTGCTTCAGGTAGCGGCGCACGGCGGAACGGGTCGGCGCGTCCGGCGTGCCGAGGTTGACCAGGACAATGGCGCTGCGGCTGGCGCTGCCGTGGGTATGGGGCGGTTCTGCTTGAAAGCTCATGTGGCGGGCGGCTGGCTGAAGATGAATAACTAGCCATTATAGTGAATTCACCCGGCTGCACATTGCTCCCTATGCCAGCGGATCATTTCAGCTGTCTTCGAACCAGTGCCTTGGCTTGACGATCGGCTTTTTGCGGGTCAAAACCAGGCTGGGCAACTGGGCCGCCAAAAGCTGCTCGTCGCTCAAATACGGAACTATCCAATCAGCATATTTGGCAAGTGACCCGCTCAGCCGGCGCTTCGCTTTTTCGCCAGCCTCGGGTGGCCTCACCGGGCTGACCAAGCCGATGACCACACCAGGGAAATCTTCGCGTACGGCCGCCAAGGCTGGCTCGGCGTCGCTATCATTGGAAACTAGGACAATACGGTCATAGCGACCTTTTGCCACGTCGCGATACATATGCAGAGCGAGGTTCACGTCTGTTTTCTTTTCCTCGAGCTTCCAGACCCGTACGCGCAGGCCGCGGTCGTAACGCGCACCGTCAACGAACAGCGGCATCAGGCTCCCGCTGCGATCATAGCTATGTTTTCCGTTGATGACCTCGACGCGATGTTGGTGCAGTGCGTACAGCGCACGATGATAAGCACTCTGCGCAGTCTCGGAGGCCACACCGTGTGTGGAAAAATTCGCAAGCACCGGCGCAGTGAAGAATTTAAGCTTACACAAAATCTCGTTCTGATCGCGCTGCGCCAGGATCGCATCAAACAAGCCGGCAACATCCAGCCATTTGTACTGACTGTGCCGCAGCCGGCTATAGTACAAATTACAGCCGTCGATATAGACCGCCGTCCTGTGCGGAGAGCTTTGCGGCATGTTTACCTCTCGGATGTGAAAAAGCCGCCCTATCGAGCGGCTTTTCCTTCTCACCCAAGACCAACGACGGACTTGCGAGAGATGAGTGGTTTAGCCATGGTCGGACAAATTATCGAAACAGTCAAGCCGGTTAATCAAGTGACCGCTACTCGCATCAGGAAGCCAGCAGCTCGCGGGCGTGCTGGCGCGTGGTGGCGGTGATTTCCAGGCCGCCCAGCATGCGCGCCACTTCCTCCACCCGCGCGGCCGGATCGAGCACGTGGATGCGCGAGGCGGTGCGGCCGCCGGGCGCTGCGCCCTTGGCCACCTGGAAATGCTGGCCGGCCTGGCTGGCCACCTGCGGCAAGTGGGTCACGCACAGCACCTGGCGCTCCTGGCCCAGGCGCCGCAGCAGCCGGCCCACCACCTCGGCCACGCCGCCGCCGATGCCGCTGTCGACCTCGTCGAAGATAAGGGTGGGCGTGGTAGCGGCCTTGGAGGTGATCACGGAAATGGCCAGCGAGATGCGCGCCAGCTCGCCGCCCGAGGCCACCTTGGCCAGCGGACGCGGCGCCACCCCGGCGTGGCCGGCCACCAGGAATTCCACCTGCTCGACCCCGTGCGCGCCCGGCTCGCAGCCGTTCAGCGCGACTTCGAAGCGGCCGCCGCCCATGCTCAGCTCCTGCATGGCGCTGGTGACGGCCTCGCCCAGCTGGCGTGCAGCCTTGGCGCGCGTCTGCGACAGGCGCTGCGCCACGTCCAGGTAGGCGGCCTTGAGCTTTTGCTCCTGCTGGCGCAAGCCATCGAGGTCGGTGGCGTCGGCCAGCTGGCGCAGCTGGGACGACAACCGGTCCAGCTCCTGCGGCAGCTGCTCTTCCTCCACGCGGTATTTGCGCGCGGCCGAATGCAGGGCTTCCATGCGGGCGTCGACCTCGCGCAGGCGCGACGGGTCCAGGTCCACCTTGTCCAGGTAGGTGTTGAGCGCATACACGGCTTCCTGCAGCTGGATACGGGCCGGTTCCACCAGGTCCACCACGGCCTGCAGGCCGCTGTCGATGCCGGCCAGCTTGCCCAGCTTCTGGTTCAGCGACGACAGGTGCGACAGCACCGGGTTCTCATCCGATTCCGACAGCACCGACAGCGCCTCCTGCACGCCCTCCAGCAGGCTGGCCGCGTGCGACAAGCGGCTCTGTTCCAGGCTGACCTCGGCCCACTCGCCGGGCTTGGGCGCCAGCTTTTCCAGCTCGCCCACCTGCCACTCCAGCCGTTCGCGCTCGTACAGCACGTTGGCCGCGTTGGTCTCGAATTCCTCCAGCTGCCTGGCCAGCGCGCGCCATGCCCGGTAAGCATGCAAGACGGCGCGCACCTGGTCGGCCGCGCCGGCCTGGCTGTCGAGCAGCATGCGCTGGGCGTCTGACTTGAGCAGCGACTGGTGCGCATGCTGGCCGTGAATGTCCACCAGCAGGTCGCCCAGCTCGCGCAGCTGGGCCGCCGTGGCGGCCACGCCGTTGATGTAGGCCTTGGTACGGCCGGCGTTGTCGATCACGCGGCGCAGCAGGGCGCCGCCCTCCTCCACCGCGAATTCATGCGCGGCCAGCCAGGCGCGGGCCGCCTCGCCGGGGGCGAAATCGGCCGTGATATCGGCCTTGGCCGCGCCCTCGCGCACCACGCTGGCGTCGCCGCGGCCGCCCAGCGCAAGGGTCAGCGCATCGATCAGGATGGACTTGCCGGCCCCGGTCTCGCCGGTGAACACGGTGAAGCCGGCGGAAAATTCCAGTTCGATCTGGTCGACGATCACGAAGTCGCGGATGGACAGGGTACGCAGCATGGAAGTGTGGATAGGGTTAATGGAGTTTGCCTTCGCCGGACGGATACTCGTTCCAGTGCAGCTTTTCGCGCAGCGTGTGGTAGTAGCTCCAGCGCTCCGGATGCAGGAAGGTGATGGTGTGCGGCGAGCGGCGGATGAGGATGCGGTCCTGCGGCATCAGGCTGGCGAAGGTCTGCATGTCGAAGTTGACGCTGATGTCGCGCCCGCGCACGATTTCGACCACGATCCCGCTGCTCTCGGGCAGCACGATGGGGCGGTTGGACAGCGCATGCGGCGCGATCGGCACCAGCACGATGCCGCCCAGGCTGGGATGCAGCAGCGGCCCGCCGGCCGATAGCGCGTAGGCGGTGGAGCCGGTCGGGGTGGCGATGATCAGGCCGTCCGAACGCTGGTTGTACATGAAGTGGCCGTCCACCTCGACCCGCAGCTCGGCCATGCCGGCGCCGGCCCCGCGCGACACCACCACGTCGTTCACGGCCAAGCCCACGTGCATGCTGGCGCCGTCGCGCAGCACCTGGCCTTCCAGCAGGGTGCGGCGCTCGGCCTGGTAGCTGCCGCCCAGGATCTGGGCCAGCACGTCCAGCATGCCGTCCAGCGGGATGTCGGTCATGAAGCCCAGGCGGCCCTGGTTGATGCCGATCAGCGGCACGTCGAAGGGCGCCAGCTGGCGCGCGATGCCCAGCATGGTGCCGTCGCCGCCCAGCACGATGGCGGCGTCGCAGCTGGCGCCGATCTGCGCCGCATCCATGGCCGGCACGCCATCCACGGCCACATGCGCCGCCGTTTCCTGTTCGAACACGACGGCGTGGCCCCGTTCGCGCAGGAAGGCGACGATGCGGTGGACCGGTTCCTCGATGCCATCGGTGTGGTGGCGGACGACCAGGGCGATGGTCGGGAACAGGTCATGCGTGGCTGGCTTGGTCATCTCGGCAAATTCTCGGTGGGCGACACGCAGGAGAGTAACCCATAACACACGGGCGCAATACTGTACATTCAACCAGTATTGCGCGCAGTATAGTGCGGCCTCAGTGTCCGGTCAACACGCCCATGGAGGCCGCCGCCAGGAAGCCCAGCGCCAGCGTGAAGGTGTACAGCGTCATCAGCACGGCCCAGCGCCAGAACGTGCCGAAGCGGCTCTTGTGGTAGACCCTGCGCATGGCCCACGGCAGGTAGCCCAGCAGCCAGCACCACATCAGGCCCTTGAAAAAGCCCGGCAGCGGGAGGAACATCAGGGTCAGCAGGGCATAGGCAAAGGCGTTGCTGTGCAGGGCGAACAGCAGGTGTTCGCCGAAACGGCGCCCGCTGCCCAGGTACAGCACCTTCAGGTAGAAGGCGAACACCGGCATCAGGCAGAACACGGCATAAGGCAGGAAATGCAGCAAGCCCGCCGACAAGGCCTGGCTCTTTTCCGCCAGGGACAGGTGCTCGAAATGTTCGACCTTGTGCTGGACGTAAGGATAGTCGCCCAGCCAGCTGCTGACGCTGCGGCCATCGATGGTCATCGGCTCATTGCCGTTCTCGCTCTCCCCCTCCGCTTTGCCTGCATGGGCGGGCGCGGTGCTGGCCGCGGCCTTGCTCCGGGCACGCTCCCGCGCCTTGGCCTCGATCTCGTCCACCGCCTTGGCCGGAATCATTTGCTTGACCTCCTGCGGCACCGCCTTGTCATTCTTGCTGTCGCCCAGATCAACCATGGACATGCCGCTGAACTTCAGCACGGCAAAGAAGATCAGGCTGCAGGTCAGGTAGATGCGCAGCGGCTGCACGAAGCGCACCCGGCGCCCGCGTATGTATTCATTGGTCAGCGCGCCGGGGCGGAAGAACAGGCGCGCCAGCGTGCCCCACAGCTTGCCTTCCAGGGCCACGTAATGGCCGATGAACTCGTGCAGGAATTCGCGCGTGCTGGCCGGATGCAGCACCGTCTCCTGGCCGCATTGATGGCAGAAATTGCCGCTGGCGACGGCGTTGCAATTGGGACAGGGACCGGGCAAGGCGGCGTCGGCGTGGGAACTCATGCAAGCACTCTCAGAAAACGATGACGGAATAGTAAGCGATTTTCATGCCAGAAATACATATCCGCAACAAATTCAATCGAACGGCCAGCCTGTGGCCAACGCGCTATCATGGATTGAAAAGATATCTAAAAGGAAAGGTTATTGCCATGACTACCGAAAAACAAGCCGGCACCGCCATGCCGGAAGCGGGTGTGAACACCCGGCAGCGCACCGGCCACGACGGCCAGACCGAAGACCAGCACCGCCTGCCGCACGAGCGCGACGAGTCGCCCGACCAGCGCAAGGACCCGCGCAGCGTCGGCAAGCAGGCCGCCAGCGACGTCGAGCAGGGGCTGGCCGACACCAGCCGCGCCGGTCCCGGCGTGGAAGCCACCAGCGGCAAGCCGACCGGCTCCGCCCCCGCCCAGCCCCAGCCTGGCTCCAAACGCGATTGAGATCCCGCATGAAAACCACCGTGTTTGCCATGGCGGCCCTGGCTGCCCTCCCCGCCCTGCAGGCCCAGGGCCAGTATCCGGCCGGTTTCGGCCCCAACCCCAGCCTGCCGGAACCGGACAAGAAGCTCATCCCCACCGTCAACGTGGCGCCGGCCGAAGCGTGGAAGGGCGACGACAAGCCCAACGCCCCGGCCGGCTTCGCCGTCACGCCCTATGCGCGCGGCCTGGAACACCCGCGCTGGCTGTACGTGCTGCCCAACGGCGACGTGCTGGTGGCCGAGACCAACGCCCCGCCCAAGCCGGACGACAGCAAGGGCGTCAAAGGCGCCGTCATGCAGCACGAGATGAAGAAGGCCGGCGCCGTGACCAAGTCGGCCAACCGCATCACCCTGCTGCGCGGGCTGGACGCCAATGGCGTGGCGCAGCGCCGCAGCACCCTGCTGCAGGGCCTCAATTCACCGTTCGGCATGGCCCTGGTGGGCGGCTACCTGTACGTGGCCAACAGCGACGCCATCGTGCGCTACCCCTACAAGGATGGCGACAGCACCATCACGGCGGCCGGCACCAAGGTGATGGACCTGCCGGCCGGCACCATCAACCACCACTGGACCAAGAACATCATCGCCAGCCCGGACGGCAAAACCCTGTACGTGACGGTAGGCTCGAACAGCAATGTGGGCGAGAACGGCCTGGACAAGGAAGAAGGCCGCGCCGCCATCTGGCAGCTGGACCTGGCCACCAACAAGGCGCGGCTGTACGCGACCGGCCTGCGCAATCCCAACGGCCTGGCCTGGGAGCCGCACAGCAAGACGCTGTGGACCACCGTCAACGAGCGTGACGAGCTGGGCAACGAACTGGTGCCCGACTACATGACCTCGGTGAAGGATGGCGGCTTCTACGGCTGGCCCTACAGCTACTACGGCCGCCACGTGGACCAGCGCGTCGATGCGCAGCAGCCCGACCTGGTGGCCAGGGCCCTGGTGCCGGACTACGCGCTGGGCGCCCACACGGCTTCGCTGGGCCTGGCCTTCTACGAGGGCAAACTGCTGCCGGCAGCCTACCGGGGCGGCGCCTTCATCGGCCAGCACGGCTCCTGGAATCGCAAGCCGCACAGCGGCTACAAGGTGATCTTCGTGCCCTTCTCCGGCGGTAAGCCGTCCGGTCCGCCGCAGGACTTCCTGTCCGGCTTCCTGGACAGCGACGGCAAGGCCCATGGCCGTCCGGTGGGCGTGGCGGTGGACAAGCAGGGCGCGCTGCTGGTGGCCGACGACGTCGGCAACGTCGTGTGGCGCGTGGCGCCCAAGTAAGCGAGCACGAGCGGAACTGGGCAGGAATGGCGCAAAACGCATAGAATCCGGGTTCAGGCATCTACCAAGGATACATACATGCGCATACTGCACACCATGCTGCGGGTCGGCGACCTGCAGCGTTCCATCGACTTCTACACCAAGGTGCTGGGCATGAAGCTGCTGCGCACCAGCGAAAACCCGGAATACAAGTACAGCCTGGCCTTCCTCGGCTATGGCAGCAATCCGGACCACGCGGAACTGGAACTGACCTACAACTGGGGCACCACCAGCTACGAGATGGGCACGGCCTACGGCCACCTGGCCATTTCGGCCGAGGATATCTACGCCGCCTGCGACGCCGTCAAGGCCAACGGCGGCAACGTGACGCGCGAACCGGGCCCGGTCAAGGGCGGCAGCACCGTGATCGCCTTCGTCACCGATCCGGACGGGTACAAGATCGAACTGATCGAACGCGCCTTCGAGGGCGCCGGCGCCGGGCTGTAACTGACCGTGGGGAGCGCCACGCCCAGGCGCTCGCCCAGCAGCCGCAGCTCCCACAGGCGCAGCGGCGTGAACAGCATGGTGACCAGGATGGCGGCCGCCAGCAAGTGCGACAGGCCCATCTTGTATTTGCGCTGGGCGATCTTGCTCAGGCCGTAGGCCACGAAGGCCACGATCACCGCCATGCAGACGGCAAAATCGAGTGTCATCCAGCCGCGCTGCACCAGTATCAGATCGGCCGCCAGCACGCCCACGGCGGCCAGCGCCGGCAGCGCGGAATAGGCATCGTTCCTGGTCTCGGCTTGCGGCATGTAAGTCCCCTGAGCTGCGGTCGGCGGATAGAGCCGCGCTCTCCGGCGCGTGGATTAATTATGCCCTGAGTCCGCCACCCGCAGCGTACGCTGCGCCACTTTAGTTTGTAACAGCGGGACGCAGCAGGTCGGCGATGCCAATCCGGTGCGCGAACTGCTCGCGCACGCGCTCGGCCACCTCGGTCACGGCGCCGGCGCCGTCATCGAGGAAGTCCACCACCGAGCGGAACGGACGCTGCCCGTGCGGCAGGCTGACGATGCGGGCGATCTCGGCGCCGACGGCGGCCGGGTCGGCCTCGGGCGGCATCAGCTGCGCCAGGCGCGCGCCGACCTGGTCCATCAGGCCATCGTAGCGGGCATAGGCCGCGGCGGTGGCCACGTCGGCCGGATGCCCGGCGTTGGCGAAGTGGTCCGTACCCGAGGTGAAGGCGCCCGGCACCACGATGGACGTCTCGATGTTGAAGCGCGCCAGCTCGTAGGCCAGGGTGACGGCCGTGCTGTCCATGGCCGCCTTGGCCGCCGCGTACGGTCCCAGGAAGGGCGGGAAGCCGCCGCGCGCGGTGGTGCTGCTGACCCACAGCACCAGTCCCTGCTGTTGGGACCGCATGACCGGGAGCACCGCCTTGTTGACGCGCTGGGCGCCCAGGTAGTTGGTGTCGAACACGCGCATGATTTCCTCCGGCGTGTACGCTTCCGTGGGGCCGATCACCAGGTGGCCGGCATTGTGCACCACGGCGTCCAGGCGGGCGCGCTCGGCCATGATGGCGGCCACGGCGGCGTCGGCCGACGCCTGCGACAACACGTCGAGCTCGACGGCGCGCACGTCGGCGCCGTGGGCGTAAGCCCAGTCGCGCAGCGCGCGCACCTTGGCGGCGTTACGGCCGTGGATGTCGCGCATGCTGGCGTACACGGCGTGGCCGGCCAGTGCCAGCGCTTGCACGGACAGGTGGCCGATGCCGGTGCCGGCGCCAGTGACCAATACGATGGATTTATCCATGATGGCCTCCTTACACCATGCCGCCGTTGGCGCGCAGGGTCTGTCCATTGATCCAGGCCCCGTCCGGGCCGGCCAGGAAGGACACGGCGGCGGCGATATCGTCCGGCTGGCCCAGGCGCTCCAGCGGCGGCACCTTGGCCAGGCGGGCTATGGCTTCGGGCGTTTTACCGTCCAGGAACAGGGCGGTGGCGGTAGGGCCGGGCGCGACCGAGTTGACCGTGATGTTCTTGCCGCGCAGTTCCTTGGCCAGGATGCTGGTCATGGCTTCCACCCCTGCCTTGGTGGCCGTGTACACGGCGTAGCCGGGCAACAGGGTGCCGACCAGGCTGGACGAGAAGTTGATGATGCGGCCGCCATGGCGCAGTTTGGCCGTCGCCTCGCGCATGGTGTTGAAGCTGCCTTTCAGGTTAATGGCCACCAGGCGGTCGAAGGTAGCGTCGTCGGTGTCGGCCAGGTGCGGCAGTTGCGGCGGCATGATGCCGGCGTTGTTGACCAGGATGTCGACGCCGCCGAAGCGGGCGATGGCCTGGTCGAACAGGCTGCGCACGGCGGCCGGGTCGGCCACGTCGGCCTGCACCGCCAGGGCCTGGCCGCCCTGGGCGGCAATGGCGGCCACCACCGCCTCGGCCTCGGCCGCGCGGCCCGCGTAGTTGACGACGACTGCATGGCCATCGCGGGCCAGGCGCTGGGCGATGGCGGCGCCGATGCCGCGCGATGCCCCGGTAACGATGGCGACTTGTTGCTGGGTCATGATCTGCTCCTCAAAGTGTGGTGAAGTGCAGCCAGTATGACTCCACACGGTTGACGAATAAATCCATGAAAATTGCAATGACTATGCAATTTTTACCAATAATCCAGCGATAAAAAAACCGGCCGCGCGGGCCGGTGTCGTCCATCCCGCAGCGTTCAGTGCTGCAGCAGGGCGTTGACCGGGCCGAGGTCGTCTTCCTTGAGCGAGCCGGCGGCGGCTTTCAGGCGCAGGCCGTTCATGATGGCGTCGTAGCGGGCCTTGGCCAGGTCGCGCTGGGTCGAGTACAGCAGCTTCTGGGCGTTCAGCACGTCGATGTTGATACGCACGCCCACCTGGTAGCCTAGCTTGTTCGACTCCAGCGAGGACTTGCTCGACACCTCGGCCGCTTCCAGCGCCTTGACCTGGGCCAGGCCGCTGTTCATGCCGAGGAAGGCGGAACGGGCGCTCTGAGCGGCGGCGCGCTTGGTGGCGTCCAGGTCGTTGCGCGCCTTGTCTTCCAGGGCGATGGTTTCACGCACCTTGCTGGTGACGCCAAAACCGCTGAACAGCGGCATGCTCCAGCTGACGCCGATGGCGTTGTTGTTCGTGATGCTGCCGCCGGTGACGGTGGTGTGCGAGGTGTTGGCGATCAGGTTCACGGTCGGCATGTGGCCGGCGCGGTTGCGGGCGATCTCGCGCTTGGCGATCTCCACTGCCAGCTGGGCGCCCACCACGCTGTAGTTGGCGTTTTCGGCCGACTGCACCCAGGGTTCCACCGAGGCCGGCGACGGCGGGCTGATGGTGATGCCCGGGCGCAGCGGCGACAGTTCGCCGGGGGCGGCGCCGATGATGACCTGCAGCGCCGTGCGCTTGTTGTCCAGGTCGTTGATGGCGGCGAATTCCTGTGCCACCACCAGGTCGTAGGCGGCCTGCGCCTCGTGGGTGTCGGTAATGGTCTGGGTGCCGACCTCGAAGTTGCGCTTGGCCGAGGCCAGCTGCTCGGTGGTGGCCACTTTCTGGGCCTGGGTCGAGGTCAGGTTGTCCTGCGCCGTCAGCACGTCGAAATAGGCCTGGGCCACGCGCACGATCAAGTCCTGGCGCGCCTGCGAGAAGGTGGCTTCGGACACGGCCTGCTGCAGCTTGCTCTGCTGGTAGGACTGCCAGGCGCCGTAGTCGAACAGCGGCTGCACCAGCTGCACGGTGTAGGTGTTGCTGTGGTAATCGGTGTCGACCTTGCCGGTGCGGGCATTGATGATGGAGTTGTACGGATTGGCGTCGCCGCTGTTGCGCAGGTTGGATCCGGAGGCCGACACGCTGGGCAGCAGCAAGGCACGTCCCTGGGTGCTGCGTTCCTGACCGGCCGCCAGCGACGAGCGCGCGCTGGCATAGGTGGCGTCGTTTGCCAGCGCCTGCTGGTACACCTGGATCAGGTCGGCCGCCTGTGCGTTAAGCGTCAACATGGCGCTGGTGATCAGCACGGCGAGGAGGGATTTCTGCATTGCGTTCTCCGTTGGAGTCATCAAAAAAGTTGATCAAATCTACACTTTCGCGTCCGGCGGGCCGCACGCGGTCCGGCGGCGCCGCCGCCAGCAACCGCTGACGCTTGCCTCAGTACTTGGGCATGGCCGGATCGACCTGCAGCGCCCAGGCATGGACGCCGCCGGTCAGGTTGACCATCTTGCCGAAACCGTGGTGCTCCAGGTACGCCGCCACCTGCATGCTGCGCGCGCCGTGATGGCAGATGCAGACGATCTGCGCATCCTCATCCAGGTCGTCGATGCGGGCCGGGATGGTGTTCATTACGATATGGGTCGAGCCCGGAATGTGGCAGGTCTCGAATTCCCAGTTTTCGCGCACATCCAGCAGCACCGGCTTGGGCCGGTCCGGATCGGCCAGCCAGGCTGCCAGTTCAGGGGCGGTGATCTGCTCCATGCGGCGCTCAGAACTGGAAGGTGGACGGGGCGGCCGCTTGTTGCAGCGGCGCCACGTCGGTTTCAAACAGGGTGCGGGTGTCGTAGCCGGCTTCACCGGTACGGGTCACCAGCTGGGCCTTCATGGCCGGGCTCTGGGCAATGATGACCGCCAGGCGGCCGCCGACCTTGAGCTGCTTGAGCAGGCCCTGGGGCAGCTCGGGCAGCGAGCCGGACACCAGGATCACGTCGAACGGCGCGCCGTTGGTCCAGCCGTTGGCGCCGTCGCCCAGCTCCACGGTCACGTTGGCCACGCCGCTGACGGCCAGGTTCTTCTCGGCCAGGGCTTTCAGTTCGGGATTGATTTCCACGGTGGTCACGTGGCGGGCGCGGTGCGCCAGCAGGGCCGCCATGTAGCCGGAACCGGTGCCCACTTCCAGCACGGATTCATGTTTCTTCACTTGCAGATCCTGCAGCAGGCGCGCCTCGTACTTGGGCGCCAGCATGGCCTGGCCGGCCGGCAGCGGGATTTCCGTATCGACAAATGCCAGGCTCTTGTAAGCGTCCGGCACGAAGTTCTCGCGCTTGACCACGTGCAGCAGCTCCAGCACGTCCGTGTCCAGGACGTCCCAGGGACGGATTTGCTGTTCGATCATGTTGAAGCGGGCTTGTTCGATATTCATTTGATGACTCGGAGGAAAAATAAAGAATCCGTCATTTTATCGTTGAACTGGCATGGAGGCACATGTTATCGAGAAAGACGGCAGGGCGAGGGAAATTGCGACAGTCTGCAGTTTAAGGGGGATGAACGTACCAAAACAGCAATCTGGAGTGCAATTGAAGGGCGCCACGGTCAGGCCGCCGGCGCCGGGTCGGCCAGCAGGCCGCGCAGGCTGACGTCCAGGAAGGCCGCCATGTACTGTTCCGGGTCCAGGTCCGGCATGTCGCAGGGCAGGAAGGCATGGGCCCACATCATCAGCATCACCACCGGGGCGGTCAGCACGCGGGTCATGACGGCCGTATCGATAGTCCGGAACTCGCCGCTGGCCATGCCCCGGCGCAGCACGCTGCACAGCAGGCCATTGCCGCGCACCACCACTTCCTCGTTGTAGAAGGCGGCCAGGTCGGGGAAGTTGGTGGCTTCGGCCATCATCAGCTTGGTGATGCCGGCCAGCTTGGTGTCGCCTATCTTGTCCCACCAGCGCATCATGATGACGCGGAACAGGTCGGCGCTGGGACCGGCATAGTTGGCGATTTCCTGCTCGGCGTCGCCGATGGCTTGCACGATGGTGCCGCGCACCACGGCTTTGAATAGTTCCTGCTTGTTCTCGAAATACAGGTAAAGCGTGCCCTTGGAGACGCCGGCGCGGCGCGCCACGTCCTCCAGCCGGGTGGCGGCGAAGCCACGCTCGACAAACTGGGCCAGCGCCGCCTCCAGCAATTCCTGCGGCCGGGCGTCCTTGCGGCGCTCCCAGCGGGGCTTGGTGTCGGAAGGGGCTTGCATAAGGGAAGGATGAGAAACTTAATTAACTTACTTATAAGTCATTAATATAGCCCCCACCCCCGCCATCGTCAAGCGTCCGCTGGCCGGCGCGCAGGCGGCGCCCCCCCCAACTGTACTGAAACATGGAGCAGTACCGCATGACGGAAATTCCAATTCCATAGGGACGCACAGGCTGGCGCGACTGTTAATCTTCCCGTGCTACCTCTTCACATTTATCGGGAAAAACACTATGTCTTCTACTATCCTCAACACCAGCGACGCCGACTTCGAGACCGACGTGCTCAAGGCGCCTGGCCTGGTGCTGGTCGACTTCTGGGCCGAATGGTGCGGTCCGTGCAAGGCCCTGTCCCCGATCCTGGCCGACCTGGCCGGCGAATATCCCGAAGTTCGCGTGGTCAAGCTCAATGCAGACGAAAACCGCCAGGCGATGGAGCAGCACGCGGTACGCGGCCTGCCGACCCTGATCCTGTTCGCTGGCGGCAAGGAGCGCACGCGGTTGACCGGGACCCAGTCCAAGACCCGCCTGGCGGCCATGCTTGACGACCAGCTGGAGGCCTGAGATGCACGCCTACCACTCGAACCCGGCCGTGCGTGACGCGGCCCTGGAACAGCTGCGCCGCAACGCCGCCGCCGCACGCCTGGCTCCGGGCCCCCTGTCCTGGAATGGTGAAAAGGGCAGCCTGGTGGGCTGCGTGCTGGAAAGCGAAGACCTGGCGCAATGGGAGCAGACCCTGGGCCTGCCGCAATGGCTGGCGACCACCGCCGACGGCATCGCCGCCACGCTGCCGTCCGCCGACGCCGCGCTGGGGTTCGGCGTCGACCTGCTGAGCGCAGTGCGGCCGGGCGCCGACGTGACGCCGGCCGCCAGCGCCGTGATCGTGGACGTGCTGGCCGACGCCGGCGAGTTCATCGGCAAACTGGCCGAGGTGCCCGCCGAACTGTCGCAGATATCGGCCCAGGTGCAGGCGCTGCACCGCCGCCTGCTCGATGGCGACCGTCCCGCCCCGGCCGAGTGGCGCGCCGTGCGCCGCGCCGCCACCGCCCAGACCGACGCGCAGGCGTCCGAACTGCCGCGCAGCCTGGCCACCTGCGTCGAGACCGCCGCCTGGGATGCGACCACCTCCACCGCCGTGGTGTTCGACACCTTGCGCGTCTACAGCAGCGCGCTCACCCACAAGTCGGACGCCGAATCCGGCTACACCAAGGAGCTCGATACCGAGATCCGCGCCAATCTCAAGCTCATGTGGGACACGCACCTGGCCGCCCAACCCGAACTCCAGCAACAGGGCATTACCGTTTTCAGTTTGCTGGAAGAGCACAACCCGGAGATGGCCGCGAAAATCCGCTGGAAAACCAAGCTCGACCGCGAGGCCTACGCCTACGCCAACCGGCGCGCCGCCGAAGTCCTGATCGCGCAACTGCAGCGCGCCTGACGCCACCCGCACATCGCCATGACCACTTTCGAACTACTCCGCAGCCACGACATTCCGGCCCTGCGCACCACGGTCGAGGAATACCACGAACCGCGCTCCGGCGCGCGCCACCTGCACCTGGCCACCGAGGGCGCCGACCTGGCCTTCCTGGTCGCCTTCCCGACCATTCCGGACGCCAGCGACGGCCGCGCCCACATCCTCGAACACCTGGCCTTGTGCGGATCGCGCCGCTACCCGGTGCGCGATCCGTTCTTCGCCATGGTGCGCCGTTCCACGGCCAGCTTCATGAACGCGATGACCTATGCGGACCGCACCGTCTATCCGTTCGCCAGCACCGGCCGCCATGACTTCTTCAACCTGCTCGACGTCTACCTGGACGCAACCTTCTTCCCCAAGCTCGATTACCTGAACTTCCTGCAGGAGGGCTGGCGCTACACGCTGGAAGGCGGCAAGCTGCACTACCAGGGCGTGGTGTTGAACGAAATGAAAGGCGCGTTCACCGATCCGCAGCGCGCGCTGTATCGCGGCCTGGCTAGCAAACTGCTGGAAGGCACCACCTATGCACTGGAATCGGGCGGCGATCCGCTGGTGATCCCGGCGCTCAGCCACGCCATGCTCAAGGAATTCCACGCCAGCCACTATCATCCGTCGCAAGCGCTGTTCATGTCGTCCGGCCCGATCGCCGCGGCCGAAGTGCAGCGCCGCATCGCCGATCGCGTGCTGAGCCAGCTCAGCGGCGCCGCGCCGCACCGCCTGCCGCAACTGGCCACGGTGAGCGCGCCGCGCAGCGCCAGCATCGCCATCCCGGCCCAGGGCAGCGGCGGCCGTGACCACGGTGTGCAGCTGGCCTGGGTGCTCGGCGAATCGGCCGACCCTGCGGTCTACTACCACGCCGTCCTGCTGCAGGCCGGCCTGCTCGGCGACGCCGCCGCGCCGCTGCGCCAGGCCATGGAATCGGCCGGCTATGGACGGCCAGCGCGCATCAACGGCATGGACCCGGGCGCGCGCCAGCTGCTGTTCCATATCGGCATGGAGGGCCTCGGCATCGAGCAACTGGAAGCTGCCCGCACCCTGCTGTGGGGCACGCTGGAGCGCGTCGCCGAGCAGGGCGTGCCGGCGGCGGCGCTGCAAGCGGCGCTGCGCGACCTCACCTACGAGCAGCGCGACACCAGCGGCGGCCGCATGCCGAACGTGCTGATGCGCATGCTGAACGCGGTGCCGGTGGTGCTGCGCGGCGGCGACGCCATCGGCGCCTTCGACAGCGCCGCGGCGCTGGAACGCCTGCGCCAGGACATCGCCGATCCGGTCTTCTTCCCCGGCCTGGTGCGCGCCTTGCTGGCCAATCCGGCGCGGCTGGATGCGCAAGTCCATCCGGACGCCGACTATTTCACGCGCCGCGCGGCAAGCGAGCGCGAACGCCTGGACGCGCTCCAGGCCACGCTCTCGCCAGCCGGGCTGGCGCAGGTGGCGGCCGATAGCCGCGCACTGGACGCGCTGCAGCGCGCGCCTGCCGACTTCTCCGTGCTGCCGCGCATCCGGCCGGCCGACGTCAGCCCGGCGCCGCTGGCGCTGCCCGAGGTGGCGGCCGCCGCTGAAGGCAAATATGTGTTCAGCATCCCCTCCAACGGCATCTCCTATGCCCGCGTGCAGTTCGATGTGAGCGCGCTGCCGCAGGCCGACTGGCCCTGGCTGGCGCTGTATGCCGGCCTGCGCGGGGATCTCGGGGTGGCCGGCCGGGACTACGCCGAGGCGGGCGCCTGGCGCCGCGCCCGGGTCGCGCGCCACGCCATCGGCTTGAACGCGGCGCCGGCCGGCGGCGGCGTGCTCAATCTGGGCATGAACTTCTTCGCCAGCGCGCTGCGCGAAGACCATGCGCCCTTGGCCGAGGTGCTGGAGACCTATGTCCGGCATCCGCGTTTCGACGAAGAGGCGCGCATCCGCTTCCTGATCGACCAGATGGCGCGCCGGCGGCTCGACGCGCTGGCGCAGGACGCCGACCGCTATGCGCGCCTGATGGCGACCGCCTCCCTGTCGCCGCTGCGCGCCTTCGAGCACGCGACGGACGGCGCGGCCTTCGTGCCCTTCCTGACCGGCCTGCAGGCGCAGCTGGCCACGCCGGACGGCTTCGCGTGGGTCCGCAACCGCCTCGCCAGCCTGCACGCGCAAATCGTCACCAGTCCCGCCACCGTGCTGGCCGCCGGCGCCGACGACGATGCCGACGCGCTGGCCGCGCTGTTGGACGCACCGCGCGCCGCGACCGGCGCCAGCGCGGCAAGGACACCGGTGCAAATGCCGACCGCCGCCGACCTGGCCCTGTTCGCGCCCAGCCAGGTCAATCACTGCCACATCGCGTGGGCCGTGCCCGACCTGCGCCATCGCGACGCGCCGGGGCTGGCGGTGGCGGCCCAGTTGCTGTCGCACCAGCTGCTGCACCAGGCGCTGCGCCAGCGTGGCGGCGCCTATGGCGGGTACGCCAGCTACGAGGAGGGCGCCGGCACCTTCACCATGAGCTCCTACCGCGATCCGCGCCTGGCCGGCACTTACGCCGACTTTGCCAGCGCGCTCGACCAGGTGATCGGCACCGCGTTTGGCCAGGAGCAGCTGGAGGAAGCGATCATCTGCGTGATCCAGAAACTGGACCATCCCGCTGCGCCGTTCGACAACGCCCTCAGCGCCTGGACGCTGCATCAGCGCGGCATCGGCCTGGCGGCGCGCCAGCAGTTCCGCACCGGCGTGCTCGGCTGCACCCTGGGCGCGGTCCGTACCGCCGTGGGCCGCTGGCTCAAGCACCAGGCGCCCAGCCGCGCGGCGGCGGTTGGCAAACTCGAGCAGGACCTGGCCGGGCTGCGGGTGCTGGATCTGCTGGCCTACAGCAAGGGCTCGCAGGCCTGAGCATTGCCCTGGCCCCCGTGACGGCCGCCGCGGCGGCCGTCATTCATTCCCCACACCATGACCTTCTTCCTCGCCCGCCTGTCGCGCGACACCTTGCTGCGCGACCCCAACTTCCGCTGTTTCTGGATCAGCGCAACGCTGAACGGCTTCGGCGGCCAGATCAGCCTGTTCGCCATCCCGCTGTGCGCGGCGGTGGTGCTGCATGCGTCGCCTGCCCAGATGGGCACGCTGGCGGCGCTGGAAGCGCTGCCGTTCGCGCTGTTTTCGCTGCCGACCGGGGTCTGGCTGGACCGCAGCCGCAAGCTGCCCATCCTGCTCGCCAGCAAGCTGGCGGCGGCGCTGATCCTGGCGGCCATCGCGCTGGCCTTCAAGGGCGGCGTGCTGTCGATGGGCTGGATGTATGCGCTGGCCTTCCTGCTCGGCTGCACCTATGTGGTGGGCGGCAGCGCCGAGCAGGTGTTCCTGACCAACGTCATCGGACGCGAACGCATCGTCATCGCCCAGACCCATTTCGCCACCAGCGATTCCGCCGCGCGCCTGCTGGGGCCTGGCATCGCCGGCGTGCTGGTGCAGTTGCTGAGCGCGCCGTTCGCGGTGCTGGCGACCTCCGCCGCCCAGCTCGCCTCCATCTTCAGCATGCGCCGCATCGTGGCCGCCGATCCGGTGCCGCCACCGAGTCCGCATCACGCCCTGCGCGACATGCTCGATGGCTTCGGTTTCATCCGGCGCCATGCCGTGCTGCTGCCGGTGGCCTGCACGGTGGCGGCATGGCAGATGCTGTTTGCCGGCTATATGGCGCTCAACGTCCTGTTCGCCACCCGCACGCTGGGACTGTCGCCCGGCATGCTGGGCATGGCGCAGGCGGCCGGCGGCGCCGGCGTGCTGCTCAGCGCCGTGCTGATGCAGCCGCTGAACCGGCGCCACGGCACCGGCAAGACCATGCTGGCCGGCCTGGTCGCCACCACGGCCTGTTTCACGCTGACGGCGGCGCTGCCGGCGCGTCCGTGCGGCAGCGCCGCGCTGGGCCAGGCCGCCTACGCGGCGCTGCTGTTCCTGCTCGATGGCGGCGTCATGCTGTTCATGCTGCCCTACATCGCATTACGCCAGCGCCACACGCCGGACCAGTACCTGGGCCGGGTGAATTCGACCATGCGCTTCCTGACCGTGTCGGTGGTCCCGCTGGGGGCGGCCAGCGCCGGCATGCTGGCCGAGCATCACGGCATCCGCGCCGCGCAATGGTGCGTGGCGGCGGCCGCCCTGGCGCTGACGGCGGTGATCTTCCGCCGTTCGCCGCTGCCGCATCTGCGGCAATGAGCGCGCCTTGTCGAGGGACCCTTCAATCGCCCAGCTGCTCCAGGTAGCGCTGCGCATCGAGCGCCGCCATGCAGCCGCTGCCGGCGCTGGTGATGGCCTGGCGGTAGACGCTGTCCTGCACGTCCCCGGCCGCGAACACGCCCGGCACGCTGGTCGCGGTGGCCATGCCGGCGCGGCCGCCGTGGGTGGCGATGTAGCCGCCGCATAGCGCCAGCTGGCCGTCAAACAGCGCCGTGTTCGGGCTGTGGCCGATGGCGATGAAGACACCGTCGGCGCCCAGCGCGCTGCGGGTTCCGTCCATCGTCGAGCTCAGCACCGCACCGGTGACCTTGCGGCCGTCGCCGACGACCTCCTCGATGACCTGGTTCAGCTGCAATGCAATCCTGCCCTCGGCCACCCGCGCCATCAGGCGATCGACCAGGATGGGTTCCGCACGCAGGCGCCCGCGCCGGTGCACCAGCGTGACATGGCGCGCGATGTTGGACAAGTACAAGGCCTCCTCGACGGCGGTGTTGCCGCCGCCGACCACCAGCACGCGCTGGTCGCGGTAGAAGAAACCGTCGCAGGTGGCGCAGGCGGACACGCCGCGGCCGCGGTACGCGGTTTCCGAGGCCAGTCCCAGATAGCGGGCCGAGGCGCCGGTGGCAATGATCAGCGCGTCGCAGGTGTAGGCGCAGCTGTCGCCGACCAGCCGGATCGGCTTCTCATGCAGGTGTGCCGTGTGGATGTGATCGAACGCGATGGTGGTGCCGAAGCGCTCGGCGTGCTCGCGCAGGCGCTGCATCAGCTCGGGGCCCTGCACACCGAGCGGGTCGCCGGGCCAGTTTTCAACGTCGGTGGTGGTCATGAGCTGGCCGCCGGGCTCCAGGCCGGTCACCAGCATCGGCTTCAGGTTGGCGCGCGCGGCGTAGACGGCGGCGCTGTAGCCGGCCGGGCCGGAGCCCAGTATCAATACGCGGGCATGGATGGCCGGCTTCATGGGTACTGCTTTCGCCGGGTATGGACGGGCGGTTGGCTCAGGCTGCCGGCGTGGGGTGCCAGGGTGGTGTTCAAGAGGGGCTCCTGTGTTGGTGGGCCCCCATGGTAGCGCCGGCGCACGGGCGGCCGTCATGACGATATGCGCGATTTCGGCGCAACTGTCCGTACGCGGCCGCCGGGACGGAATTGCAAAGGAGGGGGGGGCTCAGGACTTCAACAGGCGCGCCAGCGCCGGCAGCGCCGGACTGCCCAGGGTGCGGCTGATGTTGAAGCGCATGTGCGAACGGTAGGCCTGGTTCGAGGTGAACAACTCGCCCGGGGCCATCAGGTGGCCCTCCTCGCCCAGCCGGGCGGCCAGCGTGGTGGCGTTCGCGCCGCCCGGCAGGTTGGCCCAGACATACATGCCGGCGTCGGGCGCATGCGCGACGCCGCAGCCGAACGCGCCCAGCTGCTCGATGACGGGCTGGCGGCATGCGTCGAGGCGGGCGCGCAGCTGCGCCGCATGATGCCGGTAGCTGCCCTGGGACAGCAACTGGTAGACCACGCGTTCATTGAGCGAGGTGCCGGCGATCTGGCTGACGGTGCGGTACACCACCAGCCAGTCGATCACCTTCTGGCTGGCGCACACGTAGCCGACCCGCAGGCCCGGCGACAGCATCTTGGAAAAGCTGCCGATGTAGATGACGCGCTGGAGCTGGTCCAGGCTGGCCAGCCGCGTGGCCGGCGCGCCGGGGCCGGACACCATCAGGTCGCTGTAGGTGTCGTCCTCGACGATGGTCAGGTCGAACTCTTCCGCCAGCCGCAGGATCTGGAACGCCTTGTGCGGCGAGATATTGCCCGAGGTCGGATTGTGCAGCACCGAATTGCAGAAGAAAAAGCGCGGCCGGTGGCGTTCGCATTGGGCGCGCAGCACCTCCAGGTCCGGTCCGTCAGCCTGGCGCGGCACGGCGGCGATCTCCAGTCCCGTCGACAGCAGGCGGTCACGCAGCAGGAGCGGCCCCGGCTCCTCGACCAGCACCGGGGTGCCGGCCACGGACAAATACCGCAACACCACCAGATGCAGGGCGTCGGTGGCGCCGGCGGTGGTCATGATGCGCGCCGCCGGCACGTCGATCTGCAGGTCGCGCAGCTTGGCCTGCAGCTGCTGGCGCAATGGCAGGTAGCCGAGCGGGTCGGGATACGCCATCAGGCTGCGCGCGCTGGCGCGCGCCACCGAACGCAGGGCCTTGCCGACCGCCGTCTCGTCGAGCCAGTCCGGCGGCAACACGCCCAGTCCGGTCGTGCTGACCGCGTCGCCAGGCGGGCGCAGCAATTGAAAGCGGCGCCACTCCGACAGCAGGTGCAAGCCGCCAGGTTCGTCCGCGCGCCAGCTGGCGCGGCGGTCGGCCCTGACGAAGAATCCCGAGCCGGGGCGCGATTCCAGGCGCCCCTGGACGATCAGCTTGTCGTACGCACGCACCACGGTGTCGCGGCTGACGCCGCACTCGTCGGCCAGCTGGCGCACGGAATGGACACGCTGGCCGGCGCTGAGTTTGCCGGACTGTATGTCTTTCACCACACGCTCGACGATGCGGTCCACCAGCGATTTGCGCTCGGCGCCGTCCGCCTGTTGCGCCAACGCCTCACGATCAATGGTAACGGCAGGGCGATGGCGGATGCGTCCACGCGGCATGATGCAAGATCTCCTAGAGGTGGTTATTTTCTGTACTGATCGGAAGCTCGGTACGCAACGACGAATATGCTTCAGTGCCGTACTGTTGTGACACTAGTATGACAGAAAACATCTAATTATATTGGAGTCACATTCTCCATAAAAAAAGGTGTCCTTCATGTCCTGCCAGGTTAAGAAAGCTCTACCCCGCCACATGATTCTCCCTGCCGCGATTGCGGCCGCAGTAGCAACGCTGGCCGCGCCCGCGTGGAGTCAAACCCAGGCGGCGGCCGCTCCGGTCCGCATCGACCCGGCCACCGACTACCACCTGCAGGCCGGGCTGGTGCCGGCCACGCTGGACGCGATCGCCGTCCGCAGCGGCCGCAAGATCGTGTTCGACCGCGAAGCCCTGAGCGGTCTGATTTCCGAATCCGTGCACGGCCACCTGGCGCCCGCCGCCGCGGTGACGCAGGCGCTGACCAACACCGGCTACGTGGTCGAGGAGGACGCCGCCGGCGTGCTGACCGTCAGGCGCGCGGCGACCGTGCTGGTGACGGCACGGCGCGACCAGGCCGAAACCAGCTTCAAGGCCGACCGCTCGGACACCGCGACCCGCAGCGGCACCAGCCTGCACGTGGTGCCCGGCTCGGTCACTCTGCTCACCAGCAAGGTGCTGGAGTCGCAGCAGGCCACCAACCTGACCGACGCGCTGCGCAATGTCAGCGGCATGAAATTCGACCAGACCCCGCAGAACACCACCACCTTCCAGATCCGCGGCTTCCAGGCCAGCAGCGACACCAACGGCGTCACCGACCGCAACGCCACCACGCGCGGCGTCCTGTCGGTCGAGCGCATCGAGGTGCTGAAAGGCCCGCAGGCCATCCTGTCGGGCGGCGATTCGCTGGGCGGCGCGGTCAATATTGTGGTCAAGAAGCCACAAGCGGCGCCTATCCGCGACGTCACCGCGCAGTACGGCACGCACGAGGAAAAGATGATCGGCGCCGACCTCTCCGGCGCACTGGGCAGCGACTCGCGCCTGACCTACCGCACCATCGCCAGCAGCGACAATGCGCGCGGCAGCGAAAGCGGCCTGAACGGCAGCACCAACCGCTCGTTCATGCAGGCGCTGCGCTGGAAAGACCGCAGTACCGACCTGGTGGTCAGCGCCGACACCACGCGCATGCACCAGCCGCTGACGCGCTATACCTTCGCCCGCAACGATGGCGTGATCCTGCCGGTGCCGGACCGCCTGCTGGCCAACCCCGCCGACGGCTTCGACCAGAGCGTCTACCGCTTCGGCTACCAGCTGGAACAGCAGCTGGCCGACCAGCTGGTCCTGATCAGCCGCCTCCAGGTGGCGCGCCAGAGCTTCGACCTGCATGCGCCGTCGGCAGCGGGCCTGTCCTACGCCAAGGGCGCCCCGCCCGACTCGCCGCTGCCCAACGTCACCTTCTACGGCTCACGCACGCGATCCAACGACCACACCACCAGCGGCGACCACTACCTGCGCTACCTGTTCCCCACCGGCGAAGTGCGCCACAAATTATCGGTGGGCTACAACCACACGCTGTACAGCCTCAAGCAATACCAGACCACCAGCGACAGCATCTCGGTACCGGTCTTTACGTCCACGCCGTACTACTTCCAGGACAACCGCGACCGCGCCATCCAGCCGATCGCATACAGCGAGACCGGACAGCGGCAGCGCGGGGTGTATGCGCAGGACCTGATGTCGTATGAGAAGTGGAACCTGATGCTGAACGCGCGCCGCACCCAGTACCAGACTCCCGATAATCAATCGACGTTTTACACGACCAAGGGACCGCAGAGCTACTACTACAGCGGCACCAGCGTGCTCCACAACACCGGCGGCGCCGGCCTGGTCTACCAGTTGAACGACCGTACCTCCTTGTACGCCAGCTACGCGGAAGGCTTCGTGCCGAATACCTCGCTCAGCTGCGCCGGCGGCTTCGCACCGCCGAACGAGACCAAGAACCGCGAGGCCGGCGCCAAGTTCGACCTGATGGACAGCCAGTTCACCCTGACCACCGCCCTGTTCTCGCTGCAGAGGTCCAATCAGCTGGTGTACGACCGCGTCAACAACTGCTACAACACGCGTGACGCCCAGCGCACCCGCGGCGCCGAGGTCGATGCCCAGGGCCGCCTGCTGCCGGGCCTGGACGCCATCTTCAATTACACCTATAGTCAGGTGACCGATGTGGGCAATAGCGCGACCGCCTATGCCGGCATCCCGAAACACAAGGCCAGCGTATGGGCGGTGTACCAGTTCCAGTCGGCCGGGATGAAGGGTTGGGGAGTCGGCGTCGGCATTGCCGGCGTCAGCGCCAACCTCGGCACGACCTTTGGCAGCCCCTTCTACGTTCCCGGCGGCAGCCAGGTCGACGCCAGCGTGTTTTACGCCACCGGACCGTGGAACCTGACCCTGGGCGTGAAGAACGTGTTCGACCGCCTGCTGTATTCAACCACGGTCAGCAATTCCTTCATCCCGGTGCTGCCGGGACGCACGGTGGCCCTGACCGTCAAGCGCAGCTTCAAGTAACCGTAGGACAGCAAGGCCGGCAATGACACACAAGCTTCAGCAAGATCCGGCCAGACCCGGCCTGTCCAAGCTCGTCTTCAGCTTCTGGCGCGAAGCCAGAAGCTGGCAGGCCTACCTGATGCTGGCCGTGGTGCTGCTCATCATGTTCGGCCAGGTCTACCTGGCCGTCTGGGCCAACAAGCTGACCGGCCAGGTGACCGACTCGCTGCTCACCATGCAATGGAGCCAGATCCGCCCGGCGCTGCTGGCCAGCATCATGGCCGGCCTGTGCATGGGCGCGCTGGTGGTGCTCGATACTGCGGTGCGGGCGTTCATCGACCTGCGCTGGCGTATCTGGCTTACCGCCAAACTGCAACGGGCGTGGCTGCATGCGCACGCCTTCTACGACATCGAGCGCGACGGCAAAATCGGCAATGCCGACCAGCGCATCGCGGAAGACGTCAAGCTGTTCGTCGATAACACCTTGAGCCTCTCGCTCAGCACGCTGTCGGTCATCGTCAACGTAGCGACCTACGGCGCCCTGCTGTGGCAACTGTCCGGCGTGGTGTCCTTCAACCTGGGCGACACCCAGGTGAGCCTGCACGGCTACCTGGTATATATCGGCGTTGCCTACAACATCGGCCTGCTGCTGCTGACACACTGGGTCGGCAAGCGCCTTGTCGGCCTCAACAACGAGCGCCAGAGCGTCGAGGCCGACTACCGCTTCGGCGCCATGCAGGTGCGCGAAAACGCCGAACAGATCGCCTTCTATGGCGGCGCCCAGCGCGAATCGCAGCGCCTCACCTGGCTGTTCGAACGGGTCCGCGGCAATACGCTCGCGCTGATACTGCGCCAGGCCAAGGTGTTGTTCACCTCCAACGTCTACAGCCACTTGTTCACCGGCCTGCCCACCCTGGCAGCGCTGCCGCGCTACCTGGCCGGCGAACTCACCATGGGCGGGGTGACCCGCGTCGCCGGCGCCTATGTCATGCTGAGCAGCTCGTTGAGTTTCTTCAGCACCTCCTACCAGGTCTACACCACCTGGTTCGCGTACGCCAACCGTCTGCGCGACCTGCAATGGGCGATCCACAAGGCCGAGCTGCGGCAGAGCGGCTACACGGTCACCCATACGCCGGACCGCGCCCTGAGTACCGGCCCGCTGGCGGTCCACGATCCGCAGCAGCGCCCGCTTACCAGCGTCGCGCCGCTGCGTTTCGGTCCGGGTGAGCGCTGGATGGTGCGCGGGCCGTCGGGCGCCGGCAAGAGCACGCTGCTGCGCGTGCTGGCCGGGCTGTGGCCCTACGGCAGCGGCGCCGTCGCCATCCCGCGTGACGCCAGGCTGATGTTCGTGCCGCAGCGCAGCTATCTGCCGGCCGGGACCTTCAAGGAGGCGATGTGCTATCCCGAGCCGCCCGAGCGCTATAGCGACGCCGAGTGCCTGCGCATCCTCGCCGACTGCGGGCTGGCGGAACGCATCACCAATCTGCAAGCGGTCGACCAATGGCAGCAGCGGCTGTCCGGTGGCGAACAGCAGCGCGTCGCGTTCGCGCGCATCCTGCTGCACGCGCCGGACTTCGTGTTCCTGGACGAGGCCACCAGCGCCCTCGATCCGGAACTGGAAGCGCGCTTGTACGCCAGGCTGATACAGGCGCTGCCCGGCAGCACCATCGTCAGTGTCGCGCACCGGCCCGATCTGGCCCGTTTCCACGACCACTTGCTCGATATCGCCGCCGAACGCAATGCGGTATGCGGCCACGCTCCGCACATACTTCTTCCCGTTGCTGCCGGAGGGCACGGTTGCCCTGGCCATCCAGCGCAGCTTCCAGCAACCGTGGGACAACAGAGCCAGCAATGACACACAAGCTCCAGCAAGATCCGGCCAGGCCCAGCCTGTCCAAGCTCGTCTTCAGTTTCTGGCGCGAAGCCGGAAGCTGGCAGGCCTACCTGATGCTGGCCGTGGTGCTGGCCATCATGTTCGGCCAGGCTTATGTGGCCGTCTGGGCCAACAAGCTGGCCGGCCAGGTGACCGACTCGCTGCTCACCATGCAATGGAGCCAGATCCGCCCGGCGCTGCTGGCCGGCGTCATGGCCGGACTGTGCGCCGGCACACTGGTGGTGCTCAATACCTCGGTGCAGGCCCTCCTCGACCTGCACTGGCGGACCTGGCTTACCGCCAAACTGCAACAAGCCTGGCTGCATGCGCACGCCTTCTACGACATCGAGCGCGACGGTAAAATCAGCAATGCCGACCAGCGCATCGCGGAAGACGTCAAGCTGTTCGTCGACAGAACGCTGCACCTCTCGCTCAGCACGCTGTCGGTGCTGGTCAGCGTGGCGACCTACACCGGACTGCTGTGGCAACTGTCCGGCGTGCTGTCCTTCACCTTGGGCGACACCCAGGTGAGCATCCACGGCTACCTGGTGTATATCGCCTTTGCCTACAACATCGGCCTGCTGATGCTGCTGCACTGGGTGGGCAAGCGCCTGATCGGCCTCAACAACGAGCGCCAGAGCGTCGAGGCCGACTACCGCTTCGGCGCCATGCAGGTGCGCGAAAATGCCGAACAGATCGCCTTCTATGGCGGCGCACAGCGCGAATCGCAGCGCCTCACCTGGCTGTTCGAACGGGTCCGCGCCAATACGCGCGCGCTGATACTGCGCCAGGCCAAGGTGTTGTTCGCCCAAAACGCCTATAGCTATCTGTTCACCGGCCTGCCGACGCTGGCGGCGCTGCCGCGCTACCTGGCCGGCGAGCTCACCATGGGCGGCGTGACCCGCGTCGCCGGCGCCTATAGCATGCTCAGCGGCGCATTGAATTTCTTCAGCCAGGCCTACGCAAGCTACGCCACCTGGCTCGCTTATGCCAACCGCCTGCGCGACCTGCAATGGGCGATCCACAAGGCCGAGCTGCGGCAGAGCGGCTACACGTTCACGCGCTCGCCGGACCGCGCCCTGAGCACCGGCCCGCTGGCGGTCCACGATCCGCAGCAGCGCCCGCTTACCAGCGTCGCGCCGCTGCGCTTCGGTCCGGGCGAGCGCTGGATGGTGCGCGGGCCGTCGGGCGCCGGCAAGAGCACGCTGCTGCGCGTGCTGGCCGGGCTGTGGCCCTACGGCAGCGGCGCCGTCGCCATCCCGCATGACGCCAGGCTGATGTTCGTGCCGCAGCGCAGCTACCTCCCGACCGGGACCTTCAAGGAGGCGATGTGCTATCCGGAGCCGCCCGAGCGCTACAGTGACGCCGAGTGCCTGCGCATCCTGGCCGACTGCGGGCTGGCGGAACGCATCACCAATCTGCACGCGGTCGACCAATGGCAGCAGCGGCTGTCCGGTGGCGAGCAGCAGCGCGTCGCGTTCGCGCGCATCCTGCTGCATGCGCCGCACTTCGTGTTCCTGGACGAAGCCACCAGCGCCCTCGATCCGGAACTGGAAGC
The DNA here is from genome assembly GCF_053572355.1 of Duganella kummerowiae. Taxonomy (NCBI): domain Bacteria; kingdom Pseudomonadati; phylum Pseudomonadota; class Betaproteobacteria; order Burkholderiales; family Oxalobacteraceae; genus Duganella; species Duganella kummerowiae. The sequence continues at coordinate 152,847 of NZ_JBKFEH010000008.1, forward strand.
GCGCTTGTACGCGGCGCTGATGCAGGCACTGCCGGGCAGCACCATCGTCAGTGTCGCGCACCGGCCGGAACTGGCCCGTTTCCACGACCATCTGCTCGACCTCGCCGCCGCACGGAAATCGCCTGCGGACATTCCGGCCGCCAGCCAACATTGAGCTTGGCCTGATCCAGCGCATACCGGGGCGCTCCGCCTGCGTGGCGGGCCCGCCACGGTTGCGCCTGGGGGCCCTTCCCTCCTGTGGCGCGCTAGCAAAAGCACCCGCTACCTCAGCCAACTGCATCTTGACTGTTGCCGCATCTCAATTAATACTGGATGCCCCCGGGGTCCCGCCCTCCATTGCATCATGCAATCCACCGTTTTTGCAAAGGAATCCGCATGAACAAGCTCACCGTCCGCACCAGCCTGATGGCGGTTCTCACCTTGTTTGCCGCCATGATACTGGTCGGCGCCGGTGTCGGCGTCTATGCACTCAGCCAGGCCAACCAGTCCACCTCGCAGGTGTACCAGATGTCGTCCCAGGTGATCGCCATCAACGACGCCTACAAGGACACTACCCGCACCCGCTCGGCCATGACGCGCGCCTATTCCATCCTGAAGGAAGGCGGCGCCCCGGCCGACAAGGACTCCGCGCTCAAGAGCGCCCAGACCTCATATGACCGCACCCTCAAGCAGCTGGCCAGGTTCAACGACATGCCGGCCTATCCGGGCCAGGACGCCGCGCTGAAAAGCGGCCTGGTGACGGCCGGCCGCGAACTGTCGCAGGGGCTGGAACAGGCCGCCAATGCCCTGCGCGCCGACGACAGCGCTACTTACAGCCGCATCAACGCCAAGGACCTGACCCCGCTGGGGGCCAACTTCTCTTCCCTGCTGGAGAAATTTCAGAAAGAGGCCGACACCAATACCAGCGAGCTGATGGAAAGCCGCGGCCGCGACTACCAGCTGGTGCGCGGCCTGGTGGTGCTGGGCCTGGCCATCGCAATGGCGCTGGTGGTGGCCGTGCACTTCATGCTCAAGCGCGTAGTGCTGCAGCCGCTGGACCATGCAGTGGGCCTGCTGGACCAGGTGGCGCGCGGCGACCTGACCGCCCATATCCAGGCCGGCAGCAGCAATGAAATCGGCAGGCTGATAGGCGCCATCGGCCGCATGCAGCAGGACTTGCGCAGCACCGTGAGCAAGGTGCGCAGCGGCGCCGACGCCATCAACACGGGCGCCGAGGAAATCTCGGCCGGCAATATGGACTTGTCGAGCCGCACCGAAACCCAGGCCAGCTCGCTGGAGGAAACCGCCGCCTCCATGGAGGAACTGACCAGCACCGTGCGCCAGAACGCGGAAAACGCCCAGCAGGCCCGCCAGCTGGTGCAGAACGCCTCCGACACGGCCGCCAAGGGCGGCGAGGTCATGGGCCAGATGGTCAACACCATGCAGGACATCAACGATTCCTCGCGCAGGATCGTGGACATCATCTCGGTGATCGACGGCATCGCGTTCCAGACCAATATCCTCGCCCTGAACGCGGCGGTGGAAGCGGCCCGCGCCGGCGAGCAGGGCCGCGGCTTCGCGGTGGTGGCCTCCGAGGTGCGCAACCTGGCGCAGCGCTCGGCCACGGCGGCCAAGGAAATCAAGGAATTGATCGACAACTCGGTGTCCAAGGTGGACTTCGGCGCCACCCTGGTGCAGCAGGCCGGCGCCACCATGAACGAGGTGGTGGACAGCGTGCGGCACGTGACCGGCATCGTGGCCGAGATCGCCGAGGCCAGCCGCGAGCAGAGCGACGGCATCGAACAGGTCAACCGCGCCATCACGCAGATGGACGAGGTGACCCAGCAGAACGCGGCCCTGGTGGAACAGGCGGCCGCCGCCACCCAGTCGCTGCAGCAGCAGGCCAGCAACCTGGCCGCCACCGTCAGCGTGTTCAAGATCGAGGGTGCTGGCGCGCCGTCGTCGTCGCGCCAGCTGGCGCTGCGCTAAGAACCCGTTTCAAAATGACCATGGCGTCGTTACGGCTCCTAGCCGTGCAGGCGCACTGTCTTCGTCGTCCCGGCCTTGGCCCGTGCCTAGCCCTGCTCATTTTGAAACGGGTTCTAAGCCATCAAACGGGCATGGTGCTTGCGGTGGCGCAGCAGCGCCAAGACCTGGAAGGCAAGCGCGCCAGGCAGGCCTGCGCTACATCGATCAAGGCGATGAGTCCCAACCCGTGACAGTGGACGGTCGGCCCGGCCGGCCTTAGAACTTGTGCATCATGCCCAGGGTGACGCCGCGTCCATGCGCACTATTGGGCACGGCGCCGGTCATGCCGGCCGCATTGCCCTTCCAATTGGTGGAGTCTGCTTCCACATACAGCGTGGTCCGCTTGGACAGCTCGTGCTCCAGGTAGGCATACACGCGGTCAAAGCCGTCATCGATAAAGCCGGTGCTGTTGCGCCGCACCCGGTAATAGGCAAGGGTCAGCAGGTCGGCCGGCGAGAGCGAGACGCTGGCGCCGCCGGAGGCGATGCGCTGCCTGGTTTCCTTGTTGATTGCCGTGTCAGCCTTGTTGTTACCGTAATTGGCCTTGATGGTCACCGAGGCCAGCTTGTAGGCGGCGCCGATGGTATAGGCATCGAGCGCGAAATCGGCACGGTTCTTGAACTTCATGTAGCCACCCGACAGGGCCAGTGCGTCGCGCTGGTAGCTCAGGGCAGCGCCCATGGTGGACAGCGCGCCGGTGTCGCCCGGCACCTCGCCAAAGGAATAGGACAGCCGCGCCGTGACCGGTCCCATCTCGCTGGTGAACTTCAGCATGTTGTCGAGGCGGTAGAAGTTGTCGTTATACCCGCTGGTCCCGTACTGCGTGCCGAAGGCATGGGTGCCATACGCCGTATTGCTCAGAGCGGTGACATTGATATTGGGGTTGAAGCTGGCATTGCGCATCCCCAACGGATCGACCGGATTGATCGCATCGGACAGTATCGTGGCCTGCCTGCCCAGGGTCAGCGTGCCCGCGCCGGTCTTCAGTCCCACCAGGGCAATCCGGTCGAACAGTTTGTCGGACTTGGCGCTGCTGCCGGTGTCGAGATTGAGGCCGCCCTCCAGGTGAAACACGGCGGCCATGCCATTGCCCAGGGCTTCCTGGCCCTTGAACCCCCAGCGGCTGGTGTTGTTGACGCCACTGGTAATGGCGGAAGTGGTATCGGAGGGCGTCGGCGCATTACTCGCGTTCATTCCCCTGCTGTAGCGCGCGCCGAGGTCGGCTATGCCATACAACGTCACACTGGATTGGGCCATGGCCGCCGCCGGCAGCAAAATAAGGCCTCCGGCAAGCCCCAAGCCTGCCATACATGTTTTGTTTTTCATCGTCTCCCACCCTCATCACATCAATGATAGAAACGCCTACCGCAAAGCGATGGCGCTGTTGTTATTATCGATACGGAACAAGTTGACCGAATTGGACAAGTCCGCCGCCAGGTCCTGCATGGATTGCGATGCCGCTGCGGACTCCTCCACCAGGGCCGCGTTTTGCTGGGTCACGGTATCCATCTTGGCGATGGCGATATTGATTTCCTCGATGCCGACGCTTTGCTCCTGGGTCGCCGCGCTGATGTCCGTCACTATGCTGCTGACCTTGCGCACGCTCTCGTTCACTTCGGTCATGGTGTGGCCGGCCAGGTCGACCAGCTTGCTGCCAGCACTGACCCGCTCGACAGACCCGTTGATCAAATCCTTGATTTCCTTGGCTGCGGCGGCGCTGCGCTGCGCCAGGTTGCGCACTTCACTGGCCACCACCGCGAACCCGCGCCCCTGTTCGCCGGCACGGGCAGCTTCCACGGCGGCATTCAAGGCCAATATGTTCGTCTGGAAAGCGATGCCATCAATGACGGCGATGATGTCGACGATCTTGTGGGAGGACTCGTTGATGGCATTCATGGTTGAAATCACTTCGCCCACCACTTTCCCGCCCCTGCCCGCCACTTCGGTGGCAGAGATGGCCAGGCTATTGGCCTGCCGCGCATAATCCGCGTTTTGCTTGATGGTGGACGTCAGCTGCTCCATGGCCGAGGCGGTTTCCTCCAGCGAGGCGGCCTGCTCTTCCGTTCTGGCGGACAGGTCCAGATTTCCGGCGGCGATTTCCTGCGAGGCGACATTCAGCGTTTCCGTTCCCTTGCGCACCTGTCCAACCAGGCCCTGGAGATTGGTGTTCATGGTTTGCAGGGCACGTAGCAACAAACCGATTTCATCGGTGGAATCGGGCGCGATGTGCGCTGTCAGATCGCCTTGCGCGGCCTTCTCGGCCACCTGCACCGCCGCGTGCAAGGGGCGGCTGATCAAGCGCGCGATGTACAGCGCCAGCGCGACATTCACCAGCAACGCGGAAATCAAGATGGCGATAATCCAGTTGCGGGAAGAAGCGTACAGCGCTTCATTGCGTTCCTTCGCGCTGTCGCTTTCAGTCTTGCTGAGCTCCACCAGCTTGTCGACCACGTCGTTCGCCTCGCGGAACAGCTTTACCGACTCGCCGCGGATGGCGTCCCGGGCCTCGTCTTTCTGGCCTTTGCGCGACAAGGCCATGATTTTATCGTTGGCCACGGAATAGGACTTGAACGCGGTTTCCAGCGACATGACCAGTTTATCCTCGTCCGGCGAGCGCGCCAGCAAACGGTATTGCGACTGATAGTCGGAAAATTCCTTGGACCGCGTGACTATGCTCTTTTCATAATACGCATAATCCTTTTCTTCAGCAGAGAGTATATGCTGGAGTTCGGACACCCGCATGCGATTAAGCGTGGCTTTCATCAGCAGCGCCAGCCTCACGCTCGGCAAGGTATCATTCAGGACTGCTGCCGATGCCGTATTCAGCCGGGAATTCTGATATATACCGAAGATACCTATGATCAGTGTCAGTAACAGCGCGATAAAAAAAGACAGCAACAATTTATACGCCATCTTCATATTTAAAAACCACGTCATTTTTTCTCCCGCCCCTTTTATCCTATAAAATCCGTGTGAGCGTCTTCGTCAACCTTATCAAATCGCACAATACATTTGTCGATGATGCAATCATTAAAAGGCCGCGCTGCGCTCTTGATTTTCCACACTAACTTTTCTTGCAGGAAAATGCAAAAAAAAAGCCAAATAATGTGCCGCCAATCGGAGAAAGAGACGTGTCCTTACAACTTCCCATGAACGGCGCCAGCCTGCATCAAACCAGACAGATACGAAAGGAACCCATGACCCGCGCCCTCCCGCTGCTGCTATGCACCCTGCTGTGCGCCGCCCTGCCCGTTGCCGCCCAGGTGAAGACGCCGGCCACGCCGGACCAGATGAACCGGCTGTACGCCGACTACTGGGAAGACTACCTGCGCCAGAATCCCATCGCCGCCACCTACAACGGCGACGCGCGCTACAACGACCGCTTTGGCGCCACCACCTCGGCCGAGAGCCGGGCGCAAAGCCGCGCACTGGCGGAGAAATACCTGGCGCGCAGCGCCGCCTTCGATCCGGCGCCGCTGCCGCCCGAGGACCGCATCAGCTACGACCTGCTGCGCTACCGCCTGCAGCAGGTGCTGGACGGCTTGCGCTTCCCGTCCGACCTGATGCCGGTCGACCAGTTCTCCGGCCTGCACCTGTCCATGGCCCAGCTGGGCTCCGGCAGCTCGGCCCAGCCATTCCAGACCGTGCAGGATTACGACAACTGGCTACAGCGCGCGGCCGGCTACGCGCCCGCCGTGGACGGCATGATCGCCGACATGAAGACCGGCATCGCCCAGGGCGTGGTGATGCCCAAGGCGCTGATACAGCGCGTGCTGCCGCAGCTCGACAGCGTCGGCAGCGACGACCTGGAGAAAAGCACCTACATGCAGCCGGTGAGGAAATTCCCATCCTCCTTCAGCGCCGCCGACAAGGCGCGCCTGACCGAGGCCTACGGCAAGCTGGTGCGAGAGCAGCTGGCGCCCGCCAACCGCAAGCTGCTGGCCTTCATGCGCGACACCTACCTGCCGGCCGGGCGCGACAGCGCTGGCATCGGCGCCCTGCCCGGCGGCCAGGACTGGTACGCCGTTCTGGCGCGCCGCACCACCACCACCACGCTGACCCCGGCCGAAATCCACGACATCGGGTTGCGCGAGGTGGCCCGCATCCGCGCCCAGTTCGAAGAGGCCAAGGTCCGCGTCGGCTTCAAGGGAACGCTGCGTGAATTCTTCGATTATCTGAACACCTCGCCCGAACTGCGCTTCAAGTCGCGCGACGAGATCCAGGCCGCCTACGAGGCCCTGCGTCCCCAGGTCGAAACCAAGGTCGGCCTGCTGTTCGCGCGTGTGCCCAAGGCGCCGTTCGAGATCCGCCCGGTCGAAGCCTACCGCGAAGTGAGCGCCGCTCCGGCTTCGTACCAGCGCGGCTCGGTGGACGGCTCACGTCCCGGCATCTTCTACTACAACGCTTACAAGCCGGAGACCCGCACCCGCTACACCACCAATGCCTTCTTCCTGCACGAGGCCATCCCCGGCCACCACTTCGAACGCAGCCTGGCCCAGGAAACCACCGGCCTGCCGGCCTTCCGCCGCTTCGGCAGCAGCACCGCGTTTTCCGAAGGCTGGGGTCTGTACAGTGAAATGCTGGGGCAGGAAATCGGCATGTACGACGATCCCTGGCAATGGGTGGGCCGCCTGACGGCCGAGATCTGGCGCGGCGTGCGGCTGGTGGTCGATACCGGCATCCACGCCAAGGGCTGGACGCGCGAACAGGCCATCGCCTATTTCCGCGACAACGTGCCGCAGGATGAAGTGACGGCGGTGCAGGAGGTGGAGCGCTACATCGCGGTGCCGGGCCAGGCCCTGAGCTACAAGATAGGCGAACTGAAGCTACGCGAGCTGCGCGCGCGCGCCGAGCAGGCGCTGGGCCCGGACTTCGACCTGCGCGCCTTCCACAACGAAGTGCTGTCGCACGGCTCGGTGCCGCTCGACGTGCTGGACGGCGCCGTCAACCGCTGGATCGCGGCGCGCAAGAAAGGCTGAATCAGCTCAGCAGCACGGGCGCGGTCTCGCCGCGCAGCTTGTCCAGCATCTGCAGGGTGGACGGCGACAGGTTCATGATGCCGAGGTAGGCGCAGTACTCGCAAAAGGCCTGTTCCGGACTCATGGCGGTGATGTCGCTGTCGGTCAGGCCGCGGCGGCGCAAGGCGCGTAAACACACGGGGTCCATCTTGCTGGTATTCATTCTGCGTGCTCCTTCTGTGTCATCGTTCCCGGGCCGGGTGGCAGGCGGGGTGGGAGCTTAAATTATAAATTATTAAAGTGCCTTGCGGCAACATATATTGGATTGCATTAATTAAATCCTGCTTAAGCTTGGCCCCCAGCCGCGCACGGTAGCCGCGCGCCTGCCATTGGGCTACACTGTCGCTCACCCACAGCCTTGGACCGCCATGCCCGAGAAGAACCTGCCTGAACTGATCACCCTCAAGCGTCTGATCGACCAGGGCGGCAACCATCTGGAAGTGGCCACCCCGTGCACCATCGCCATGGATGGGCGCCAGTTCCCGGTCTACAGCATCGCGCTCGGCAACCCGAGTCCAGAGGTGCCGGCGCTGGGCTTTTTCGGCGGCATCCACGGCCTGGAACGCATAGGCACGCAAGTGATCCTGTCCTTCCTGGAAAGCCTGCTGGCGCGCCTGCGCTGGGACAGCACCCTGCACCAGCAACTGGAATCCATGCGGCTGGTGTTCATGCCGCTGGTGAACCCGGGCGGCATGTGGCAGGCCACGCGCTGCAATCCTTCCGGCGTCGACCTGATGCGCAACGCGCCCCTGAGCGCGGTCGAGAAAGTACCCTTCATGCTGGGCGGCCAGGGCTACAGCCGCCACCTGCCCTGGTACCGCGGCGCGCCGGGCGCGCCCATGGAGCCGGAAAGCCGGGCCGTGTGCGAGCTGGTGGAGCGCGAACTGCTGACGCGCCAGTTCAGCATGGCGCTGGACTGCCATTCCGGCTTCGGCCTGCGCGACCGCATCTGGTTCCCGCACGCCCACACCAAGACGCCGATCCAGCACCTGGCCGACATCAGCGCGCTGGAAGCCCTGTTCAGCGAGAGCTACCCCAACCACAACTACGTGTTCGAACCGCAAAGCCGCCAGTACCGTACCCACGGCGACCTGTGGGATTACCTGTACCTGAACGGCACCGCGCACAGCGAGCGCGTGTTCCTGCCGTTCACGCTGGAGATGGGTTCCTGGCTGTGGGTGAAGAAGAATCCGCGCCAGCTGTTCGACCGCGTCGCCATCTTCAACCCGACCGCGCGCCACCGCCTGCAGCGCGTGCTGCGGCGGCATTTGATCTGGTTCGACTTCCTGATGCGCGCCGCCAACAGCCACGGGCGCTGGCTGCCGGAAGGGATGGCGCGCACGGTCCAGCACCGGCGCGCGCTGGCCCAGTGGTACCACGCGTGAGCACCTGGGTCCTGCTGCGCGGGCTGATGCGCGAACAGCGCCATTGGGGAGAGTTCCGGCACCAGCTGGCCGTGGCCCTGCCCGATGCCGATATCGCCACCCCTGACCTGCCCGGCAATGGCGAGCGCCACGCGCTGCGCAGCTGCATTACCGTGGCGGAGATGGTGGAATTCTGCCGCCAGGACCTGCTGGCGCGCGGATGGCAGCCGCCGTACCACCTGCTGGCGCTGTCGCTGGGCGGCATGGTGGCTGCGGAATGGGCGCACCGCCATCCGGGCGAGATCGCCGGCTGCGTGCTGGTCAACACCAGCATGCGGCCCTACAGTCCCTTCCACCTGCGCCTGCGCTGGCAGAACTACGGCGCCATCCTGCGCCAGCTGCTCCGGCGCGGCGCAGCGCGCCAGGAAGCCCTGGTGCTGCGCCTGACCAGCAATGCGGTCCGCACTGCCGAGGAACGACGCGCATTGCTGCTGCGCTGGACCTCCTACCAGCGCGACTACCCGGTCAGCCGCGCCAATGCGCTGCGCCAGCTGCTGTCGGCGGCGCGCTACCATGCGCCGTCCACGCGGCCGCCGGTGCCGCTGCTGGTGCTGTGCAGCGCCGGCGACCGGCTGGTGGACCACCGCTGCTCGCTGCGGCTGGCCGAGGCCTGGCAGGCGCCGCTGCAGGTGCATCCCGATGCCGGCCACGACCTGCCGCTGGACGACGGTGCCTGGGTCGCGCATGCGGTAAAATCGTGGCTCACCCGACACTGAATCGCGCACACCCATGAACTGCCGTGACGATTGCGGCGCCTGCTGCACCGCCCCCTCCATCACCAGCCCGATACCCGGCATGCCCAGCGGGAAGCCGGCCGGCGTACGCTGCATCCAGCTGGCCGACGACAACCGCTGCCTGATCTTCGGCCGCCCCGAACGGCCGGCCTTCTGCGGCGGCCTGCAGCCGTCGGCCGAGATGTGCGGCAGCAGCCGCGAATACGCCATCCACTGGCTGGAGCAGCTGGAAGCGGCTACCGCGCCCTCCTAAGCTGGCACCAGGTTTTCGCCGCCGGCTACCTCGATCACCGTCCCCGTCACATAGGGATTGGTCATCAGGAACAGCGCGCCGTGTGCAATATCCTCCGGCCTGCCCACGCGCCGAACGGGGAAGGTTTGGGCCACCTTGTCGCGCAATCCATCGCGCTGCTCGGCGGGCAGGAAGCTCCACATGTCTGTATCCACATAGCCGGGACGGATGGTGTTGACGCGCAGCGGCGCCAGTTCCAGCGCCAGCGAAGCCGACAGCGCTTCCACCGCGGCGAACGCGGAGGTGACAGCCGTGAAGCCGAGCTTGGGCCGCACCGCCATGCCACCCGTCAGGAAAGTGATGGAGCCCTGCGGGCGCAGCCGGGGCGCCGCATGGCGCGCGCAGGCCCAGCTGCCCAGGAACTTGCCCTCGACATAGCTGCGCACGCCGTCCATGTCGGCGTCCATGAACTGTCCCCAGCTGCCGATATCGGGTGCGGCGGTGACCACCAGATGGTCGAACGGCCCGATGGCCTCGAAAGCGTCGCGCACCGCCGCCTCGTCACGCACATCCAGGCTAACCTGCTCGAAGCCGGCCAGCTCCGGATGCTCGGCCAGCGCCGCCACCCGCCGGCTGGCGACCACCACGGCGGCGCCGGCCGCGCGCGCCGCACGGGCGATGCCCAGGCCGATGCCGGTCTTGCCGCCCACTATCACCACCTTTTTCCCGGACAGGTCGAAGGATGGGTTGGATATTGCACGCTCATTGTTTGCGCTACTCATGGTCTTGCTCCTTAGTCAGTTATCAGGATGCCGCCCCTGGCAGCAGTAAGAACCCGTTTCAAAAAGACCATGGCGTCGTTGCCGCTCCTTGCCGTGCAAGCGCACTGTCTGCGTCGCGGCGCCTAGCCCTGCTCATTTTGAAACGGGTTCTAAGACCATGGTAATTTGAGTCCGGATTGATGATAATCACCGCAGGATTCATTAATCCTATTCCAAATTCGAATTAATAAATCTCAGCCATGGATCAGTTTCAGGAATTGAGCGCGTTTGCCGCCGTCGTGGAAGCTGGCGGATTTTCCGCCGCGGCCAGGCGCACGGGCCAGTCGCAGTCCGTCATCAGCAAGGCCGTCACGGCCCTGGAACAGCGCTTGCGCGTGCGCCTGTTCAACCGCACCACGCGCAGTGTCACCCTGACCCAGCACGGGCGCAGCTACTATGAGCGGACCAAGCCGCTGCTGGAGGAACTGACGCAGGCCAATGAGGAACTGGCCGGCAGTACGGCGCCCATCTCGGGCCTGGTCAGGATCGCGGCCTCGGCGACGTTTGGCCGCCTGCATGTGCTGCCCCTGGTACCACAACTGCTGTCGCTGCATCCCGGCCTGCAGCTGGACCTGCAGCTGTCGGACGGCGTGCAGGACCTGCTGGCCGATGGCATCGACCTGGCGATACGGGTCAGCCCGGCCCGCCATCCGGACGCCGTGGCCAGGCGGGTGGCCACTACGTCGCTGGTGTGCGTCGGCTCGCGCAGCTATTTCGAGCGCCACGGCACACCGCAGGTTCCCGGCGACCTCGCCAGCCACAACTGCCTGATCTACAACGGTATCCGTACCTGGACCTTTGCCGGCCCCCAGGGAGCTATCAGCGTGCCGGTGAACGGCAACCTGTCCTCCAATACCGTGGAAACCATCCTGTCCGCCGTGCAGGCAGGGGTCGGCATCGGCATGTTCTACCGCGCCTCCCTGGCCGGGCCCTGGCCGGAGCCGGACCTGGTTCCCATCCTCGAACAGTTCATCAGCGCGCAGCGCGACGTCAGCCTGATCTGGCCGAACCGGAAATTCATTTCCGCACGGGTGCGGCAGGTGACGGACTATTTCGCGGCGGCGCTAGCCGGGCGTATCTGATCGCCGCAGGCATTAGGCTCGCACCGTCGTGATGGCGCCGCTATTCCAGCAAGGCGGCGATCGCCAGCGGCGTGGTGCTGGTGACCACCTGCCCGGCCTCCGGCCAGGCCGCAAAGCGATAGGCGTACACGCGGAAGCCTTGCACCACGTCGCCCGCGAAAGCCGGACCATCGGTAGCCGCCAGCGCCACCACCGCGCCGCTGGCGGCATGGAATTGCACCTGTGCCGTGTCGCCGCGCGCATACGTGAACTGTACCCCGGCGCAGTTCTTGCCACTGTCCTCGCCCGCGTAGCGCAGGTAGGCCAGCAGCTGCTCGCACGCGGTCCGTAGATCGGCCGCCGCATAGATTCCGTCCGGCCGCGTGACGATGGATACCCACGGCCCCGCCTTGAACTGCCCCGGCTTGCGGTTGACCACCAGCTCGGCATTATCGTCATAGGCTGCCTTGGAAAACGGGAACACGGCGCGGCCCAGCGCATCGAGCGCCAGCGACACCTGGGTCCCCTTGCCATTGAGCGTCAGGCGCAAGCCATCGAGCGTCGCGTTCCTGTCGCGCGGCCGCAGGCGGTAGTGGTGTTGCAGGAACTGCTTGGGCTTGCCGTATTTTTCAAACCAGATCATCTGGCGATACGCATCGCGGTAGGAGATCCAGTCGCTGTCGGCCTGCGCACAGGCGGCGCCCGGCAGCATGGCCAGGCAGAGCAGGAGGGCCGCGCGCATGGTCAGAACCGGTATGCCAGGCCGGTCGACCAGGTGACATAGGTGCGCCGCTCAACCACGGGGCTGCCGGCCGGCCCGCTGCCGAGACGGGTCGCCGTCACCCCGCTGGCCAGCAGCCACTGGCTGCTGAGCGACCAGTTCCAGTTGGCGCCGGCGGCCAGCGCCGCCACCCCGCCGTCCGGACGGTAATCGCGCACCCCGCCCGCATCACGACGCACCTCGTAGCGCTCGCGCATGACGGGATCGCTGGCCAGGGCCAGGCTGGCGTACAGCGACACGCTATGGTGCGGCGCCAGTTCCGCCCAGCTCTTTTGCACGCCCAGTTCGCCGCGCACGCCGTGCGCGCTGGTGTCGTACACCATGCTGCTGCGCAGCCGGGCGCTGTCGCCCAGGTAGTAGTTGAAGAATCCGCCGGCATCGAGCGAACCGCTGATGGCATGCGAGCCGCGCAGGCGGCGGTTGTCGCCCGGATCGCGCGCATTGGTCGACAACAGCAGCGGCCCGTATTCCACGCCCGCCGTCTGCGACAGGTGCCAGCCGGCGGCGCCGACGGATGAAACGAACACGCCATTGCTCCACTCCACCTGCAGCAATGGACGCAGCACCACCGGCCGCGTGGCATCGGCCGCCGCACTGCTGCTGGTGGCCAGCGCCGCTCCCACGTACATGTCGCGGCTGCCGTCCGGCATCATGGGCAGGCGGTCCCCGCCATGCGCCAGGCTGCAAACCGGCAGCAGCAGCAGTGTCAGTGACGGGAGCGGCAGCTTGTTCATCTCATCCTTAAAAACCGGCCTTCAGGCCCAGCGATATCTTGTCCATGGACGCGTTCAGGCCTTGCTGTTTCAATCTGTCCGTGTGCTCCAGTTCCAGCTGCAGCGCCACATCCTTGCCGACCGTGAAGGCCGCGCCCAATCCCACATAGGCCCCGGTCTTGTGCACCGTATCGCCCAGCGATGCGCCCTGGCCCGAGAGCGCGGCCTTGAAGCGCCCCTGCGCCACACCCAGCTTGCCATACAACGCCCAGCTCTCGCTCAGCTGCCAGGTGTTGCGCGCCGCCAGATAGGCCAGGCTGGTGCTGGTCTTGAGCTGGTAGCCCGGCTCCAGGTCGAACACGCTGTCGCCGGCCTGGCCGCGATAGCCGGTTTCCAGCGCCCACGACGGCGACAGCACATAGCCCGCGAACACGCTGCCGGAGAACTTGCGCCCGCCGGCGTCGATGTCATGGACGACGCCGGCGTCGCTGTAGCGGACGTGGCCCCTGGCCCCCTGGTTGATGCTCGCGCCCACATAAACATCTTCGGCATGCGCCAGCGGCATGGCCGCTGCAGCGATCAGGATAGAGCACAGAAATTTGTTCATATTGGATTCCGTTTGAAATAAGAGCCTCCATGGTAGGCAGGCTCGCGGCCGGAATCCGCCGCGTTCTGTCGTTGAATTGTCTCCAATTTGTAGGGCGCATTTGTATAAAAAGTGTACGCAGTTGTACCTGATTGTCGAAAATGCCACCGGTGCCCGGCGCTCCACTACAATGTCGCTGCAAACAGGAGGGACGATGCAGCGGGTAATGCTGGTGGAAGACGATGCGCGCCTGGCCGCGCTGGTAAAGGAATACCTGGATGGCTATGGCTACCTGGTCGACGTGGTCGGCCGGGGCGACCTCGCCCTGGAGCGCTACCGCGACACCCAGCCCGACATGGTCATCCTCGACCTGACCCTGCCCGGCATCGACGGCCTGGTGGTATGCCGCCAGCTGCGCCAGCTGAGCGCGGTGCCCATCCTGATCCTGACCGCGCGGGAAGACAGTTTCGATGAAGTCTCCGGCCTGGAACAGGGCGCGGACGACTACGTCAACAAGCCAGTAGAGCCGCGCGTGCTGCTGGCGCGCCTGCGCGCCCTGCAACGGCGCGGCGCCAGCGTGGGCGGCAGCGATATCGTCATCGGCCAGCTGCGCATCTCGCGCGAGAACCGCACGGTGCGGTGGCGCGACTGCGAGGTGCCGATGAACAGCGCCGAATTCAAGCTGTTCCTGATCCTGGCCGACGCCGCCGGCAGGGTCATGTCACGCAACGACATCCTGGTCAAGATGCGCGGCATCGAATTCGATGGCATGGACCGCAGCATCGACAACTGCGTCTCGCGCCTGCGCCGCAAGTTCGGCGACCATGGCGCCGAACGCATCAAGACCGTGTGGGGCGAAGGGTATCTGTTCAGCCCTTCAGCCTGGGAATGAACCGGCTGTTCCGGCGCCTGGCGCTGCTGGTGCTGCTGGCCATGACGCTGGCCAGCGCCATCATCTACCTGGTGTTTCTGTTGCTGTTTGGCGATCCGCTGCAGCAGATCGCACGGCGCCAGGCCGCCGGCCAGATCTTCCTGCTGGAGCAGTACGTCGACCAGGCGCCCGCCGATGAATGGCTGCCGCGCCTGAACAAGATGCGGGAAATGTCGGATGTCACCCTCGACCTGCAGCCGCTGCGCAGCGCCTTGTCCGAGCTGCCCGCCAGCCAGCAGGCGGCGCTGCTGCGCGGCGAGGTGGTGATGGATGTCGCGGGCAAGGCCTACTACCGGCGCGTCGATACCCGTGGCGCACGCTACATCGGCAGCGAGGATGACGTGATCCACGCCCGCCACCTGCCGGTCGATATAGGCGAAGCGCTGGGCATGGAAGCGATACGCTTCATCCTGATCGCGCTGTTCCTGCTGGTGCCGATAGGCTGGTGGTCGCAGCGTCACTGGCGCGGCCTGCAAGCGGTCTCGAAAATGGCCGATGATTTTGGCCGCGGCGACCTGGCCGCGCGCGCCACGGTACACCGCAGCGCCAGCATCGCCCCGCTGGCGGCACGCATCAACCAGATGGCGGGGCGCATCGCCACGCTGCTGGAGGCGCGCAAGCACTTGCTGCATTCGGTATCGCACGAACTGCGCACGCCCATCGCGCGCCTGGAGTTCGGCATGGAACTGCTGCGCGAGCGGCACGCGCAGGGCGACCCAGCCTTGCTGCGCCGCCTGCAAGCCATGGCAACCGACATCGATGAACTGAAAGCGCTGGTGGATGAACTGCTCGGCCTGAACCAGCTCGACCATGCCGACGCCATCGAGCGCCGGGCGTTCGCGCTTGCGCCATTGCTGCAAGGCTGCACGCCACCTCAGGGCGCGCAGCAGTTCAGCGCCAGCATCGCCGCCGACCTGGGGGAACTGCACGGCAATGCGCGCCTGCTGGCGCGCGCCGTCAACAACCTGCTGCGTAACGCCGCCAAGTACGCGCGCTCGCGCATCACGCTGGACGCCAGCCGCGCCGAGCGGCTGGTGGTCGTGATCGACGATGACGGTCCCGGCATTCCAGTCGAAGCGCGCCAGCAGGTGTTTGAACCGTTCTACCGGCTGGCGCGCGATGCCGACCACGCGGCCGGGGGCCACGGCCTGGGGCTGGCCATCGCCGCCCGCGCCGTCGCCCTGCACGGCGGCGAGATCCGCATCGACACCTCGCCGCTGGGCGGGGCGCGTTTTACCATATCGATACCAGCAAGCCGGGACTAGCGGCCGCCGCGTACCGTCCGCATTACTGCAGCAAGGCCAGTAAGCGGTCCAGGTCCACCGGCTTGATGGCCAGGTCGTCGAAGCCGGCCGACAGGGCCTGCTTGCGGTCCTGCTCCTGCCCGTAGCCGCTGACCGCGATGATGCGGGCATCCCGGGTGGCCGGATGCTCGCGCAATTTGCGCGCCAGGGTATAGCCATCCATGACCGGCATGCCGATGTCCAGCAGATACGCCTCGGCCGGCGCCTCGGCCGCCTTGGCGAGGGCCTGCACCGGATCGGTTTCCACAGCGGCTGTGTGGCCCAGGGCCGCCAGCAAGGCGGCCAGGGTACGGGCCGCATCCTCGTTGTCATCGACGATGGTGATCTTCCTGGGCCGGGCGCCGCTTTCCGCCGCCGCAGGGGCAGACGCGTGCGCCGCCCCGGCCTCGAGCAGCGGCAGGGCGACGATGAAGCGGCTGCCTTGTCCTGGGCCCGGGCTGCTGGCCTCGACCGTGCCGCCATGCAGCTCGGTCAGGCGCAGCACCAGCGACAGCCCTATGCCCAGGCCGCCCTGCTGCCGGTCCACCCCGCGTTCTCCCTGGACGAACAGGTCGAACAGGCGCGGTATCATGTCCTCCGTGAGGCCCATGCCGTTGTCGCGCACCTCGACCATGGCCCTGCCCGCCGCCACCGACAGCGTCATGTCGATCACACCGCCTTGCGGCGTGTAGCGGGCCGCGTTGGTGAGCAGGTTGACGAACACCTGTATCAGCCGCTTGGCGTCGCCCAGCACCACGGCGGGTTCGGCGCAGGCATGCACGGTCAACTGGTGGGAGCGCCGCTTGACCAGGGGCAGCACCTGCTCGGCGGCGTCGGCCAGCGTGGTTTTCAGGTCGACCGGCGCCCGGTCCAGCGTGATGTTGCCCCTGGTCACGCGCGCCACATCGAGCAAGTCGTCCAGCAATCCCGCCATGTGGCGCACCTGGCGGTCGATGATCTGGCTCATGCGCACGGCCTGCTCGTCCCGGCTGCTGCGCATCAGGAAGCCGGACGCCGAGCTGATCGGCGCCAGCGGATTCCTCAGCTCGTGGGCCAGCATGGCCAGGAACTCGTCCTTCTGCCGGTTGGCCGCCTGCAGGGCGGCCTCGGCTTCCTTCTGCTGCTGGATGTCGATGGTGATGCCGTCGAAACGGGACGGCTGCCCAGCGCCATCGTAATACACCTTGCCCTTGGCCCGTATCCACCGGGTCCTGCCGTCGGGCGCGACGGTGCGGTACTCGACGTCGTAATCCGCCTGCTCGAACACCGCCCGCCGTATGGCTTCCGCCACTTTGGGACGGTCATCCTCATGCAGCACGCTGTAGAACAGGTCGATGTCGATCTCCGCGTCGGGCGGCTGGAAGAACTGGGCCTTGCAGGTATCGTTCCAATAGACTTTGTCCAGCGGCAGCGGGCAGTAGAACACGCCCAGGCTGGCCGCTTCCACCGCCAGCTGCAGGCGCTGGTCGGCGGCGGCGGCTTGCTGGTGGCTTTCTTCCAGCGCCTGGCGCATGGTGTGCTGCGCGGTGACGTCGAAGCCTTCGACGAAGATGCCGGTGGTGCGTCCATCCTTGTCCTTCAGGGGCTGGCACACCAGGTCCATGTACAGCTGTTCCAGCTGCGCCTGCGGCCCGCGGCGCAGCTGCAGCGCTACCCCATCGGCGGTAAAGGGCACCCCGCTGCGGTAGACCTCGTCCAGGATCTGGTTGATCCCCTGGTCTGCCAACTCAGGGAATACGCTGGCGACCGGACGGCCGATGACGTCGCGGTGGCCATGGAAGCGGCGGTGCGCTTCATTTTCGATGGCGTACACATGGTCGGGACCGCGCAGCATGGTCATGAAGCCCGGGGCCTGGTTGAACATCTCCTGGAACACCGCCAGCGTTTCCACTTCGCGGTTCAGCCGCTCTTCGGCCAAGGCCCGCTCGGCTGCGCCGGCGCGGCGGAAGGTCTGACGAACCACGCGTCCCAGGCCGACAAAAAATGCGCCCACGATGAGGAACAGCAGGATAACGATACGGTCGGCAGGATCATGGATCCCCATCCGGTATATCGGTCCCAGTATGTACAACCCGTACACGGCACCCGCAAGCAAGACCACAGTGGCGGCCAGGTCGCCAAACAGGGTGGCGGCCAGCGCAACAGTGGGAATGAAAATGAGGAAAGGCGCGCGGGCGCCGACCAGGAGACTGAGCAACAGCTGCGCGGCGGTTGCCACAGCCACCAGAACCAGTGCTATCAGGATCTGCCGGCTGTAGGCGAGCTCCTTATTTCCGATGAGCATATTGGTACCTTGGAGACATCGTACACGCCTGCGTAGAGTAGGAAGTGCAAGGATAGCATGTTGATTATCCGCAAGGCGCGCGGACCGCGCCATGCCTCGCATGGCGCGGTCCAACGGTCATCAGGCCGCGAAGCCGCCGTCGATCAGCAAGTCGGCTCCGGTGACGAAGGCTGCCTCCGGACCGGCAAGGTAAGCCACCATGGCGGCGATC
The DNA here is from genome assembly GCF_053572355.1 of Duganella kummerowiae. Lineage (NCBI taxonomy): Bacteria > Pseudomonadati > Pseudomonadota > Betaproteobacteria > Burkholderiales > Oxalobacteraceae > Duganella > Duganella kummerowiae. The sequence continues at coordinate 170,933 of NZ_JBKFEH010000008.1, forward strand.
TCGTCGGCTTTGCCGTGGCGGCGCAGGGCCATCAGGTCGTGCAGGGCGGCGCCGAATTCACCGCTTTCCGGATTCATGTCGGTGTCCACAGGACCGGGCGCCACGTTGTTGACGGTGATGCCGCGCGGGCCCAGGTCGCGCGCCATGCCTTTCACCAGGCCCACCAGGGCCGACTTGCTCATGGCATAGGTGGCGCCGCCGGCAAACGGCATGCGCTGGGCGTTGGTGCTGCCGATGTTGATGATGCGCCCGCCATCGCCCATGTGTTTGGCCGCCGCCTGCGAAGCCACGAACACGGCGCGCACGTTGATGGCGATGGTGCGGTCGAAGTCTTCCAGCGTGAACTGCTCCAGCGGGGCGACGGCCAGCACGCCGGCGCTGTTGACCAGGATGTCCAGGCGGCCGTAGCGTTCGGCCACGCTGTCGATGGCGCGCGCCAGGTTCGCGGCGTCGGCGGCGTCAGCCTTGATGGCGATGGCCTGGCCGCCGCCGGCCTTGATTTCCTCGGCCAGGGCTTCGGCGGCGATGGCCGAGGCGTTGTAGCCGATGGCGACGGTGGCGCCTTCACGCGCCAGGCGGCGCGCCGTGGCGGCGCCGATGCCGCGCGAACCGCCGTTGATGAAAGCGACTTTGCCGTTCAGTGGGGTGCTCATGATGTGTTTCCTTTCGGTGTGGTTGGTTGATGAACACAGTATGGGCGCCGTCATTAGATCGCGGTAGCCATGGAAATTGCTGTTCAGTTTCAACCATTGGTATAAGATGTAGCCATGTTGACTGAACTGTCCAGCTATCTCGACGCCTTCATCGCCGCTGCCGACGAGGGCGGCTTTTCCGCCGCCGCGCGCCGCCTGGGGGTGACGCCGGCCGCCGTCAGCAAGAGCGTGGGCCAGCTGGAGGCGCGCCTGGGCGTGCGCCTGTTCCAGCGCAGCACGCGCAGCCTGGCCCTGACCACGGATGGCGAGCGCCTGTATGCCCAGGTACGGCTGCCCTGGAGCGAGATCGGCGATGCGCTCACCGATTTGCGCCAGGGTGCGGGCAAGCCGGCCGGCACCCTCAAGGTATCGCTGGCCTACACCATGGGACGCGAGTATTTCGTGCCGTTGATGGCCGAATTCGTGCGCCGCTATCCGGACGTGGTGCCTGACCTGCATTTCGATAACCGCCAGGTGGACTTGATCGCCGAAGGCTATGACGTGGCCATCGGCGGCGGCATCGAGCTGACCGACGCGCTGATCGCGCGCGAGCTGGCGCGCCTGCGCATCGTGCTGGTGGCCGCGCCAGCCTACCTGAAGGCGCAGCCGGCGCCCGCGCATCCGTCGGAACTGGGGCGCCACCGCGGCCTGCTGCGCCGTTCGCTGGCCAGCGGGCGGCTGGTGCCGTGGACCTTGAAGAACGGCGCCGGCCAGGAACTGGTGGCCAGCGTGCGCCCGGTGATGGTGCTGGACGATCCCGAGGCCATCGCGCGCGCGGCCGCCACCGGCATGGGCATCGCCATGCTGCCGCTGCCGCACGCGCTGCCGCAGCTGGAGCGCGGCGAGCTGGTGCGGGTGCTGCCCGAGTGGTATGCGGAGGCGCTGCCGCTGTCCATCTACTACTCCAGCCGCAAGCTGGCGCCGGCCAAGGTCAAGGTGTTCGTGGAATACATCGTGGAGCAGTTCCGCGCCAGCGGCCACGCGGCGCGCTTCCGGCAGTGAGGCCTGGCCGGCTGTTCAGGGAACCATACGACAGGTCGGCGGTCCAACTGGTTTGCCTCGAAGTCCAGAAAGGCCATGATCATGCCCAAGCCCACGTACTTGCCTGAGAAAGCCACTACCCCAGCTACGTCCGAAGCTGAACGGAAAAAACGCGCTGAAGAGTACGCCAAATCCCTGCGCGAGATAGCCGAGCGCTTTGGCGTGGAGATGGACAACTACGACGAGCCGGACGTCAATCCTTATGAAGTCCCTACAGCAGTGGGTATTGAGATAGCCATCAAGGCTGGCATCATCACACGCAGCGGAAAACTTAAATATCCATACGACTAGCGTGAATACCGCACTCATCGCTTATCACGGCTGCGACGTCACTACGCGCGACGATTTTGTTAGCGGGCGGCTGCAGACCCTTAGCCATAGTAATAATAGATATGACTGGCTCGGATCAGGCGCGTACTTCTTCGAAGGCGATCCCGATCGCGCTCACATGTTTGCGCAAGCTTCTAGCGATCATCCCAAAAAACGCTATTCCGCACAGGCTATTGCGAGCCCCGCCGTAGTCGGCGCGGTACTTCAAGTACGGCATTGGCTGGACTTGAACACGCAAGCCGGCATCAGGGAATATGATTCAGCATATCGGTCACTGGTCGAGATTTTCAACAAGTCGGCCAAGTCTCTTCCTCAAAACCGAGCAGCTGGCGACAGCGATACTGATATGATCTATCGCGCCTTGGACAATGCCGTGTTCAATTGGCTACACAAAATGCGCGACGCTCAGTTATCTCTACCTCCATTTCAAGCTGTGCGAGCAGCCTTCGCCAGGGTAGCCAAATCGCACCGACATCCGGGCTGCACACCAAAACGCATGTTCAGATCGCCTTGCGCGACAACAGCTGTGTGATCGGCTGGTTTCTTCCCGCTCGCGCAAAACCGCTGACCGAACCGCAATATGCCGAGGCGAAAGCGCGGCTGGATGCTGCGGTTGCTTTGTATAAAACACCGCGCAGCCGACATTAAGCACCATCGCTTTGCTGCCGCGCCAGGCATTGCATTACAATCAGCTTGACGGCGATGCTCACGCCGATACCCACCGCGCCGATGACGGCCATCCACTGTGCCATGTCCAGGTCCTCCTTGCTCTGACTGGACTTTAGCCGCGCGGCGGCGCCAGGGCCAATATCAAATATGGCGGCCCACGATCTCAAAAAGGCATAGGCATGATTTCTCTGAAGCAGATGAAGTATTTCACCGAGGTGGTGGACGCGGGCAGCTATTCGCGCGCCGCCGAATCGCTGTACGTGGCGCAGTCTGCCCTGAGCCGGCAGATCAAGGAACTGGAGGGCGAGGTGCAGGCGCAGCTGCTGCGCCGCGATCCGCGCCAGGTCGAGCTGACCGACGCCGGCCGGTTGTTCTATGAGCGCAGCAAGCGCATCCTGCAGGACGTGGCGGAAACCGTGGCCCTGACCCAGCGCGCCGGCCAGGGTGCGCTGGGCACCGTGCGCCTGCTGCATTCCAGTTCCGTGACCCTGACCAGCGCCATGGGCGCCGCCCTGCACCGTCTGCTGGACGCCGCGCCCGGCCTGGCGCTGGAAGTGTCCAAGGCATCCTCCGACCACCAGGCCGCCGACATCGCGGAGGGCCGCGCCGACCTCGGCCTGGCGCGCCTGCCCATCCTGCGCCGCCATCCCGACATCGTGGTCAGGGAGGTGGGCAGCGAAGCGCTGATGGTGGCCGTGGCCGCCAGCCACCCGCTGGCCGCGCAGGACGCCGTGGACCTGGCCAGCCTGCGCGACGAAGCCTTTGTCTCGCTGCCACACCGCGAACGCGGCGGCCTGAGCTACCTGGTCGCGGGCCTGTGCGTGGCCCAGGGCTTTTATCCCAAGGTGGCGCGCGCCACCTCGCGCAAGACCTCGCTGCTCAACCTGGTGGAGGCGGGCTTCGGCATTGCCATCGTCCCGTCCAGCATGCGCGAAGTGGCGCCGCAGGGCGTGCGCTTCATCGCGCTGCGCGATGAAGCACGTTCACCGGTCGCCCTGATCATGGCGCGCCAACCGGCCGCCATCGTGGCCAATTTCGCGGCCGCGCTGGAAGCCGGGCTGGCGGCACTGTTTTAACGCTTGCGCGCCAGGCCGGCCAGCAGGTGCAGAAGTTCTTTCATCAGTTTTTCCGACATGGCGATCCCCTTCCTCTAGTGTAGGAATTTCTTATGCATTGTGTGATGGGGTATATTCTCATCCCACAGAAGAACGTGATCAAACGAGAAATACCCCATGCGATGGATAAGAAAAACTTACGCTCACTGTCCGGGCTGATCGATTTCGAATGCGCCGCGCGCCACGCCAGTTTCAAACTGGCGGCCGAGGAATTGCACAAGACGCCGGCCGCCGTCAGCCTGCAGGTCAAGCAGCTGGAAGAGGCTGTCGGCTTCGCCCTGTTCCTGCGCCATCCGCGCCATATCGAGCTGACCGAGAAGGGACAAGACCTGGCGCTGACCGTGGCGCGCATGCTGGACGAATTGCGCGGCAAGGTGGCGGCCTTGCGCGGCGGGGACGAGGAAAAAATCCTGCGCATCAGCACCACCTATTCGCTGGCCCTGCGCTGGCTGGTGCCGCGCATCCCGCGCTTCACGCTGCGCTACCCGGACCTCGACCTGCGCATCGACTCCAGCGACAAGCTGGTCAACCTGGAAGACGACAATATCGACGTGGCGCTGCGTGGCCAGCGCGCCGCCGAGGGCGACCCGGACATGCTGTTCCGTAACCACTGGATTGCCGTCTACAGCCCCAGCCTGCTGCAGCCCGGCCAGCACGCGCTGGGCCTGGCCGACCTCAAGCGCTTCCCGCTGCTGTATGGCGAAACCACGGAGGTATGGGAGCGGCTGCTCAAGGCCAATGGCGTGCACAAGGGCCGCTACGATTTCTCGCGCGGCTTTTCCAACCTCAGCGTGATCGCCCAGGCCGTGCTGGCCGGCCAGGGCATCGGTCAGCTGACCTATGCCATCGGCTACGACGACATCCGCAGCGGCGCGCTGCACGTACTGCCCTGCCGTGGCGTGCCGCATGACGACGGCTATTACTTCCTCACCAGCCGCCGCAAGCGCGAGCTGCCGAAAGTGCAGCGCTTCCGCGCCTGGCTGGAGGAAGAAATCGCCGAGATGGAACAATCGATGTTGACCCACTGTATCGTGCCCTGATCCGCGCGCGCAGGCGCTTACACTGCGCTCTCGCTTCTGGAGACGGACATGAACAGATACTACGCGGCCGCGCTGGCCGCATGCGCGTGGATCGCGGTCGCGGCCGCGCAAGACAAATCGGCGCCGGAAGCGGCGCCGCCGGGCGCGCCCAAGAGCGGCAAGACCCGCGCCCTGGAAACCGGCGCGGCCCTGCTGCAGAACAACCTGCCGGTCAAGGGCTTCGACATCTACCTGGTCGGCTTCCATCCCATGAAGGACAAGCCCGAGCAGCAGATGGAAGCCCACCACTACTGCCACCAGATGAACCAGGACTTCGCCCAGTGCGTGCTGTTCGATTCGAACACGCGCGACGCCAACATGAACGGGGTCGAATACATCATCTCGGAAAAGCTGTACCAGCGCCTGCCCGAGGCCGAGCGCAAGATGTGGCACCCGCACAATGGCGAAATCCTCAGCGGCCAGCTGATGGCGCCCGGCATCCCGCAAACGGCCGAGCGCGCGCTGATGAAGGACAAGATGAACAGCTATGGCAAGACCTGGCATTTCTGGAACATCGGCCACGCCGGCGCGCCCAGCGATGAGCTGCCCATGGGAATGCCGATGCTGGCCTGGTCCTTCAACCGCGACGGCGAGATCCAGCCCGGCCTGGTGGAAGAGCGCGACCGCCGCCTGCAGCGCGACACGGCCCGGACCCGCGAAGACCGCACCGCCTTGCGCGAACTGGCCAAGCCGCAAGGCGGCGTGGACGCCCTGAAAGGCCAGTTCGCCCGCCCCAGCCGGGAAATCCCCGGCGTGACCGAACCCTGACCCTGGGCATGCGGGTGTTACTGGATGATGGAGACGCGCTTGCCGCTGACGCTGCGCTGGGCCGGGTTGCCGTAGACCGTGATGCGGCCGGAGCCGTTGCTGTCAGCCACCAGGCTGTCGGTGACGCCGGCCGTGATGCTGCCGGAACCATAGGTGCTGAGCTCGGCGCCACGGCTGCTCAGTCCGGACAGGTCGGCGCTGCCGGAACCGTACAGGCGCACATTGATGCTGCGTACCGTACCGGCCGCGTTGACGCCGCCGGAACCGTGCACGTCCAGGCTCAGGCTGTCGCCCTGCAAACGGCCCAGCTCCAGCCGGCCGGAGCTGTTCAGGCTGGCCACGGTGGCGCCACTCTGCAGCCCGGCGGCTTGCACGCCGCCGGAGCCGGTCAGGCGTACCTTGAGGCGATCGACCCGGCCCGACAGCTGGGTGGAGCGCGATCCGGTCTGGGTGATCTCGAAGTCGCCACCGCTCAGGCCGCTGACCGTCAAGCGGCCGGATCCGTTGGACACGACCTGGTTCAGGACCGGCGTGGTGTAGGTCACGCGCACGGGATTGCTGGTGCGGATGCTGCCTTCCACCCACACCCGCAAGGTGCCACCGGCCGCGTCGGTGCGCACCATGGGCAGCAGGTTGCTGTCGCCCTCGACCTGCAGCGTAGGACCGGAGCCGACCCGCACCTCGACCTGCAGCGGACCGTTGATGTCGATGCCGCTCAGGGCCGCCACCTCGCGCCGCTCGGTGCCCACCTGGCCATTACCCTGCACGGCCGAACCGAACCCCGTTTCGTAGCGCACCTTGCCATCCTCGGGCACAACGATGATGGCGCAGCCGGCGACGGCCAGCAGCATGGACAGGGCAAAGGGCGTGAGGGCGGAGCGCATGGCGGTGGTTCCTTCGTTATGATGATGGCCACACTGTAGCGCCGCCCGCGCCACGGCGCCCGGGCGCTGCGATGAACTGCAGGAATCGGGGGCTGAACTGCGCCAGGCCGGGTCCGCCGTGCTAGCATGCCGCCGTCACCCAACTCTACTCCCGGCACCATGCAGATCGCCTTCGAATCGCCCGACCAGCCCGAGGTCATCGCCCTGATCGCCGAGCTGGACGCCTACCAGCTGACCCTGTATCCACCGGAAAGCGTGTACGCGCTGGACCTGGCCACCCTGTGCCAGCCGCACGTGCGCTTTGCCGTGGCGCGCGGTGCCGATGGCCGCGCCGTGGGCTGCGCGGCGGTGGTGCTGCTGGAGCAGGACGGCGTGCGCTATGGCGAGATCAAGCGCATGTATGTGCAGCCGGCCAGCCGTGGCGCCGGCCTGGCCGCGCGCCTCCTGGCTGCGGTGGAACGGGAGGCCGCTGGCGCCGGCTGCATGCGCATGGCGCTGGAGACCGGCCCCAGCCAGCCCGAGGCGCTGCGCCTGTATGAACGCCACGGCTACCGCCGCTGCGGCCCGTATGGCGATTATCCCGACGATCCCTGGAGCGTGTTCATGGCCAGGGAACTGGCGGCCTGAGGGCTGTGCAGTTCCAGCTGCAGCAGGTCGTACCACTGGCCATGCAGCTCGAAGCAGCTACGCGAGCGGCCGTAGACCTGGAAGCCGCTGCGCTCCAGCACCCGCAGCGAGCCGGTGTTCTCCGGCCGCACGGTGGCGTACAAGCGCCACAGGTCGAGCGCGCCGAAGGCCTGTTCCAGCACCAGCCGCACCGCCCGGGTGGCGTAACCGCGCCCGGCGTGGCGCTCGCCAACCCGGTAGCCCAGCTCGGCCCGGCGGTAGTGCGGCCGCAGCACGCTGTTGAGGTTGATGCGGCCGACGATCTCGTCCTGGTCCAGCATCAAATACTGGTAGGCGGCGTCGCGCTGGTGGTCCAGCATGGCCTGGGCGATGGCCAGCGCCACGCCTTCCTGGCTGTAGTAGGACGGCGAGCGGGCATTGATCCAGGATTCGAAATAGGCGCGGTTTTCCAGCTCGAAGGCAAGCAGGGCCGCGGCGTCGGACGGAGTCGGAGGGCGTAGGGTCAGCATGCGGCCATGGTACCCGATGCGGCGGGTACAATCATGGTTTCATTCCGATTGCGCGCGCCATGACAGCCACCACCACACCCACCGACAGCCTGGCCGACATCCGCGACCGCGCCCGCCAGTTCGCGCTGGAACGCGACTGGGAGTCCTTCCACACGCCCAAGAACCTGGCCATGGCGTTATCGGTCGAGGTGGCCGAACTGGCCGAGCATTTCCAATGGCTGCGCAGCGGCGCGCCGGACGAGCTGGACGAACAAGCCCGCACCGGCATCCGGCACGAAATGGCCGACGTGCTGCTGTACCTGGTGCAGCTGGCCGACCGCTGCGGCGTCGACCTGCACCAGGCGGTGCTGGAAAAAATGGTGCTGAACGCACGCAAGTATCCCGCCCGGTCCGCCTGACAGGCCTTGTGCTAGCGCCGTACGCGCCGAGGGCACGCCACCCTGCCGGCCGGCGACAGTTTCTGCACCCGGTTTGCGATTAGCCAAACCTGGTGCGCGCGTCAGGCGAGTTGAGCAGCAGCCCCGGGGGCTACACTGGATTCCATGTCCAGCACCCACGACCATATCTACAAACAGCTGTTCTCGCATCCGGAGATGGTGCGCGAACTGCTGCGCGGCTTTGTTCCGCAAGCCTGGGCGCAGCAGCTGGAGCTGGAGGCGCTGGAGCGCGTGAACGCCAGTTACGTTGGCGAGCGCGGCGCCCAGCGCCATGACGATCTGGTGTGGCGCGTGCGCCTGGACGGCGACTGGATCTACCTCTACCTGCTGCTCGAACTGCAGGCGCGACCGGACCACTGGATGGCGCTGCGCATGCAGGTCTACGTCGGCCTGCTGTACCAGGACCTGGTACGCCAGCGCCAGCTGACGCGCGGCGGCAAGCTGCCGCCCGTGCTGCCGGTGGTCCTGTACCATGGCGCCCGGCCATGGCGCGCGCCTGCCGAACTGTCGGAGCTGATGCTGCCCGCGCCGGACGGCCTGCAAACGCTTCAGCCTCGGCAAGGCTATATGCTGGTTGACGGCGCCAAGGCGGCCGATGATGACACGCACGGCAACCTGGTTGCAGCGCTGTTTAACCTCCTGCACGCGCGCGACCGGCCGGCGTTGGAACTGGCGCTCGCCCGGTTTGTAGCGCATCTGCAGAATCCCGTGATGAGCCACGTCAAAGCGAGTCTGTCGCACTGGATGGATTTTGTCTTGAAGGAGAAGGCGGTTGAGACTATGGTGATGATGGATAGCGATAGGGAGGCTGACATGCTGAAACGCATAGACCATCCATGGCGGGATTGGGACGACTTCATACAGTGGATGGAAGATAGGGGCAAGGAACAAGCGCTCGAACAAGGCTTGAAACAAGGCCTGGAGCGAGGGCTGGAGCAAGGGCTGGAGCAAGGGCTGGAGCAAGGGCTGGAACAAGGCCAGGAACAAGCCAGGCAGGAGGTCCGCCAGATGCTGCGCGACTGGATGAACAAGGCCGGCCTGCCGTTGACCGAACTAGCCGACCGCCGCATTGCCACGGCAGCCCTGCCGCAAATGGTGCAGTGGCTGTCCGAGCTGGCGCAGGGGCGCAGCGTCGAACAGGTATTTGCCGCCGACACCCCTGCCATCAATCAAGAGGGACTCTAAGGCAGGCCCAGCGCCTTGCGGATGCGGGCGCCCGTGATGCGCCAGGTCGGCGACGCGGCCGACACTTCATCGTAATGGCTGCCGCCAGGCAGCACGATCATCTCGGCCTCGTCGCCGGCCGCGCGGGCGCGCCTGGCGTAGTCCTCTCCCACGCGCGGCGGCGAGATGGTGTCCAGCTCGCCATGCACCAGCACCAGCGGCACGCCGGTGGGCAACAGCTCGGCCGGCGAGGTGTCGCTGTAGACATCCGGCCGCGCAGCGCTGGGCAGACCGGCCAGCTGGGCGCGGCTACGGTCGCAGCTGGACTGTATCAGCGCTTCCTCGTTGCGCAAGTCGGCCAGGCCGCCCAGGCTGACCACGGCCCGCACCGGCAGCGGATCGGCCGCGTACAGGGGACTGGCGGCCGGCAGCCGCGCACGCGCCGCGCCCCATTGCGCCAGGTGGCCGCCGGCCGAATGGCCGACCAGCACCACCCGTCCCAGGTCCAGCCTGTGCTGCGGCGCCAGGGTGCGCAGCCGGTCCAGCGCCGCGCCCACGTCCTGGTACATGCCGGGATAGCCGCCGCCCGGCTCGTCGTAGCGGCGATATTCCACGTTCCACACCGCCACCCCGTGCCGGACCAGGTCGGCCGCCATGGCGCGCATCTGGACGATGCCGCCGAACTGCACCGTCCAGCAGCCGCCGTGGATGATGGCGGCCAGCGGGAATGGTCCCGGTCCGGACGGGAGGAACAGTTCGGCGTACTGCGAGGGTGCGGCGCCATAGGCCACGTGGTGGTCCGGCGCCGGGCCGCCCATGGCCAGGTAATCCTGCAGGGTCATGGGCGCGGCGGCTGCGGCGCCGGCGCCGCCGGCCAGGGCGGCGGCCATCAGGCGCTGTCGTAGGAAGGGAAGCATGGTCGGTCCTGTGCGGTTGCGATAGCCGATGCTACCGCAAGCGCGCAGGCGGTGGAATAGCTACCGTGCCGTCACGTCACGCTCAGAAGCGGTAGGTGGCGCGTGCATAGTAGTAGCCGCCGTTGATGCCTATCGGCGAGAACGAGGGATAGATGGTCACGGCGGCATTGTCCAATTCGGCACGCTGGGCGGCCAGCAGGGCGGCATTCACCTGGTCCGGGTACTTGTTGAACAGGTTGTTGGCGCCCACCGATACGGTCCAGGCCGGGTTGATGCGGTAGCCCACTTCCAGGTCGGTCAGGAACTTGGTGCCGATCTTGGTTTCGTAGTAGGTGCCGCCATCCTCGGTGCCCCATTCCGACGATTTGCCGTAGATGTTTTCGCGCAGGTTGACGGTCCAGTTACCCACCTTCCACAGTGCGCCCAGGTTGACCCGCACCTTGGGCGAGGCGGTCTCGATGTCGGAAATGGCGGTCTGGTCCAGCAGGGTCTGCGGCAGCAGCTGCGCAGGCGCCTGGTTGACCTTGGTGACCTCGGTCTTGTTGTAGTTGGCGGCCAGCGACCAGTCCACCTTGCCGTACTCGCCGTAGCTGCTGTTCTTGGTGGCCATGAATTCCAGGCCGCGGGTGCGGGTGTTGACGGCGTTGGTGAAGATGTTGATGCCGGTACGGGTCACGGCCGGGTCCAGCACATTGCCATTGGCCTTGATGGCGGCCACCACGGCGGCCGAGTTCACGGCGCCGCCGGACCCGTACACCGAACCGCTGCCGACGATGCGGTCGCGGATGGAAATCTGGTAGGCATCCACGGTCACGGATATATCCTTGGCCGGATTGAGCACCAGGCCCAGGCTGAAGTTGGTCGAATGCTCGGGCTTGAGGCCGTTGACGCCGACCAGCCTGGCGCCGGCCGAATTGGGCGGCAGCTGCACGAAGGCGGTGGTGGGGCCGACGTTGGTGGCCGAGTAGTATTCCTCGGCAAGGGTGGGCGCGCGGAAGCCGTTCGAATAGGTGCCGCGCAGGCCGGCCGCCGGGCTGAAGTCATAGCGGCTGGTCAGCTTGCCGACCTTGGCGTTGCCGAAGTCGCTGAAGTGCTCGTAGCGCGCCGCCAGGTCCACGGTCCAGTCCTTGATGGGCTGGCCGGAGAGGTCCACATAAGCGGCCTCGCCGGTGCGGCGGTGGCTGCCGGCGTCGGTCAGCGAGAAGCCGGGGTAGGCTTGCGAGCCTTCCTTGTAGCGCGAGGCGGGGTCGCCGGCCACGATTTCATACTTGTCGATGCGGTGCTCCAGGCCGGCCGCCACGTTCAGCGGGCTGGCCATGCCGGCGTCGAATTCGCGCGAGGCTTCCAGCGAGGTGGTCAGCTGGCTGGCGATGAACTGGCCGGCCTCGAACACGGTGGGGGTGCTGCCGGTGTCTTGCCACAGCGAGACGTTGCCGGAGTCCATGTTGCCGATGTGGTCGACGTCGCGGCCATAGGTCGAGCTCAGGTCCAGCTTCCAGCCGCCCGCCATGCCCTTGATGCCGGCCGTCAGCGCGTAGTCGTCCTCCTTCAGGGTCTCCTTGGGCGAGAAGCCCAGCGGGTAGATGGTGGGCAGGCGGTTGGGCAGGCGGTAGTTCTCGTATGCGCGGGCCTTTTTCTTGCCGTAGGTGGCGATGGCGTACAGCGTGGTGTCGGGATTGATGTCCCAGCCGAAGTTGGCGGCCAGCACATGCAAGTGGTACTGGGCGTCGCCCGAGATGTGGTTCAGGTAGGGATAGCCGGCTGCCTGCGCCATGGTGGGATTGGCGGCCAGGGTGGCCTTGTCGATCACGCGAGGGTCGATGCCGCCGCGGTCGCTGTAGCCGTGGTACTTGGATTCGGCGGTCAGGCTCAGGTAGGCGTCCTTGAACGGTTCCACCCCGATGTTGGCCGAGCCGTCGCCGGTGCGGCCGCCGCCATCCCAGTAACCGCCGCCGGTGACGCTGGCGGTGCCGCCGTGGTTGTTGGACTTGAGGATGATGTTGACCACGCCGGCAATGGCGTCCGAACCGTACTGGGCGGCGGCGCCGTCCTGTAGCACCTCGATGTGGTCGATGGCGGCCACCGGGATGAAGTTGAGGTCGGCCGCGGCGCCGCCCTGGAACGGGCCGCCCAGCACGGCCAGGTTGGCGGTGCCGTGGCGGCGCTTGCCGTTGATCAGGACCAGGGTGTTGTTGGGGCTCAGGCCGCGCAAACGCATGGACAGGGTCAGGTTGGCGGTGTCGCCGCCGAAGGCCTGGGCGTTGAGCGACGGCAGGTTCTGGGCCAGGGCCTGTATCAGGTCGGGCTGGCCGGTGCGCTGCAGCGAGGAGGCGTCCAGCACCTGGATGGGCGAGGCGCTGTTCTCCGCCTTCAGCCCGCTGGCGCGGGTGCCGGTGACGATCACCGATCCGGCCGAGGTGGGATTGTCCGGGGCCGCCGGCGCGTCATCGGGCGCGCCCAGCGCGATACCCGATTGCAGCAGGATGACGGCGGCGGCGCCGGACTTCAGTATGGCCTTGTGCATGGTTAGTCCTCATCAAGATAAAAATATATTCAAAATCGGAAGCGATACCAAACGATATAAATTATTTATTCCATTACTGTGGGGAGTCCCTTGCTCCACCTTGCAGATATAGCAAGCGGCGTGCCAGTTGCTTGCAAAATGATTATTAAAATAAAGCTGCTTCAGCGCCGCCTGCCTTGCGGCATACAGGTTGGATCAGGAAGCATGAGATGGCGCGGCCCGCGGCGCCGGCGCATGAAGGACTTTATTTATCGGCCGCGCCAGGGCGCATGGACGCGCGCGGGCGGGCGCGCACCACGACAAGGCACGCACACGGTTGCAGCGGAGGGAAAGGTGCGCGGCGCGCGGCCGCGCACGGTCAGACAGTGATGCCGGCGTAGGGGGTGCCGCGGCGCGCTTCGGCCGGCAGGGCGGCGCCTGCCGCAGCGGCATTTGCGGCGGCGCCGGACGGCGCCGGCTGCGGCAGGCGCTCGATCTCGGCCAGCGACAGGCCGCTGTGCTGCAGGCTGCGCTCGGCCAGGCGGCAGGCGTGGAAGTGCAGCGGGGTGCCGGCATCGAGCAGGTAGACCTGTTCCATGTCGGACGGGTCATAAGCCAGGCGCACGCTCCACGGCCCGCGCTGGCGGGCGCGCTCGAACCAGCGTTCGCTGATGGCGCGGGCGCAGGTGTAATAGCTGTCGTGCAGGCGTATGCCCTCGGAGGTCACCATGGCCGAGGCGGCCGGCAGCAGGCAGCAGCGCAGCATGTCCTCGCTGCAGGGCTTGAGGCTGGTGCCGCCCTGCGCCACGGCGGCGTCCCACAACTGGCGCGGGATGGCGCCGCCGGGCAACTGGTGGCGGTTGTTGTAGTAGACCACGGCGTCGATCACGATGCGGGTGAACTGTTCCAGGTCCAGCACGCCGTCCAGCCGGCTGGTCGCGGCAGCCGCGCCGGGGGCGCCCAGCACGAAACGCTTGCCCAGCACGGCGCGCCAATCGTTCGGCCCCTGCTCCACCGGCAGGCAGCGCAGGTTGAAGTTGTGCAGCAGGGCGTCGCCGTTCCAGCCCGCCGTCAGTGCGCTGTTGACGTGCACGGCGGCCGGCAGGTGGCGGCTGGGCCATTGGGACGCTTCGATGGTGCGGCCATGGCTGGCGCCGTAGCGCACCTTGTCGGCGCCGCTGTGGGCCAGCGCCAGCAGCGCATGCTGCCACGACTGGCGCTCCAGGCTGATGTGCACGCCGGTCACCATGCGGGTGTAGCTGTCCACGGCCACGTACACCAACGGCCGGCCCACGGTCTGGCTGCGGTCGGCGCGCGACACCAGCAGCACCTCGGCCTGTACCACGTCCAGGTAGTAGCTGTCGCCGGGACGGCCGGGCGCTGGCGCGCAAGGCGCAGGCAGCAGCATGGCGGCCATCATGGGCGCGGCGCGGCCGGCGCCGCGCGCCATGCCGCGGCGGACCACGCCGGCCGGCCGGTCGTCGTCCTGGTCCAGCCAGTAGCTGAACTGGCCAAAGGTGGGCAGCGGGCCGCACGGGCGGCCATCGTGCTGCAGTACGGCGCGGCCGGTGTCGGGATCGATGCGGCGCGCACAGAAGAAGTCGCCCAGCATCTGCTGGTAGGCGCCCTGGCGCGAGAACTTGGCGTGGTTGTCGGCGTAGCGCGCGGTGGCGACGCGGAACACGCGCCGGATGTCCTCGTCGGCGTTCAGGCCAGGGTCGGCGCCATCCTTGCGCGGACGCCCACGCTTGACGCCGGCCGAGGAGGCGCGCACCTTGCCGCGTCCGCCGGAATTGCAGTAATCGGGCAGCAGCGCGTTGGGTGTCTGGCCGCGCTGCCAGTAGCGCCGCAGGTAGCGATAGATGGTGGGATGGGACACGCCATGGCGGGCGGTGGCGTCCGCCACCAGCTGGCCGCGCCGGCGCGACTCGTAGATCTCGGGTTCCTGGCGGGTCAGCGCTTCGATGATGCCCCAGGCCCGGGTGCGCAGTTCCACGTGCTTGGGTGGCAGCGTATCGGTACTGTGCAGCACGGCATACGGGTCGGCCGGCAAGACCCGCGCCCTTCCGCTGCGCAGGTCGCCGGCCAGGTCCTGCATCCGCACCAGTTCCACCTCGGCCGACTTGGCGGCCACGTCGAACACGTAGGCGTGGCTTTGGTCGTGCGCGATCCACAGCACGCGCACGGTGCGCGCCTGGGGCGGTGCATACTGGAGCAGATCGTTACGGAGTAGCATTAACGGCCCATGAATTGACGGTCTACATTGAACGGGCGGGTGTCGACGTAGATGGAGTGCGGCCCCATCGCGTCGCGTTGACGCACGGCTTCCGGCTCGATGGCCGCGATCAGGGTACGAAACATCTTCTTCAGCATCGTCATCATCAGCTCCTCGGGGAACTGTCTCCGGTCACAGGCAGTGGTTCCTGCCTCTTGTGGGGATTATGCGGATGACTTAGCAATAAGCGGGCCAGACGGCGGTGACTAGGATTTCTCCTAGGAGGTGGGGAGTTTTCTGGGGATCACCCGGAATGTTGCAAGTACGATCAAGCTTTATTGTGGTGCAACGCAACAAGCGCCGCACCGTACGCGTGCGCCATGGCGGCGCACGCGGGGCCATGCTTTAGGTGCTTATTTAGGTGCTTATTAGTATTTGCCCTTCTTGGGACCGGCCTTGGGCTTGGGCGGAGTGGATTTGCCGGAATCGGGCGGCATGCGGTCGGCGTAGGAGATGCGCAGCTGCTGGCCGCCCACCCAGACCTTGCCCAGGTTCTTGAACATATCGTCCGGCATGCCTTGCGGCAGTTCCAGCATGCTGTAGTCCTCGAAAATCTCGATGCGGCCGATGTAGCGCGCTTCCAGCCCGGTCTCGTTGGCGATGGCGCCCACCAGGTTGGCCGGCGTTACGGCCTGGGCGCTGCCCACCTCGACCCGGAACGCGCTCATGGGCACGGCCACCTTGGCCGGCTTGTCCTTTTTCTTCTTGGCGGGCGGCTCGTCCAGGTCGGCTTCGATGCGGGCCCGGGCCTGGTCCAGCGGCGACTCGGACTTGCCACCCGCCTTGGCTCCCGGCTTGGCCTTGGCTTCCCCTTTGGACTCAACCTCCGTCTTGACCTTGGCCTTGGCAGGCTGGACGTCGGCCCGTGGCGGCGGCGCGCCCTCGCCATCGCGGCTGATGCGCAGGAACTGGCCGGCCACGCGGATGCCGGCAATGTAGTCCAGCTGGTCCGGCGGCAGGTCGTCCGGCATGTCCAGCACGGTGTAGTCGTCGTAGATCTCGATGCGGCCTATGTGCTTGGAATCGACCCCGCCCTCGTTGGCGATGGCGCCCACGATATTGCCCGGCTTGACGCCGTGCTGGTAGCCGACCTCGATGCGGTAGGTGCGCATGCCGGGCTCCGGCTCGCGCACGATGCGCTCCTTCCTGGCGCGCTCGGGGCGGTCGAAGCTGCGCTCGGGGCGCTCGGGGCGATCACCGCGCTCAACGCGTTCGGGACGCTCGTCCCAACTGCTGGACTTCTTGTCCAGCAGCAGCGGCACGTCGCCGCGCGCCAGCTTGGCCAGGGCGGCCGCGATCTCGATGGCGGGCACGTTGTGTTCGCGCTCGAAATCCTCGATCAGGGACTGGAACTGCTCCAGCCCGCCCTGGGCCAGGGTGTCGGTGATCTGGGCCTTGAACTTGGCGATGCGCACGTCGTTGACGGCCTGTATGGTGGGCAGCTCCAGCATGCCGATGGGCTGGCGGGTGGAGCGCTCTATCATCTTCAGCAAGCCCTTCTCGCGCGGCGTGATGAACAGGATGGCTTCGCCGCTGCGCCCGGCGCGCCCGGTGCGGCCGATGCGGTGGGTATAGCTTTCCGGGTCGTGCGGCACGTCGTAGTTGACCACGTGGCTGATGCGCTCCACGTCCAGGCCGCGCGCAGCCACGTCGGTGGCCACCAGGATGTCGATCTTGCCATCCTTGAGCTGCTGTATGGTGCGCTCGCGCTGGGCCTGCTGGATGTCGCCATTGATGGCGGCCGCCTCGAAACCGCGCGCCTGCAGCTTGCCGGCCAGTTCCTCGGTGCCCAGCTTGGTGCGCGAGAAAATGATCATGCCGTCGAAGGGCTCGGCTTCCAGGATGCGGGTCAGGGCGTCCAGCTTGTGCATGCCGGACACCAGCCAGTAGCGCTGGCGGATGTTTTCGTTGGTGCCGGTCTTGGCCGCCACCGTCACTTCCTTGGGCTGGCGCAGATAGGTGTTGGCGATGCGGCGGATGGCGGACGGCATGGTGGCCGAGAACAGCGCGGTCTGGCGCGACTCCGGCGTCTCCTGCAGGATGCGCTCGACGTCGTCGATGAAGCCCATGCGCAGCATTTCGTCGGCCTCGTCCAGCACCAGGGTCTTGAGCCTGGACAGGTCCAGCGAGCCCTTGTCCAGGTGGTCGATCACGCGGCCGGGGGTGCCCACCACCACGTGCACGCCGCGGCGCAGGGCCGACAGCTGCGGGCCGTAGCTCTGCCCGCCGTAAATCGGCAGCACGTGGAAGCCGGGGATGTGGGCGGCATAGCTCTGGAAGGCCTCGGCCACCTGGATGGCCAGCTCGCGCGTCGGCGCCAGCACCAGGGCCTGGGGCGTGGTCTGCTTGATGTCGATGCGCGACAGGATGGGCAGGGCGAAGGCGGCGGTCTTGCCGGTGCCGGTCTGGGCCTGGCCCAGCACGTCTTGATTTTCGAGCAACAGGGGGATGGTCGCGGCCTGGATGGGCGAGGGCGATTCATAGCCCACGTCATCGAGCGCGCGCAGCAGGGGCGCGCTCAGCGACAGGTCGGAAAATAGCGGTACGGGTGTGGCAGACATGGCGTCACTTACAAAAAGATAGGGGAGAATCGCCGGAAACGGCGGAGAATTGCCGCTAGTTTACTCTGTCTGGCGCATTCAGGCTGATTTTCCGATGACGCGGGAAGGATGCGCGCCGCCGGAGACGGGGCTGAGGGGCCGGATGAGGCCAGGCCGCGCCGGGGGAGTGGAAATAAAAAAACCCCGCGCGGCGACCGGCCGCCGGCGGGGTGGAGGGTCTTGCCTGGCGCCCGCTTGGGCGCCTGTTTGCCTTTACTTGGCGGCCGATGCGGCGGGGGCGGAAGCGGCCGGAGCGGCAGCCTTGTCGCCTTCGGCTTTCTTGGCTTTCTTGTGGTGCTTGACCGGAGCCGAGGCGGCAGCCGAGGCGGCGCTGGCCGAAGCCGAGGCCGATGCGGCCGAGGCAGGGGCAGGGGCAGGGGTCTGGGCGAAGGCGGCGCCGGCTACCAGGGTGGCGATCAGGGCGGTGGCGATTTTGTTCATGGTGTCTCTCCTCAGGTTGGGTTCAGTAGTCTGGATCAGGGTAAGGCTCAGTTGCTTGGCTCAGTTGCTTGGCTCAGTTGCTTGGCTCAATTACTTGGCTGCGGCGTCCTTGCCGGCGTCCTTGGCTTCAGCGGCAGGTTTGGCGGCGCTCTTTTTGTGGTGAACTTTTTTCTCGCTTTTCTTCACCTCGGCCTTGGCTTCGGCCTTGGCGGGCTCGGCGGCCGGGGCCGAAGCGGCGGGGGCCGGGGTTTGCGCGAAGGCAGCGGTAGCGAACAGGCCGGCGATAACGGTAGCGATGACTTTTTTCATGATGCGTTTCCTTTTCGGGGTTCGGCGTCGGGAACTATTCCCGTGTCGCATGAGCAAAAAACGTGGGGGCGGACGTCCCAGTTGACCCTGATTACACACCCTTACCGATGCTTACATCGCGTTACAAACCCTGGCTGGGATGTAATAAGATAGCGGCCCGGCTTTCCCCACTAGGAGTTCTCCCCATGCGCAAGACCTTCGCCGCCCTGGCCGCCCTGGCCGCCTTCCCCGCCTTGGCCCAGCAACTGCCCGTCGTCAGCGAGACGCCGCTGCGCGCCCACCTGTCCTTCCTGGCCGACGACTTGCTGGAAGGACGCGGCACCGGCCAGCGTGGCGGCGACCTGGCGGTGCGCTACCTGGAAACCCAGGCCGCCGTAATCGGCCTCAAGCCCCTGGCCGACGGCGGCTACCGCCAGCCGGTGCGCATCGAGGGCACCCGCCTGCTGCCCGGCAGCGAAGTGCGTTTCACCGCCGGCGGCAAGACCATCGTGCCGCAGATCGGCAAGGACATCGTGTTCGGCACCGCCTGCGGCCAGGCCGAGGTCAAGCTGGATGCGCCGCTGGTGTTCGTCGGCTACGGCGTGCGCGCGCCCGAGGAGCGCTGGGACGACTACAAGGGCGTGGACATGAAGGGCAAGATCCTGGTCATGATGGTCAACGATCCCCAGCCCACCGCCGCCGAGCCCAACCGCTTTGCCGGCAAGGCCTACACCTATTACGGCCGCTGGCTATACAAGTTCGAGGAAGCCGTGCGCCAGGGCGCGGCCGGGGTGCTGCTGATACACACCACGCCCTCGGCCTCCTATCCCTGGTCGGTGCCCGCCAACGGCTTCAGCCATGAGCGCTTCCACCTGGCCGTGGCCGGCAATCCCATCGAAGGCTGGCTGCACGAGGATGCGGCGCGCGCCCTGTTCGCGGCCGCCGGCCAGGACCTGGACGCGCTGCGGGCCCAGGCTGAAACCCGCGAATTCCGCCCGATGGATTTGAACGTGCGGGTCAGCGGCGAAGTCAAAAGCACGGTGCGCCAGGTGGAGCAATTCAACGTGGTCGGCATCGTGCCCGGCACCGACGCCAAGCTGAAGCAGCAGGCCGTCGTGTATTCCGCACACTGGGACCACCTGGGCATGGACGAGGGCGCGCGCCGCGACGATCCCACCGACCATATCTGGAACGGCGCCATCGACAATGCCTCGGGCGCGGCGGCCCTGCTGGCCATGGCGGCCGAGGCGGTCAAGCACCCGGCCAAGCGCACCCAGGTGTTCCTGTGGCCGGCCGCCGAGGAGCAGGGCTTGCTGGGCAGCGCCGCCTACGTGGCCAAGCCGGCCTGGCCGCTGAGCCAGACCACGGCCGACCTCAATCTGGACAGCATGAACTTCGTCGGCAAGACGCGCGACATCGGCGTGGCCGGGGCCGAGCGCAGCAGCCTGTACGAGACCGCCGGCCAGGTGGCCAGGCAAATGGGCCTGACGCTGGCGCCCGCCATCCCCGACATTTCGGGCGCCTATTTCCGGGCCGACCATTTCAATTTCGCCAAGGCTGGCGTGCCGGCCTTTAACGTGGGCTCGGCCGTGTTCTCGGGCGACGGCTATTTCGACTTCGTCAGGGATGGCGAACGCTCCAAGGCCCGCCTGGTGGCCTTCAAGAAGGATTACCACCAGGTGACGGACGAATACCATGCGGACTGGGACTTGTCCGGCATGGTGCAGCAGGCCCAGTTTACGCTGAACCTGGGCTATGCCCTGGCCAATGCGCCCGGCATGGCGACCTGGAAAGCCGGCGACGCCTTCGGCCAGGTAAAACGCTGAGCAGGTAGTGGGATATATGCCACAGAGCAACATGTAGCCATGCCTTCCCGCCTATAATGCCGTCAGGCCTGGTCCGGCATGGTCCGGCATGGTCAGGCAAAAACACAGGCACAGGCGACACCATGACCTTCCCACTCTTGCGCGCCGTGCTGGCGGTCCTGGCCCTGCTGCTGGCCTGGCCGGCCGGCGCGGCCACCTACAACTACAACGGCAGCGGCGCCACGGCGGCCGGCTGCCTCTACGACGCCAGCGTCAAGACCTACACCTGCGCTGCCGCCGTGGTGGCCGACACCGACGTGGCCATCATCGCCACCGGCTACACGGTCAAGGTGACCGGCTCCGAAACCTTCAGCTACAACCAGGGCCTGCAGATGAGCGGCAGCGCCAGCCTGCAGGCTACCGGCAACCTCGACATCAGCAACATCAATCCGTCCAACATGTCGATCACGGGCGGCACCCTGGTAGCGGGCGGCAATTTCAAGATGGGGTCGCAGGTGCAAAGCATCACGGCCAGCATCACGGCCGCCAGCTACAGCAGCGGCGGCAACCAGGTCAGGATCACGGGCGACCTCACCACCTCTGGCCAGGCCGCGCTGGGTTCGGCCACCACCCTGACCGGTTCCGTGTATTGCGGCTCGCTGACCACCACATCGACCACCAGCATTTCCGGCCTGGTCAACTGCAGCGGCTCGGTGGACCTGGCCTCCTACACCACGGTGGGCGGCACGGTGACGGCCGGCACCTACATCAACACCAACTCGCCCGTCACCCTGAACGGCGCCCTGAGCGCCACCACCTACATCAACATCGCTTCCGGCAGCAGCGTGGTGGGCAATATCACGGCGCCCACGGTATCGCTGCTGGCGTCCTCGGTGACGGTGCGGGGCGACATCACGGCCACCACCTCGCTGACTGTGGCCAGCGGCAACACCGTCTACGGCAACGTCACGGCCGGCAACATGACCATCAACGCCTCCGGTGCAACGGTCAACGGCAACGTGAACCTGACCGGCGACCTGACCATGGGGTCCGGCACCACCATCAACGGCAACCTGGTGGCGCGCGACGTCACCACCCAGTCGTCGGAGGCCTACATCAGCGGCAACGCCTCGGTCAATTCCATCTACCTGGCCTGGCACGCCCGGGTCGGCCAGGTCATCAGCTGCACCGGGACCGGCGCCAACAACGCCACCTGCAGCTGCGTGAACAACAACTCCGGCTACACGGTGGCGCCCAACGCGCCCGTGTGCGCGGCGCCCGCCGCCGCCGGCGCCCACCACATCCAGATCACCCATGACGGCAGCGCCCTGACCTGCGCCGCCGAGACGGTCAGCCTGAAAGCCTGCGCCGACGCCAGCTGCTCCACCCTGTTCAACGGCAGCATCAGCGGCACCCTGTCGCCGGGCGGAGCTGCGTTCACCATCCCGGCGGGCGCGGCCGGCAGCGGCACCGTCAGCCAGGGGACGGCTGGCACCGCGGCGCTGAGCGCCAGCAGCACGGCGGCAACCAACCCCAGCACCTGCGTCAACAGCAGCAACAGCGGCAGCAGCACGCCCTGCAACATGAGCTTCACGACCTCGGGCCTGGTGCTGAGCGTGCCCGACCACGTGGCCGAGACAGCCCAGACGCTTACCATCCTGGCCAAACAGGCCAGCGCCAGCAACCCGGCCGTGTGCGTGCCGGCCGTGAAAAGCAGCACCCAGGCGGTCAACTTCAGCTGCGGCTACAGCGACCCGTCCAGCGGCAGCAAGCTGGTGCGCATCAGCAATGGCGGCAGCTATGTGGGCGCCGGCAGCGGCGCCTGCTCGGCCTCCAGCACCGGCACGGTCAACCTGGCTTTCGACGCCAACGGGCAGGCCACGGCCAGCCTGATGTATGCCGACGTGGGCCTGGTCAGCCTGAACGCCAGCCTGGCCAGCGCCGGCAGCGGCGCCCAATTCAGCGGTTCCACCACCTTCACGGCCGGACCCAAGGCTTTCGTACTGGCCGCCACCAACAGCGCCGGCGGCGCCAATCCGGCCGCCAGCGGCACGCCCAGCGCCACCACCGCCGTGTTTGCCAAGGCCGGGGAGACCGTCAACCTGGCCATTTCCGCCGTCAACAACGCGGGCGCCGTCACGCCCAACTTCGGCAGTGAAGCGACGCCCGAGGGAGTCAGCCTCAGCAACTCGCTGGTGGTGCCGTCCGCCAGCCTTAGTTCCAACGGCACGGCGCCCAGCGCCGGCGCGGTCAGCGCCACCCTGGGCGCCTTCAAGAATGGCAGCAACAATGGCGTCAGCAGCGGCACGTTTTCCTGGAGCGAGGTGGGCGTGCTGAGCCTGAACGCCACCATCAGGAACAGCAGCGGCTACTACATGGGCAAGAGCGGCACCGGCACCGCCGGCGGCCAGCTCAGCGTGGGCCGCTTCGTGCCCGACCACTTCGGCACCGCCCTGCTGGCCGACGCCAGCAACCTGGGCGACAGCAGCAGACACGATCCGGCCTTCATGGCCTGCAACGCCAGCGCCTTCGGCGGCGTCTCGCCCTGCCCCGCGCCCAACGCCGGCGGCTGGTTCGTGTATTCCAAGCAGCCCTACAGCCTGGTGGTGACGGCCTACAACGCGGCCAACGGCGTCACCAGGAACTACGATAACAACTTCACCCTGGCCAAGCCCCATACGCTGACGGCCTGGAACGCCCTGGGGGCAACGGCCGCCGCCAGTCAGCTCAAGGGCGATGGCAGCGGCGGCATCGCCTGGAGCGGCGGCGCCGCCAGCATGCCGGCCGCCAGCTTCGCGCTGGGCGTGGGCACGGTGGCGGTAAGCTCCGCCAGCCGGCCGCTGTACCAGTTCAAGGGCAGCTACCCGGATCTGGTCAGCGCTCCCACCAACATCTATGTGCGCGCCAGCGATGGCGAGGCCAGCTCGGCCCGCACCCCGGCCGCCAGTTCCACCGAAGCGCTGCTGACCGTGGTCAGCGGCCGCGCCCTGTTCAGCAACGGCTATGGTGCGATGACGTCGTACATGCCGGTCACGGTCACGGCCCAGTACTGGAACGGCAGCGCCTACCTGCTCAATCCCGCGTATGCGCAATCGATCGCCTCGCCCTCCTTCCAGTTCAGCAATTACCAGAAGGGCATGTCCAGCGGCAGTTACACCATGACGCCGCAGGGCGCCGCGCCGCTGGCCTTCAGCGCCGGGGTGGCGCGCTTCCGCCTGGGCCCGCCGAGCCCGGCGCCGGCCGCCAGCGGCTCGGTGGACCTGCGCCTGCTGCCCAGCGGCAGCGTCCCCTACATCAACTACCTGCCCGACGTGCTGGGGCGGCAAGTGTTCGGCATCTACCGGGCCGGACCGGTGGTCTACCTGCGCGAAGTGTTCTAGGCGCGCAGCAGGCGCGTCTGCGCATCCCTCAAAAAACGGGTAGCATGCCGGTTTCCGCCCAACCATGAGGAACGATAACAATGGAAACCAACTCCCAGTGGATAGACATCCAGACCGATGACGGCCAGTTCGGCGCCTACCTGTCCCTGCCGCGCGGGGGCAGCGGCCCGGGCATCGTGCTGCTGCAGGAAATCTTCGGCGTCAACCAGCACATCCGCAACGTGGCCGACCAGTACGCGGCCGACGGCTATGTGGTGATCGCGCCCGACCTGTTCTGGCGCCAGGGGGCCCGCATCGAGCTGGGCTATGTGGACGCCGACTGGAAGCGCGCCGTGGAACTGATGCAGGCCACCGATTTCGCGCAGGCCCAGGCCGACGTGGCCGCCACCCTGAAAGTGCTGCGCGCCCGCGATGGCGTGGGCAAGGTGGCCGCGCTGGGCTACTGCTTCGGCGGCCGCCTGTCCTACCACACGGCCGCCAACGGGCTGGTGGACGCGGCCGTGGCCTATTACGGCGGCGGCATCCAGAACGCGCTGGAGCGCGCCGGCGAGATCAAGGTGCCGGTGCTGATGCACTTCGGCTCGGCCGACAGCCACATCCCGAACGAGGCTGTGAAAAGCATCGCCGAACGCTTCGACAGCAACGAGCAAGTGGAAATCCACGTGTACGACGGCGCCGAGCACGGCTTCAACTGCAACCACCGCGGCTCCTACCAGCAGCGCGCCGCCGCAGAGGCCCACGGCCACACGCTGGTGTTCCTGAGCGAAAACCTGTAAGCGCAGCCCTAGGTGTCCGCAGCCCCCGGAGCCCCAGGTGTCAGCCCCGGTGTCAGTGTCAGCCCCGGTGTCAAGCCCCGGTGTCAGGTCTGCCAATAGTAGCCCCGGTGTCAGGTCTGCCAATAGTACATGGGCCCGCCTGTCGAAGCGGCCTCATGTACCAATGGCAGACCTGACACCGGGGTGTTGCCACCGGGGTGTTGCATGGTGTGGGGGGGCGGTGCGGCCATGTCAGGCTATCATAGGCATCTTGCCGGGCCGCCGTCCTATCGCTTAGGGGGGAAGCCCGTTACCGCTCATAGAAAGGATGCTCATGGCCCGCTTGACCCTGGCGTTTCCAGCCGACCAATTCTATTTCACCACCATGCAGACCGTGCGCGTGACCGACATCAACGCGGCCCGCCACCTGGGCAACGATTCCATGATTTCCATGATTTCCGAGGCGCGCGCCCGCTTCCTGTTCGAGTACGGCGTGGCCGAGATAGACGAGGACGGCAACGGCATCATCGTCACCGACCTGGCCACCACCTACAAGGCCGAGGCCCATGCGCGCGACCAGCTGCGCTTCGAGGTGGGGGTGATGGACTTCAACAAGTACGGCGGCGACGTGATCTTCCGCGTGACGCGGCCGGCCGACGATACCCTGGTGGCGCTGGCCAAGCAGGGCTTTGTGTTCTTCAACTACCAGCGCGGCGAGGTGGCGCCCATGCCGGCCGGCTTCGCGGCCAAGTTCGCCACCGTGAATTACGTCTAGGACTTGCCCTTGCCGTGTAATACCTCTTTCTTGAACCATTCGTCCAGCATACGCTTCTCGTAGCGCAGCGGGTCGCCGGCGGAATAGCGGTTGATCTGCTGCTGGTACATCATGTCCGACAGCTGGCTGTCGCCGCTGGCCAGCACCTGGTCGCCGGCGCGCAGGGTGTAGCGCAGGTGCATGCGCGGCCAGTCGGCCCCGCCCGTCATCAGGCGCAGCTCGTCGGTGCCACGGCGCGGCCAGATCATGCGCCCGGCCAGGTCGATGTCCAGCACCTCCACCTCCAGGGTCTGTCCGGCAGGGAGCTGCTTGCCCAGTTCGGTGAAATGCTCGCTGACGTCGCGCAGCAGGCGCTCGCGGTCGTAGTCGGAGCGCGGCACGTCGGCGAAATCCTCGGGTTTGACATAGTGGACGCTGACCTGGGCCCAGGCAGCGCCGCCGGCCAGCAGGGCCAGGGCGGCCAGCAGCGGACGGGTATGGCGTAACAGGGTATGCACGGCATTCTCCTTCATGTTCATCGATACAATATAGCGCCATTCACCGCCACGCGCGCGGCTTGAAGCGCTTTGTTACCAATTCCTGTCATGCGGCTGTCATATCAAAAACATATGATGGCGACCCAGCCGCCCAGCCCCAGAGGCGGCCACCCATCACTTACAGGAAGAATCCATGAGCGCTACCCCCGATCTGTCTCGCCGCCGCCTGATGCAACTGCTCGGCGGAGCCCCCCTGCTGCCGCTGGCCGGCGGCAGCGCCGCCATGCTGCTGTCGGCCTGCGGCGGCGACACCGGCTACAGCAACCCCAGCGTGCCGGCCACCGCCAAGCCGGTGGTGCAACTGAGCTCGGTCAGCTACACCGGCATGGCCGCCCCCAGCCTGGCCAATGCGGCCGCCATGGCCACCACCACCGTGTCGTCCGGCCTGACCGCGACCTACAGCGACGGCAGCAAGGCCAGCTACACCCTGCAATACCAGACCTTCTTCATCACTGGCGCCATGGTCCCGGACGGCAAGGGCGGCACCATCCTGGCCGGCGGTTACTACGACATCAACAACAAGCCCATCCTGGATACCACCGACGCCAACAAGCGCCAGTTCTTCTCCGACTGCCCGGACGGCAGCTCGCTGCTGAGCCTGGCCAACGCCACCGTCAGCGGCGTCAAGGGCAATACCGTGTTTGCCGTGGTGCAGTTCGAATACACCACCCGCAACGTCAAGGGCGATTCCATGTACGGCATGCTGCCCTCCCCCATCGCCATCCTGACCCTGGACCAGGACAAGAGCACCGGCAACCTGTCGCTGGTCAAGTACCACAACGTCGATACCAGCGGCGTGAACGGCCTGTGGATCACCTGCGGCGCCAGCCGCTCGCCGTGGAACACCCACCTGTCCAGCGAGGAGTACGAGCCGGACGCCACCGCCATCGCCACCAATACCCAGTTCGCCAATTTCAGCACCAACCTGTTTGGCGACGCCACCAAGGCCAATCCCTACCACTACGGCCACCTGCCGGAAGTGACGGTCAACCCGGACGGTACCGGCAGCATCAAGAAGCACTACTGCCTGGGCCGCATCTCGCACGAACTGGTACAGGTGATGCCGGACGAGCGCACCGTGCTGATGGGCGACGACGCCACCAACGGCGGCCTGTTCATGTTCATCGCCGACAAGGCCCAGGACCTGTCGTCCGGCACGCTGTACGTGGCCAAGTGGACCCAGAAGACGGCCGAGAACGGCGGTTCCGCCACCCTGTCGTGGATCAAGCTGGGCAGCGCCAGCAGCGCCGAGATCAAGGTCTACGCCGACCTGCTCAAGGCCGCCGACATCATGAGCGTGAAAACCACCGATCCGGCCGACGCCAGCTACACCAAGATCCCGTTCAGCGGCAAGACCAACTGGGTCAAGGTGGTGCCGGGCCGCGAGAAGGCCGCCGCTTTCCTGGAAACCCACCGCTACGCCGCGCTCAAGGGTGGCAGCCTGGGCTTTACCAAGATGGAAGGCACCACCGTCAACGCCAAGGACAAGATCGCCTACTCGGCCATGAGCTACATCCAGGCCGCCATGACCAACGGCTCGGGCGGCATCTCGGTAAAAGGTCCGAACGCGGGCGCCATCTACGCCATGAACCTGGCCGGCAGCCAGAAGGACGACACCGGCGCCGCCATCAACAGCGAATGGGTGCCGGTCGACATGGCCGCCGTGCCGGCCCTGGTGGGCGAAGACCTGGCCACGGCCGACGCCCTGGGCAACCTGGCCAACCCGGACAAGATCGCCAACCCGGACAACATCAAGTTCTCGGAAAAGCTGCGCACCCTGTTCATCGGCGAGGACAGCGGCCTGCACGTCAACAACTTCCTGTGGGCCTACAACGTCGACACCAAGCAGCTCAGCCGCCTGCTGTCGACCCCGTCGGGCGCTGAATCGACCGGCCTGCACGCGGTGGACGACATCAACGGCTTTGCCTACATCATGAGCAATTTCCAGCACCCGGGCGACTGGGAAGCAGCCCTGCACGGCAAGGTGCAAGCCACCCTGGATCCGCTGATACGCGCCAACTACCGCGACCGCTACGGCGCCGCGGTCGGCTACCTGACCGGTCTGCCGAATCTGAATCCCTGAGCTGCATCCCTGACCAGCAGCGCTGAGCCGCAAGGCTCAAGCCCAGCCCGCCGCGCGCCCGCCCGGCGGGCTTTTTTTTTACTGACCGCATCCAATGTTACAAGTTGCGTGGCAATATTGCTAAAACGAAGTATTGTTGTGCAGGTCCGGGCCGCAGTGTGACGCTGCGCAACAGGAAATAATATTGCCTGTTGTTAAGAATCGTGACCCCGACTACAATCGGTTCTTGTGCCTGACTTCCTGATCGTGTGACTTTTGCGGAAACGTTATGTCTTTTTTGTCTAGTGCTGCACCCAAGTTGGCCCCTTGGAAAGTCCTGCTGGTCGATGACGAACCGGACATCCACGACATCACCAAGCTGACCCTGAGCCGCTTCCGCCTGGACGGCCGCGCACTCACCTTCCTGCACGCCTACAGTGGCGAGGAAGCCAAGCAAGTGCTGGCGCGCGAGACCGACATCGCGCTGGTGTTCCTCGACGTCGTGATGGAGCGGGAGGACAGCGGCCTGGAAGTGGCGCGCTGGATGCGCCAGGACCTGGACAACCAGTTCACCCGCATCGTGCTGCGCACCGGCCAGCCGGGCCAGGCGCCCGAGGAACGCGTGATCGTCAACTACGACATCAACGACTACAAGGAAAAAACCGAGCTGGACCGCACCAAGCTGTTCACCACCACCTTTGCCGCGCTGCGCGCCTACCGCGACATCATGAAGGTGGAGGAAGCGCGCAAGGCCCAGGCCAACTACCGCGAGGGCCTGGAGCGGGTGATCGCGGCCTCGTCCCACATCTTCCAGCAGCGCAACCTGAAGGATTTCGCCAACGGCCTGCTGCAGCAAGTGGTGGCCCTGCTGCGCCTGGAGCACAGCATGCTGTTGCGGGTGCGCGGCGCCACCGCCATCGGCGGCGAGCAGGACTACGAAGTGCTGGCCGAGATCGGCGACCAGGACGGCAGCCTGCTGACGCCCGAACTGCTGGCCGAGCTGGACGCCGCCAAGAGTAACAAGATCTCGCGCGTGCAGGGCGACACCTATATCGGCTATTTCCCCAACCCCAGCGGCAAGCACTCGCTGCTGGTGCTCAAGGGCGTGGAAGAAATTTCCGAAATCGACACCAAGCTGCTGGAAGTGTTCTGTTCCGGCGTGGCGATCGCCTTCGACAACATCCTCTTGACCCAGGAAATCACCGACACCCAGGCCGAGCTCATCCTGCGCCTGGGCGACGTGGTGGAGTCGCGCTCCAACGAGGCCGGCAACCACGTGCGGCGCATGGCCGAAGTCTGCCATCTGCTGGCGTCCGCCGCCGGGCTGCCGGAAGACGAGGTGGCCGTGCTGCGCCACGCGGCCCCCATGCACGACATCGGCAAGATCGCCACTCCGGACGCCGTGCTGCTGAAACCCGGCAAGCTCGATGCGGCCGAGTGGGAAATCATGAAGCAGCACCCGGCCGTGGGCCTGTCCATCCTGGACGGCTCGCAACGCCCCATCCTCAAGGCGGCCGCCGTGATCGCCCACCAGCACCACGAGAAATTCGACGGCAGCGGCTACCCGCAGGGCCTCAAGGGCGAGGATATCCACCTGTACGCCCGCATCGTGGCGGTGGCCGACGTGTTCGACGCCCTGATGCACAAGCGCTGCTACAAGGAAGCCTGGCCGGTGGCGCAAGTGGTGGAACACCTGCGCGAAGTGGCCGGCCACCACCTGGACCCGGTCTACGTGGAACTGCTGTGCCAGAACATCGACCGGGCACTGGCCATCAACGAGCGCTTCCCGGACTGAGAGGACGTTTCAAAATGACCATGGCGTCCTCAGAGCTAGTCCCTGAGTAGTTGTTGGGCAATGCGCAGTTGCGCATGCTCGAAGGCTGGCGTGAAATCATCCAGGTCCGCGCCGGCCATGCCGACCGCCTGGCTGGCCATTGCCCGGGCTCGACATGCAGGAAACCGTGGTTCTGCACATGGTCGTCGACATTGGTGATCAGCAAGTTGAACACCAGGCGGCGCCACAATTGTTCCAGGTCGGCGCCGGGATCGACGCAGTTTGCAACGATCACCTCGGCAATCTGGGTGTAGGCATGGTCTTCCCGGCGCGTAGCCTGCAGCATCGAGGCGGCCGACAGATAGGGGATGCGTCCGTCCCCGGCCATCCTGTCGAAACGGCGTATCAGCGCCACCGGGATATCGTCGGACATGACGACGCGCGACTCCGCCACCGTAATGCCGGCGGCGGCGGCCAGGTGCAGCGCCAGGACTTCGCCGCGTGTCAGGCAGCGCTCGTCGCTCACGCTGGGGAACTTGCCGATCGCCAGATGCCCGTCATCGTCAATAACGCTGCACTCGGGCCGCATCCCGCCTATCGAGGTGCCGCGCCCGCGCAGGTAGCGCAGGTCGGCTTCCGTTTCCCTGTTCAGCTCGACCGCACGCGACGCCGCCATCAGCTGCGCCAGTTCCAGCAAGGGCGGCGTGCCGCGGCCCCCCTCCTCCATCACGCGCAGGAACTCATTGCTGTCCGGGTCGGCAAGGCGGAGGGCGCCGATGCGGCTGAAGTCATCGACGCCCAGCAGGAAATCCATGTCGTTCAATTCCGCCGCAATGGCCGCCTTTCCCGCCTGCTGCGCCGCCTTGCGCCGCTTGGCGTGATCGCGCGCGATGACTTTGCAGCCCCAGCCATCAGGCGCCGTATCGGCAAAGGCGAAATGGAATACTGAATCTTCCCTGCGCCGCCGCCGCGCGAGGGCCAGGTCGCTGCCCAGTTTCTGGATCGCCCTGAGCACCGGGGCCGGCAGGACGGCACCTTCCTTAGCGCTCACATATGAGCGCTTATACTGTTTTTTGGGTTCCATGTGAGCGGCTAGCCAGTTTCACGTTAGACCCTGTATTGGCTCCCCGGTGCGCTTTTGTCAACCAGCGCTCATTTGCGCCGCACCTTGGGGAAGCGCAGCTTGTAGTGCAGGCCCATGCCGGGTGCGCTGGCAACCTTGACGGTGCCGCCCAGGGCGCCGGTCACCAGGTTGTACAGGATGTGGGCGCCCAGCCCGCTGCCACCCGAGCCGCGCTTGGTGGTGAAGAAGGGATCGAACAGCTGCGCCAGGGTGGCCGTGTCCATGCCCATGCCGTCGTCGCCGTATTCGAACTCCACCCAGTCGCCGTCGACCTTGCCCTTGATGCTGATCTTGCCCTGCTGGCCTTCCTCGAAGCCATGCACCAGCGAGTTGACCACCATGTTGGTGAGTATCTGCGAGATGGCGCCGGGGAAGCTGGCCATGCTGATGTTGGGATCGCAATCGATCTCGACTTTCACCGGCTTGCCCTTGAGCTTGGGCTGCAGCGACAGCAGCACCTCGTCCAGGTACTTGCGCAGGTTGAAGCTGCGGATGTCATCCGAGGACTGGTCCACCGCCACCTGCTTGAAGCTGCGCACCAGGGCCGCCGCGCGCTGGGTGTTGGTGGTCATGATGCGTAGCGACTGGTCGATCACGTCGAAGAAGGCGTTCAGCCCCTCCTCGTCCAGGGCGCCGGCGGCCAGGTCCTCGCGGGTCAGCTTGAGTTCCTGCACCAGGTGGCTGGTGGCCGTCACGCAAATGCCCAGCGGAGTGTTGATCTCGTGCGCCACGCCGGCCACCAGGCGGCCCAGCGAGGCCAGCTTTTCTTGCCGCACCAGCTCGCCCTGGGCTTCCTTGAGCGAGGCCAGCGCGCCCTCCAGGGCCGCATTGCGCTCCTCGAGTTCCTGCTGGGCCAGGTGGCGCTTGGCGGCCTCCTGCTGCAGCTGGGCGGTGCGCTCCAGCACCGCGCGCTCCAGCCGGTCCACGCTCTGCAAGCCCTGCAGGGCGCTGGACACGTGGTTGGCGATCTGCGCGAACAGGGCCTGGTCTTCCTCGCTGAACGTGTGTTCGTGGTCGTAGCTCTGGATCACGATGGCGCCCAGCACCTGGTGGTTCTGGTCCAGCAGCGGACAGCCCATCCAGTGCTCGGCGATGGTGCCGATGCCGAAGCCGCTCAGCTGGTCGCGCTTGGAGCGGTGCTGCTCGGCCGTCATCACCAGGCGGCGGCCGTTGAGCAGCACCCAGGCCGTGGGCGAGGCGCCCGGCGCCAGTTCGACCACCTTGTCGCGGCTGGGCGGGTCATCCACCTCGTCGACGAAATACACGAAGCGCACCTGATTGGCGGCGCCATCGCTGAGGCAGACGAAGAAATTGGCCGCATACATGATGCGGCCCAGGGCCGCGTGCACGGCCTGCAGGAATTCGGAAATATCGGTGCAGCTGCTCGATTTCTGTCCGATTTCGAGCAACATGGCTTGGACTGCTTCAAGGCGGGCGAGGCGGTTTTCCATCTGTTTTCCCATAACGGCTTGCGTACAGGAAATACTATCAGGTCGCCCGCCCGCCGTCACGGCTTGCGGCAACCGCCGTCCACCCAGGCCTGCGCAGTGTTGGAAGTAAGCTTGAAATCGGGGCGCACGCGCACGGCGGCCAGCTGTTCGCCGTCGCCATCCCAGGCGCTCAGGGTGGCGTAGGGGTCATCCTCGTCCGGCACGATATCGAGCTTGACCACGACACGGCCGTGCTCGCCAGCCACCGCCACCTGCTTGTGCAGTTGGGCGTGCAATTGCTGCTCGTGGCGGCGCAGCACCTCGTTGGCGGTCTTGACCAGGGTGTGGAAGGCCGTGATGTCCAGCGGCTTGGGATTCTTCTTGTCGCGCCCCATGGTCCAGGGACCGACCAGGGCCGGCTCCGGCTCGCCATCCTTGATCATGGCCACGGCCCAGCCATCGTCATCCTCGTTCTTGATCACGCGCGCAGTCCAGCCCTGGCCCTGCCACAGGCGGGCTTCTTGCACTAGGACATCTTCTTCTGGCTGGTCGGACATGGGCTACTCACGGTTTCATGCAGGGGGCTGCATGATACCGCAAGGCCCGTCACCACACCATGGCCGGATGGCGCTGCGGCGTCGCCGGCGGCCGCGCGGGAGACTTGCGCGGATCGATGGCCGGCTGCGGCATTTCATAGGTGTAAGGATTGATGATGATGGGGGGGATGGTCGGCGGCGCCGACGGCGGCCCCTTGGGACCGCCATGGTCCTTGCGGATCTTGTGGACGCTGCGCTGGCGCCGGGTGTAGGTCGAAGGTAGCGGTTGACCTTCGCGGATGTCTGGAACAGCCATGTTGCCCTCCATGTGAGAGTCAGGCTATCAGTATAGGCAAGGATATCTTTAATTCAAGGCCAACCGCTCAGGCTCTTTGCTTGCCGTTCATCCCGCCAATTGTGCGCTTCGTCGCAGTCCGCTGGCGCCGCCGGGACGTTCCCCCTACAGTGGCATCACAGCAGAACAACATCACAACAGATCACAACAGAACAGAGAGGCCCGCCATGCGCAGCAACACCAACAAACTGATCCCCCTGGCCATCGCCATCCTGGTGGCAGGCCTGGTCCTCAACAGCATCGACGCCGGCGACTGGCACATGCAGATCGACGGCGACGAGATCGACGGCCCGCTGGGCGCGCTGCTGGGCGTGGTGTTCGGCAGCGTGGGCCTGGTGATAGGCGCCGTCGCCATGGTGGCCGCCGCCGTGTTCGTGGGCGTGCTGTGCGCCGGCCTGGGCATTGCGCTGGTGTCCGGACTGGTGCTGCTGGCCGCCGTGCTGGCCACCGCCATCTCGCCGCTGCTGCTGCCGCTGCTGATCCCGTTCGGCTGCTACTGGCTGTTCGTGGTGCGCCCGCGCCGCCGCCGCGAACGCGAGCGCGCACTGATGCAGCACGCGATGTAACGATTACCGCCGGACGCGGCCAGCACAGCCTGGCCGGTCCGCCCTTTCAGCCCGGCGCCGCTCCGCGAGAGCGGCGCCGCCATTTTCAGGGTCCGCCTTCGACCCGGTTGCGCCCGCCATGCTTGGCGCGGTAAAGGGCCTGGTCGGCGCGGTTCAGGGCCAGGTCGCCGCCGCCGTCGGCCGCGTCCATGGCGGCGATGCCGATGCTGGCCGTGACCAGCACTTCCCTGCCATCGAGCCGCAGCGCAGCGGCCGCGATGCGCTGGCGCAGGCGCTCGGCAAACACGGCGGCCGCCGCCAGGTCGGCGCCCGGCAGCAGCACGCCGAATTCCTCCCCACCCAGCCGGCCCGGACTATCGACCTGGCGCAGGGTCTCGCCCAGCACCCCGGCCACGTGGCGCAGCACGGCGTCGCCGCCCGCATGGCCGTATTCGTCGTTGATGCGCTTGAAATGGTCCAGGTCCAGCAGCAGCACGGCGGCCTGCGAGTGCGGCTCGCGCCGCAATCGCCGCTGCTGTTCCTCCAGGCGGCGCATGAAGTCGCGCCGGTTGGGCAGGCCGGTCAGGAAGTCGGTGGTGGCCAGTTCGCGCAGTTCCTGCTGCAGCCGGCGCTGCTCGGTGACGTCCACCGTGGTGACGATGATGAAATCCAGGCTGTCCTCGTGACCCGGCATCACCAAGAGGGTCAGCTCGTGGTAGCGCACCTGGCCGTCCAGGCGCGCGTAGCTGGCTTCGCCGCTGACGTGGCGCCGGCCCGCCGCCAGCGCTTCCAGCACGGCGGCAAAGGCCGGCATGGCGCCGCTGTCGAAGATCTGCCCCAGCCCCAGGCGCGGCAGCACCTGCTCCTTGCCGCCCTCGGCGCCGGCCTGGCGCAGCGCGGCCGCGTTGGCGTCGGTGATGCGCACCAGGTCCGCCAGGCGCCGCAGTTGGCTGGGATTGGCCTCCAGGTAGCGCGCCAGCTCGGCCGGTTCACGCTCCAGTTCCGCCAAGGCGAAGCGCACCGCCGACCAGTCCTGCTGCCACAGCGCCACCGGCGCCAGGTCCACCAGGCTGCGGAAGCGCGCCTCGCCGGCGCGCAGGTCCAGCGCGGCCTGGGCCTGCTCGACGGCGATGCCGGCCAGGTGGGCCGCATCACCGATCAGGGCCAGGTCGTCGGCCTGCGGCCGCAGCGCATGGCGGTGATAGATGGCGAAGGTGCCCAGCACCTGGCCGCCGGCCCCCAGGATGGGCTCCGACCAGCACGAGGCCAGTCCGGCGCGGCTGGTCAGGGCCAGGTAGGGCTGCCAGCGCGGATCGCTGGCGATATCCTCGACGATCACGCGCCGGCCGGTCAGCGCCGCCTCGGCGCAGGAGCCATGGCCGACGCCCAGCACGGCGCCCTCCAGCGCCTCGCTGTAGAAGTCCGGCAGGCTGGGGGCAGCCGCCACCCGCAGGCGCTCGCCGTCGCGCAGCAGGATGCTGCACATGCTCCCGTGCTGGCCGGCCTCGACGCCGCGCACCACGGCTTCCAGCACGGCCGCCAGCGGCGCCCCCGTGGCCAGCAGTTCCAGCACCTGGCGCCGCTGCCGCTCGCGCTGCTCGCTGTGGCTGAGCGCGCTGATGTCGCGGAAGGCGCGCAACCGCGCCAGCTGGGTGCCCAGGCGCAGCGGCCGCTCATGCTGCTCCAGCACGCGGCCGTCCCTCAGCCGCAGCAGGCTGCGCACCGCCACCGTGCCGGTGTAGCCATCCGAGGCCGCCGCACCCGGGGCAGCCGGTCCTGGCGCTGCCTGTCCTGGCGCGGCCTGTGCCGGCGTGGCCACGCCCGGAGCGGCTGGCCCCGCCGTCGCTGGTGCTGGCGGCGCGGGATGCTGCGCCCCGCCGCCAGCCGTGCCGGCCTGCGCAGGCCAGGCGTCCTGTCCGGTCGCGCGGCCAGCACTATCTGCCGCCGCGCCTGGCCAGTCCGCCGCCGGCGTGGCGGCATCCGGCAGGCACAACTGCGCCATGTGGCGGGCCAGGGCGGCGCCGTCGCGCCAGTCGAGCGGCGGCGCCACCCGCCACAGCTGGCGGAAGCGGCGGTTGGCCTTCAGCACCACGCCTTGCGGCAGCTCGACCAGGATGCCTTCCTCGGTGGCGTCCAGGATGCTGGCCAGCAGGGCCTCGCTGCGCTGCGCCGCCGCCGCCGCCGCCGTGGTGGCGCGCTGGCCCTGCTGCAGCGCGTCGGCCAGGCGGCGCGAACGGGCCAGCGCGGCGCGCGCCCGCACCCGGCTGCGGGCCAGCAGCCAGGTCAGGGCGGACAGCAGCACGCTCAGGGCGACGCCAGCCAGCGCGGCCCGCAGCGGCCGGCCGCTGCCGTCCAGCGCCAGCCCGGGCAAGGCCGCCACCCGCAGGGTCCAGCGCCGGCCGCCTATGCTGATCTGCTGCAGGCTGGTGCGCACATGTGCTCCCTCCAGGGCGCCGTCATACATCAAGGTGTGCGGCGCCACCGTCTCGCCATCGTAGATTTCCACGTCCAGCCCCGCCGCACGCCCGCCGCCCAGGCCGGCCACCACGTCGCCCACGCGCAGCGGCGCATAGACCCAGCCGCGGATGGCGGCGCGGCGCTGCGCCAGGGTGGCCAGCGGCAGGCCCGGGAGGTAGTCGGGCAGCAGCACCAGCACGCCAGCCGGCCCCGCCCCGGCGCTCCCGTCCTGGCGCAGCCGCAGCATGCCCGTCATCGCCGGCGAGCCGGAGTCGCGCGCCCGCTCCACGGCGGCGCGCCGCACCGGATCAGCCAGGGTGTCATAGCCGAAGGCCAGCAAGTTGGCGCCGCTGAATGGCTCCAGGTAGGTGATGGGCGCATACTCGGGCCGCGCGCCGCCGGGCGCCACATGGAAGTCCGGATAGCCCTCGCGCCGCACGGCAGCCTCGTAGGCCGCCAGCCCGGCGCCGGCCACGTGGCGTACATAGCCCACGCCCTGCAGGCCAGGCATGCGCTGGTGCAGCTCCAGGCCTTCCAGGTAGGTGCGGAATTCGCTCCGGTCGACATCTTCCGAGCTGGCGAACAGGCCACGCACGGCATACAGGGTGTGGATGTAGGCCTGCATGCGCGCATCCAGGCTGTTGACCAGTTCACGCACGCGGAACTGGAAATCAGCCTCGGCATCCTGCTCGGCGTCGCGCAACACGGTTTCCCACACGGCGGCGCTGGCGCCCAGGCCGCCGGCCAGCACCAGCGCGGCCAGCACGGCGGGCCGCAGCAGGATGGAACGCAGCCGCCCCAAGACCATCTAGCGGGCTGCGACGTACTGCTGGTAACCGCGCGCGCGCAGCTCGCACGCCGGGCAGGTGCCGCAGCCGTGGCCCCAGTCGTGCAGCTCGCCGCGCTGGCCCAGGTAGCAGGTGTGGGTGCCAGCGCGGATCAGGTCCACCAGGGCCGCGCCGCCCAGCTCCTCGGCCAGTTCCCAGGTCTGGCGCTTGTCGCGCCACATCAGCGGGGTCTCCAGCTTGAAGCGGGTGTCCATGCCCAGGTTGAGCGCCACCTGCAGGGCCTTGATGGTGTCGTCGCGGCAGTCCGGATAGCCGGAAAAATCGGTCTCGCACATGCCGCCCACCAGCACCGTCAGGCCGCGCCGGTAGGCCACGGTGGCCGCCACCGTCAGGAACAGCAGGTTGCGGCCAGGGACGAAGGTGTTGGGCAGGCCGTTGGCCTGGGTTTCGATGGCGATGTCGTGGGTCATGGCGGTCTGGCCGATTTCCGACAGCAGGCCCAGGTTGATCATGTGGTCCTCGCCCAGCTTGGCGTCCCAGGCGGGGTCCAGGCGGCGCAGGCTGTCCAGCAGGGCCGGGCGCACGGTCAGTTCGACCGCGTGGCGCTGGCCATAATCGAAGCCCATGGTTTCGACGCGGGCGTAGTGCTTGAGCGCCCAGGCCAGGCAGGTGGTGGAATCTTGGCCGCCGCTGAACAGGACCAGGGCGGTATCGGTAACTAGCATGGTATGTCTTTCTCTGTAGGGAACCTCAAAAACCTGCTGCGCGGCCCGCTATCGCCGCTGCGTTGCTCAGCGCACCTCCGTACGCTTGCGCTACTCCCGACGATAACGAACCGCTCGCTACGGTTTTTCGAGGTTCCCTGAAACGGGATGGCGTCCGCCACCGTCGCGGGCAATCCGGTAACATGCGCTTATTGCAACCCCGATGGAGTCTCATGTTACCGGCACCGCGCCCCTCGTTTACGGCTGGACAGCGAATTTTGTCACATCTTGTGGCAAAAGTATTCCTGTGCCCGATTTTGGCCGCCGTCCCCCTGCTGGCCACGGCCGACGGCCTGGATTACCGCGTGCGCATCGAGGCGCCCGGCAAGCTGGACGACCTGCTGGAGCATAACCTGGACCTGGTGCGCTTCCGCGGCAACGCCCGCATCGACCGCGAGCAGCTGCAGCGCCTGGTACGGGTGGCGCCCGAGCAGGTCCGGACCCTGGTGGCCACCGACGGCTACTACAGCCCGGAAGTGAGCGTCACCCTGGATGCCGAGGCCAGCCCGCCGCAGGTGCTGGTGCGGGTGGCGCCGGGCGAGCCGGTGCGGGTGGGCGAGGTCGATGTGCAGCTGCAGGGCTTCGCTCCGCCGGCCGGCCAGCCGGCCGACCAGCGCTACGACACCGAGGCGCTGAAAAACAGCTGGCCGTTGAAACCGGGCGCCGTGTTCCGCCAGGACGACTGGGAAAGCGCCAAGCGCGCCCTGGTGCGCCAGGCCGTGCAAACCCGCTACCCGCGCGCCCAGCTGACCGACAGCCAGGCCACGGTCGACCCGGAAGCCCGCAAGGCCGACCTGCGGGTGGTCATCGACAGTGGCCCCGAAGCGCGCTTCGGCGGCCTGCGCATCGAAGGCCTGCAGCGCTATCCGGCCTCCATCGTCTCCAATCTCAACCAGATCAAGCCGGGCGACTACTACAACGAAGCGGCGCTGCAAGCCTACCAGTCGCGCCTGCAGGACACCGGCTACTTCAGCAGCGTGGAAGTGAGCGCCGACCTGTCCTCGGTGTTGAACGAACGGCTGGACGTGGCGGCCGCCAGGGCCGATGCCGGCGCCAGCCCGGAAGCCCAGGCCCAGGCCGAAGCGGCTGCCCGCGAGGCGCCGCTGCCGCCGCTGCCGCTGCTGGTCAAGGTCACCGAGAACAAGCGCAAGAACGTCAGCGCCGGCCTGGGTTTCAGCACCAACACCGGCAACCGCGCCTCGCTCACCTACGACGACCTGGCCGTGTTCGGCCTCAAGATGAAAAGCGCGCTGACGCTGGAAACCAAGAAGCAGACCGCCAAGGCCGACTTCTACTTCCCGGTCACGCCGGACGGCTACAACGACAGCGTGGGCGCTTCCTACGAACGCACCGACATCTCGGGCGAGCTGACCGCCGTCTCCACGGTGGCGGCCAAGCGCACCTGGGGCACGCCGCTGCTGGAACGCAGCCTGACGCTGGAATTCCTCAGCGAGAGCCAGACCCTGACCGGCCAGGAGACCACCCGCAGCAAGAGCCTGCCGCTGACCTATGGCGTCACCTGGCGCAAGCTGGACAACCTGCTGTTCCCGACCAAGGGCTACGCGCTCAACGCCCAGCTGGGCGGCGCCCTGCTGCCCATCCTGACCGACGAAGCCTTTGTGCGCGGCTATGCGCGCGGCGTCATGTACCTGCCCTTCGGCGCCAGCAGCAACGTGATCCTGCGCGCCGAAACCGGCGTGCTGGCCTCGCGCAACAAGGCCGGGGTGCCGGCCACCTATCTGTTCCGCGCCGGCGGCGACCAGTCGGTGCGCGGCTACGCCTACCAGGCCCTCGGCGTGCAGGAAGGCACCGCCATCACCGGCGGCCGCTACCTGGCCGTGGCCAGCGCCGAATACCAGTACTGGTTCAAGCCTCAGTACGGCGCGGCCGTGTTCTACGACGCCGGCAACGCCGCCGACTCGGTGCAGGACCTGCATCCCAAGTCCGGCTACGGCATCGGCGCGCGCTGGAAAAGCCCGGTCGGGCCAATCAACGTGGACGCCGCCTACGGCCACGCCGTCAAGGAGTACCGCCTGCACTTTTCACTGGGATTCAGCTTCTGATGGCCACCGCAAACGATACCCTGCCCATGCCACCTGTGCCGCCGGCGCCACCGGGACCGCCAGGGCCACCTGATGCGCCACCGCCACGTGCGCGGCGCTGGCCGCGCCGCCTGCTGATCGGCGTGCTGGTGCTGGCGGCCCTGCTGGCCGGCCTGTTCTGGGCCCTGGGCCGCGAGTCCACCCTGCAGCAGCTGGTGCAGCGCCTGGCCAACGCCAGCGGCGGCCAGGTCGCCGTGTCCGGCGTGAGCGGCTCGCTGTACCACCGCATGCACATCAACCGCCTGGTCTACAAGGGCAAGGACAGCACCATCACGGCCGAGCAGATCGACATCAATTGGTCGCCGCTGCAGTACTTCTCCGAAGGCCTGGCGATCAGCGAACTGCACGTGGCCAGCCTGCTGGTGCGCAGCACCGGCCCGGGCGAGCCGTCCAGGCTGCCCGACAGCCTGGCCGCGCCGCTGCGCCTGAGCGTGTCCGACGCCCGCCTCGGCGTCCTGACCCTGCAGAGCGACACCGGAGTGAACGTGATACGCCAGCTGCGCTTCCAGCTCTCCGGCGACCAATCCGGCTGGGTGCTGCGCGACGCCAGCGCCCTTACCCAGCTGGGACGCGCGCAAGCCGCGCTGACCGTGGGCGCCGCGCGGCCCTTCCCCATCCAGGGCACGGCCAGCCTGACACAAAGCGCGGCGCCGGCCGGCCAGGAACCGGCCCAGCTGCGCCTGCAGGCCGGCGGCAGCCTGGCCCTGCTCGACCTGCGCGCCCAGGGCCGCGCCGGCAAGGCCAGCGGCGAAGCGCGCCTGGCCCTGGCGCCCTTCGATCCCATCATCCTGCGCAGCATAGACCTGGCCGGCCGCGACCTGAACCCGGCCGGCTACCAGCAAGGCTGGCCCAGCGCGGACCTGAGCCTGAAGCTGAGCGCCGCCATCGACGCCAGCCAGCGCGTCAGCGGCCAGCTGGCCCTGCTCAACCAGGGCAAGGCCGGCCCGCTGGACCAGCACGCCCTGCCGCTGCAGGTGTTCAGCGGCCGCCTGGGCGGCACCCTGACCGACACCCTGCTCGACAACGTGCTGCTGGACCTCGGTCCCGCCGGCCGCTTCAACGGCGGCGGCGAGGTGAAACGCAGCGGCATCGAGGCCGGCATCGACACCGCCCGCTTCCAGCTGCGCACCGAGCGCATCAACCTGCGCGCCATGCACGGCGCCATGAACCAGACCGCCATCGCGGGCGACATCACGCTGGCCAGCACCGCCAGCAAGCAAACCCTGAGCGCGGCACTGGCCCAGGCCGGCCTGCGGCTGGACTTGAAGGCGACGCTGGAAAACGCCGTGCTGCAGCTGGAGCAGGCGCGCCTGCAGGCCAAAAAAGGCAGTATCAGCGCCACCGGCCAGGCCCGCCTGCAGGAGCAACAGCCCTTCGAGGCACGGCTGCGCGCCGACCATTTCGACCCTGCCGCGCTGGGCAGCTATCCAGCCGCCGACATCAACGCCGAGGTCCAGGCCAGCGGCCAGCTGGCGCCGGAATGGCGGGTCGCCAGCACCTTCACGCTCAAGCCCAGCAAGCTGGCCGGCCAGCCGCTGAGCGGCCAGGGCAAGCTCACTGCCGATGCGCGCCACCTGAGCGGCGTCGACGTGCGCCTGGCGCTGGCGCAGAACTCGGCCGAGCTGCGCGGCAGCTTCGGCGCGCCGGGCGAAGAGCTGCGCTTCACGCTGGATGCGCGCCAGCTGTCGGCCCTTTCCAGCGACTGGATGGGCGCCGTCAGCGCCAGCGGCGCGCTGGGCGGCAGCTTCGAGGCGCCGCGCGCCCGCTTCCAGGCCGATGCGCGCGGCCTGGGGCTGGTATCGGCCAGGCGTCCGGCGCCGGACAGCCTGCTGCACGCCAGCGGCGACATCAGCACCGCCGCCGGCCAGGCGCCGCAGCTCAAGGCCAGCGGCACGGCGCAGCGCGTCAATCCGGCCGCCTTTGGCGCCAGCCAGGCCGGCAATGTGGGCGCCGAGTTCACGCTCGAAGCACGGTTGGCCGCCGACTGGCGCGCCGGGCTGGACTTGCGCCTGCAGCCGTCCACGCTGGCCGGCGCGCCGCTCAGCGGCCATGCGCAGCTGGGCGCGGGACCGGGGCGCATCGAAGGCGCCGACATCGATCTGCGCCTGGGCGCTAACCAGCTGCAGGCCAGCGGCAGCTTCGGCAGCGCGCGCGACCGGCTGGACTGGAAACTGGACGCGCCCCAGCTGAACGCCGCCGGCCCGCAGTTCGGCGGCACGCTGCGCGCCAACGGCGCGCTATCGGGCAGCCTGGACAAACCGGCCGTGGTGCTGAACCTGGACGGCGCCAACCTGCGCCTGCCCGGCCAGCAGCAGATCAAGACCATACGCGGCAGCGCCAGGCTCGGCAACACGGCCGCCCTGTCCACCGGCGGCATCGGTGTACCGGTCACCAGCGGCGCATCGGCGGGTGCAGCACGCAGCGGCAGCACCACGGCCGGCGCAGGAGCGGCAGGCCTGGGCGCCAATGCGGCGGCAGGCGGCGCAACGCTGGCCGGCCTCGCCGGGACGGGCGTCCCGGCAAGACTGTCCAGCCCAAAAGCGGAAGCCGCCCGCCGCGCCGAAGCAGCGCGCGCCGCAGTGCCGGCGCAGGCCGGCGACAGCGACGTGCCGCTGGTGAGCGACATCGAGATCACCGGCTATGCCTCGCCCGCCATCCAGTTGGACCGCGCCCGCCTGCAGACCAGCGGCAGCCGCAGCGGCCACACCATCGAGCTGAGCGCCGCCAATCCCGACTTCGACGCCGCCGTGCGCGTGCGCGGCGCCTGGAACAACGACAGCTGGACCGGCGCCATCGACAGCCTGCAGAACAAGGGCCGCTACGCCCTCACCCTGCAAGCCCCGGCGCCGCTGCGCATCGCCGCCCCGGCCGGCAGCGGCGTGGCCGGCC
This sequence comes from Duganella kummerowiae, assembly GCF_053572355.1. Lineage (NCBI taxonomy): Bacteria > Pseudomonadati > Pseudomonadota > Betaproteobacteria > Burkholderiales > Oxalobacteraceae > Duganella > Duganella kummerowiae. Next base: position 213,348 of record NZ_JBKFEH010000008.1, read on the forward strand.
TGGCCAAGCCGGAGCAGATCGCCCTGGGCGCCGCCGTCATCAGGCTACCCTCCGGCAGCATCAGCCTGGACTATCTGGAGAAGTCCGGAACTTCGCTGCGCAGCCAGGGCCGCGCGGCCGGGGTCCCGGTCAGCTACCTGGCGCAGCTGTCGCAAGCGTGGCGCGACAACGTGCGCAGCGACATGACCCTGGGCGCTTCCTGGCAGCTGGCCATGCAGGCGCCCGGCGGCGGCGCCGCGCCCGCCGTGGACGGCATGCTGCGCATCCAGCGCGAACAGGGCGACCTGGTCTTCATCGGCGCCGACCTGGCGCAGCCGCTCGGCCTGCGCCAGCTGGAAGCACGGGTGGACGTCAGCAATGGCGCCCTGCGCGGGCAGCTCACCGTAGACGGCGCCCGCGTCGGCCAGCTGCGCCTGGAGGGCGGCGCCCAGCTGCGCGACGGCCGCGTGGCCGATGACAGCCCGCTTACCATCAGCGGCAGCGCCAACATGGGATCGCTGGCCTGGCTGGCGCCATTGGCCGGCCAACCCGGCCTGGATATCGACGGCACACTCAAACTGAATATCAGCGGCGGCGGCACGGTAGGCGCGCCGCAGCTCAACGGCGACATCAACGGCGACAAGCTGGTGGTGAACTGGGCCGACCAGGGCATCAAGCTGCGCAACGGCCAGCTGCAGGCCCGCCTGTCCGGCGACCAGCTGCAGCTGACCCGGCTGGCCTTCGACGGCAACGAAGGCAAGGCCCAGGCCGACGGCTGGATGCGCTTTGCCAACGCCGAAGCCAGCATGCAGCTCAAGCTGACCGCCACCGGCCTGGAAGTGCTGGCGCGTCCCGACCGATTGCTGGTGGTGAGCGGCTCCAGCACCCTGGTGCGCGACGCCAAACGCTTCCAGCTGGACGGCAAATTCCGCGCCGACCGCGCCAACATCGAACTGGCCGGCGCCGACAGTCCGACCCTGAGCGACGACGTGGTCATCGTCGGCAAGGACAAGGCGCCGCAGAAAACCGCGCAGGGCATGCCGCTCAATATCGACGTCGAGGCCGACCTGGGCGACAACTTCTACCTCAAGGGCAAGGGGCTGGACGCCCAATTGGCCGGCGCGGTGCGCATCCGCATCCAGGACCGCCGCCCGCCACGCGCCAACGGCAGCATCCGCGTGGTCAGCGGCACCTACGCCGCCTACGGACAGAAGCTGGCCATCGAGCGCGGCGTGATCAACTTCAGCGGCGCCTACGACAATCCCGGCCTGAACATCCTGGCCGTGCGCAAGCGTCCCGAGGGCGAGGCGCTCAGCGAAACCAATGTGGAAGCGGGCGTGGAAGTGCGCGGCACGGCGCTGGCGCCATCGGCCAAGCTGGTGTCCACGCCCACCGTGTCGGACAGCGACAAGCTGGCCTGGCTGGTGCTGGGCCACGGCATCGACAGCGCGGCGGGCAACGACATGGCGCTGCTGGGCACCGCCGCCGGCGCCCTGTTCGGCGGCGGCCAGGGCAAGCTGGCCAGCTCGCTGGGCCTGGACGAGCTGGGCGTGGGCCAGGCCAGCAATACCAGCGGCGCCAGCACTACCGGCAGCGGCCAGGCCAGCGGCTTGCAGAACACCGTGGTCACGGTCGGCAAGCGATTGTCGGCGCGGGCCTACCTGAGTTTCGAACAGGGCGCCAGCACCGCCACCAGCCTGGTCAAGCTGCGCTACAAGCTCAATCCGCGCATCACGCTGCAGTTCCAGACCGGCACCAACAACGCGCTGGACGTGCTGTACACCTGGGCTTTCGACTAGGACGCAGCCTTGCCAGAAGCAGCTTCGCCCGAAGCAGCTTCGCCGCGCAGGTGGCGTTCTAGCCAGGTATAGCTCTCATACAGCATGTGCAGCAGCGATTCGCGGGCCCGGTAGGCGTGGCCCTCATTGGGCAGCATCACCAGCCGCGCCGTGCCGCCCAGGCCTTTCACGGCCTGGAACATGCGCTCGCTCTGCAGCGGATGGGTGCCGGCATTCGGATCCTCGGCGCCGTGGATCAGCAGCAGCGCATCCTGGATGCGGTCGGCGTGGTTGAAGGGCGACATGGCCTGGTAGACCCCGGGCGCTTTCCAGTAGGGCCGTTCCTCGGCCTGGAAGCCGAACGGCGTCAAGGTGCGGTTGTAGGCGCCGCTGCGCGCGATGCCGGCCTTGAACAGGCGCGTGTGCGCCAGCAGGTTGGCCGTCATGAAGGCGCCATAAGAATGGCCGCCCACGGCAATGCGCTCGCGGTCGGCCACGCCGCGCCGCACCACTTCCTCCACCGCCGCCTCGGCCGAGGCCACCAGCTGCGGCAGATAGCTGTCGTTGGGTTCCTGGTCGCCGTCGCCGACGATGGGGAAGGAAGGATTGTCCAGCACCGCATAGCCCACCGCCAGGAAGGCCGCCGGTCCCCAGTAGCTGACGCCATTGAAGCGGTAGGGCGAGCCGGTGGTCTGGCTGGCGGCGGCGGCCGACTTGAATTCGTGCGGATAGGCCCACATCAGCAGCGGCAGCGGACCATCGCGCGCGGCGTCGTAGCCGGGCGGCAGCATCAGGGTGGCGGTCAGTTCCACGCCGTCGGCGCGCCGGTAGCGTATCTGCTCCTTCTGCACATCCTTGAGCTGCGGGGTGGGATGCGGAAAATCGGTCAGCGCGCGCAGCTGGCGCGAGGGTATCCGGCTCAGGTCGCGCACATAATAATTGGGCCGCTCGGTGGGCGATTCGCGCGTGGTCAGCAGCAGCGTGCCTTCCGCGTTCAGCACCGCCGCCACGTTCTCGAAATACGGCGCCTCGCTCTGGAACAAGCGCATCTTCTTTTTCGTGTTCAGGCACAAACGGTCGATGAAGGGCCGGTCGCCTTCCGGGCTGGCGCCGGCGCCGTCCAGCAGTATGGTGGTATCGGGACCGATCAGCAGGCGCGGAAAGCCGCTGGCGTCGGCCCGCATCACCGGCGCGCCGGGGCTGTTGTAGCGGTCCTCGTAGGAACCGTGGTGTATCAGCTCCGGCGCCAGCCCGGGGTGGTCGGGCGCGATCATCCACTGGCGGTAGCCGCGCGTCTTGTGCCAGCGCTCGCTGATCAGTGCCACGTCGCCGCGTCCCCAGGCGATGCCGCCATAGCGCATGGTCAGGCGCGCCAGCACCTGGGCCGGCGCATGGAAGGGCGCGGCGTGCTGGTACACCAGGTCGCGTATGCCGTCCGCCACCTCGCGCGCCGGATCGCCGCCGTCCTGGGCCTCGGCCCACACCAGGGTGGCCGGAGCGTCGGCGCGCCAGGAGACGTTGCGCACCCCATCCGACACGGCGTCGTTCCCCGGCGGCAGGCCTTCCTCCAGCGGCAGCATGGCCACCGTGTGCAGCAGCTTGCCGTCCAGGTCGCGCACTTCGACCCGCTCGCCGAAGCTGGAGGCCGGCACCAGGTAGGAATATGGGCGCGTGACGCTGTGCGTGAGCAGGTACTGGCCGCCCGGCGCCACCGAGGTGCGCGCATACTGGTCCGGGGCGCCCAGCAGGCGGCTGTGGCCCTGCAGGTCCAGGTGCGCCAGCTGCACCGTGATGTAGTACTCGAACAGGCGCGCGTCGTCCTCGTTCTTGAGCAAGTCCTGGTAGGTGCGCAGCTGGCGCGGGGCGCTGCCTGGGGCGCTGTCCTGCACCACCGGGCCGGCGGGCGCCGGGCTGGGACGCGGCGGGGCGCCCAGTCCGGCCGGACGCCAGTGCACCAGCAGGCCGCTGCTGTCCGGCAGCCAGCTGAAGCCGCGCGTGAGCACGGCCGACAGCGGCTGCGCCGACAGGCGCCGCGCGCGCCGCAGTTCGATATCGACCAGCCACAGTTCCAGCACCCCGCGCTCGCCCTTCCATGCCAGGTGCGAAAACGCCAGGTGGCGCTGGTCGGGCGCCCAGGCCATGTCGGCCAGGCGCAGCGCGCGCGGCAGGCCCTTGATGCGCTGCTGGCGTCCGCTGGCGATCTCCATCAGCTCCAGGCCGGTGCCGTAGCTATAGCGCGCCGAGGCGCAGGTGCGCGGGTTGATGCGCAGCCCGGCCAGTTTCAATTCCGGCTGCGCCACCTCGGCAATGCCGGGCAGGGGCGGGGTCTGCACCATGGCCACCAGGTCGCGCCGGGGACTCAGGCTCAGGGCCGGGGCGCGCGGCGCGTCCACCAGGGCTTGCAGCGCCGCCGGCGGCAGCCGGTAGCCGGATTCCTCCACCCCGGCCCGCGGCGAGGACGCCATCAGGCTCAATGAGGAAGGCAGCATGGACAGGGGAGAGGTCATGGGCAGCGCAGGGTAGGCAGATCGGTCCAGTTTGCGGATGCGGCCGCCGATTGTCAATCGCCGCCGTGCGCCATGCGCCCGGTGGCGTACAATCGCGTCTTTGCCTGCTTCTGTATCGGATATGGAAATCAAGACTTTCATCCTGCTGGCCCTGATGCCCCTGGTGGTGTGGCGCGTGTACATGCGCCTGAAGGCGGCGCTGGGACGCAACCGCTCGGAGCTGTGGCGCCACTACGCGGGCGCCGTCATCTTGCTGGGCACCCTCGGCATCGTCGCGGCACAGGTGCTGGGCGATATCGAATCGCTGGGCGCCCTGGCCGTGGGCGCGGCGGCCGGCGCCGCCCTGGCCTTCCTCAACCTGCGCCGCAGCCGCCTGGAAAACACCCGCGACGGCTTTTTCTACCGCCAGGACGCCCGCATCGGCATCCTGATCGTGCTGCTGTGCCTGGCCCGCCTGATGTACCGCATGTTCGCCCTGTTCCTGCAGATGCAGGGCGCCGAGCCGGCCGCGCCGGAATTCATCCGCACCCCGCTCACGGCCGTCATGCTGGGCGTGATGCTGGCCTATTTCGGCGGCTACCAGCTGCTGCTGGCGCGCTGGCGCCGCGGCCAGAAACCGGTGCCGCGCGGCGGCGTCGGACTGGACTGATTCATCGTCCGCGCCCGGGGCGCTACAGCGTCTCCAGCCGGGCGCGCCAGCCGGCCGCCTGTTCCTGCAGCGCCGCCAGCTCGTCGGCCGGCATACCGGCCAGCTGGCGGTAGACGTAGGCCAGGCGCTGGTTGTGCCGCAGCAGGCCGGCGTGGCGGGCAAAGAAATCCCAGTACAGGGCGTTGTAGGGACAGGCCTGCGCGCCGGTGCGCTGCTTGCGGTCGTAGCGGCAGCCCTTGCAGTAGTCGCTCATGCGGTCTATATAGGCGGCGCTGGACGCATAGGGTTTGCTGGCCAGCAGGCCGCCGTCCGCGAACTGGCTCATGCCTACCGTGTTGGGCAGCTCGACCCACTCGAAGGCGTCCACGTACACGCCCAAATACCACAGGTGCAGCTGGTGCGGGTCCAGCCCGGCCAGCAGCGAGAAATTCCCGATCACCATCAGGCGCTGGATGTGGTGGGCGTGCGCCTCGCGCAGCGACTGGCCCAAGGCTTGGGCCAGGCAGTGCATGCCGGTTTGCCCGGTCCAGAACCAGGCCGGCAGCGGCAGGCCATGGCCGAACACATTGCTGTTCTCGTAGCCCGGCATGCGCGCCCAGTACACTCCGCGCACATACTCGCGCCAGCCCAGGATCTGGCGGATGAACCCTTCCACCGCCGCCAGCGGCGCCCTGCCCTCGCGCCAGGCCTGCTCGGCGCGCTCGATCACCTCGCGCGGATGCAGCATCTTCACGTTCAGGGCGAACGACAGCAATGAATGGAACAAACGCGGCGCCTGGCTGTGCATGGCGTCCTGGTAGTCGCCGAAATGCGGCAGGCCGTGGACCATGAAGGCGTCCAGCTCGCGCAGCGCCTGTTCCCGGTCCGGCGGCCAGCGCAGCGCCTGCGCATTGGGCTCGCCGAAGCTCTGCACGCCCGCCACCAAGATGGTTTGCCACAGCGCGCCGTGGTCATGCGCCGTGCGCGCATCGGGCGGTTCGGGCGGCGTACCCTTCCACGGCTTGCGGTTGTCGGCATCGAAGTTCCAGCGTCCGCCGGCCGGGCCGCCGCCGGCCTTCATCAGCACGCCGTGGCGCACCCGCATGTGGCGGTAGAAGTCTTCCATCAGCCATTCGCGGCGGCCACGGAACAAGCGCGCCGCCTCGCCGCGCGTGGTGAGGAAATGCTCGCTGTCCACCATGGCGCAGGGGATCCACTGCCGGCGCGCGAAATCGGCCAGCTGGCGGTCCAGCCGCCACTCGTCCGGGGCCTGGTATTCGAAGGCGCTGGCCTGGTAGTGCTCGAACAGCCATTCCAGGTTGTCCGGCAGCGACTGCAGGTTGGCGCGATCGTCTATCGTGAGGTAGTGCACCCGGTGGCCGTCCGCCTGCAGCCGGCGCGCCAGGGCGCGCATGGCGGCGAAGATGGCCAGGATTTTCTGCGCGTGGTGCCACACGTAGTCGGTCTCCTGCCGCATTTCGATGAGCAGGTAGACCACGTCCGCGCGCCGCTGCGAGAACCAGCTGTGGCAGGGGTTCAGCTGGTCGCCCAGCAGCAGGCGCAGGACGGTCATGGCGTCACGGCGTCAGGCCGCCTTGGCCGGCTCCGTGGGACGGCGCTGCAGCACGAAGATGGGCTGGGCCCACTGCGTGTCCTTCTTCTTCTTGCTGGTGATCAGGGTCAGCTCGGAAGGATCGTAGACGTCGGTGTTGTGGGTCAGCGGCGTGGTCATCAAATACTGGGCGTCGGTGTTCTTGAGGAACTCGCCGACCAGCTGGATGTTGCGGATATCCAGGTGCGCGAACGGTTCGTCGATGAACACGAAGCCGCCCGAGCCTTCCTCCGACTTCAAGAGGCCGATCAGCAGCACCAGCGACTTCATCACCTGCTGGCCGCCGGAGGCCTCGCCGTCGTTCATGCCGATCGGGCCCTTGCCGTCGAACTTGAAGCGCACGTGCAGGCCGGCCTGGGCCAGCAGGGTGTCGTCGTTTTCCAGCCGCACCGGGTCGGCGTGCACCTCAATGTTGGCCAGCTCGCCCAGCTCCTTGATGTTCTTGCTGTACATCTTGATGGTGTAGCGCAGGCGCTCGATGTAGGCCCCGCGCGCGTTGGCCGTGGCCTCGATGGCGCGGTTGTTCTGGTAGCGGCGCTCCTCGGTCTCGCTGGCGCGGCCCGACAGCTGCTCGTTCAGGCGCGCATACTGGTCGATCACGGTGGCGTCCAGCTCCCAGTCGTCGCGCGCCAGGCTGTGTTCCAGGCTGTGGATGCGCAGCGTGACCTGGTGCGCGTTGTGGTGCTCTTCCACCAGGCGCGCGCGGCGGTCAGGACGGCGCCAGCTCTTGGGCAGGTGGCGCCAGGAGCGGCGCAGCGCCAGCAGGTTGCGCGCGTGCTCCGTGCGCTGCTCGATCTGGCGCTTGTAGTTCAGGCGCAGGCCGGCCTCCGCCTCGGACAGGGCAAAGCGCGCGTTCTGCCATTGCGTATCGGCGCGGGTACGGGCCACAGTGGCGTTCTTGATCAGGCCCTGCAGCTCGCCCAGGCGGGTGCCGACGGCGGTACGCTCCTCGCGCAGCGGCACGGCGCTGCGCGCCGCTTCCTCGAATTCCTCGGCGCGCGCCGACAATTCCTTGGCCGCGTCCACCCCGGCCAGGCGCGCCTTCAGGCCGCTGACTTCGGCGGCCAGCTTGCTGACGGCCAGGGTCAGGCTGTCTTCCTGCGCCTCCAGGGCCGGCAGCGATTTCTGGATCGCTTCCAGGCGCTGGGTGCGGCCGGCCGAACCGAAGCGGTAGCGCGAGGCTTCCACGAACAGCGAGCGGCCGCCGCGCCGTTCGCGGTGATAGGCTTCCGGCGTGATCCATTCCTCGTGGCTGCCCAGGCGCGCGCCTTCGTCGACGTTGTCCACGCGGGTGATGCGGGCCAGTTGTTCCACCAGCCAGCCCGGCACCTTGGCCGAGAACTTCACCACCGACATCAGGCTGTCATCCTTGACCGAGGGCGCATGCACCAGGTCGGGCACGATGAAGTGGCGGTAGCGTTCCTTTTCCGCCAGGCGGTAGGCGGCCGCCGCGTCGGACGGCTTATCCAGCAGCACCACCGAGGCGTAGCCGGACAACACGCCCTCGATGGCGCCCTGCCAGCGCGGGTCGGTCACTTCGACCACGTCGGACAGCATGGCGTGGCCTATGCCGGCGTCGTTCAGCACGCGGCGCATGGCGCGCTGCGCTTCCGGTTCCGGCATCGCGGTCTTGCCCTGCAGGGCCGAGATGGTGGCCAGTTCGCCGGCGATCTTGGCGGCCACGGCGTCGCGCGCCATCTTCTGGCGCGCCAGCTCGATTTCCTTTTCCTGCAGCAGCTGCGCCATTTCGGCCAGGTCGGCGCCGGCGTCGGCCGCCAGCTTCTGCAGGCGGGCCTTTTGTTCCAGCAGGCTGTCCAGCGGCTTGAGCTTGTTGTTGATCTGGTTCAAACGGCTCGACAGCGCGGTCGATTCCTGCTCCAGCACCGTCTCGTGCTGCTGGGCGTCGCTCAGGGCCTTGGCTTGCGCCGCCACCTGGGCCCGCTTGTCGCTCAGCTGCTGGTCGGCCTGCGCCAGCGGCTTGCGCGCCTCGCGCAGCTGGCGGCTGATGCTGGCCTGCTTCTCGCGCGCCTCGTGGTATTCCAGCGTGGGCAGCACTTCCTCCTGCAGTTCGCGGCGCTCCTTGGTGAGATCCTCCCACTGGTGGTAGTTGGCGACGCGCAGGCGCAGGCCTTCCAGGTTGGTGCGCGAGGCTTCGAGTTCGGCCTCGAAGCGTTTCAGCTCGGTCTCGGTGTCGCGCTGGTGGCGCTTGGCCTCATCGTAGGCGTCCAGCACTTCCTTGTCGCCGAATACCTGGAACACCAGGTCCAGCAGCTGGCGCGGCGCGTATTCGCACAGCTTGTCGGTCTCGCCCTGCTCCAGGGCCAGCACCTTGGCCATGGCGGGCGACAGGCCGGCCATGGCCAGGCGCTTGCGGTAGTTTTCCACGCCCAGCCAGTCGTTGGCCTCGCCGATGTCCTCGATCTGCACATTCCCGGGGCGCATCAGGTACTGGCGCTTCCAGTCGCCGCCATTCTTCTGCACCTGGCAGAACAGGGTCACCTCGTCATCGCTGAAGAAGCCGGAGCCGCGGAACGGGCGGTTCGAGAGCTGGCGGCCCATGGGCTTGTTGTCCACCACGGCGCGCAGCCAGGCGGTCTGCTGGCCGCTGTGGCGCGCATAGTGCTTGTAGGTGCGGCCCATCGAGCAATCGAGGCCGAACAGGGTGCGCATGGCGTCCAGCAAGGTGGTCTTGCCGGAGCCGTTCTGGCCGGCGATGGTGATGATCTTGGCGTCGAGAGGGATGTTCTTGATGCGCTGCCAGTAGTCCCAGTGGACCAGTTCTAGCGATTTGATGTGAAACATGGTCAGTCCTTGCCTGCGGTGTCGTCGGTGGCGGCGGGCGCCTCGGCCTCGCCGGCCGCGATGGCTTCCACGGCGGCGCCGGCCATGGCGGCGGCGGTGCCGGCGCCATCGTCCGGAGTATCGTCATTGGCGGCCTTGGGCGCCGGGCGGCGCACCGCCACGATGGGGGCGCGCTTGAACACGTCCGCCAGGGCGCCGTTCAGGATGCGTTCCTTGAGCAGGTCGGTGTCCATCAGCAGGTCCAGCAGCGGGCCTTCCAGGATCACGTCGCCGCGCCGCTCGATGAAGCCGAGCTTGGACAGGATGCCCAGGTTCATGTCCAGCCGGGTTTTCTTGCCCAGCTTGTCGCCGAAGTCGGCCAGCAGCGCCTTGTACGGGATGCCGATCGAGGTGTCCTCGGCGCGCGGCAGCGGGCGCTCGACGCCGAACATGTCGTTCTGCTGGTCGTCGGCGTGCTGGTGGGTTTCCTGGCGCTCGCGCTTGGGCAGGATGATCTGCGCCCACAGCACCACCAGCAGGGCCACGCCGTCGCGCGACAGGCCGAAGTTATTGTTCTGCCAGATGTCCTTGGCGCCGAAGATCTTCGGCTCGATGGTGCGCGTCAGCGCCAGCGTCACGTGGTCGGCGTACACGTTGTCGACCAGGCGCATGCCGGTGGCCAGGAGGCGCGCGTCGACGTCGGAGCGGAACTGCTCGTCGGACAGCACACGCTTGACCAGCTTGTCGTCGCGGCGCAGGGTCTGGTGCGTCAGCAGGCGCGCGATCAGGATTTGGGTATCGTCATTCATCGGTCTGGCCGCCTTCCGGGTCCAAAATCAGTGAGAGGGAAGCCATCGACATGGCGGCCACCTCGAGGTCGGGCAGCTGCACCAGTTCGTCGGTCAGGGTCAGGGCCAAAGGCAGGCGCGCCAGTTCGGCGGTGGCGCCCTGCAGGCTGGCTTCGGCCGCATCGCCCAAGAGCGGCAGCAGCGAGGCGCGGTAGGAGGCCACCGCGAAACTGGCCGGCAGCAGCGCGTCCTGGGCCCGTATCGATTTTGGCGCCTCGGCCGCCACGCTGGGGAAGTTGCCCAGGGCGGCGAAGTCGGACAGGCGCGCCAGCCAGTCGTCCAGCTCCTGCTGCATGGCCGGGTTGTCGTTGACGGTGGTGGGCGCGTCCTCGCCGCTGGGCAGGCCGCCCTGCACCGCGCTGCCGGGGCGGTCGGCCAGCAGCTCGGTCTCGGCCACGTCTATCATTTCGGCCGGGGTGATGAACAGCGGCATCAGCGGCTGTTCCACCGCGCCGTCGGCCAGCGAAGCCAGGTCGGGATGCTCGAGCAGCCAGCGCTTGATGTCGGTGGTGGACAGGCCGGACTGGCCCAGGTGCACGCGCTGGCGCTCGATCTGGTTCAGGGCGCGCGAGAACATGCCCTGCATGTTCAGCAGCGCCGACTGGGCGCGGCCGATGGCTTGCGCGGCGCGGTGGGTGGCGCTGTCGGCCCGCTCATCGGAGGTGATGGCGCGCAGGATGTCGGAACCCTTCTCGACCCAGTCGCAGGCCATGTGCCACTTGGCCTGCGAGGCGCGCAGGCGGAATTCGGAACCGGAGGCGATGGCGTCCGAGAATTCCTCGGTCAGGTCGACCAGGCGGCCCAGCAGGTGCTGCAGCTGGTCCACCGTGACCCCGCCCATCACCTGGGCGCCGGCCACCTGCGACAGCAAAAAGCCCATCTCGGCCTGGTCCTTCTGCTGGTCCATGGCCAGCAGGCCGTCGATGGCGGAGAGCACGTTGCGCGCCACCGGGGTGACACGGTACACGGATTGCTGCGGGTCCCAGGCCAGCAGGCCGTGCGAGCGCAGCCGGGTCAGCACGGTTTCCAGGCTTTCCGGCAGCAGATAGGCCAGGCGGGTGTTGATGTCGGCCCGGGTGTAGGCGCTGGTGGCGTTGTCCGAGGCCAGCTCGCGCAACACCAGCAGGCGCACCAGCACGCCGTCGTAGCCGCCGTGGAACAGGGCCGTGAAGGTTTGCAGCAGGGGCTGGGCGCGCTTCAGGTGATAAACCTGCTCGATTTCCTCGGCCGCCACGTGGGGCTGGAAGTGGGCCTGCAGCGTATTTTGCCCGGCTTCCTGCTGGATGTCCTCCAGGCCGGCCTGGTCTTCCTGCGGGAGCGGATGCAGTGCTGCGGCAGCCTGGGCTGCGCTTGCCATAGGTTCAATCATTCTTTGCCATAGTCTGTACGCGGCGCGAAGTGGTCATAAATGCAACAACACCGCCCTGGGTGGGCGTGCCGCATGGTCGCGCGGGGGCGTCAGTATAGCAGTTCCGGCCGCCAGGGCCGGGATGGCGGCGGCTACGGTGACGGCTGGCGGGCCGGGACGGCGGGGGCCGGCTTGCGGGTCTGCTTGATGTCCCGGCGGACTTCCTTGAACTGGGTGTCGATCTGTTTGAACTGATGTTCCGTCTGTGCGCGGAATTCGGCCTGGTCGCTGCGGATGTCGTTGAACTGCGCGTCGATTTGCTTGAACTGTTCTTCTGTCTGCGCACGGAAGGCGGCCTGGTCCCTGCGCATGTCATCGATGTCCTTGCGCATGCCGGCCAGCAGGCGGTTGGTTTCGGCCTGCTGCCCTCCGGCCGCTTGCCCCCTGTCGAAAGATTCCTGCATATTCGACAACAGCACGGCATTGATGGCGCCCACCCCGAACACGATGGCCAGCACGGAGGCCACGGCAATGCCTATCATGTTGCGCTGGGTGGCATCGAGGCGGGCGTACAGTTTGCGCAGCTCGTGCTTGAGCTCGGCAAAACGCTCATCCATGGAAGCTTGCATGGCGGCAAACCGCACATTCAGGAGGTCGCGCAGGCTGTCCACTTTTTCTTCCAGCGGCAGCAGGCGGGCCTCCATGCGCTGGTCCAGGCGGGAACGTGCCGCTTCTTCCCGCGCGTCCATGAGTTCCTTGACGTAGTCGGCTTCGGTCATGCTGGCGGCTCCCGGAAGGCTAACATTCCCAGTATAGGCGGCCTTCCGCAACCGACAGCACGCAAGCTATTTCTTGTTGATCTTGCTCAGGGTCTGGTCGACGAAATCGCCGTCATTGTCGTTGAAGCGGATGCGCACCGGATACCAGTCCAGCGAGGGCGCCAGCCACAAATCGACTTGCTGGCCCTGGGCGTCCGGCGGCGGTGCCTTGACCAGGTGGACGGCGCTGACTTCCCCCAGACCGGTGCTGATGGTCTCGGTGCCGGCCACCTTGAAGGTCCAGGGCTCGGCGTCGCGCCGGCCGGCCACGAAATAGGCCCACTCGCTGCCCGGCTTGAACTTGTCCGGCGTGGCGCGGGCCTGGGCCAGCAGCTGCCAGGGCGCGCTGGTGCGGTCCTGCTCACCGCCCTTGATGGGATAGCTCTCATTGCCATCCGTGAAAGTGATGGTCTTGTCGTCGCGCCGGAAGGTGGTGGTGCTGGGGTCCTTGCGGATGCGCTTCTCGTAGAAGGTGGCGGGCGCCAGGCCGTAGTCATCCACCGCGCCCTCGCTGCGGTTTTCCACCACCTTGCCGAAGATGGAGACCTTGCTTTCGGTGGCGATCGCATACTTGCCGTCGCCGGTGCGCCAGGCCACGGTGGCGTCGCCGCTGATGCCCAGCCCGTGCTGGCGCGCCTTGATGGTGTAGATCAAGTCAGCCGAGGGCGGCAGGCTGTAGGGCCGCTTGACGCTGGGGTGCTCCTGGGCCGGCGCGGCCAACGCACCGCTAACGCCCAGCGCCAGCAGCAGCGCGGCCGCCAGCCTGGAAAATTGCTTGCTCATGATCCTGTCTCTTTCATGGTAATGCGCGACACGGTCTGCGTGGTCAGCGCGCCGCTCGCCTCGGTGTTGCGGATCTGGACCGGATACCAGTGCTGGCCGGGCGCCAGCCAGATGTCCAGCCGCGACGAATACGTGCCCGGCTTGGGCGGACGCGTCATGTGCCAGGTCACCAGCTTGCCCATGCGCGTGTCCAGCTCCTCCTCGCCCACCAGGTGGAAGCGGAACACATTGGCTTCCTTGTCCTCGCCCACCAGGATGTCGACGTCGCCGCCCAGCTGGTTGACGTCGGCCTGGCCTATGCCAGCCAGCTGGAATGGCACCGTGGCCTTGTCCTGCGCGCCCACCAGCAGCGGATAGCTGCGCTCGCTGGCGGAAAAGCTGATGGTGCCCTGCTCGCGGTTGAAATGGGTGGCCGTCAGCGCCCTGCCCTTGCGTTTCTCGGTGGCCGTGACGGGGGCGATGCCGGCGTCGTCAATCGCGCCCTCACTGGTCAGCACCAGCAGGTTCAGGCGCGTGATGATGACGCTGATACCGGCCTCCACCTTCACCGTGTAGCGGCTGCCGTCAGTATGCCACGCCATGCTGGCCACGCCTGTCCATTTGGTGCCGTCCGCATCGACCCGGTCCACCTGCAGCTCGAAATCGGCGGGCGGCGGCAGCTTGACCTTGTAGCGGCGCATGGCGGGCAGCGCGGGCGCGGACGCCACGGCCGGGGCGGCATCGGCGGCCGGGGCCGGCGGCGCGGCGGTCTGCACCTGCTGTGCGCCGGGCCGCGGCGCGCCAGCCTGCGGCGCGCCAGCCTGCTGCGTGCCGGATTGCGGCGCGTCCGGCATGGCAAGGTCGGGCAGCGCGGCCACGGCGGGGTCCAGCGGCGCGGCGGCCGCTGCCGGCGCGCTGTCGGCCAATGGCGGCACGGCGTCCGGTACCGGCTGCGGCGGCGGCATGGCGGGCGGCCGGGGCCGGGCCGGGCGCGGGGGCCGGGGCGCCAGCGGCGCGATCTCCGGCGCAGCCTCGGCCGACGCCGTGCGCTGCGGCAGGGCCAGGCGCAGCTGCGCCGTGACGATCGCGGGCGGCGCCGGCTGCGCCTGCGGTCCCAGGCGGCTGCCGGCCCAGTCTATCGCCACCACGTGCAGCAGCGCGGTGGCGGCGCACAGCACCAGGGCGCGGCGGTGGCGGTACAGGAAGGAAGCTGGCGTCATGGCCGCTAGTGTAGCGTGTTCGGCGCGGGCGCATGGCGCGGCCCCGCGCCGGGTCCGGCAATCTTGTCAAAAGACTTTGAATGCCTGGGAATAATCTGGTACGCTGGTCGCTCTCTCGCCATAGGAGCCGCGACATGTCCCAACCGCAGATGCCCCATATCCCGGGCATGACCGACACCCTGGATTTCGTCAAGAACCTGTGGGGCAGTATGGGCGTGCCCGGCCTGACCGCGCCCACCCTGTCGGTCGAGGAACTGGACAAGAAAATCAATGACCTGAAGGCCGTCGAAAGCTGGCTCAACCTCAACATGAGCATGCTGCGCGGCAGCATCCAGGCGCTGGAAGTCCAGCGCGGCACGATCGCCACCCTGAAGTCGGTCGGCGCCAGCCTGGCCAGCGCCGTGCAGCAGGGCCACAGCGACCGCTCCATCTTCGACGCCAATCCCTACGCTTCGGCCTTCTTCCACCACGCCCAGGCGGCAGCCGCCAAGCCGGAGCCGGTCAAGCCGGCCCAGCCCGCCGCACAGCCGGCCCCGCCGCCGGCTGCCGAGAGCAAGGCTGATAACAAGGCCGACAGCAAGCCGGACGCCCCGCCGCTGGCCAATCCCGCCATCTGGTGGAATTTGCTGCAGGAACAGTTCAAGCAAGCAGTCTCGACCGCGATGGCATCCGAGGCGGCCATGGCCGACGCGGCCGCGCGCGCCACCGACACGGCGGTCAAGTTCGCCACCGCGGCAGCCGGCGGCAAAGCGGCCAAGGCCGAGACCGCCCCTGCGCCGGAACCGAAGGCCGACACCGGGCCCAAGGAAACAGTCCAGCCCGCCACCAAGCCGCCCGCGAAGGCCGCCAGCGCCTCCGGCCCCAGCAGGGCCAGCACCAGGCCCGCGTCCAAACGCACGCCAGCCGCCAGGAAACCACAGGATTAAGTCTGCACGGCGGGGCGCTGCGGCGCCACGGCCATGTTAAATGGCTACCCTAGGACAACCGCAGGATTCTGATGGCATCCACCAGCCCATCGGACTGGCGCTGCACTTTCTCGATATTGATCAATCCCTCGTCGGCGAGCTTCTGCGCGCCGTCCAGCGCGCCCTGGAAGCTCTCCAGGGTGTCTCCCTTGGCGGTGACGGGCCGTATCCAGGCCACGCCGCCGATTTTCATCTTGCCATACACTTCCTTGGCGATATCTCGCATAGATCAGCCTTTCCGGGGTATCAAGCAATCCAGTGTAATCAGGAGAGCAGGCTGTGACAAGCCACCGTTGCGGCCACCCATCAGTCCGCCACGGGCGCGGCGTCGCCGCTGTCCACCCCGACCTTGGCCAGCACCGCCAGCTGCTCCATCAGCTGGGCGAAGCGCTGCTGACCCGGCGCGATGCGGTCCACGTGCATCAGCACACCGATGGCTTCCTCCGACAGCTCGCGCCGGAAACCATGGGCCTGCATGTACGAGAGCAGGATTTGCGCCGAGTTGAACAGGATGCGCAGGTTGTTGGGCAGGGCGGTACGCGCCTCGCGCATCCATTGCACAGCCTGTTCCAGCTTGCCGGTTTTCCACAGCAGCACGCCCTTGTTCATCATGTCCGACGCCTCATCGCGGGCCTCGCGTATCAGCGCGGCGCCCTCCTCGCCCAGGCGGGCGTTGGCGAAGATGCGCTGCACGTCGTCCAGCAGCACCGGGTTGTCGTGGTTGTTGCGGGTCAGCTCGCGCAGCAGCGCCACCGGCGCCTCCTTGACCCCGACCGCGAACATCAGTGTCGCCATCTCCAGGCTGGTGCCATTGTCCGGCAGGCCGTGCTGGCCGCTTTCCAGCATGCGCTCCAGCTCGTCGCCGGCCTTGCGCGCGCGGCGGAAGTCGCCGCTCTCGTGGTACACCAAGCCCTCGGTAATCTTGGCGCGCAGCACCACCGGATTGCCCTCGAACTGGTGCACGGCCGCATTCAGCAGGCGCACGGCTTCCTTGATGTCGTTCTTGTGGCCGCACACGCGCGCCAGGCCGAAATACGCGTCCACTGTCTTGAGCACCGAGTACTCGCCGATTTCTATGCATTTGCGGAAGGCTTTTTCCGCCAGCGGGATATTGCCCAGCTTGAGCGCCACCATGCCCAGGTTGCGCTGGCGCGGCACCGAGTTGGGCGACAGCTTGGCGGCCTTCTCCAGCACCTCGCAGGCTTCCTCGGTCTTGCCCATCAACAGGCAGGACTGGGCCAGCTGGTCGAAGGCGTCGATATAGAAACGGTTGTCGGTGATCACGGCCTGGAACATCTGGTGCGCCGCCTCCGGTTCGCCGTCGGCCATCAGTATCTTGCCCAGGCCGGCGCGGGCCCAATTGTAGTCGCGCTGGTTCAGCACGTACTCGTACACGGCGCGCGCCTGGTCCGGCTCGCCCGCCTTCAGCAGCAGCGTGGCGCGCATGCGCAGCAGGTCGATCTCGTGCACGTGGTGGATGGCGGCCTGCTCCTGGCACAGGCGCGCGGCGCGCAGGTAATCCTTGTCGCCGTAGGCCTGGTCGATCTCGCGGAAGATCTGCTTCTTCTGCCAGACCCGGTTCAGGCGCGTCAGCAGCACGCCCTCGGTGATGGGCTTGATGATGTAGGCGTCCGGCTGGTGCTCGGCCGCGCCCATGACGGATTCCACGCTTTTTTCAGCCGATACCATCAGCCACACGCTGCTGGGCAGCATCAGGCTGCGGATGCGGGCTTCCTCCAGCACCTGCTGGCCGTTCTTGCCGTCGCCCAGGTTGTAGTCGCACATGACCACGTCGTAGCGGGTCTTGGCCAGCAGCACCATGGCTTCGCCGCCACTGGCGGCCTGGTCGATGTGGCGCGCCCCCAGGTTGCGCAGCGATTCGCGCAGCAGCTGGCGGATGCCGACGAAATCGTCGACGATCAGGTAGCGCTTCTCGGCCCAGTCGACACTGGACGTGGCCTCGGCGCTCATGGCAGGCGCAGCACGAACATGCCGCCGCCCAGCTGGCCGCCGTTTTCCAGCGCCACGCTGCCATGCCGCTGGCGGTGCCGGTGCATGCGCGCCACTTCGCTGGAAAAGTACAGCCCCAGCCCGCTGCTGTTGCTGACGAAGTTGACGCCGCTGCGCTGGCCGTGGCTGGCGGCCGCGCCGGCCTGCAGCAGGGCCGGCGGGAAGCCGGCGCCATTGTCCTCCACCCGCAGCTCCAGGTAGTCGCCGTCGCGCCGCGCCGTCAGGCGGATGCGGTCGCGCGTGTAGCGTACCGCGTTGTTGATGGCGTGTAGCAGCACGCCGATGATCAGGTCTTCGTCCACGGTCCAGATCAGTTCATGCGCCACCTCCACGTCCAGCGTGATGCCGCGCGACTGCAGCAGGATGCGGTCCTGGGCGGCGGCCTGTTCCAGCAGTTCGCTGACCGCCACGGTTTGCGGATCGAAGGGATAGCCGGGCTGGCCGACCTGCTTGTACAGGGCCAGCAGCTGTATCAGGTTGTCGTTCAGGCGCCGGGTCTGGTACAGCATGTGGGCCAGGGCCGGATAGGCGGCCGCCACGTCGCCGCCCACGGCCGCCGGGGCCGGGATGGCGTCCAGCGGGACGGCCGAGGGCGGCGCGTTGGCCAGCAGGTTTTCCAGCGTGCCGCTGAGCACACTGATCGAATTCTTCATGTCATGCACGGTGGAGGCCAGGAACATGCCCAGCCCGGGGGCATCCGTCGGTTCTTCCATGTCGCGCTCTCCGTGGGGTTGTTGCAGGAAAGGATTATATCGCCGCGCCGCCGGGGCCGCCAAGGAGGGCCGGCAAGCGCGCTATTGCTCGCGGCGGCGTTGCTTGAGCAGGAAGCGACCGGGGTCCACGGCGTCGGCCAGGGCCGCCTCCAGCGGCGGCGGCAAGCCCTCCAGCTGCGACACCAGCAGCTCGGCCATCAGCGGCGCCCAGATCAGGCCGCGCGAGGCATAGCCCAGCAGGCCGTACAGGCCCGGCAGGCGCGGCACGTCGGCCAGCTGTTCCAGGCGTCCGGCCGCCGGGTAATCGGGCAGGGCGCCGGCCAGCGGCAGGCGGTCCGGCCCGGCGCAGCGGAAGCCGACCCGGCCCGCCAGCGGCTGCGAGCCCAGATGGGCGCCGGGCAGGATGTCGGCCAGGCGCGCCAGGTTTTCCTCCTGGCTGGACAGGCGCAGCGCGGCATCATCGTCGTTGTCATAGGTGGCGCCAGCCGAAACGATGCCCTCGCTGGGCGGGGTGACATAGGCTTCACGGCACACCACCAGCGGCAGCGCAGGCGCGCCGTGCTCCAGGGCCAGGTGGGTGACCTGGCCGCGCAAGCTCCACAGCGGCAGTTCGGCGGTCTGGGCCAGGGTGCGGGCGCCGGTGCCGTTGGCCACGACGACGGTGGGCGCGACGGCCAGCAGCCGCCCATCGGCATCGCGCGCCTGCCACTGGCCGCCGCTGCGCTCCAGGGTGAGGGCCTCGGCGTGGAACAGGCGGCGCAAGCGCGCGCCGCAGGCATCCAGCATGGCGGCGCAAACGGTGGCGGGCCGGGCCCAGCCGCCCTGCTCGAACAGCCAGCCGCCATGGGGCGTGGCCTGGCCCAGCAGCGCGCCGGCCTGCCGGGCATCCAGCCAGCGCGCGTATTGCTGCGGATAGTTCCAGGCTTCGATCACGTCGCGCTGCACCTGTGCATGGCGGGCGTCGCGCGCCAGCTGCAGCACGCCGCAGCGCGCGCCGGTGAACGCGGCGCCCACGCCACCGAGGCGATCCCAGGCGCGCAGCGCGTGCAGGTAGGCGGCGCGGGACAGGCGGGTGGGAATGTTGTCGTCCTTGGACAGCAGCGGCATGAAGATGCCGGCGCGGTTGCCGGATGCTTCCTGGCCCGGCCCGGCATGGCGTTCCAGCAGGGTGACGTCCCAGCCATGCGCGCACAGGCGCTCGCAGGCGGCGGCGCCGGCCACCCCGGCGCCGATCACGATGGCGCGGCGCACGATGGCGCGGCGCACGATTACGTGCGGTTCTGCGGGGCGCGGCTCCGGGGCGAGCGGCTCGATGTCGAGGCCCCCGGTCGCGCCGCGCCCGGCAGCACGCGGCTCAGCGCCGACGCGTTCGATATCACGGCGCTCAGCTGCCGGCGGCGCGGCGGCGCGCGTTCGGTGTCCGGCGCGGTACTCGGCGCTGATATCGGGCGTATCGCCCACCACGGCGCAGCGGAAACCCACCGCCGCCAGCATCCACACCAGCAGCTCATCCGGCGCGCGCGCCAGCAGCGTGGCGCCGGGCCGCGCCAGCGCCGCCAGCGTGCGCGCCAGCTTTTTCGGGTCCGGCGCGCACAGGCCGTACGGCAGATGGAAATGGTCGACGCCGGCGCGCACCTGCGGTAGCACCACCTCGGCCTCGCCCACCATCAGGTCCAGGGTGACGCGGCCACCATCGAGCGCGATGCGGTGCCAGCCCGGCACCAGCAGCGGCCAGGCCGCGCGCAATTGCGCATCGTCGAACTGCGCGGCTTGCGGCGGCTGCGGCGCCACGGCCAGGTAGTACAGCGGCTGGCCGCAGGCCAGCGCCTGCGCGCGGCACTGCAGGAAATAGGCGCCCTGCCCGAAGCCGGCGTCGAGGATGACGCGCGGCCCGCTCACGACGCCGCCCCGCCCCCGGCCGCGTGGCGGAAACAGCTGGCGTCGTGGTCGTCAACCATGCCTATGCCCTGCATGTAGGCGTAGATGATGGTGGAGCCGACGAACTTGAAGCCCAGCTTGCCCAGATCCCTGGAAATGCGGTCGGATAAATCGGTCTTGACGATGCGCTGCCCGCCGCGGTTGACGATGGGCTGGCCGTCCACGTAGGACCACAGCAAGCCGTCCAGCGTCTGGCCCGAGGCGCGCAGGCGCAGATAGGCCTGGGCATTGCTGATGGCGGCCGCCACCTTCAGCCGGTTGCGCACGATGCCGGGATCGGCCAGCAGCGCCGCCACCTTGTCCGGACCATAGGCCGCGATCTTTTCCGCATCCCAGTTGTCAAACGCCGCGCGGTAGGTGTCGCGCTTGTTCAGGATGGTTTCCCAGCTGAGGCCAGCCTGGGCGCCCTCCAGGTTCAGCATCTCGAACAACGTGCGCTCGTCGTGGCAAGGGACGCCCCATTCATGGTCGTGGTAATCGAGATAGCGGGGATTGGCCGGATTGGCCCAGGAGCAGCGCGGTCGGTCCATGGCGGTGTTGGCTTTAATACGGGAAGCGGCAGTATACCCGCAATACCCTTAGAACCGTTTCAAAAAGACCATGGCGTCGTTACCGCTCCTTGCCGTGCAGGCGCACTGTCTGCGTCGCGGCGCCTAGCCCTGCTCATTTTGAAACAGGTTCTTAGTGATTAGTGATTGAGGTCGCTGGACAGCCCGGTGCGGCGCCGCTCACCGCCCAGCACCAGCGGTCCGGGCAGGTTGCTGACGATGCGCACCTGGCCTTCGGCCAGGGCCTCGCCGGGCTGGCGCATCAGGCGCGCAAAGATGCCGTCGGCGCTGGTCTGCGCGGTGCTGTACAGCGCGGCCCAGGCGTTGCGGCCGGAGCGCTTGGCGATGTACAGGCCCTGGTCGGCCAGCTCCACCACCTGCGACCAGCTCAACAGGCGCGGCTGCTCCGGCAGGAAGGGGAAGCAGCAGAAGCCGATGGAACAGGTGCGCGGCAGGGGCTGGCCGTCCGGCAGCACGAAATCGCGCTCGGCCACGGCGCGCCGCATGCGCTCGGCCACCACATGGGCGTCATCGCGCTGGGTGGCGCGCGCCAGCACCAGGAATTCCTCGCCGCCCCAGCGGATCAGGTAGTCGGATTCGCGGAACACTTCGCGCAGGCGTTCCTGCATCTGCACCAGGATGGAATCGCCGGCCGCGTGGCCGTAGCGGTCGTTGACTTCCTTGAAGTGGTCCAGGTCCACCATGAAGAACACCAGGTCCTTGGCGGCCGCCACGTCGCACTCGTTGAGCTGGCGGTGCAGGCCATGGTCGTAGGCCCGCAGGCTCATGGCCACGTCGGCGTCCACATTCTGCAGGAAGAAGCGGCGGTTGCGCAGGCCGGTCAGCTGGTCGGTCAGGCTGACCTCTTCCAGCGCCTTGTAGGCCTGCTCCAGCTCCAGGTTCTTTTCCAGCAGCTGCTCCTGGGTCGCGCTCAGGGTGCGCAGGGTGGCCGCCACCTGCCGGTAGGCGCTGGCGTTGTCCAGCGCGATGGCGCCATAGGCGCACAGGTTGCGGAAGATCAGCAGCTCGCGTTCGCCATAGGCGCGCGGCTGCAGCGATTGCACGGTCATCACGCCCAGCACCCGCTCGCCAATGCGCAACGGCGCGAACAGCAGGCTGCGGGTGGGCAGGGTGCCGGGGATCAGGTTGGGGGTGGCGCCGTCGGCCTCGATCAGGATTTCGCGCCGCTCGCGCAGGCAGCGCGCCGTGTTGGCGCGCGGGTCGGACACGGCGATGCGCAGCGGCGCCAGCGCCTTGCCGGCCTCGACCCCGAAGGCGCAGCTCAGGTGCCCGCCGTCCGGCTCCAGCAGGAACACGGAAAAGTGGGTGGCGTCCAGCAGGTTATGCACCTGGCGGTCCAGCACCCGCAGCACGGCGCCGGCGTCCAGCTGGGCCGTGATCTCCTGGCCGATGGCGCCCAGGCGGGCCAGCGTGTCGCCGGTCTGCGCCAGTACTTCGGCGCGCTCGGCTTGGGCGGCCGCCAGCTGGCGGTGGTGCTCGCCCTCGGTCTGGGCGCGTTCGGTCTGGTACTGCACCTGCATGGCGATGGCGCGGTTGGTGGCCTGCAGCTGGTGGCCGTGGTCGCGCGCGACGCCGGCCTGCCGCGCCACGGCATAGGCGCGCGCATAGTCGCCGCGGGCCGCGTGGCGGCTGGCCAGGGCGTCCAGCAGGGCCCCCGGCACCAGGTAGCCGTCGATGGCGCCCGCCAGCGCCAGCGCGCGCTCCAGATAGTGCTGGGCCGGGTCGGCCCCTTCCAGACCGGACGGCGCGGGCAAGGCATGGCGCATGTGGATCTCGGCCAGCACCTTGAGGGCGGCGATCTCGCCGCTGGGATTGCCATGCGCGCGCGCCAGGGCCAGCGCCGCCTCGGCCGCCTCCAGCGCCTCCACCGCCCGCCCCAGATGCGATAGGGCATGGGCCTGGCCGCGCCGCGCGCTGATGCCGAAATCGGGCTGGGCCAGGGCGTCGCCGCGCGCCGCCAGGCGGATGAAGCTGTCCAGCGCCGCCGCGTGGCTGCCCAGGTCCAGCGCCAGGTCGCCCTGGTATTCCAGTGCCATCGCATAGGCGCGCGAGCCGGACAGCGGCGCCAGGGTCTGCAGGGCCTCGCGCAGCAGGGCCTGGGCCGACTCGCGCTGGCCCAGCAGGCGCAGGGTCTCGGCGGTCTGCATCAAACACATGCCTATGCTGTGGGGCCAGCCGGTGGGACGGGCCAGCGCCAGGCCGCGCTGCATCCATTCCAGCGCCGCGTCATGCGCGTTCAGGCAGGTGAAGCCATGGCCGATATTGGCGGCGATGATGATGGCGCGACGCGGCTGTCCGCAGGCCAGGGCAGCCTCGTAGGCGCGCATCAGGTGGCCGATGGCGCGGCCGTATTCGCCGCCCTGGATGGCGGCGGTGCCCAGATAGTCACTGATCCAGCCGGCCGCCGCCGGCGCCAGCCCATCGAGCCCGGCGCTAAAGCGGTCCTGCCAGGCCAGCCGGGCCGACTGCCAGTCGCCGAACACGGCGCAGATGGCGCGCGCGGCGTCGATCACGTCTTGCCGCACAGGATCGGCGGCGGCGCGGGCGTGGCCGGCAGCCTGGTCCAGCAGCTGGCCGCCTCGCCGGCCATGGCCGCGGTCATTGGCGATCCACGCCTGCAGCCAGCGGCAGTCGGCACGGGCGGCCTCGCTCCCCGGCGCGCCGCCCACGCCGTCCAGCAGCCGCAGGGCTTGCGCCGCCAGGTCGTCGGCTTGGTCCAGCCCGGCCTCCAGCCAATAGCCTTCCGCAGCCACCAGCAGCAGGCGGGCGCGCGCCACAGCCGCCTGCGGCGGCGCCAGCACTTCCAGCAGGGGCGCCAGCTCGGCGCCGACAGCATGGGCGCGGGCCGGCGCGCGCTGGCGCAAGTGCCAGGCCAACGCCAGCAACAGGGACAGCCGCTCCCCGCCCTGCGCCACCGGCAAGTCCTGCTCCCACTGCGTCAGCGCCGCATCCGGCGCAAACAAGTCCACCAATTCGATTCCTTAAGCTGGAGAGACAACATTGTTGCTCTGGCGAACATACGCCATGCAGCATTATTCCACAGTTTTTCCACTGTGCATCTTTCCGCTCGTGGACCCGCCGGCATTATTGTGGTTTGCCGTCCCTGGCGCCCGCCAGCTTGGTCACTTCCTGCAGGTGGGCGTCGATGGTGGGCTGCAGCTTGGCGGCCAGGGCCTTCACGTCGGCATCCTTGGCCTTGGAGGCCGAGCTGCTGGCCAGCTGGTGCGCGGCCTTGTGGTCCTTGACGCCGGCCTGGGCCAGGTAGGCGCGGTCGAAGGCCTCGCCGCTCAGCTTGGACAGCTTGTCGGCGGCCTGCTTGTGCTTGGCGTCGGGCTCGGTCGGCAGGGTAACACTCTTGCTCTGCGCCACCTGCTGGACTTCCTGCAAGCCCTTGGTGTGGTCGTCGACCATCTTCTGGCCGAAGCTTTTCACGTCGGCGCTCTGGCCTTTTTCCACGGCCAGCTTGCCAGTCGCGATTTCGGCCAGGTTGGCCTGGGCCAGGTCGGCCAGGATTTTCTGGTCGCCCTTGGCCAGCTGCTGGGCATGGACGGTGGATACGGCGGCCAGCAGGGCCAGGCCGCCTATCAGTTTTTGCATTGCCATCATGGACTCCTGTCAGGAAAACAACGGGAGTCCATTGTATGGGCGCGGACCGGGCCGTCCGCGCACCATACCTTTGCACAACTAACGTGCTGCTGGCTGGGGCTGGCTGATCTTGATCAGGCGCGAGCGCATCACATCGTTGGCCGCCGGGCCGGGCGCGAACATGTAATCCTCGTCGTTGATGGCCAGGCCGCTGTTGGCGTCCACCAGCACCTGGTCGGCCGGCTTGCCGGTTTCACGGCTCACCACCAGCAGGCTGGCGCCCTCAGGCGCCAGGTGCTCGTTGCCCCAGGCAATAAAGGCCAGCAGCACCGGCTTGAAGTCGCGCCCGGCCTTGGTCAGCACGTATTCATAGCGCGGCGGGCGGGAACTGTACTGGCGACGCTCCATCAGCCCGCCCTCGACCAGCCCGGCCAGGCGGCGGGTCAGCATATTGGGGGCGATCTTCAGGCTCTTTTCAAATTCGTCGAAACGCGACAGACCGTAGAACGCATCACGCAGTATCAGGATGCTCCACCACTCTCCTACTTTGCCCAGGCTGCGGGCGATGGGGCAAGGCATGAGGCCGAAATCGGTATGCTTCATTTTTGACTCCTTTTATGGTTGGAATGAACAGCGGTAGACCCAGGCAAAACCGGCATGACTTTCAATTTAGGTGCAAGAAAGTGCGACATTTGCCCAAGGCGAGTCTCACTTTCCCCACAGTGACAATGTGTGATATTTGCGGCAGCAAAACTCACGCGCGGTCGCCTCACCGCGTACTCTGGCTTCCCTATGAAAACATGGCATCCGCCGCGTTTGCCACAGCCTCAAAAATAGGACAAAAAAGGGCTGCGCAAACTCTCCAAAACTCACATATTGACGTAAGGAAATTTCGATATAGAATGTGTATATCGCGAGAATGTTGATGCACGGTAAAATTACTTCCTACAGAGACATCTCCGACACCGCACCATCCCTGCAAATATCGGACTTTCTCACAAAATTGCCACCCGGAATTACGTGGCGCCCTGGTCCAGATGTGGTGGCTGCACGCCAGTTACGCACTTAAACAATGTGTGTCAAAAATGAAAAAAATTGCCTTTACTCTCGCTGTTGCCGTGGTTTCCTTGCCCATGCTGGCCCAGGCCGCCGGAAAGAACGCCAGCACCACCATGCAGGTGACCTTCACCGTCAAGGACAGCTGCACCGTGCAAACCGCCACCGACAGGCAAAACGCGCAGCCGGCCGTCGCTTGCCAGCTCGGCACTCCATATCAGGTCCAGCGCGCCTCGGCCCAGCCGGCGGCCCAAGCCACCACCAGCGCCAACAGCAGCGCCATCCAGCAGCAGCGTCCCGGGGCGCAGGACTGGGTGGTATATTTCTGACTCCCCCGCCAAAAAATGATGGTCGCCGTGACCGTATCCTTGTAATCCGCCGGCGACGGCGTGCTTTGCGCCGGCACCATGCCATAGATGGTCACACTATCCTGGCTGCCGGTTCCCGTTCCCCCCACCGTCTGGGTGCCGGCGCTGCCGTCACCCCACACCGGCCCGTCCAGGCTGCCCGACAAACTGTAGACGATGCGCTCGCTGCCATTGCCGAGGTTTTGCATCTGGCGCGCCGCCACATTGTTGGACACGGTACCGCCGTTGAGCGCGATCTGGTAGGCCGCGCCCTTGCTGCACAGCACGCGGATGGCGGCCGTGCTGCGCACCGGCGCACTCAGCACCGCCGCCGAACCGAAAGACAGCGGGTCGGCCGTGATGGTGCAGTCGCTGCTGATGTCGGCCTTCACCTGGAATGGAAAGCTGCCGGTGCCGCCCAGCGTGCACAGCTGCACCCCGCTCAGGAAGAAGGAATAGTTCATGGTGGTGGCTGCGGCAAAGCTGGCGCTGTAGGTGGCGGTGGCATTGATGGCGGTCGGTACCGTGGTGGCGATGCTGCTGCTGTAGGGAATGAAGCCATAGATGGTGACGTCGGTAAAGCGCGACGCCACTCCGGTGCCGCTGCCGCGCGACATGGCGATGTTGATGCTGGCGCCCTGCGCCACCGAGCCCCAGGGCTGGGTGCGGGCGGCGTCGCGGTACAGGTTGTAGGGTATCGACACCCCGCTGGTGGCGTTGAACAGGTTGCGCGCCGTATAGCTGCTGGCGTTGGTGCCCGGCCCCAGGCCCAGGCAGACCGACACTTCCGGGAACAGGGCCAGGCCAGTGCCCGCGTTGAGTAGATCCCAGGTGCAGGTCACGCGCGCCGTGGCCGTGACCGCGTTGCCAGCCGTGTTGATGGTGCTGGCGGGCGTGAACACCACGTCGGTCATGGCCACCGAGCAGCTGTCGGCGCGCGCCTGGCCGCACAGCAGCGCCAGCAGCAAGGCCAGCAGCCAGCCGGCCCGCTTCATGGCGCGCTCCTGCACACCAGGGGTCCCAGCAGCGGCAGTGCCGGACCATCCTTGGCCGCATAGGGGAAACGCACCAGGCAGCGCGCGGCGCCGCTGCCTACCTCCAGCGTGTTGTTTTCTTGCAAGCCATCGATGAAGGCCACGCCGTCGAACCCGGCCACGGTGGCGGCCCCGCTTTCCAGGTGGCGCACCGGGGTGCCGGGCGCGACCGGCTGGCCACCGGCGCCGTGCAGGATGACGCTGGCGGCCCGGTATTTCTCCACCATGAATGCAGCCAGCACGCCCGACAGGCGGGCCGGCACCAGGGTCTGGCGCGCACTGGCGATGCGCGCATCGAGCGGCAGGCCGCTGCTGTCGATGGCAACCTGGTTGCCCATGTAGGGCGTAAGGTTGGGCACTAGCAGGTAGCCGCCGCCATTGGTGGCGCCCACCAGCCGGTTTTCCTGCAGCACCGGCACGCCGGGCACGCCGGTGGACACCAGTGCGAAGCTGCTGCCCACCTGGCGCGCCGGCTGCAGCGTGCCATCCATCAGCACCAGCGATCCGGCCAGGTCCAGGGTGCTGCTGCGCTGGCCGCCGTATTCCTGTACGAAAGCGGTGGCCTGGCCATAGTTGCCCAGGTATTGCAGCTGGCCCTGGCGCACCGCCGTGCCATCGTTGTCCAGCGACTGCAGGCTCCAGCCCAGGCCGCCGCCATAGTCAGGGCTGCGCTGCAGGCCCAGGCCGCGCGTTCGCACCCCGTCCTGGCGCGCCTGGCTGGCGCTGAGCGCGACGCGCCCGCCCAGCGTCATGCCCAGGCTGAGGTTGATCCCGCGCACCGTGCGGTCGTCGAGATCGCGGAAGGCGCTCAGGCTGACAAAGGCCCCGCCCCACAGCGGCGCCGTGTAGGCCAGCGAGGCGACCCGCGCGCGCGGCGCGCCCGGCACCTGGTAGGCCACGTAGTTGGCGCCCACGCTGTGGCCGCGCACCAGGGCCAGGTTGACGCTGGCGCGGTCGCTAAGGCGCGCCGGAGCACCGCCGCCGGCCGTGCCCAGGTCGGCATAGCCGGCGCTGGCGCGGGTGCGCTGCAGGTCGATGCCGAAGCGCGGATGGACATACTGGTAACCCAGGCTGGCCTGGCGCCCGTTGCGGCCCAGGTCCTTTTCTCCTGGCTGGCCCGGCGCGCCGTCCGGCCCGGGCTGGCCCGCCATGAGGACCCGCACGGCGGAGCCCGCGCTGGCGGCCAGCGAGGCGCTCACCACCCCGCCCAGGCCCAGCCGCCACAACATGCCGGCGCCGCCGTTCAGCATGCCGCCGCCGCCCTCGCCATGGGCTTCCACCGTCAGCAATTCGCTCAGGCCGCGCCGCAGCGTAGCGCTGGCCAGCGGCGCGCCGCCGTAGCGGAATGAGCGCAGGCCATAGTCGCGCCGCAGCACGCCCAGCTCCACCGAATAGTCGGCGAGGCCGGGGGCCAGCATGCGCGTGTCCACGTACAGCGGCAGGCTGGTGGAAACGGCGCGCCCGGCCGCGTCGCGGGTCACCAGCGTGGCCACCCCGGCGCCGCTGATGCCGGCCACCTGGTTCACCACGAAGGGCCCGGCCGGCACCGTGGTGTCGACCTGGCGCACGCCGTTGATGTACAGGCTGACGGCGCTGGGCACCACGGCCGAGCCGCCCAGGCTGGCCACGGGAAAGGTCAGCAGGTCGGGCCGCAGGCCGAAATTCTTGTTCCACTGCACACCACCCATGCGCACCGAGCGGCTCCAGCTGAGCGAGGATGAAATCAGGTCGCCCACCTGCCAGGTTTCCAGGGTGGCGGGATCGGCCCGGCTCCAGCTGGTGTCGTAGCGCAAGTACTGGCTGCCCGCGCTGTTGCGGGTGGCCACGCCGTTGCTGCTGAACACGCCCCGGCTGTCGAAATAGCGCACTTCGTGCACCATGGCGTGGCTGTGATTGGTGCCGAGCTGGCTGAACAGGTCGTAGTTGAGCAGCCAACCCGGCGTGACGCTGGCCTGGCCGGCCACGGGCACGGTGCGCGCCGACAGCTGGGCCGGGGTGCGCAGGCTGTCGTCCAGGGTCAGCTCCAGGCTCTGGCGGGCCGCGTCGTAGCGGTAGCGCAGGCCCCGTATGCTGTCGAGCAGGAATTCGCTGCGGCCGTCCACGCCGAACAGCAGCGGGTCCAGGCCCAGCTCGCGCAGGTTCTGCACGCTGCTGCGCAAGCCGCCGCTGCCGCGAACGAAACGCAATATCTGCCCGCTGGCCTCCCCGTTCACGCTCACCTCCAGAAACAATTCCTCGTCCACGGCGGCGGCCTGGCGGGCGCATACGCCGGCCGGCCAGGCGCCGCCCAGCAGCGCCGCGCACGCCAGTCCCACGCCGCCGCCCGGCCAGGATTTCATAGGGCGGCCGTGGTGGCGCTTTGCGGCTTGGTGTTGATGGTGGTGCGCACCGTCAGCGCGCCGCGCAGGTCCGCCTTGCCCAATGCCGGCGGCAACTGCCACACCCGGGTGCGGCCCGCCAGCACATAGCCGAACAGACCCTCCGACACCAGGAAGGATTGGCCGGCCGGGTTGATCAGGGTCAGGGCGCCGATCTGGGCCCGCTGCCGGCCGCTATTGTGGACGCGCGGCATCCACTCTCCATCCTGCCGAAAACAGGTCCAGGCCAGGACCGGCACGCCGCTTTCGTCGGGCGGCAGCACGAACAGGGGCACGGAATACTGGAGCCGGATGTCCACTCCGCTGGTGGCCGGCTGGCCGGCGCCCGGGATTTCGTCGATCAAAATGCGGTAGCTCAGTTCGCTGGTGGATGGCTGGTCGCTGCGCCGCACCAGGTATCACCTGGCTGCTGCGGGCAGCGATCTGCACGATGGGCGGACTGGCCACCACGTCCTGGGTGGCGCTGAGCTCGTCGCCGGCGCCGCTCTGGTCCCAGCGGAACACCCGCACCTGGCCATACACCGGGGCCTCGCCCAGGTTCTGCAGGCTGATCCCGGCCGCGCCCTGGCCGGCGCGCAGGATGATCATCACCGGCGAAATCTGCAGGTTGGCCGCGCGCGCCCACGCCCGGCAGCGCCAGGATGCCGGTTAGCAGCCACAGCAGCCAGCGCGCCGCGCGCATGGTCAGAAGTACACCGTGGCCGTGATGGTGGATTTGTAGGTGTCCGGCTGCGGCGTGGACTGGGCCGGCACCACGCCGTACACGGTCAGCGCCTGGGCGGTGCCGGTGCCGGTGCCGGCCTTGGTGTCGGTACCCTGCGCATTGCCCCAGTTGGTGGCGCCGGCCGTCTGGTACAGCGAGTAGGCCACGGTGCTGGTATTGCCGCCGGTGGTGCCGCTCATGTAGCGGGCCGAGGTGGTCGAGCCGGTGCCGGTGCCGGCGTTCAGGCCCACGGCGTAGGGCGTGGTGCTGGTACAGGTCACGGTCAGCGTGGTGTTGACCGAGACCGCCGAGGCCAGCACGCCCTGGGTCTGGCCGAAGTCCAGGTTGTTGGCCGCGATGGTGCAGTCGGCGATGATCTTCAGGGTGACGTCGAAGTTCACGGTACGGCTGGCGGCATCGGCCAGGCCGTGGACGCCGAGGGTGGCGGCCGCCGCCAGGGCGGCCAGGGTGCGGGTGCTGCGGATGCCAAACATAATTCCTCCAGGATATCGACAGAAGTGCCGGGCCTGCCTGGCAGAAAATTGCCGCTAATCAACACTTGGTTCATTATGTGTGATCTGGAAAAGGCGTGCTTTTGCAGCAGGCGGCCACGCCTTTGCTGGCGGCGGTACGTTACAAAAATCTGCCTGGATGCGAACAATACGCAACAGCGGTTTCGACATGTTTATACAGGATGGCTACACCGCCTGCCGCCTGCTGAAGGCCCATCCGGCCACGCAGGACATCCCGATTATTTTCATCAGCAGCAACGATGGCGACGACGATCGCATCCTTGGCCTGTCCATAGGCGGGGTCGATTTCGTGTCCAAGCCATTCTCGGCTGGGGAACTGGCGGCCCGCATCCAGGTTCACCTGGGCCTTGTGCGGCGCTACGACGCCGCAGCGGACGCCGTCACGGTGGCGGCCGCCAAGCGGCTGATCGTCGAGCACCTGGCCGACCTGCCCAGCCTGGCCGAGATCGCGCGCCTGGTCGGTACCCACCGCGAAAAGCTGAGCCAGGTGTTCCGCCAGCAAACTGGGGCCACCGTGTTCGCTTATATCCGTGAGGAGCGCATCCGGCGCGGCGAACAGCTGCTGCGCGACACCGACATGGAGGTGCAGGATATCGCCATGCTGATCGGCTTCCAGAACGCCGGCAATTTCGCCACCGCCTTCCGCGCCCGCACCGGGGTCACGCCCAGCGCCTTCCGCCAGGCGCTGCAGCGTCAGCCCGGCTGAGCCTGCATGCGGCGGCGCCAGAAATACCAGGAGGCGGCCGCGTTCAGCCAGTAGAAGGCGTACAGCAAGGCGGTCAGGTACAGGCCACGGCTGGCGTACAGCGGCACCGATACCGTGTTCACCAGCAGCCAGAACGGCCAGCTCTCGATGCGCCTTCCCATCAGCAGCAGCTGGGCCACGATGGAAAAGGCCAGCACCGCCGAATCGATGAAGGGAGCGTAGGCATTGGTCCAGGCCTGCAGCATCAGGCCGTAGGCCAGGGTGCCGGCCAGGGCCACGCCCACCATCCAGGCCAGCGCGGCCGGACGCACGCGGGCGATGGGCAGCGCGGCCCCGCCATTGCCGCGCAGCCACTGCAGCCAGCCCAGCAGGCAGGTGACAATGAAAAAGACTTGCAGCGCCACGTCGGCATACAGGTTGACGCCGTAGAACAGCACGGCCAGCATGGAACAGCCCAGCACGCCGAGCCACCATGAATGCACATTGTTGCGGCCGGCCAGCACGATGGACACCGTCATGACGGCGTTGGCGGCGATTTCCAGGAATGAGGTCAAGCGGGCTTCCTTCCTGCCAGGGATGAGAACGGGCTATTCTCGTCCACGGCGCGCCGCCAGGCAAGCGGCGGCATCATCAATCACTTGAAGAAAGATGGTATTTCTGGCAAATTACAGCCTCGCAACCTGGAAAGAACTACATGCACGCGCGTCGCAGTTGGTCCGCACTGGCGTTCGCGCACTTCGCCGTCCTGGCCGCGACAGCACCGGCCTCATCAGCGGTAGGCGCCGCAGCGCCGGGCTGTACGCTGGCGGTGGCGCTGGAACAGTGGCCGCCTTATCTCTACTCGCAGGCCGACGGCGCCGCCGCCGGCCTCGACCTCGAACTGGTCCGCGCCATCCTGCGCGAGGCCGGCTGTACCTTGCGCCTGACGGCCGAGCTGCCGCCCGCACGCCGCCTGCGTCTGTTCCAGTCCGGCCAGCTGGACTTGCTGCTGGCGGCCTCCGACACCGCCGAGCGGCGCCGCTACGGCCGCTACAGCCTGCCCTACCGGCACGAGACGGTCGGCCTGTTCAGCCTGGCCACGCACCAGTCGCGCTATCGTGGCGTGACCAGCCTGGAGGCGCTGGCGCGCCTGCGCCTGCCGCTGCTGGCGCCCAAGGTCGGCTGGTACGGGCCGGCTTATGACGCGCTGCAGCCGCGCCTGGAGCAACAGGGATTGCTCAGCACCTTCCTCGGCTTCCAGCAGGGCATACGCATGCTAGCCGCCGGCCGCGCCGGCCTGCTGCTGGGCGACGTGGCCGCCGTGCGCCATGCGGCGCGCGAACAGCAGGTGGAAGTCGCACTGCTGCCGGTGCCGGTGCTGCGCGCGCCGGTGCACCTGCTGCTGAACCGTATCAGCACCACGCCCGAGCAGTTGGCCGCCATCGACGCCGCCATCCGGCGCCTCGAGCAGCGCGGGGCGCTGGGCGCCATCCGCGCCCGCTACGGCGCCGATTGAGCTGCCGATGCACGCACCGGCTCGTAAAATCCGCTATAATTCCTGACAAGAAATAGCACTTTATCCTGTGCACCTCCCCACGGCGCCCTGCCCCCTTCCCCGCAGCCGCCTGTCCACTCGGCCCGGCCCCAGCCGAACGTTATTTTTTCGTTCATTCCCATGGGCCAGTCCATCCATCGCATTCTTATCGTAGACGACAACCAGGAAGCTGCCGACATCACGGCCGAGCTGCTGTCCATGTACGGCTATCAGACCAAGGTCGCCTACAGCGGCGCCGACGGCCTGGAAGCCGCCCATCAATTCGCCCCTCAGGCCGTGCTGCTGGACCTGGGCATGCCAGGCATGGACGGCTACCAGGTCGCCAGCTCGCTGCGCACCCTGCCGGTCTGCCACGACGCCGCCCTGGTGGCGCTGACGGCCTGGGGCGACCCGGCCACCCGGGCCCGCACCAGCCAGGCCGGCTTCGACCACCACCTGATCAAGCCGGCCAGCCTGGACAGCATCCTGGCTAGCCTGGCCTACGCGGCCGACGCCCGCGCCGTGCGGCGCGCCGCCAACGACAGCGCCGCCTGAGGGACAAGCGGGCGGCAGGCAGGCTGCAGGCCGTCCGTAATCGGGCTGCGGGCGGGCAGGCCTCCGACACGGCGCTGCGGCGCGTTCCTACGGCTGCCCGCAGTTGCCGCCGCTATCATGGATATCCCAGCAATTGTTGCCAGGAGAGTGCCATGTTGTCGTTCAAAAAGCTCAGCCCCACCATCACCGACATGATCCGCTTCGACCATAGCCACGTGATGGTCACCTTCCATCAGTACACGGCCGGCGCACGGCCCAAGGTCAAGCAGGCGCTGGTGGAAACCATCTGCACCGCGCTGGAAATCCACGCCACCCTGGAAGAGGAACTGTTTTATCCGGCCATGCGCAGCATCGACAGCGGCGAGCCGGTGCTGCAGAAAAGCGTGCCCGAACATAACGAGATGCGCCGCCTGATCAGCGAACTGCGCGCCACGCCGCTGACCGACGTGCGCCACGACCAGCTATTGCACGAGCTCATGCGCGACGTCATCCACCACGTGGCCGACGAGGAGACCGTGCTGCTGCCGCACGCCGAGCGCCTGCTGGGCAAGGACCGCCTGGCCGAGCTGGGCGCCGCCATGACGGCGCGCCGCCTGGAACTGGTGACGCCCAAGGCCGGCAAGATCGCCGCCAATACCGCCATCGGCTTTTCCGGCAGCACGGCGGCCTGGGTGCTGGGCGCGGCCGGCGCCCTGGCCGCCGCCACCGTCCTGAGCCGCAAGCGCAGCCAGGCGACCTGAGCCGGGCTTCCCACTACGGCGGCCATTGCGGTTATGCTGGCGCTTTATGCGCTGGAGTAACCATGATACGGCTGGACGACCTCACCCTGTTCGTGCGCTCGGCCGCGCTGGGCAGCTTTTCCAACGCGGCGCGCGAACTGAACGTGCTGCCGGCCCAGGTCAGCGCCGCCATCCAGCGCCTGGAACGGGAGCTGGACGTACGCCTGTTCGCGCGCTCCACCCGCAGCCTGCGCCTGACCGATGAAGGCGAGCGCTACCTGCCCTATGCGCACGACGCGCTGGCCTCGCTGCAGGAAGGCGCCGGCATCCTGCACGGTGGCGGCGCCCTGACCGGCACCCTGCGCATCTCGGCCCCGTCCGACCTCGGGCGCAACCTGCTGCTGCCATGGATCAGCGAATTCCGCCGCCAGCATCCGCGCCTGGACCTGCGCCTGCTGCTGTCGGACCAGGTTCAGGACGTGTTCCGCGAGCCGATAGACATCGCGATCCGCTACGGCCCGATCGACGACGCCAGCTTCGTCGCTTTGCCGCTGGCGCCGGACAACCGGCGCGTGCTGGTGGCCGCGCCCGCCTATGTGGCGCGGCACGGCGCCCCCGTCTCGCTGGACGATCTGCCTCGGCACGCCTGCCTGCGCTTCCAGCTGGGCGGACGGGTGTACGAGAAATGGAGCTTCCCCGGCCCGGATGGCGGTCGCCAGGTGCAGGTCGGCGGCCCCCTGGTCACGGATGACGCCGACGTGGTGCGGCGCTGGGCCGTGGCCGGCGAAGGCATCGCCTACAAATCCTGGCTGGACGTGGCGGACGACGTGCGCGCCGGCCGCCTGCTGGTGCTGCTGCCGGAAGTCCAGGGCGAGGCGGCGCCGCTCAACCTGATCTGCCCGCACCGCAAGCAATTCTCGGCCGCCGTGCGCCAGTTGCACGAAGCGCTCAGCCTGCGCTGCCGCCAACTATGACAAAATAGACATCATTCACGGCCAGCGCGGAGGCGCATACGATGCAGGACAGGGACAGCGTCGCGGTCATCGCCATCCACGGCGTGGCCGACCAGAAGGCGGGCGACACGGTGAGCGCGGTCGCCGCCCTGCTGTCGACTGCCGGAACGCAGGCCTCGCGCTACAGCGACGGCGTGCGCGACAGCGTGCTGCTGCCGGTGCCGCCGCTGGCGCCGCTGGCGCTGGCCCAGGTGGCCGGGGATGTGCGCGCCCGCCACCTGGCGCTGTCGGGCCTGAGTGGCGCCGGCGACGGCGCCGCGCCGCCCCCCACCGCTCCCCCCAGCGTGGCCAAGGCGCTGCAGCAATCGCTGGCGTCGGATTTCAAGCGCCCCGGATGGCAGGCCCCGGCAGACCGCACCACCCGATTCCCGGCCGCCGCTAGCGCCAAGGCCGCGCCTGGCGATGAATCGCCAGGCGCTGGAGAGCCTGCTGCTGGTCTGCCGGCCGCTGCGCTTACCCCGCCTGCCATTGTGCCGCCTGCCATTGTGGCGCCTGCCGTAGCGCCGAAAGCCGCCGGGGCGCGCACCGGTGGGTCGCCCGCGGCCGCGCCCCCTGCCGCTGTTCCACCTGCCGCGGTTCCGCCCGGCGCAGTTCCACCTGCCGGTGCTTCACCTGCCGCAGTTCCCCCCGGCGCTGCTGCGCGCGCCGTTGTCAAGCCTGGCGGCGCGCATGACGCCGCCGGGCAGGCCGGGAGCGCGTCCGGCGCCGGTACTGGCGCGCCGCCGGGCGCCGACCTCGGGCTGGCCTACACCGACTACCTGTTGTTCAAGGCGCACGGCAACGGCGCCGGCAACGAGGTCTACGAAGCCAGCCGCATCCGCATGCGGCGCGCACAGAATGGCGAGGCGCCGGCACGCCAGGTCGACCTGTACGAAATGTACTGGGCCGACCTGTCGCGCCTGTCCGGCAAGATCCCGCAAATCGTCACCGAGGCCTTCACCCTGCTGTTCCGCTTTTCCCAGCTGGGACGCGACACGGTGCAACGGGCCGCCTACGCCCTGCCCGGTGCGCCCAGCCGTCCGTGGCGCCGCTTTGCCCAGGCCCAGCTGGCGCTGGACTGGGGCCTGGCCTACCTGCTGTCCAACATCTGCCTGCACCTGCTGCTGGTCGTTCTGACCATCGCCGTGCTGGGGCTGGTATCCCGCCAAGCCGTCGTGGTGCACCATGTGCTGGCCATCGCCCTGCCGCTGCTGGGCCTGTGGTGGCTGCTGTACCGCTACCCGCTACGCGCGGGCGGGCGGCTGCTGGCGCTGGCGGCGGCGCTGGCGGCCGCCGGGCTGGCCTGTCGGCTGCCGCCCCACCTGCTGGCCGGCGCCGCCTGGCTGGCGCTGCTGGCGGTGGCCTGCGACCAGGGCCTGCGCGTCGCCGCGGAGCGCTACCCGCTGGCGCGCACGGTGGGGCGGGTGTTCCTGGCCGTGCTCTACCCGCTGCTGCTGCTGCACGTGCTGGCCATGATGGCGCACGACGGCGCGTCCATGGGCTACCAGTACTGGCTGCACGCCAGCCTGCGGATGCTGGAATACCTGCTGCTGCTGTCGATACTCTGGTGGCTGGCGTTCGCGGCGCTGGCGCCCTGCTGGCTGGGCCTGGGCGCCTGGCTGGCGCGCGGCGGCGGCGCGGCGCGCGACGTGGTGGGCACCGGCTGGCTGGGCGTGCTGGTGTCGCTGTCGGCCTACACCATCGTATGGATGGCGCTGTGGGCGCTGCTGACCGGCGCCGCCGTCGAGCAGGCCGGCGGCACTCCCTACACGCCCCTGATCTTCGGGCGCGGCGCGGACCTGGCGGCCGGCAGTTTCCTGGACCAGCGCTACTACAACAGCACCATGACCTTCATCCTGGTGGCGGCCCTGCCCACCTTGCTGCTGCTGTACATCGTGGCCACGGTGCTGCCCAGCGTGCTGGCCGAGCTGCGCCTGCCGGTGGGGCCGGCGGCGGCGCTGGGACGCTGGCTGAGCGCCGGCTACCGGCTGCTGAACGCCGTGATCATGGCGCTGACTGTGGTTGGCTGCGGCGCGGCCTTCGTCACCGCGACCGCCATGATGCTGTCGCTGCTGGGGGCCGAGCCCCTGCTGGCGCGGCTGGCGCCCGTGCGCGACCTGATCGCCGGCGCTTCCTCCGATACGCTGCGCTACTTCTTCGTGGGCGCAGCCAGCGTGGCGGCCGTGTTTTCGCTGCTGGGACGGGCCCTGTCGCGCTATGCGCCCTGGCTGCGCCTGCCGCTGGACGTGGCCCTGGACGTGGACAACCACTTCCGCGAATTTCCGCGCCGCGCCATCCCGCGCGCCCGCATCTTCGCGCGCTACATGGCGCTGCTGGAGCACGTGGCGGCCCAGGGCCATGGCAGGATCGTGATCGTGGCGCACAGCCAGGGCACGGTGATCACCACCGAACTGCTGCGCTACCTGCAATACCGGGCGCGCTACGAAACAGACGGCCGCGCCGCCCTGCTGTGGGAACAGCTGGAGGGACGCATTGAACTGCTTACGGCCGGCTGCCCCCTGCGCCAGCTGTACGCGGCCCGCTTCCCGGAGCTGTACGGCTGGGTGCTGGACGGCGCCGGACCGCAAGCGGCCGACATCGGCGTGCGGCGCTGGGTCAACGCCTACACCACCGGCGACTACGTTGGCCGCTGGCTGTGGCGCACGCCGGCCAGCGCCTATGACGAGGATTTCTTCACCACGGCGGCGCCGCTGGCGCGGCCGGAAACGGAATTCTGCCTGGGCGCCGGCGCCCACACGCACTATTTCAAGCTGCCCGGCCAGCGCATGGGCCTGCTGATCGACGCGCTGATCCAAACATAATCATCTTGCTGAGCGTATGGAAACGTTGCGCCCCGATTTACACTACCATTCATTTTTCAGCAAGGACGGCCATGTTCAAATCCTCTGTCAGCCTCGCCCTCATGTTCACGCTGGCCCCGGCCGGCGCCCAGACTGCGCCCACCGAAGCCGAGGCGGCCAGCCAGGTGGTCAGGATCACCGGCGCCAAGCAGACGCCCACCGGTGAAAGCGCGCGCGTGTACGCCGCCAAGCAAAGCGCCCTGAAGGGCACGCTGGCGATCAAGTGCGGGCTCGATAGCGACTACCTCAGCGACGACGACGCCGTCGACGCCTCCCTGCAGCAGCGCGAGGACGCCGTGGTGGCGGGCGAGATTGCCGACCCCACCGGTCCCCGTCCGCTCAACAAGCCGCGCAAGTTCAGTGGCAGCGCGCCCGTCAACGACGTGGTGAACATGGATGAATCATCTTCCATCACGGGCACCGTGGGCAGCAGCGGCGGCATGGGACCGTGCAGCGACGGCGACCGCAAGTCGGCCTCGGCGCGCGAATACATCATCCGCAAGGACAAGACCTTCGCCGAGGCCGTGGCCGCCTACGAGGCCAAGGACTATCCCAGGGCCGCCACGCTGCTGCAAGCCGCCTACAGGAAGATCGCCTATCCGGAAGCGGCGGTCCTGCTAGGCAAGATGAGCCTGGAAGGCCAGGGCCTGCCGCGCGACACGGCCAAGGCGCTGGACTGGTTCGACCGCGCCGCCGTCGGCCGCTTCGACGCCGGACGCCAGCCGCTACGCTTCAATCCCAAGGACCCGGAAGCGTTCAACGGCATGATAGAGGGAGCGCTGATGCTGGCGCGCATACACCTCTCCGGCGTGGCCGGCGTGAAAAAAGATCCGGCCGAGGGCCGCAAGTGGTATGCCAAGGCGGCCGAACTGGGCTACGTCCCGGCCCTCAATGCGCTGGGCCTGGCCAGCCAGAAAGGCATAGGCGGCCCGCGCGACCTCAAGCAGGCGCAGGCCTATTTCAAGGAAGCGGCGGAGCGCGGCTATGCACCGGCCCAGTACAACCTGGCGCAGCTGTATTACGCCGGCAGCGACACCATCCCCCGCGACTACGCGCAAGCCCGCACCTGGTACGCCAACGCCGCCGTGGCCGGCCACAGCGGCGCCCTGTACGCCCTGGCGCGCATGGTGGACCTGGGCCAGGGCGGCCCGTCCGACCAGAAGAAAGCCTTTGCCTATTACAAGGAAGCGGCGCTGCGCGGCGAGCCGGGCGCGCAAAGCGCCCTGGCGCTGTACTACTACGAAGGCGAGCAGGTGCCCAAGGACCTGGCCATCGCCCGCAAGCTGTTCACGGAAGCGGCCATGCGCGGCCAGACCGAGGCCATGTTCAACCTGGCCGTGATGTCCACCAACGGCGAAGGCGGCGCCAGGGACCTGGGCATGGCCTACGTGTGGTTCAGCCTGGCCAAGGCCAATGGCCACCAGAAGGCGGCCCAGGCCATGGACGACGTGGCGCACGACATGTCGTCCCAGGACCGCGCCACTGCCGACGCCATCCTGAAGCCGCGCGCCGTCAGCCAGGTGCGCGCCGGGGGTTGACGGCCCGGCGGCACGCCCAGAGTGAATAGATACTCGCCCTATCCTTCAAGGCAAACGGGCTGTTTTGCATGGATACCTGAATAGATACTCAGGCGAACTGGGTAAAGTCCGGCTTGCGCTTCTGGAAGAAGGCCATGAAGGCTTCGCGCGCTTCGGGCGAGGCCAGCATGGCGGCGAAGTGCTGGTTTTCTTCCGTCATGGTGCTGCTGATGACGGCGTTGCGGCCGGCTTTCATCAGCTGCTTGGTGGTGCGGATGGAGCTGGCCGGCAGGGCCACCAGCTTGGCAGCCTGGCCGCGCGCATAGTCGTTCAGCTCGGCCACCGGCAGCACCCTGGACACCAGCCCCATCTCCAGCGCTTCCTGGGCCGGGAAGGCTTCGCCCAGCATCAGCTTCTCGGCGGCGCGCGGATAGCC
Source organism: Duganella kummerowiae (assembly GCF_053572355.1). NCBI lineage: Bacteria > Pseudomonadati > Pseudomonadota > Betaproteobacteria > Burkholderiales > Oxalobacteraceae > Duganella > Duganella kummerowiae. Next base: position 252,759 of record NZ_JBKFEH010000008.1, read on the forward strand.
GGCGATCTGCGTCAGCAGCAGGCTGGAGGCGAACTCCGGGCACAGGCCCAGCTGCGCGAAGGGCATCGAGAACTTGGCGTTGTCGGCCGCGTACACCAGGTCGCAGTGCATCAGCAAGGTGGTGCCTATGCCCACCGCGTTGCCGGCCACGGCCGCCACCACCGGCTTGGCGCAGCCGCTCAGCGCCAGCATGAAGCGGAACACCGAACGCTCTTCCAGCGGGGTGGTGTCCTGCGCGGTTTTCATGAAGTCCTGCAGGTCGTTGCCCGCCGTGAAAACTTCGGGTTTGCCCTGGATCAGGATGGTGCGCACGGCGCTGTCCTGTCCGGCGTCATTGATGGCGTCGGCCAGGCTCTGGTACATCTCCGCCGTGATCGCGTTCTTGCGCTCGGGGCGGTTGAATTCCAGGGTCAAAATGCCGTCGGCGATGCTGCTTAAGATATCCATGTCGTCTCCCAAAAGACCTTGTTTCAAAATGAGCGTGGCTAGGCGCGGCGTCGAAGACAGTGCGCCTGCACGGCGAGGCGCTGCAACAACGCCACGGTCATTTTGAAACAAGGTCAAAAAAACGGGGCCAGGTTTGTGGCCCGGCCCCGCTTCAGTGTTACGCGTCGCTTACACGCGTTCGATAATGCCCGCCGCGCCCATGCCGGCGCCGACGCACATGGTAACCATGCCGTATTTCAGCTGGTTGCGAATCAGGCCGTGCACCACGGTGGCGGCGCGGATGGCGCCGGTGGCGCCCAGCGGGTGGCCCAGGGCGATGGCGCCGCCCAGCGGGTTGACCTTGCTGGTGTCCAGGTTCAGGTCGCGGATCACGGCCAGGGCCTGGGCCGCGAAGGCTTCGTTCAGCTCTATCCAGTCCAGCTGGTCCTGGGTGATGCCGGCGGCGGCCAGGGCGGCGGGGATCGCCACCTTGGGACCGATGCCCATGATTTCCGGCGGCACGCCGCGCACGGCGAAGGACGAGAACTTGGCCAGCGGGGTCAGGTTGTGTTCCTTCAGGATTTTTTCGCTGACCACGATCAGGGCGCCGGCGCCGTCCGACATCTGCGACGAGGTGGCGGCAGTGACCGTGCCCTTGGCCGCGAACACCGGCTTGAGCTTGGCCATGGATTCCATGGAGGCGTCGGCGCGCGGGCCTTCGTCGGCGTCCACGGTGCGCTTGGACACCTTGATCTCGCCGGTGGCCAGATCGGGAGTGCGGGTGATGATCTCGACCGGGGTGATCTCATCCTTGAAGTGGCCGGCCTGCTGGGCCGCGATGGCCTTGCGGTGCGATTCCAGGCCGAATGCGTCCTGGTCTTCGCGCGACACTTTCCACTGGGTCGCCACTTTTTCGGCGGTCAGGCCCATGCCGTAGGCCAGGCCGATGTTCTCGTCCTTGAAAGTGTCCATGTTGATGGACGGGTGGTGGCCCATCATGGGCACCATGGACATGGATTCCACGCCGCCGGCAATCATCACGTCGGCTTCGCCCACGCGGATGCGGTCGGCCGCCATGGCCAGGGCGGTGATGCCCGAGGCGCAATAGCGGTTCACGGTGACGCCGCCCACGGTGTTGGGCAGGCCGGCCAGCACCACCGCGTTACGGGCGATGTTGAAGCCCTGCTCCGCTTCCGGGAACGAGCAGCCGATGATGGCGTCGACGATCAGCGCCGGGTCCAGGTTGGGCACGGCGGCCATGGCGCCCTGGATGGCTTTCACCAGCAGGTCGTCCGGACGGGTCTTGTTGAACATGCCGCGCGGCGCCTTGCCGATCGGGGTGCGGGTTGCGGCGACGATGTATGCGTCTTGAAGTTGTTTGCTCATTTTGTGCCTTCGAATTGGGTGAACGTAGGACGCGCTTAGTTGCGCACCGGCTTGCCGGTCTGCAGCATGCCCATGATGCGTTCCTGGGTCTTCGGATGGTTCAGCAGTTCCAGGAAGGCCTTGCGTTCCTTGTCCAGCAGCCACTGCTCGCTGACCACGCTGCCCTGGTCGATATCGCCGCCGCTGACGATCTCGGCGATCATGTCACCCAGCTTGAAGTCGTGCGCGGAGATGAAGCCGCCGTCGCGCATGTTGACCAGCTGGCCCTTGATGGTGGCCCAGCCGTAGCGGCCGGTGACCGGCACCGGGCGCTGCAGCGGAGCGCGGTAGCCGGCGTCGAACATCGAACGCGCCGTCACCTTGGCCACGTGCAGCAGCTCGTAGGGGTTGAACACGATCACGTCGTCTTCCTTCAGGTAGCCCATGGCCTTGGCTTCCAGCGCAGATTTCGACACATTGGCGGTGGCCGCATTGGTGAAGCCGGTCTTCAGGAATTGCAGGATGTCGTTGCCCTTGGCTTCCCTGGCGGCGCGGATGGCCGCTTCCTTCAGGCCGCCGCCGGCCGGGATCAGGCCCACGCCCACTTCCACCAGGCCGATGTAGGATTCGATGGCCGCCACGCGCTTGGACGCGTGCAGTGCCATTTCGCAGCCGCCGCCCAGCGCCAGGCCGGCCACCGCCGCCACCACGGGCACGTTGGAATACTTCATGGCCATGAAGGTGTCCTGCAGTTCCTTGATGATGGGGTCGACCGCTTTCGCGCCGCCGGCCATGAAGGCGGGCAGTGCCGATTGCAGGTCGGCGCCGGCCGAGAAGGCGCCGCCGTCGGCCGCGTCGGCGGACCAGATCACCAGGCCCTTGTAGCCTTCAGCGGCTTCCTTCAGGCCGCGCTGCAGGCCCTTGATGACGCCGTCGCCTATCACGTGCAGCTTGGTCTTGAGCGAGATCACCAGCACTTCGTCGCCGGAGTGCCACAGGCGTACCGAATCATCCTCGAACACGGTGGTGCCGGCGGTTTTCGGATCGGCGGCGCCGCTGCCGAACACCGGCGCGCGGAATTCCTGGCGGGCGTACACCGGCAGGGTGGAACGCGGCACGTAGCTGTTCGACACGGCGGAGTAGGAACCTTCAGCGGTGTGCACGCCCTTCTCGGCCACCTGGCCTTCGAACACCCAGGCCGGCAGCGGTGCGTTGCACAGGGCCTTGCCGGCGTCGATGTCTTCCTTCACCCACTGGGCGATCTGGGTCCAGCCGGCGGCTTGCCAGGTCTCGAACGGACCGACGCTCCAGCCAAAGCCCCAGCGCATGGCGAAGTCCACGTCGCGCGCGTTGTCGGCAATGGTGTCCAGGTGGTAGGCGATGTAGTGGAAGGCGTCGCGGAAGATCGCCCACAGGAACTGCGCCTGCGGGTTGGTCGATTCGCGCATGGCCTTGAATTTCTTGACCGGATCTTTTTCCTTCAGGATGCGGGCCACGATGTCGGCCGCCTTGCCGCCGCCGGCCACGTATTCGCCGCTGGCGAAGTCCAGGCGCTGGATGTCCTTGCCGACCTTCTTGTAGAAGCCGCCGCCGGTTTTCTGGCCCAGGGCGCCCTTCTCGATCAGCTTGGCCAGCACGTCAGGGGTCTTGTACACGCCGAAGAACGGGTCATCGGCCAGGTTGTCCTGCATGGTCTTGATCACGTGGCCCATGGTGTCCAGGCCGACCACGTCCGCGGTGCGGAAGGTGCCGGACTTGGCGCGGCCCAGCTTGGCGCCGGTCAGGTCGTCCACCACGTCCACGGTCAGGCCGAACTTCTCGGCTTCATGGATGGTGGCCAGCATGCCGAAGATGCCGACGCGGTTGGCGATGAAGTTCGGGGTGTCCTTGGCGCGCACCACGCCCTTGCCCAGCACCGAGGTCAGGAAGGTTTCCAGCTGGTCCAGGATTTCCGGCTTGGTGGAGGCGGTCGGGATCAGTTCCACCAGGTGCATGTAGCGCGGCGGGTTGAAGAAGTGCACGCCGCAGAAGCGCGCTTTCAGTTCTTCGTCGAAGCCTTCGGCCAGCTTGTTGATGGACAGGCCGGAGGTGTTGGAGGCAAAGATGGCGTTGGCGGCGATGTGCGGCGCGACCTTCTTGTACAGGTCGTGCTTCCAGTCCATGCGCTCGGCGATGGCTTCGATGATCAGGTCGCAGCCGGCCAGCACATCCAGGTTGTCTTCATAGTTGGCGACCTGGATCAGCTCGGCGTCGGCCTTGTCGCCGAACGGCGCCGGCGACAGTTTTTTCAGGTTATCGATGGCGCGCAGCACGATGCCATTCTTGGGCGTACCGCCGGAGACATGCTCCGGCTTCCCAGGCAGGTCGAACAGCACGACCGGCACTTTGGCGTTGACGCAGTGGGCGGCGATTTGCGCGCCCATCACGCCGGCGCCCAGCACGGCTACTTTTTTAACGGTGAAATTGGTCATAGCGATTCCTTTGGGAGCTCAGCAATTAGAACAGGTCGGCGTCCAGCGCCATCAGGTTGGCGGCGCCGGAACGGGCCTGGCGGATCAGGGTCGCGGTTTCCGGCTGCAGGCGGCCGAAGTAGAAGCGCGCCGTGGCCAGCTTGGTCTTGTAGAAGTTGTCGCCATTGGCTTCGGCGGCGGCGGTTTTTTCCAGCGCGATCTTGGCCATCTGGGCGAAGAAGTAGCTGTACACCAGGTGGCCCACCACACGCAGGTAAGGCACGGCGGCGGCGCCCACTTCGTCGGCGTTCTGGAAGGCCTTCATGCCGATTTCCATGGTCAGCTTGGTGACCTTGTCGCCCAGGTCGCCCAGCGGCGCGATGAATTCGTTCAGGTTTTCATCGAGGCCGTTTTCTTCCACGAAGTTCTTGATCTTCTCGCCGAACTTGCGCAGCTTGGCGCCGTTGTCGCCCAGGATCTTGCGGCCCAGCAGGTCCAGCGATTGCACGGTGTTGGTGCCTTCGTAGATCAGGTTGATGCGGGCGTCGCGCACGTACTGCTCCATGCCCCACTCCGAGATGTAGCCGTGGCCGCCGTACACCTGCATGGCTTCCGAGGTGGCGATCCAGGCGTTGTCGGTGATGAAGGCTTTCACGATCGGAGTCAGCAGCGCCACTTCATCGGCGGCTTCCTTGCGCACTTCCTCGTCGGGGTGGTGCAGTTCGCGGTCGATCTGCAGCGCCACGTAGGAGGTGAAGGCGCGCGCGCCCTCGGCGTAGGCGCGGCCGGTCAGCAGCATGCGGCGCACGTCCGGGTGCACGATGATGGGGTCGGCCGGTTTTTCCGGGTTCTTTACGCCGGACAGCGAACGCATCTGGATGCGGTCCTTGGCGTAGGTGACGGCGTTCTGGTAAGCCACTTCGGTCAGGCCCAGCGACTGCATGCCCACGCCCAGGCGGGCGGCGTTCATGAACACGAACATGGCTTGCAGGCCCTTGTTGGGCTGGCCGATGATCCAGCCTTTGGCGCCGTCCAGGTTCATCTGGCAGGTCGAGTTGCCGTGGATGCCCATTTTTTCTTCGATGGCGCCGCAGAAGATGGGGTTGCGCTCGCCGATGCCGCCGTCGGCGGTGGGCAGGTATTTCGGCACCAGGAACAGCGAAATGCCTTTCGAGCCTTCCGGTGCGTCCGGCACGCGGGCCAGCACCAGGTGCAGGATGTTTTCCGACATGTCGTGCTCGCCGGCCGAGATGAAGATCTTGTTGCCGGTGATCAGCCAGGAACCATCATCCTGGGGCACGGCCTTGGAGCGCAGCAGGCCCAGGTCGGTGCCGCAGTGTGGTTCGGTCAGGCACATGGTGCCGGTCCACTCGCCCGAGACCAGCTTGGGCAGGTAGAGGCGCTTCTGTTCGTCGGTGCCGTGCTCCTTCAGGCACTCGTAGGCGCCGTGCGACAGGCCGGGGTACATGGTCCAGGCCTGGTTGGCCGAGTTCAGCATCTCGTAGAAGGAATTGTTCATCACCACCGGCAGGCCCTGGCCGCCGTATTCCGGATCGCAGGCCAACGCGGCCCAGCCGCCTTCCACGTACTGCTTGTAGGCTTCCTTGAAGCCTTTCGGCGTGGTCACGGTGCTGGTGGCGGCGTCGTGCTTGCAGCCTTCGCGGTCGCCCGAGTGGTTCAGCGGGAACAGCACTTCCGAGGTGAACTTGCCGCCTTCTTCCAGCACCTGGTTGATGATGTCGGCATCGACTTCGGCATAGTTGGGCAATTGCTTGAGCTCTTGTTCCACGTTCAGGAACTCGTGCAGCACAAATTGCATATCCCGGATAGGCGCGACGTATTGACCCATGATGTTCTCCTGATGCTAAAAATAGTAAGTGTGGCTTGTTGGTGGTGTTTTAGTGCTGCGCGGCCGGCTCGTCGGCAGGCTGCGTATTCCGGTAATTCTCGATCAGACGGGTGAAACCAGTGCTGGCGCGTTCCAGGCTGCCCGGCATGCGCAGGAAGCGCGCATCGTGGTGCAGGGCCAGGATCAGGCCGTACATTTCGTAGACCAGCTGCTGCGGGTCGGTGTCCGGCTTGAGGTCGCCCGTTTCGATGGCCTGTTTGGCGCAGCGCAGCAGCGCGCCCTGCCAGGCTTGCACCATCGAAATCAGCTCTTCGCGGATGGGACCGGGGCGGTCGTCATATTCGACGGCGCCGCTGATGTAGATGCAGCCCGAGGCCACTTCCACGCTGACCCGCTTGACCCAGCGCGCAAACATGGAACGCAAACGCTGGATGCCGCGCGGCTCCTTCACGCTGGGGAAAAACACTTCCTGCTCGAAACGGCGGTGGTACAGCTTGAGTACTTCCAGTTGCAAATCCTCGCGCGAGCCGAAGTGGGCGAACACACCCGATTTGCTCATGTTCATTTTGTCCGCGAGCAAACCAATGGTGAGTCCTTCCAGGCCGTCCCGGCTGGCCAGGTCCAGCGCCACATCCAGGATGGCGGCGCGCGTCATTTCGCCCTTGCGCATAGTTGAGGTATTGATAATGGGGTTCCAGGTGAATTCAAGGGGAGCGAACGACGATTGTGCTCCCGTTAAATTGTCTCCGCGTGAAAAAATTACGAACGCTCGTACTATTATCCAACACCAGTTGAATGTCAAACGCTACGTTTAGAGGTGCGGTTCTATTGGTGCGCCGCAGCAATGCGGGCTGGGGAGGGGTTTACTCGTAATCGCTGAATTTGCCCAATTCGCGGCGGTCCCGCTTGGTGGGACGGCCCTTGATATCGGCGCCCGGCTCGCGGAACAAGCGGTGTCGTTCGGCATCGTTTTCACGCCGCAACACACCTTCGGCGGTTTCCTGGTACAGGGTGCGGGCCACGGGGGCCGGGCCGCGCACGTCGGACAGGCGCAACACTTCCACTTCCCAGCGGGTGGAACCGTTGTCTATATCCAACTTGTCGCCGATATGCAGTGCACGGGCCGGCTTGATCCTTTCACCTCCCAGCTTGACCTTGCCGCTGTCCACGGCGTCGGTGGCCAGCGAGCGGGTCTTGAAGAAACGGGCGGCCCACAGCCATTTGTCGAGCCGGACGGAAGCGTTGTCGGGAGAGTTCAAGCGTATTTTCCTACCGCAAAGATGCGCATCAAGAGTTTGTAGAACACGAAGGCGATTTCATAACCGATGCGGCGCAGATGGCCCACATGGGCGTAGTCATCCTGGTGGATTTCAACCCCGTCGGCAATGGCCAGCTCGATTTCCTGGCGCAGGCCGCGGGCAAAGGCGGCGTCGCGGATGACGACGTTGGCCTCCTGGTTCATGAACAGGCTGAGGCCGTCGACATTGCTGGAGCCAACCGTGGCCCATTCCTCGTCGATCACGGCCACCTTGGCGTGCAGCTGGGTCTTGCGGTACTCCACCACCTTCACCCCGGCGGCCAGCAGCTTGGGATAGAAGGAATGGGCGACCATGTCCTGCAGCCAGATTTCCCCCACCCCGATCAGGAGCACCACCTCCACCCCGCGCTGGGCGGTGGCGGCCAGGGCGCGGCGGAACTTGCGGCCCGGCGCGAAATAGGGATTGGCCAGCAGCACGCTGTGCCTGGCCTTGCCCAACGCCTGCAGGTAGGCGCGCTGTATGGTGGTGCGGTTGTGCCAGTTGTCGCGCACGATGAAGGCCGCCTCGACCACGTTGCGGGCCGCCGCCTTGACCACGCGGCGCGTGTCGCGCAGCAAACTCATGCGCTTGATCAGGCCCATGCGGCCGACCCGGTGCCACTGGTTCTGGGCTTCCTCGTGGATAGTGGTGACCAGCGGCCCGCGCACGGCCACCGCGAAGTCCCAGCGCGGCGCCTCCAAAGGCACGGTCGGGCGGGTGTCGCAGAACATGTCGTCGTTGACGTTGATGCCGCCCACGAAGGCCACCTCGCGGTCCACCACGCAAATCTTGCGGTGGGTGCGGGTCACGCCGCGCTTGAACCAGGGATTGAAGATGCGGTGCTCGACCTTGGCTTCCAGCAGGCGCTGGTGCATGCGCTGCACGCGGCCGTTGCCGGTGCCGAACCAGTCCGTGATCATGCGCACCTGCACGCCGCGTTCGGCGGCGGCGATGAGCGCCTGGAGCACGGTCTGGCCGGTGGCGTCGTCGGCGAAGATATAGGTTTCGAAGTAAATTTCGTACTGGGCGGCGGCAATGGCTTCCAGCAGCGCCGGGAAGAAATCGGTGCCGCAGCGTAGCAGTTTGACTTCGTTATCGGCGATAAAGTTCAGCGAGCGCATACCCGCAGTCTAGGCCAGCGCCAGCGTCGCCACAATAGGGGCGTGGTCGGACAGCCTGGCCCACAGCGGGCCGTGCATGACTTCGGCCGTCTCCACGGTGAAGCCGCGCACGTAGATGCGGTCCAGCCGGAAGAAGGGCATGGCGGCCGGAAAGGTGCGGGCCGGGATGATGCTGCTCTTGCGGCGCAGCTTGCGCATGATCTCGCCCAGGGCCGTGTTGGAGCCTTCGATCTCGTCGAAAGCCTCGACCACGCCCAGGGCGTTGTACAGTTCCGCGCTGAGGGTGTTGCGCCAGTCGTTGAAGTCGCCCGCGATCACCACCGGCTCGCCGTTGGGGGCGCTTTCCTGCACGGCCGAGATCAGGGCCTGGGTCTGGCGCCGCCGGCTGCCTTCGAACAGGCCCAGGTGCACGACGTAGCAGTGCACGGGGCCGGCTGGCGTGTCCAGCAGGCAGTGCAGGATGCCGCGCTGCTCGTAGGCGTGGTCGGAGACATCGCGGTTGGCCTGGCTGGCGATGGGGAAGGCGCTCAGCAGCGCATTGCCGTGGTGGCCATGGTCGTAGACGGCGTTCATGCCATAAGCGGCGTGCAGGTGGCGTGATTCACCGGCCAGGTATTCATGCTGGGCGGCCGCCGGCCAATGCTTGTTGCCCAGGTGTTCGGCGCCATACTTGGCGGCCTTGAGATCGTGCTTGCCCTGCACTTCCTGCAGGAACACCACATCGGCATCGAACATGCCGATGGCTTGCTTGAGCGCCAGCACGCGTGGTTCGGCCCGGATGCTGGACACGCCCTTGTGGATATTGTAGGTGGCGACTCGGATCTTCATGGGAATATTCTACTCCCGAGTCGGAATTTGGCGCACGCAACGATGGTGCGCCAGCGCACGCTAGGCGCCAATTGCTCAGGCTTCCGTATTCTCCGGCGGGCTGCGGCGCGCAGGAGCTGGATAGCCGGCCAGCAAGCCCTCGATGCTCAAATCCTCGTCCAGCTGAGGCCAGTGAATGCCGTGGCCCGCGCCGATGATTTCCCAGGCCGCCAACTGCGGCTGGCTGGCTTCCTGCAAGCGCGGATACCACGCCAGCGGCGCACTGATGGTACGGCCATCGAGCAGGGCGACGATGAGATTGTCCGCATCGAACGAGACAGTCCTGATGCGGTGATCAGGTTTCCAAGCCGAAGTGTTCATGCCACCTCCTGAGAAAATCAAACCGGTGCTTCATAATGATACGCGCCAGCCAGGAATTGAGCGTCCACAAAGTAAAATCTGCTTCTTCAGCACTTGAACCGACTACACACACTCATGCGTAAATTCCCCTGCCTCCCGTTGGCGTTTGTCCTGTTGTGTAGCTATGGGACGGCTCGGGCCGATACATGGCAGCCCGCGCCGGGATTGGCGCAGGTGCCGATCTGGCCCAACGCGGCGCCGGATCCGGTGCCGGTATCGAAGGCCGAAGCGCTTGAGCGTGCGGAGGGACATGGAGGTTGGCTGCGTGCCAGCAATGTCAGCCAGCCGACCATGACGGTGTATCCGCCCCGGGGCGGGAACAGCGGCGCGGCTGTAGTGGTGTTTCCTGGCGGCGGCTTCAAGGTGCTGGCCATGGATCTGGAGGGCACGGAGATCTGCGACTGGCTGACTGCGCGCAGCATCACTTGCGTGCTGCTCAAGTACCGCGTCCCGGCAGGCAACCATTACTGGGACGAACAGTGCCAGTGCCACATCACGCCCAAGGTGCCGCGCGCGCTGCAGGATGCGCAACGCACCATCCGTCTGGTGCGGTCGCGGGCCAGGGAGATGCAGATCGATCCCGCCAAGATAGGCGTGATCGGCTTTTCGGCTGGCGGCTACCTGGTGGCGCAGACCAGCACTATCTTCAAGCCGGTCTATAAGACTGTGGACGCCGTGGACCGGCTGAGCAGCCGGCCGGACTTCGCCATCGCACTGTATCCCGGGCATCTGTGCCGCGCAGGCGGCAAGCTCGATGCCAGCATCCGTGTGACCAGACAGACGCCGCCCACCTTCCTGCTGCAAGCCTGGGACGATCCGGTCGATGATATCTGCAACAGCACCCTGTATGCGCGGGCGCTGGAGCAGGCCGGGGTGCCGGCCGAGGTCCATCTGTTTGCCAAGGGCGGCCACGCTTTCGGGCTGCGGGACAAGGAGCATCCGGTGGCCGCCTGGCCGTCGCTGGTGGAAGCCTGGCTCAAGGAGATCGGCGTGCTGTGAAGCGCGCCCGCTTTCGCCTGGCGGCCAGCAGGCTAGCACTTGGGCGGGGCGATCTGGCGCGGCAGTTGCAGGATGGCTTCGGCGTTGGAGGCCGAGAAGCAGCGATCCGCCGCTTCCAAGTACGGCAGCCAGGCGTAATTGAGGTGCTCGCGCGGCGCCAGCGTGATGGGAATATCGCGCGGCACCTGCACGCTGAACACGTGCTCGGTGTTCTCGGTCACCCCCGGTGCATAGCGGTGCCGCCACACCGGATAAATCGTGTACACGTTGGATAAACACCAGTCGCGCAGCACGATGTTCTCGCCATCGGCCACGATGCCGGTTTCCTCGAACAGCTCGCGGGCGGCCGTTTCCAGCAGCGGCTCGTCCGGCGCATCGAGCGAGCCTGTCACCGATTGCCAGTAGCCGGGACGGTCGGCGCGCTCGATCAGCAGCACCTCCAGCTCGGCCGTGTGGATCACCACCAGCACCGACTCGGGTATCTTGTAGGGCTTGTTCATGGGCATAAAAAAAGGCGCCCGAGGGCGCCTTTTCCACAGTACGTCTTAGCCGGCCACTTTCGGCTCGGCGGCGCGCAGGCGGATGTGCAGTTCGCGCAGCTGCTTCTCGTCCACTTCCGATGGCGCATGGGTCAGCAAGTCCTGGGCGCGCTGGGTTTTCGGGAAGGCGATCACGTCGCGGATGGAATCCGACTTGGTCATCAGCGTCACGATACGGTCCAGGCCGAACGCCAAGCCGCCGTGCGGCGGGGCGCCGTACTGCAGCGCGTCCAGCAGGAAGCCGAACTTCAGGCGCGCTTCCTCGGCGTCGATCTTCAGGGCGCGGAACACCTTGGATTGCACTTCCTCGCGGTGGATACGGATCGAACCGCCGCCCAGTTCCCAGCCGTTCAGCACCATGTCGTAGGCCTTGGCAATGCAGGCGCCCGGATTGGTTTCCAGCATGTCCTCATGGCCGTCTTTCGGCGCGGTGAACGGGTGGTGGGTGGCGGTCCAGCGGTCGTCTTCCTCGTCGTACTCGAACATGGGGAAGTCGATCACCCACAGCGGGGCCCAGACGTCGTCGAACAGGCCGGCGTTCTTGCCGAACTCGGAGTGGCCGATCTTCACGCGCAGGGCGCCGATGGCGTCGTTGACCACCTTGGCCTTGTCGGCGCCGAAGAAGATCAGGTCGCCGTCCTGGGCGCCGGTGCGCTCCAGGATCTGGGCCAGGGCGGCGTCATGGATGTTTTTCACGATAGGCGATTGCAGGCCGTCGCGGCCCTTGGCCTTCTCGTTGACCTTGATGTAGGCCAGGCCCTTGGCGCCATAGATGGCGACGAACTGGGTGTAGGCGTCGATTTCCGAACGGGGCATGTCGGCGCCCTTCGGTACGCGCAGGCCGACCACGCGGCCATTCTTCATGTTGGCGGCGCCCGAGAACACCTTGAAGTCGACATCCTTCATGACGTCGGTCAGTTCGGTGAACTGCAGCTTGACGCGCATGTCCGGCTTGTCCGAACCGTAGCTGCCCATGGCTTCGGCAAAGTCCATCACCGGGAACGGGTTGGGCAGGTCGATGTCCAGGGTGTTCTTGAACACCTTGCGTATCATGTCTTCGAACAGGTCGCGGATTTCCTGCTCGTTCAGGAACGAGGTTTCGCAGTCGATCTGGGTGAATTCAGGCTGGCGGTCGGCGCGCAGGTCTTCGTCGCGGAAGCACTTGGTGATCTGGTAGTAGCGGTCGAAGTTGGCCACCATCAGCAGCTGCTTGAACAGCTGCGGCGATTGCGGCAGGGCGAAGAACTGGCCGGCGTTCACGCGCGAGGGCACCAGGTAGTCGCGCGCGCCTTCGGGCGTCGACTTGGTCAGGGTCGGGGTCTCGATGTCGATGAAGCCCAGTTCGTCCAGGTATTTACGCACTTCCATGGTGACCTTGTAGCGCAGGCGCAGGTTGTTCTGCATCTGCGGACGGCGCAGGTCCAGCACGCGGTGGGTCAAACGGGTGGTTTCCGACAAGTTGTCGTCATCCAGCTGGAACGGCACGGCCACGGAAGCGTTCAGCACTTCCAGCTGGGCCGCGATCACTTCGATCTTGCCCGATTTCAGGTTGGCGTTGACGGTGCCGGCCAGGCGGTCCTTGACCACGCCGGTCACGCGCAGGCAGTACTCGTTGCGCACCGATTCGGCCACCTTGAACACCTCGGCCTGCTCCGGATTGCACACCACCTGAACCAGGCCTTCGCGGTCGCGCAGGTCGATGAAGATCACGCCGCCGTGGTCGCGGCGACGGTGTACCCAGCCGCACAGGCTGACGGTTTGGCCAAGCAGGGCTTCAGTGGTGAGGCCGCAGTAGTGAGTACGCATTGAGGACATGTTATTTCTCGGTTCAGGTTATTCAGGTTGAATGGTCTTACTCGGTTGTTACGGGCTGGGCGGCCGCGGCGGGCACGGCATCGGCCGGCGCCACCACACCCATGGACACGATGTACTTCAGCGCCGCATCCACGCTCATATCCAGTTCCACCACATCCTTGCGGGCCAGCATGAGGAAAAAGCCCGAGGTCGGATTCGGCGTGGTCGGCACGTACACGCTCACGTAGTCGCCCACCAGGTGGTTCTTGACGTCGCCGCCGGGCGCGCCGGTCAAAAAGCCTATGGTCCAGGAATTCTGGTGCGGATACGGGATCAGCACCGCCTTGCGAAACGCGTTGCCGGACGACGAAAACAGCGTGTCCGACACCTGTTTGACGCTGGAATACAGCGAGCTGACCACGGGTATGCGGTTCAGCAGGCGCTCCCACAGCCTGACCACGTAGTTGCCGACCAGGTTGTTGGTCAGCAGGCCGGTCAGGAACACGATGAGGATGGTCAGCAGCGTGCCCAGGCCAGGGATGTCGAAGCCGATGAAGGTACGCGGCTGCCAGCGCTCCGGCACGAACAGCAGCGACTGGTCCATGGTGCTGATCACCAGGTTCAGCACCCAGGCCGTGATGGCCAGCGGCACCAGGATCAGCAGGCCGGTAATGAAATATTTACGCATACGCTCTCTCGTGGTCGGATCGGTACGCCCGCCGCTGTGGCGGGCGCGCTTCAGGTGCCGCTGCCGCCGTTGCCGGACGACGGAGCGGGCGCCGGCGCGGCCGGGGCCGATTCGGCCTTCTTCTCGGCCGGGGCGGCGCCGGTGGCGGGCGGCGTGCCGCCGCGGAAGTCGGTGACATACCAGCCGGTGCCCTTGAGCTGGAAGCCGGCCGCGGTCAGTTGCTTCTTGAACGAGGACTTGCCGCACGAGGGGCAAACAGTCAGCTGCGGGTCGGAGATCTTTTGCAAGACATCCTTGGCAAAACCACATTCCTCGCAGCGGTAGGCGTAGATCGGCATCAATTACTCCGCAAAAATCATCAAAACCCTGAATTATAAAGCTTTTTGGACCGGAGTTAGCGGTTTCCTCACTCCAACGCCCAGTGCCCACCGGCCGCTTATGCGCGCGTCCGCACAGTAGAGCTGGGGAGAACCCCTTATAACGATACTACCAACCAAGAAAAAGGAGATCACCATGATCAAGAAACTGTTGCTGGCCGCCGCCATCGCGGGTTCCCTGGGCACGGTCACCCTGCCCGCTTCTTCCGCCGTGATCATCGTCGAGAAAGCGCCGCCGGCGCCGCGCGAGGAGGCTGTGCCGGCGCCCCGCCGCGGCTACGTCTGGGTGCCCGGCTACTGGGATTGGCGCGGACACCGCCACGTGTGGGTCAAGGGCACCTGGGTGCGCGAACGGCGCGGCTATGTCTACCACCAGCCGCAATGGGTGGAACGCAACGGTCACTGGGAAATGCGGCGCGGCAGCTGGGCCCGGGGCGACCGCGACGGTGACGGCGTGCCGAACGGCGCCGACAACCATCCCAACAATCCGCGCCGCGACTAAGCACCAGCATGCCAGGCGGGACTAAGCCCGCCGGCGCCACGCCATCCAGCGCTCCTTGCCCGCGAACACGGGCAGCGAGCCGCTGACGGCCTGATCGGCCTCGCACACAAAGTGAGGGGCCAGCAGTGCCTCCAATTCCTCACGCCGGATGCCAAAGGGCGGCCCCTTGGGCGCCACGTCGAAAAAGAAGAATCCCGCCAGCAGCCCGCCAGCCGGCAGCACCCCGGCCCAGCGCGCCGCCACGCGCGGCCACAGCTCGCGCGGCATGGCGCACAGGAAGGCGCGCTCGTAGATCAGTTCCAGCGGCTCTGCCGGCTCCCAGCTGAAAAAATCGGCCAGCTCGATGCGGCCTGCATGCGGCCCGGCCCCGGCGCGCGCGGCAGCCACGGCGGCCGGCGAAAAATCGATGGCGGTGGCATCCCAGCCCTGCCCTGCCAGGTAGCACAGCTCGTAGGCCGCGCCGCAACCCGGGATCAGGGTGCGCAGCGGCGCCGGCGCATTCTGCACGAAAGCCTGCAGCGCGGCCGGCACCCCGCCCTGGTCCCAGGGCGTGAACCGGCGCTCGAAGCGCTCATCCCAGAAGGCCGGCTGGCGCGGGTCGCGCTGCAGGAAATCGCTCATGGTTCAAAGCAGGTGGTGCCAATGCCCGTAAAACGCATAGCCCAGCAGTCCCAGCACGATGGCGCCGCCGCCAAACAAGAGCACGCCCAGCAGGCGGTTGGTGCGCTGCTGTTCCACGATCAGCACCTTGATCAGCTCGGCATCGTCGCGCGGCTTCTCGCCCTGCTGTTCCAGGGCGCGGTGCAGCAGGCGCGGGAATTGCGGGAAGATGTGGGCATAGCGCGGCGCTTCGGCGCGCAGGCGTTCCCACAGGCCTTTCCAGCCGACCTGCTCGGCCATCCAGCGCTCCAGGTAGGGCTTGGCGGTCTTCCACAGGTCCAGGTCGGGATCGAGCTGGCGCCCCAGTCCTTCGATGTTGAGCAGGGTTTTCTGCAGCAGCACCAGCTGCGGCTGCACTTCCACGTTGAAGCGGCGCGAGGTCTGGAACAGGCGCAGCAGGATCTGGCCAAACGAGATGTCCTTCAGCGGACGGTCGAAGATGGGTTCGCAGCAGGCCCGCACGGCGGCCTCCAGTTCGTCCACCCGGGTTTCCTTGGGCGCCCAGCCGGACTCGATGTGGGCCTCAGCCACGCGCTTGTAGTCGCGCCGGAAAAAGGCCAGGAAGTTCTGCGACAGATAATCCTTGTCGAAGTCGTTCAGGGTGCCCATGATGCCGAAGTCCAGGGCAATGTAGCGGCCAAAGGTGTCCGGCTCGATGGACACGAGGATATTCCCCGGGTGCATGTCGGCGTGGAAGAAGCCGTCGCGGAACACCTGGGTGAAGAAGATTTCCACGCCATCGCTGGACAGTTTTTTCAAGTCCACCCCGGCCTGCTCCAGGCGGTCGATCTGCGACACCGGAATGCCGTGCATGCGCTCCATCACGATCACACTGGGCGAGCAATAGTCCCAGTACATTTCCGGCACCAGCAGCAGCTTGGAGTCGGCGAAGTTGCGGCGCAGCTGGCTGGCGTTGGCGGCCTCGCGCATCAGGTCCAGCTCGTCATGCAGGTATTTGTCGAACTCGGCCACCACCTCTTTCGGCTTGAGGCGCTTGCCCTCGGCCCAGATGCGGCCCACCAGGTCGGCCGCGATGTGCATCAGGGCCACGTCCTCGTCGATCAGCTTTTTCATGCCGGGGCGCAGCACCTTGACCGCCACCTGGGTGCCATCCTTGAGGGTGGCGAAGTGCACCTGGGCGATCGAGGCCGAGGCGACGGGATTGCGCTCGAAATGGGCGAACAGCTGGTCCGGATGGGCGCCCAGCGATTTCTGGATCTGGGCGATCGCCACCTCGGAATCGAAGGGCGGCACCCGGTCCTGCAGGCGCGACAGCTCGACCACCAGGTCGGGCGGGATCAAGTCGCTGCGGGTGGACAGCACCTGGCCGAACTTGACGAAGATCGGCCCCAGCGCCTCCAGCGCCAGGCGCAGCCGCACGGCGCGCGGGGTGGACAGGTCGCGCCAGAAGAACACGCCGTTGATCAGGCGCGCCGTGCGCGGCACGTGCAGGCCGGACATGGCGATATCGTCCAGGCCGTAGCGTATCGCCACGTTCAGGATTTTCAGGAAACGCAGGAATTTCAGTATCATTGGGGCGCTTTCGGTATTGCCTTGGCCAACTGCTCCAGGCGCGCCAGGCGCTTGGCGGCGCGTTCGACATCGTCGCGCAGGCGCGCCACGTCGCTGGAGTAGGATTCGACCGCCTGTGGACGCAGCAAGGTCGGCTGCTCATCGAGCAGGAACTCGGCCACGTTGGCGGCCAGCTTCTGCTGGCCATTGCGGGCAGCCTGCAGCGCGGCCCTGGCGCCGGCCACGGCGCGCACGGCGGCCACCGGGCCGATCAGCCGCTCCAGGTCGTGCTCGGCGTCCCAGCGCAGTGACTTGGACAGGCCGGAAATGGCATTGGCGAACTCGGCGTCACCCTCGATGCGCACATAGGAAAAGGCGCGCTCCCGGTTCTGCGCCATCAGCGGCAGGTCGGACAGCTTGAGGCGGATGGTGACGCTGTCGGCGGCCTCGGCCGGGGCGCTCTCCAGCAGGCCGTCGGCCGTGACGCGCAGGCGCAGCCGGGCCGGGGGCGCATCGATACATGCCACCTTGCCGGCGTGGCGGCGCAGCTCCTGGCGCGCCCAGGCTTCCTGGGCCAGCAGGTGGTTGATGGTGGCCACGGCCGGCAGCGACAGCGGCCCGGCGGCAAACAGCGAAGTAGGAAAGGGTAGATTCACGATAGGTTCGCGGTGGACTCACAAAACAAAACCGCCCGGACATGCGGGCGGTCTCGATCTTACCAGTTTGCCGGCCACAGGCCGGCCCGGCTGAAGGGTTGCGCCTGTGCTTACGCCAGCTGCTGGATGCCGGCCAAACGCCAGCCGTCGTTGCCGGACAGCGGCTTGGACAAATTCCACACTTCCTGGAACGGCTCGGCCAGGGCGTCCGGCGCCGGCTTGATGCGGCCGTTGAAGCGCACACTGGCCAGGTAATCGCTGCCGCTGGTCTCTATGCCCAGCAGTTCGGCGTCTATGCTGACCACGTCGGTGTAGTCGGCTTGCGCACCGCGCTCGGTGATCTGCATCTTCAGCTCGGCAAACACCTCGGGCGTGGTGAATTCGCGGATGTCGGCCACGTCGCCCTTGTCCCAGGCCGCCTGCAAGCGGATGAAGTTGCTCTTGGCCACGCGCAGGAAGGAGGCGGTGTCGAAGTCGGACGGCACACCCCAAGGAGTGTGGGCGGCCGGGGCCGCTGCCGGCGCTGCGGCGCCCGGCTCATACGCGGGCTGCAGGCGCGAGCCGATTTCCGGCGTGCCGCCCTGCTGCGGCATGGAATAGACATTGTCGTAAGCCTTGGCCTGACCGCCGCCGAAGCCGGCCGGCGCAGGCTGGGCCGGACGCTTGCCGCGCACCAGACGGAAGATCAAGTACAGCACGCCGGCGATCAGCGCGATGGTGATCAGCGAGCCCAGCATGCTGGCCATGGCGCCGCCCAGGCCGAAGTGCGACAGCAGAGCGCCCATGCCCAGGCCCAGCAGGGCGCCGCCCAGCACGCCTTTCCACATGCTGGGTTTCTTGGCCGGGACCGCCGGCGGCACGGCCGGGGCCGGCGCAGGAGCGGCCTGGCGCGGCGCCTGCTGCGGCGCGGCGGCAGGCGCGGCCGGCACCCGGCTCACGTTCTGCGACTGGCGGCCGATGGAACGGCCACCGCCCATGGGCTTGGCGGCCACTTCCGCCACCAGGGCGGCGGCGGACAGCGCGATCATGGCGCCGGCCAGGATTTTCTTCATGTTCATGAGGTTTCCCATCACAGTTTGATACCGGTGTGTAAAGCGGCCACACCTGCCGTCAGGTTGTAATACTGGACCCGCTCCAGTCCTGCCTGCTCCATCATGGACTTCAGGGTGTCCTGGTCCGGATGCATGCGGATCGATTCGGCCAGGTAACGGTAGCTGTCGGCATCATTGGCGATCTTCTGGCCCATCCAGGGCAGCACCTTGAAAGAATAAATGTCGTAGGGCTTTTTCAGGGCTTCCGCCACTTTCGAGAACTCCAGCACCAGCAGCTTGCCGCCCGGTTTCAGCACCCGGCGCATTTCGGCCAGCGCCACATCCTTGTGGGTCATGTTGCGCAGGCCGAAGGCGACGCTGACGCGGTCGAAATAATTGTCCGGGAAGGGCAATTTTTCAGCATCACACAGCAAGGTGGGGGTGACCAGGCCGCGATTCAAGAGCCGGTCGCGGCCCACGCGCAGCATGGATTCGTTGATGTCGGTCAGCCAGACCTCGCCGGTGGGACCGGCCTGCCTGGCGAACACCTTGGCCAGGTCGCCGGTGCCGCCGGCAATGTCCAGCACCTTGAAGCCGGGTCGCACGGCGGCGTGGGCGATGGTAAAGGTTTTCCACAGGCGGTGCAGGCCGGCCGACATAACGTCGTTCATCACGTCGTATTTGGCGGCAACGGAATGGAAGACCTTGGCGACTTCGCGCACTTTGTCTTCCTCAGCGACGGTCTTGTAACCGAAATGGGTGGTATTGGTCATGATGGCAGCCTGTTAGTTTGGCTGCATTATACAAGCGGCGTGGCCGGAGACGGCATTAGCTTGACACAGATGAAAGACGGGCGCCGGCAGCACGGTAAGCTCGGCTGATGCAAACCGTCTACCTCGACAGCAGCATCATTTTTCATCTGGCGGCCCCGCCCAGCGCCAATCCGATCACGCGCGCCTGCCAGCGGCTGACCCGGATGTGGTGGGAGACACGGATGATACCGGAGTTGACCTTCATTTCGGAGTTCGTCGAAGCAGACATCCGCAGGCATGTTCCTAAATGGGTGGACAGAAGGCTGGCTGCGGCCCATCGGGTAACGCAGTTGGAACTACAGAAGGGTAACGAATCGCTTGCGGAACTTCTTTTGGCTGCTGGAGGTCTAAAAAGCATGGCGCACGGCCGTCATATTGCCTGCGCAGTCCTGCGGGACATTGAAGTGCTAATGACCTGGAACTGTAGAGACCTTGCCAACGCCCGCACCTTGGGTACCTTGCGCAGCATAATCAACAGTCAACGGCTATCGCCTATCGAGCTGGTTACCCCCTTTGAATTGATGGAGAACAGTCATGAAATTCTATGGCAAAGAAATCCCGCCCGACATAGAAATCCCTGAGTTGGACGCCGACACCATCCAGGAACTTGACGCTTTGCATCAGCGCTGCCTGGCGGAACAGCGTGAATGGGAGGAGTTCCGGAAACTGTATCCCCCTACGGCAACCAACTACTCCAACCGGCCGGTACGCCAACTTGGCATTAATTTCGAAGCATTCCGGCAGTTGCCGCCCCGCGTACGCGCCATCATGCTGTACGTGCAGCGCGAGCACGTTACTCCCTGAGCTTCAACGCGCCGGCAGGTGGCGCCACTCCAGGCCCAGCGCGGCGCGCTTGGGGAAGCCCTTCCACAGGCCGGGATCGGGCTTGATGGTGCCGTCCGCGGCCAGCGGCTGCAAGTCCAGGTAGGATTGCAACGGCTCGCCCTTGAGCTGCACGCCCAGGAAGGCCGTCACGAAGTGCTGGTTGATGTTGTTGATGCGGCGGCTGTCCCATACCGGTTCCGCATAGGCCATGAAATCGTCGAAGTTGGACCAGGCCGCCGGCGAGGGCGGATTCGGCGCCGGGTTGTGGCGCCCGCCCACATAGGTGAGCAGGTAGCGCTCGGCATGCACCGTGCCCTGGAATAAACGCAGCACGCCATCCTGGTAGCCGGCCACGTCATCCTGGTCGCCGCTGATGAACAGCAGCGGCACACGTACCCCGGCCAGTCCTGCCTCGTCCCACACCTTGTGCGCCCCGCCCCAGGGCGCGAACGCCACCACGGCCTTGATGCGCGCATCGCGGGCCGCCCTGTCACGGGCCGCCTCGTATTGCGCATTGCCCTGCTGGTTGACGGCCAGTTGGCCGCCCGGCGCAAACGCCACCGCCGCCGCGCTGATGCCAGCGCCCACCGTGTTCAGGGCGCCGTAGCCGCCCATGGAATAGCCGATCAATGCCGTCCTGTCCGCATCGACCAGGCCGGACAGGAAATGCCCGCTGCCCGGCTTGCTCCAGGCCGCCACGGTATCGAGCACGAACAGATCGTCCAGGCGCCGGTTCAGCAGGGTGCTGGCGAAGCCGGCCTTGTCGGCGCGGGTCGATTCGGGATGGTCGATGGCCACCACCACATAGCCCTTGGACGCCAGGTTCTCGGTCAGGTAGCTCATCTGCAGCCGTGAGCCGGGATAGCCGTGCGACACGATCACCAGCGGATAGCGCTGGCCGGCCGCCGGCGCCGCATCGCGCGCGGCGCGGCCCTTGAACTGGAACGCAGTATTCGGGCGGGCCGGGTTGTTGGGGCCGGAGCCCAGCACGTCGGTGTACACCGTATGCTCGGTTTGTCCGGCAACCAGGCGGGCCGGATACCAGATTTCCAGGGTCAGCTTGCGGGTGTAGCGCGGAGCCGGCTGGTCGGCCGTGGCGCGCAGGATATCGAGCTGGTCGGCATGTTCGGCGGACTGGGCACGGACCCCGACCTGCAGCGGTCCGCGGGCCGCCAGTTCGGGCGCATCGGGCCGCATGTCGCCAAAGTACTCCTGCGCCGCCAGCCACGGCGAGGCCGCGAGCAGTGCCACCGCGATCACGCCCGCCACACCCCGGCGCAATGCCGGCCATCCACCCATCCCCGCCATGCCCATCCCTTCATCAAAAATCGCGCCGCCCACTATTCCATAGGCTTGTGACAAGCCGATGAAACCGCAGGCTGCTGACTTATGACTTTAACAGAACGGCACCAGGCAGCTTGGCCGCCCTTTTATCGAAGGTGTACATGGCAGCGCCGAGTTCTAAACTCTTGGCTAGAATCAAGCAGTTGGCAAAATTGACCGATCGCATATTCCAGAGCAACAGCGCCCGCTGCAACACATACGCATCATCAATTTGCACATCGCCGGAATAAAGCAAGATGGAAAAGATCTCTGCAATGGCAGGCTTGGAATAGCCATAAGCTGTCCGGAAAACCCATTCGGCCTCCAATATGACAAGCAGCGGCACGACCGCCTGCGTCCCGGCCACACGGCAGCTTTCAATGAGCTCAGCCGCCAAGGCAAACTGCACCATATCGTCTTGCACGATATAGCGGACGAGAACATTTGTATCGATGGAGGCCACGGTCATGGCGACATATCCTCTATGGCAACAGTAGCCTGGCCTTCTCGATGCAACCATCCTGCCAGATCGGTAATACTCCCGTTTCTGGGACGCAGCACCACTGTTCCGCCGTCCAGCACCATGAATTGCAACAGGTCTCCCGGACGCAACTTGAGTTGTTCCGTTATATCACGCGGCACTTTTACGGTACCATCGGCATCCACAATCACGTCGCAATCTCGCATGATCAGCCCTCCTTATCCTTCCAGCTTAGAGCAAAAAAGAAGGGCTGCAAGTGAGCTGTATCAGTGCTGGTGGCCGCAGCCGTGGTGGACCGGGGCATGATCCAGCTTGGCGCCGGGGTCGCGCCCGGTGTCGCCTTCGAAGCCGGCCGCGTGCAGGCGTTCCATGTAGTCGCGCCACAGGCCGCCCTGCTCCTTGCCCAGCTTGTACAGGTAGTCCCAGGTGTACAGCCCGGTGTTGTGGCCGTCCGAGAAGGTGGGCTGCACCGCGTAGTTGCCAACCGGGTCGAGCGCGGCAATGCCGACTTCGCGCTTGCCGACCTGTAGCACTTCCTGGCCCGGGCCGTGGCCCTGCACCTCGGCCGAGGGCGAATACACGCGCAGCAGCTCGAACGGAATCGAGAACGTGGCGCCATCGTCGAAGCTCACTTCGAGGATGCGCGATTTGTTGTGGACCGTCAGGCCGATGGGAGTGGCGCTCATGCTGCCTTCCTTTGCTGATTCAAATTTGCTGGTTCAAGCGTTCGACGATGGCCGCATGCAGCGCCGGCAGCAAGGCGCGGCGCGCCGCCAGGGCGGCCGCATCGCCGCTGCGCTGCTGCACGCCCCAGGTCGGCTGCGGGAAATGGGCGTCCTCGCGGTAGCGCGGAATCACATGCCAGTGCACGTGCGGGGTCATGTTGCCGAAGCTGGCCACGTTGACCTTGTCCGGCGCCAGCACGGCGCGCTGCGCCTGCTCCACCGCCCACACCGCGTCCATGACGCGGTTGCGCTGCGCCGGGGTCAAATCCGTCATTTCCTTGACGTGCTCCTGCCACACCACGCGCGTGTAGCCCGGATATTCAGGTTCGTCCACGGCCACCACCGCCAGCCCGGCGTCGCGCCAGAGGATGGCGCCGGCCGGCGGCGCCGCCAGCAGGCTGCACAGGTCGCAGGCCATCACACCAGCACCCGCTCGATGCCGCCGTCATTGGCGCGGCTGACGTATTCCGGCATCCAGTTCTCGCCCAGCAGGTGCTTGGCGATCTCGACCACGATGTAGTCGGCCGTGGTGCCGGCATCCTCGCTGTAGCGCGACACGCCGCCCAGGCAGGCCGGGCAGCTGGTCAGGATCTTGACCTCGCCGTCGAAGCCATCCGCGCGCAGCTTGCCGGCGCCCTTGATGACTTCCTCTTCCTTGCGGAAGCGCACCTGGGTCGAGATGTCGGGACGCGCCACCATCAGCGTGCCCGAGTCGCCGCAGCAGCGGTCGTTCTTCTCGATCTTGACGTTGTCGTGCGTCGCGATCAGGCCATTGACGGTCTTGGTCGCTTCCTGCAGCTTCATGGGCGTGTGGCAGGGCTCATGGTACATATAGCGGGTGCCGGTCACGCCTTCCAGCCTGACGCCCTTCTCCAGCAGGTATTCATGGATGTCCATGATGCGGCAGCCGGGGAAGATCTTCTCGAACTCGTAGGTGGCCAGCTGGTCGTAGCAGGTGCCGCATGAGACCAGCACGGTCTTGATGTCCAGGTAGTTGAGCGTGTTGGCCATGCGGTGGAACAGCACGCGGTTATCCGTCATCATCTTGTCGGCCTTGTCGTACTGGCCCGAGCCGCGCTGCGGATAGCCGCAGCACAGGTAGCCCGGCGGCAGCACGGTCTGCACCCCGACTTCCCACAGCATGGCCTGGGTCGCCAGGCCCACTTGCGAGAACAGGCGCTCCGAGCCGCAGCCCGGGAAGTAGAACACCGCTTCCGTATCGGCCGTGGTGGTTTTGGGATTGCGGATGATGGGAATGACCTTGTCGTCCTCGATATCGAGCAGGGCGCGCGCGGTTTTCTTGGGCAGGTTGCCCGGCATCTTCTTGTTGATGAAGTGGATCACCTGCTCGCGCACCGGAGGCTTGCCCACGGTTGGCGGCGGCGCCTTGGTCTGCTTCCTGGCAAACTTCTTCAGGATATCGTTGCCCAGGCGCTGGGCCTTGTAGCCCAGGCCCACCATGGCCGCGCGGGTGGCGTTGATGGTGGCCGGGTCCGTGGCGTTCAGGTAGAACATGGCTGCCGCCTTGCCGGGATTGAAGGACTTCTTGTCCATCTTGCGCAGCAGGTTGCGCATGTTCATGGACACGTCGCCGAAGTCGATGTTGACCGGACAGGGCGTGACGCACTTGTGGCACACGGTGCAGTGGTCGGCCACGTCCTCGAACTCTTCCCAGTGCTTGATGGAGATGCCGCGCCGGGTCTGTTCCTCGTACAGGAAGGCTTCGATCAGGGACGAGGTGGCCAGGATCTTGTCGCGCGGCGAGTACAGCAGGTTGGCGCGCGGCACGTGGGTCGAGCACACCGGTTTGCACTTGCCGCAGCGCAGGCAATCCTTGACGCTGTTGGCGATGGCGCCGATGTCGCTTTGCTGCATGATCAGCGATTCGTGGCCCATCAGGCCGAACGACGGCGTATAAGCATTGGACAAATCCGCTTCCATGCCGGGCAGGTTCAGCAGCTTGCCCTTGTTGAAGCGGCCTTCCGGGTCTACCCGCTGCTTGTAGGCGCGGAAGGACGAGATTTCATCCTCGGTGAGGAACTCCAGCTTGGTGATGCCGATGCCGTGCTCGCCCGAGATCACGCCGTTCAGCGAACGGGCCAGGGTCATGATGCGGGCCACGGCCTGGTGCGCCAGCTGCAGCATCTCGTAATGGTCGGAGTTGACCGGCAAGTTGGTGTGCACATTGCCGTCACCGGCGTGCATGTGCAGCGCCACGAACACGCGGCCGCGCAGCACGCGCTTGTGGATGGCCGTGGCTTCGTCCAGGATCAGCTTGTAGGCGGCGCCGTTGAAGATCTGGCGCAGCACGGCGCGGATTTCCGTCTTCCAGCTGATGCGCACGGTGCGGTCCTGCACCACGTCGAACAGGGTGGCTTGCGGCTGCACTTGCAGGCGCTGTTCCAGCACCGGGGCCAGCTTGTCCAGGCCGTGCGAGGACAGGGCGGGTATCGCCTCGCCCAGCGGCTGGTCCAGCTGCTCCAGCACATAGGTCCAGCGCGACCGCACCTGATCCAGCAGGGCCAGGGCCTGCTGGCCGCGGTCGCCCAGCATTTCGGCGTCGCCCACGCTGTCGTCGGCGTCGTCACTCTTGCCGACCGGGAGGTTGCCGGCCGCGAAGAACTCGCGCAGCTCATCGGCCAGCTGCAGCTTGTTCTTGATCGACAGCTCGACGTTGATGCGCTCGATGCCGTCAGTGTACTCGCCCATGCGGTTGAGCGGGATCACCACGTCCTCGTTGATCTTGAAGGCGTTGGTGTGCTTTGCGATGGCGGCGGTGCGGGCGCGGTCCAGCCAGAACTTCTTGCGCGCCTCGGGGCTCACAGCGACAAAGCCCTCGCCCACACGGGTGTTCGCCAGGCGCACCACTTCCGAGGCGGCCAGGGCCACGGCGTCTTCGTTGTCGCCCACGATGTCGCCGAACAGCGCCATCTTGGGCAGCACGCCGCGCTTGGACTTGGTGGCGTAGCCCACCGCGCGCAGGTAGCGTTCGTCCAGGTGCTCCAGGCCGGCCAGGCGCAGGGTGCTGTACTGCTCGCCCTTGGCCGGCAGGCTGTCCAGGTAATCCTTGATCTCGACGATCGACGGGATCGCGTCGCGCGCCTGGCCGAAGAATTCCAGGCACACGGTGCGGGTGTATTTGGGCATCTTGTGCAGGATCCAGCGGCCCGAAGTGATCATGCCGTCGCAGCCTTCCTTTTGCACGCCCGGCAGGCCGGCCAGGAACTTGTCGGTCACGTCCTTGCCCAGGCCTTCCTTGCGGAATACGCGACCGGCGATTTCCAGGATCTCGGTCTTGAACGGCGCGCCCTTGGCCTCGCCCCTGGCGCTGGGATGGGTCCATTCCAGCTTGAAGCGGGCCAGCGGCGTGTCATGGATCTTCGACAGGTTGTGGTCCAGGCGCGTGACTTCCAGCCAGTCGCCGTTCGGGTCCACCATGCGCCAGGAGGCCAGGTTGTCCAGCGCCGTGCCCCACAGCACGGCTTTCTTGCCGCCCGCGTTCATGGCGATGTTGCCGCCCACGGTGGAGGCGTGGGCCGAGGTCGGGTCCACCGCGAACACGAAGCCTGCCTTCTCGGCCGCTTCCGACACCTTGTTGGTGATCACGCCGGCGCCGGTGTAGATGGTGGCGTACTCGCGCTCCAGGCCGGGCAGCACCTTCATTTCCACCGGGCCGATGTTGAGCAGCTTCTCGGTGTTGATGACGGCCGACATCGGCGTCAGCGGAATGGCGCCGCCCGTGTAGCCGGTACCGCCGCCGCGCGGGATCACGGTCAGGCCCAGTTCG
Organism: Duganella kummerowiae; assembly: GCF_053572355.1. NCBI lineage: Bacteria > Pseudomonadati > Pseudomonadota > Betaproteobacteria > Burkholderiales > Oxalobacteraceae > Duganella > Duganella kummerowiae. The sequence goes on from NZ_JBKFEH010000008.1 coordinate 279,206, forward strand.
ATGCAGCCTTTCACCAGGCCGGCCATTTCCTCTTCGCTGTCCGGGGTCAGCACCACGAACGGGTACTCGACGCGCCAGTCGGTGGCGTCGGTTACGTGACTGATGCGCTTCATGCCGTCGAAGCAGATGTTGTGCTTGTCCGTGTAGCGGCCCAGCACTTTATAGGTGCGCTTGCGCAGGTCGTAGGTGGCGCGGAACTGCTCGCCGAAATCGGCTACCGCTTTTTGCGCGGCCTTGACCAGCTTTTCCACGTTGGCACTGCGCTGGCGCGCCTCGGCCGCGTCCTGGCCCTCGGCCTGGGCGTCCACGGTCAGGCGGCGCTTGTCGACTTCGGCCAGGCGGTGGTGCAGGGCGTTGATCAGCTCCTGGCGGCGCTTGGGATTGTCCAGCAAGTCATCCTGCAGGTAGGGATTGCGCAGCACGGCCCAGATATCGCCCAGCACCTCGTACAGCATGCGCGCCGAGCGGCCGGTCTGGCGCGCGCCGCGCAGCACATCAAGCAAGCTCCAGGCCTCTTCCCCCAGCAGCCGGATGACGATCTCGCGATCGGAAAACGACGTGTAGTTGTAGGGGATTTCACGCAGACGGGTGGGCGCGGGACCATGGGGCGTTTCCGCCAGCAAAGCTTGGATTTGTGCAGGGGCATTCATTGGTGTGTGACGTGTAGACTGAACCCGGGGCGACCATTCTAGCCTATTGCGTCGCACAACGCCGGAACAGCCTTAGGCCGCCGAAGGGTACTCGCCAGCCCCGTTTGCCGCACAAAATTCGCATTCACAGCATTTCATTGGCATAAAATTGCCCGCGCCGCCACCTGGCGAAATAATGTTTATACATACGGCGATATGACAGAATCGCTACACCACGATGATCAGGACAGCAATTCGCCGATCTTGTGCCACACGCCGTCCGGCACGTACAACAACAGCGTGGTCATGCACAGGTAGCGCGCGCACTTGCCGACCGCCATGTACGCCAGGCTGGGCCAGAATGGCAGCCGCAGCCAGCCCGCCAGCGTGCACAGCGGATCGCCGATGCCGGGCAGCCAGGCCAGCAGCATGGTCTTGGCGCCGTAGCGCTCCAGCCAATGGAACCAGCGGCTCTTGCGCTCCTTGGCGAAGGTTTGCTTGGCTTGCCAGCCCATCCAGTAATCGACCGCCCCGCCCAGGGTGTTGCCCAGGGTGGCCACGGCGATGGCGCTCCAGTACAGCTCGGGATTGGCCTTGATCACGGCAAACACGGCCGGTTCCGAGCCCAGCGGCAGCAAGGTGGCCGAAACGAACGCGATCAGGAATACCGAAGTCAGCCCCACCTTGGGAACGGCGAGCACGTTGAGCAGCCAGGCGATTGCTGTTTCTATCATGGAAATTGGGCTGGACGAAAGCTGTCCATTATAATGAGTCCCACCCGCACGATTGAACAGTCCGGCGCGCGCTCCATCCGCGCCGCGCCAGCGCCCTTGCCGTCCCCGGTCACCAGCCGGTTTTACGCATGTCCATGTCCCCAGTCCCCGACTGGCCCGGAACCATACCGCCTGTATAGTCTGTAGACCATGACCATCGATTACCTGAAGAAAACCCTGACCGCGCGCGTCTATGACGTGGCCACTGAAACCCCGCTGGAACTGGCGCCGACCCTGTCGCAGCGCTACGAGAACCGAATTTATTTCAAGCGCGAGGACATGCAGAGCGTGTTCAGCTTCAAGATTCGTGGCGCCTACAACAAGATGGCCCAGCTCAGCGACGCCCAGCGCAAGCGCGGCGTGATTTGCGCCTCGGCCGGCAACCACGCCCAGGGCGTGGCCCTGTCGGCGGCCCGCATGGGCTGCCGCGCCGTGATCGTGATGCCCACCACCACCCCGCTGGTCAAGGTGGACGCGGTCAAGGCGCGCGGCGGCGCCATGGTGGAGGTGGAACTGTATGGCGAGTCGTACACGGACGCCTACCACCACGCCCTGACCCTGGAAAAAGAGCAGAAGCTGACCTTCGTCCACCCCTTCGACGATCCGGACGTGATTGCCGGCCAGGGCACCATAGGCATGGAAATCCTGCGCCAGCATTCCGGTCCCATCCACGCCATCTTCGTGCCCATCGGCGGCGGCGGCCTGATTGCCGGCATCGCCGCCTACGTCAAGCAGATCCGTCCCGACATCAAGGTGATCGGCGTGCAGACCCTGGATTCGGACGCCATGGCGCGCAGCCTGAAGGCGGGCCAGCGCGTCACCCTGGCCGACGTCGGCCTGTTCGCGGACGGCACCGCCGTGCGCCTGGCCGGCGAGGAAACCTTCCGCCTGGTGCAGCAGTACGTGGACGACATCATCGTGGTCGACACCGACGCCATCTGCGCCGCCATCAAGGACGTGTTCACCGATACGCGCAGCATCCTGGAGCCGTCCGGCGCGCTGTCCATCGCCGGCGCCAAGGCCTATGTCGAGCGCGCCGCGCTGACCAAGGACCCGGTCAAGAATGAAACCCTGGTCACCATCGCCAGCGGCGCCAACATGAACTTCGACCGCCTGCGCTTCGTGGCCGAGCGGGCCGAGCTGGGCGAATCGCGCGAAGCCGTGTTTGCCGTCACCCTGCCCGAGCAGCGCGGCAGCTTCAAGCGCTTCTGCTCGCTGGTGGGGCCGCGCAATGTGACCGAGTTCAATTACCGCATCAGCGACCAGGCCCAGGCCCATGTGTTTGTCGGCATCCAGATCGCCGACCGCGGCGAGTCCGGCGCGCTGGCGCGCAAGTTCGAGCAGAACGATTTCCAGACCCTGGACCTGACCCACGACGAGCTGGCCAAGGCCCACATCCGCCACCTGGTGGGCGGCAAGAGCGCGCTGGCCCAAGACGAGCTGCTGTACCGCTTCGAGTTCCCCGAGCGTCCCGGTGCGCTGATGCGCTTCCTCGATTCGATGGCGCCCAACTGGAATATTTCGCTGTGCCACTACCGCAGCCAGGGCGGCGACGTGGGCCGCATCCTGATCGGCCTGCAGGTGCCGCCGGAGGACGCCAGCGCCTTCACCCAGTTCCTGACCACGCTGGGCTACCGCTACTGGGACGAGACCAACAACCCGGTCTACAAGCTGTTCCTGGGCTGAGGACGTTTCAAAACGACCGTGGCGTTGTTGCGGCTCCTTGCCGTGCAGGCGCACTGTCTTCGGAGCTGCGCCTAGCCACGCTCGTTTGAAACGCCTCGACAAAATGGGGGCGCACCGTAGAGTGCGCCCCTTTTTCATTGCCGAATCTATAATTTCTGGCTGTAACGTCTCCCAGGAGCAGCCATGCCCGACGACCTGCAGTTTTCCAACAACTATCACGACCTCAGCAATTCCTCCGGCGTCGATGCCGGTTTCCAGTTCGAGTTCTATTGCCAGCGCTGCAGCGACCGCTGGCGCACCAGTTTCCAGCCCTACCGCAGCGGCCAGGCCTCGGGCTGGATGCAAAAGGGCGCCGGCCTGTTCGGTGGCCTGCTGGGCAGCGCCAGCAGCGTGCTGAACGGCATGGCCGAAGCCGGCTGGCACAGCGCCCGCGACGGCGCCTTCCGGGAGGCGGTGGAAGAAGCCAAGGGCCATTTCAACCGCTGCGGCCATTGCCACAACTACGTGTGCGCTCCCTGCTTCGACAGCGCCAACGGCCTGTGCTTCAATTGCGCACCCAATGTCAACGTCGCCATCACGCGGGCCCGGGCCCAGGGCGAGGTGACGCAGGCATCGGAAAACGCCAACATCGAAGGCCGCACGCGCGGCGCCCGGCGCGACGTGGCGCAGGACATGCAGCTGGTCTGCCCGCAATGCCGCACCGAGACACACGGCGCCAAGTTCTGTCCCGAGTGCGGCCACAAGATGGCGCAGCAAACCGCCTGCAGCGCCTGCTCCGCCAAGCTGGAACCGGGCACCAAGTTCTGCACCGAATGCGGCCATCGTCAATAAACCCCTGTGTCATGTCTAACCTGGTGTCTAACCCCGGTAACCCCGGTGTCATAACCCCGGTGTCAGGTCTGCCATTGGTAACCCCGGTGTCAGGTCTGCCATTGGTACATGAGCTCGCCTTCGGAGGCAGCCTCATGTACCAATGGCAGATCTGACACCGTGGGGCCCATGTACCAATGGCAGATCTGACACCGTGGGGCCGACACCGTGGGGCCGTGGGGGTGGACACCTGGCTGGCGGGGGCGCGTTACAATGGGACCTTACTTGTCATTTTTACCGCCATGACCAACACCGCAGACCAGTCCCCTCTGGGCAAGACTTCCGCCTACCGCAGCGATTACGCCCCGGAGCTGCTGTTCCCCATCCCGCGCCAGGGCAAGCGCGATGAGCTGGGCCTGACCGGCACCCTGCCCTTCTTTGGCGTCGATATCTGGAACGCCTACGAAATCTCGTGGCTGAACCAGCGCGGCAAGCCGCAGGTGGCCATTGCCCGCATCACGGTGCCGGCCGACTCGCCCAACATCATCGAATCGAAGTCCTTCAAGCTGTACCTGAACTCCTTCAACCAGACCCGCCTCGACAGCGTGGTGGCGCTGAAGAACCTGCTGGTGCAGGATTTGTCCAAGGGCTTCGGCGCCAACGTCCACATCACCCTGACCCAGCCCGAGGAATTCGGCATGCTGGCCATGGGCGAACTGGACGGCCTGCTGCTGGACCGCCTCGATATCGAAGTCGACAGTTACAGCCCTGCCCCAGAACTGCTCAAGGCCAACTTCGACGAGGCCCCGGTGGAGGAGAAACTGGTCTCGCACCTGCTCAAGTCCAACTGCCTGGTGACCGGCCAACCCGACTGGGGCAGCGTGCAAATCCATTACGCCGGCCCGCAAATCGACCAGGAAAGCCTGCTGCGCTACCTGATCGGCTTCCGTGAGCACAATGAATTCCACGAGCAGTGCGTGGAGCGCATCTTCACCGACATCCTGCGCCAGTGCCAGCCGCAGCAGCTGGCCGTGTACGCCCGCTACACCCGCCGCGGCGGCCTGGACATCAACCCCTGGCGCAGCAACTTCAGCACGGCCCAGCGCCCGCCCAATTTGCGCGGCGCGCGACAGTAACAGATTTTTCTCAGCGCCAACAGAAAACAGGCGTATGATGGGCATCCATGGCGCATATGCCCCCGGCCGTATCACTGTCCGGCTTGGGGCCCATAAAAACGCGCAAATTTGGCTTGAATGCCCCGCTCCCAGCGAAAAGACGGTATTTGTCGGCTTTACTACCCGGATATAGCGCACACCCACTTCGGTGCATTTTGGATCGAGCCCGGACCGGCCCCGGACGCCCAGTGGCGGACGCCCCGGCGGTCCGCCGGCGCCAGTGAATTCGTTACATGGCGCCCAAACAGGCCTATAATTCTGCTCGCATGCCACCCTTGTGCGCCGCACCATTTTACGTCGCCTTATGAACAATCTAAGCAAAATACTCTCGCTGGAAAATGTCCTGCTGGATCTGGAAGTGTCGAGCAAAAAGCGCGCTTTCGAACAGGCCGGCCTCATATTCGAGAACAATTGCGGTATCGCCCGCTCCACCGTGTCGGACAACCTGTTTGCGCGCGAGCGCCTGGGGTCCACCGGCCTGGGCCATGGCGTGGCCGTCCCGCACGGCCGCATCAAGGGCATGAAGAGCCTGAAGTCGCCGCTGGCCGCCTTCGTGCGCCTGTCCGAGGCGATTCCCTTCGAATCGCCGGACGGCAAGCCGGTCAACCTGCTGTTCTTCCTGCTGATCCCCGACCACGTGACCCAGCAGCACCTGGAAATCCTGTCCGAGATCGCCGAAATGTTCTCCGACGACGCCTTCCGCACGGCGCTCTCCACCGATCCCGATCCGCGTTCGGTGCACGCCCGCATCACCAATTGGCTGCCGTCGCTGCAGGCGGCCGGCTGATCCACGGCCGGGCAAATCGGTTACACTCGGGTTTCAACCCACCCTCCAGTAAAGACCGCCCATGCTGCAAACTCCGCTGACGATACAACGGCTGTATGACGACAATCGCGAAAGTTTGCAACTCGGGTGGTTTGCCGGCTTTCCCGGCGGCGAACGCCTGATCTCGGGCGACGTGGCCTCGGCGGCCGACCAGGTCGGCCACCTGAACACCATCCACCCGGGCCGCATCCAGGTGTTCGGCCACCAGGAAATCAATTACTACCAGCGCCTCAAGTCGCTCACGCGCAGCCACGTCATCGGCGAACTGATCGCGGGCGGGCCGCCGGCCCTCATCATCGCCCAGGGCCTGGAGACGCCGCCCGACATCCTGGCCATCTGCGACGAGAAAAACATCCCGCTGTTTTCCACCCCGCTGCCGGCCGCGCAGGTGATCGACTTCCTGCGCGTCTACCTGTCCAAGAAGCTGGCGCAGCGCGTCATCATGCACGGCGTGTTCATGGACGTGCTGGGCGTGGGCGTGCTGATCACGGGCGATTCCGGCCTGGGCAAGAGCGAGCTGGGCCTGGAGCTGATTTCGCGCAGCCACGGCCTGGTGGCTGACGACGCGGTGGAATTCTCGCGCATCGCGCCCAACATGATCGAGGGCCGCTGCCCGCCGCTGCTGCAGAATCTGCTGGAAGTGCGCGGGCTGGGGCTGCTGGACATCAAGGCCATCTTTGGCGAGACGGCGGTGCGGCGCAAGATGCGCCTCAAGCTGATCGTGCACCTGGTGCGGCGCGGGGCGGCGGACGAGGAAGTGGAACGGCTGCCGTTCCAGTTCCCCACCGAGGATGTGCTGGGGCTGCCGATCCGCAAGGTGGTGATACCGGTGGCGGCCGGCCGCAACATCGCCGTGCTGCTGGAAGCCGCCGTGCGCAACACCATCCTCCAGCTGCGCGGCATCGACACGCTGCAGGAGTTCATGGAGCGCCAGCGCCAGGCCATGAGCGGAGACTAAGCATGCACATCGTCCTCATCACCGGCATCTCCGGCTCGGGCAAGTCGGTGGCCCTGAACGTACTGGAAGATACAGGCTACTACTGTGTCGACAACCTCCCTCCCGCTCTGCTGTCCAACCTGGTCTCCACCCTGGTGGCGGAAGGCACGGACATGCTAGCCGTGGCGGTCGATGCGCGCAGCGCCGAATCGCTGGCCGGCCTGCCGGCCGACGTGCAGGCCCTGCGCCAGCTGGGCCACGACGTGAAGGTGATGTTCCTGACCGCGAACACGCATTCGCTGGTGGCGCGCTTTTCCGAAACGCGCCGCAGCCACCCGCTGTCGCATGAACTGCGTCCGGGACAGAACCCGGCCGCGCGCCGCACCCTGATCGAATGCATTGCCGAGGAACGCGAACGGCTGTCGCCCATCGAAAAGCTGGGCCACGTGATCGATACCTCGGAAGCCAGCGCCAACAAGCTGCGCGGCTGGATCAAGGACCTGGTGGCGATCGAGCGCGCGCCGCTGACCCTGTTCTTCGAATCGTTCGCCTTCAAGCTGGGCGTGCCCATGGACGCCGATTTCGTGTTCGACGTGCGCGCCCTGCCCAATCCGTATTACGACCTGGCCCTGCGCCCGCTCAACGGCCGCGACGCGCCCGTAATCGACTTCCTCAATGCCCAGCCCAGCGCGGTGGAGATGTACAACGACATCCGCGCCTTCGTGGAAAAATGGCTGCCCTCGTTCAAGACCGACAACCGCAGCTACCTGACGGTGGCGGTGGGCTGCACCGGCGGCCAGCACCGCTCGGTGTACATGGCCGAGCGCCTGGCGCAGTACTTCCACCCCGCCGAGCGCGTGGTGGTCAGGCACCGCGAACAGTCCTGATCAGCCCACGAGCCCGCGCAGCGGGTGGGCGTAGCCGGGCCATACCGGCTCGAAGAACTGCGCCACCATGTCGCCGCCAACCTGTTCCAGCGCGGGCGGGTTCCAGCGCGGCGCGTGGTCCTTGTCGACCACCAGGGCGCGCACGCCCTCCAGCACCTCGCCATGCTCGAAGCAGCGCCGCACCAGGCTGCGCTCCATGCGCAGGCACTCGGCCAGCTCCAGCGTGGCGCCGCGCCGTAGCAGCTCGTGGGTCACGCACATCATCAGCGGCGAACGGGCGCGCATGGCGTCCAGGGCTTCTTGCGCGAAGGGGCTGGGGTCGGCCGCCAGCGCGTCCATGATGGCCGGCACGGAGCCGGCGCTGAAATGGCGTGCGATGGCGTCGCGCTGCGCCTCCAGCCTGCCTGCCTGCAGCTGCGCGCGGAACGGCGCGGCAAACGCGGCGATGGCGGCGCGCAGTCCGGCGCCGGGCGTGGCGGCGACCAGCTGCGCCAGCGCCCCCAGGTGCGTGGACGGCACATAGTGGTCGGCCAGCCCGGCATACAGCGCGTCGGCGGCGTGAATGGCCAGTCCGGTCAGGCCCAGGTAATGGCCCATGGCGTGCGGCGCGTGCGACAGGAAGTGGCTGCCGCCCACGTCCGGGAACAGGCCGATATTCACCTCCGGCATGGCCATGCGGGTACGTTCGGTGACGATGCGCACCCGCGCCTGCGGGCCGGCCTGCGAGATGCCCATGCCGCCGCCCATCACCACGCCATCCATCAGCGCCACATAGGGCTTGGGATAGTGGTGGATGAGGTGGTTGAGCGCGTATTCCTCGGTGAAGAAATCCTCCAGCAGCGCCGCCCGCGGCGTGCGCCCGACCTCGTGGAAGAAGCGGATATCGCCGCCGGCGCAGAAGGCCCTGGCGGCGCTGGAGCGTATCAGCACGGCCGTCACGTCATCGCTGGCGCGCCAGTCCAGCAGGGCGCGTGTGATGGCGCGCACCATCTCCAGCGACAGGGAATTGAGGGCCTGGGGACGGTCCAGCGTGATGACGCCGGCGCCGTTGCTGATGCTGGTCTGGACGAATTCGCTCATGGCCCATTCTACCGCGCCACGTGCTCCAGCGGATTGGCCAGTTTCAGTTCTCCGCCCAGGCGCGGATAGCGGGTCGGGTTGGCGGCCGCCAGTTCAGGCTTGCCCTCATGGCGGGCATAGATCACGGTCCACGACATCTCGCCCGGCCCCACCGGCTCCTGCTCGACGCCGGCGGCCCTGGCGATGCCGGACGGGTCGCGCGCGGCGGCGATGGTGTAGCGCACCAGCTGGTCCAGCCTGGGCGAGTGCACGTCCAGCACCGAGGCCAGCATGGACAGCGGTACGGCCGAGAACACGTGGTAGTGCAGCGCCTTGGCGGCGCGCGCCATCTCGGCCGGCAGCGAGCCGTCGTCCGCCACCTGTGTCATGGCGTGGTCGAACACCTTGCGGCCCCAGGCCAGGCGGCGCTGGTCGCCGGTCACGGCGCCGGCGGCGGCCACCGCCAGGCCTTCCCAGTAGTAGTGGTTGTTGCGCACGCCCTTATGCGCGTCCGAATGCTGGATGGTGGCGTCGGCGATAGTCCCCAGCCAGCCTTCGATGGCCTGGCGCTGCTGCTCGCTGGCGGCCGGCTTGACGCGCGCATAGCTGAGCGAGAGGCCGGACAGGGTCCATTTGCGCTGGTACCAGGACTGCTCCGTGCTCAGCTTGCCCAGCATGGCGCCCTGCCCGGCCCAGGCCGACAGCCATGCCAGCGCGCAGGCGCCGTCGGCGGCCTGGCCCTGCGGGTCGGCCTGGTAGCGGCTGGCCGCGCTCGACACTTCGCCGAGGAAATCCTCGATGGGTTTGGTGTTGGCGATGTTGCGGGCGCGCAGTACCGGGTCGATCACGGAGTGATGGCTGTCGGTGTAGTAGCCGTTGGCGTCGATGTCGATCACGGCCGGCGGCGCCGGCTTGCAGGCAGGTGCGGCGGCGGAGACGGACACGGCGGCGCTGAGCAGCAACGATATAAATAATTTATCAAGTTTCATGCAGCCACTCGCAGAAGGAAAACGTTTACCTTAACACAGGCAAAAAAGGGCGCCAAGCGCGCCCTTCGTTGTGGAGCCGGCGTGGGGTCTAGACGGCGGCGGTGGGTTCGTAGCTGTCGGGCAGGTGTTTGATGGCGTCGTGGCCATGCTGCTGGACTTTGTCCTTGTATTTCATGACTTGCCGGTCGAGCTTGTCGATCAGCGTATCGATGGCGGCGTACAGGTCTTGCGACAGGCTTTCCACGTACACGGTCTTGCCGGACATACGCAGGTTGATTTCAGCCTTTTGACGTTTCTCTTTCTCTTTAAGGTTATCGACCGTGAGGATCACGGCGATATCGATCACTTGATCAAAGTGGCGGGTGACGCGCTCCAGCTTGTTCTGCACGTATTCACGGATAGCCGAAGTCACTTCGAGATGATGACCACTGATGGTGAGATTCATACACACTCCTAAAGATGATGTCGCCTTACGGCCAGTGCGGGCGCCCATTGCCGCCGGGCGCGCAGTGGCCAATGCACTACAAAGACTTGCGGAGGCTGACTGGAGGGATTTTCAAGGCTTCGCGATACTTGGCAACAGTACGTCGCGCGATCACCATGCCCTGTTCTCCCAGCATGTCCGCAATCTTACTGTCGGATAAAGGATTTTTAGGGTCTTCTGCTCCTGTCAGTTGCACGATGAGCGCCCGTATCGCCGTCGATGAGGCTTCGCCCCCCGCTTCGGTGGCGACGTGGCTGCCGAAGAAATATTTCAACTCAAACATGCCATGCGGGGTCAGCATGTATTTCTGAGTTGTTACCCGAGAAATAGTACTCTCGTGTAAACCCAGTGTATCAGCAATTTCGCGAAGCACAAGGGGTCTCATGGCGACGGCGCCGTGCGAGAAAAAATTCTTTTGCCGTTCCACTATCGCCTGCGCCACGCGCAGGATGGTGTCGAAGCGCTGGCGCATGTTCTTGATCAGCCACTTGGCTTCCTGCAGCTGAGCACCCATGGCGCCCTCGCCCTTGCCCTGCTTGAGCAGGTTGGCGTACATGGCGTTCACGCGCAAGCGCGGCATGACGTCGTTGTTCAGGCTGACCTGCCAGCCGTTGCGGCCCTTCTTGACGATCACGTCCGGCACCACGTAGTCGGACACGTCGGACGCGAAGGCGGCGCCCGGATGCGGATTACACTGGCGGATCACGGCCTGCGCCTCGCGCAAGTCTTCCTCGTCGCAGTTGAGGGCTTTTTTCAGCTTGTTGAAATCGCGCTGGGCAAACCAGGCCAGATGCTGTTCGACGATGGTCAGCGCCATGCGCCGCGTCACCAGGGGCACGCCGGGCATGCGGCGTATCTGCAGCGCCAGGCACTCGGACGCGTTACGGGCGCCCACGCCCACCGGGTCGAAGCTTTGCAGCAGCGTGAGGGCCGTGCGCAGCTCATCGAGCTCGATCTCCAATTCTTCCGGCAGGCGCGCGTGGATGTCCTCCAGCGGCTCTTCCAGGTAGCCGTTCTCGTCCAGCGCATCGATGATGATTTCCACCAGCGCGCGGTCGCGCATTTCCAGCACCGTCACCCGCATCTGCTCCATCAGGTGCTCGCGCAGGGTGCAGTGGCCCGCTTCCAGTTGCGGGCGGGAATCCTCGTCGTCGTTGTTCTTGCTACGGCCGGCGTCGCCCCAGTCCATGTCGGCCTCGGGGGTGGTGCTGTCGGTGTCGGCGGCCGGGCCGTCATAGGCCTCGCCTTCGCCGGCCGGCGCAGCATTGTCGGGCGTGTGCACGGGATCGGCGCCGGCCTCGGCGGCGCCGGCCGGCTGGCTGATGGCGCCATCGGACAGCAGGCGCACGGAGTGGTCCAGCGGGTCGTCCAGCCTTTCCAGCAAGGGATTTTCGGTCAGCAGCTGTTCCAGTTCCTGGTGCAATTCCAGCGTCGACAATTGCAGCAGGCGTATGGACTGCTGCAGCTGCGGCGTCAGCGCGAGATGTTGCGAGGTACGCAGTTGCAAAGACTGTTTCATGGATCTACATACGGAAATGTTCACCCAGATACACGCGACGCACCGACTCATTGGCGATGATGTCGTCTGGCCGGCCTGATGCCAGTACCGTGCCCTGGTTGATGATGTATGCGCGGTCGCAAATGCCCAGCGTCTCGCGCACATTGTGATCGGTAATGAGGACGCCGATGCCGCGCTCCTTGAGGAAGCGCACGATGCGCTGGATCTCAATCACGGCAATCGGGTCGACCCCGGCGAAAGGTTCATCGAGCAGCACGAAGCGCGGGTTGGTGGCCAGGGCCCGCGCGATCTCCACGCGGCGCCGCTCGCCGCCCGACAGGGACAGCGCGGCGTTGTCACGCAGCTTCTCGATTTGCAAATCGGCTAGCAGGGTATTGAGCCGTTCATCAATTTCCGCCTTGGATAAAGGCTTGCCGTTGACTCGCTGGATTTCGAGCACGGCGCGGATGTTTTCTTCCACCGTCAGTTTGCGGAACACGGACGCCTCCTGCGGCAGGTAGGACAGTCCCAGCGCCGCGCGGCGGTGGATGGGCAGGCGCGAGATGTCGGTCCCGCTGATATCGATGCTGCCCGCATCGGACGGCACCAGGCCGACGATCATGTAGAACGAGGTGGTCTTGCCGGCGCCGTTGGGGCCCAGCAGGCCCACCACTTCGCCGCACTCGACCTGCAGCGACACGTCATGCACCACCTGGCGCTTGCCATAGGTCTTTTGCAGTCCGCGTACGATCAGGGTGCTGCCGCAGCTGGCCATGTCCATTATTTCCCCTGTGGCGCTGGTTGCGGCGCGGCGTTGGCCGGGTTCTTGCTGGATGGCTGTATCACCATGGAGCCGCGTCCGCCGCCCACCTTGCTCTCGCCGGTGGAGGTGTTCTTGACCGCGAAGAATTCCTTGCGGCTGTCGTAGGAAATGAATTCGCCATCGACCTGGTCGGCCGGCTTGCTGCCTTCCAGGCGCTTGATCTGGGCCTTGGAAAACAGTTTGACCAGCTCGGTCTTGCCATCGTATTCGATGCGCTCGGCCTGGCCTTCGACCCACTGGTCGCCGGCGCCGTCGCGCTTCTGGCGGAAGGTGGCCATGGTGCCGGGCGAATTGGTCAGGGTGACGTACTGGTAGCCCTCAGGGTCCTCGGTCACCACCGCCTTGGGCGACTTCATCAGCAGGGTGCCGCGGGTCAGGATCACGTTGCCGGTGAAGGTCTTGATCTGCTTGACGTCGTCCACTTCCAGCTGGTCGAACTTGATCTCGGTGGGCTTGTTGGAATCGGCCTTCTCGGCCTGCGCCACGCCGGCGGCGCCGCCCAGCAGCAGGGCGGCGGCGGCCAGCAGTAATTGCATCGTATGTCGTGTCATGTTGGGTTCTCCTGGTGCTCAGCGCGCGCCGCGCGGCGGCACGTCGATCTGGCCGCGCCCGTACAGGGTGATCTGGCGCGTCGCGTTGTTGGCTTTCATGCCGCTGCCCTGGGCGGTCGACTTGCCCATTTCCAGGTGCACCGGCTGGTCGGTTTCCATTCTTTCCTCGTCCGGGAACACGGTCAGTGCCGGCGTGGTCAGGCGCAGCGGCTGGGCCGCCGCCGTGGCGGGCCGCACCACGTCCACGCTGCCGTTCAGCTGGACGCGGGTGTTGCCCTCGTCTACGCGGGCGGTGTCGGCCCGCATGTTCATGGGAGGCTGGTCGGTGGCCAGGCTGTGCACGATGGGCTTGTCGATCACCGAGGAATCGTCGATGGGCCGGTGGGTCAGCTTGTCGCCCGAAATGATGTAGGCCGGCTGGCCGTTCTTGCCGGCCCGCACGAAACTAAAGCGCTCGACGATGTAGTCCGGCTCGCTGCGGTGCTGGTCGACCCATGCTTCCTGGCCGGCCTGGTTGACCACCTGCACCAGCCAGGTGGTGCCGACAGCGACAAATACGCCCACCGTCATGATCAGGGTCAGGCGCCAGCGGTGGGCGGTACGTTTGCGCATCACCATCCTCAGGCCTGGAAACGGGCCAGGATATGGGCCACGGGTTCGATGGGGGTGAAGGTTGCCGTCATCAGATCACCTTGGCGCGGGTCAGGTCGTGGATGTGCAGGGCGCCCACCAGCTTGCCGTCGGCGTCCGTCACCAGCATCTGGTTGATGCGGTACTGCTCCATCACGGCCACGGCGTCCACCGCCAGCTTGTCCGGGCTGATGCTGCGCGGGTTGGGGTGCATCACGTCGCGTATCACCACCTGGGTAAAGTCCTGCACCTTCTCGATCATGCGGCGCAGGTCGCCGTCGGTGAACACGCCCAGCGGGCGGCCTTCGCCGTCCACGATGGCGGTCATGCCCATGCCCTTCTGGGTGATTTCCAGCAGGGCGTCGGTCAGCTTGACATCGGCGGCCACGCGCGGCACGGCGTCGCCGCTGCGCATTACGTCGCGCACATGGGTCAGCAGGCGCCGGCCCAGGGCGCCGCCCGGGTGCGAGCGGGCGAAGTCTTCTTCCTTGAAGCCGCGCAGGTCCAGCAGGGCCACGGCCAGGGCATCCCCCAGCGCCAGCGTGACGGTGGTGGAGGTGGTCGGCGCCAAATTCATGGGGCAGGCTTCCTTGTCCACCGCCACGTCCAGGTGCACATCGGCCAGGCGCGCCAGGCTGGAGCCGGGCTTGCCCGTGATGGAAATCAAAGGGCTGCCCATGCGCTTGACCACCGGCAGGATGGCCATCAGCTCCGAGCTTTCGCCGGAATACGAGATCGCGATGAAGGTGTCGTCGGCCGTTACCATGCCCAGGTCGCCATGGGCCGCCTCGGCAGGATGCACGAACAGGGCCGGGGTGCCGGTCGAGGCCAGGGTGGCGGCGATCTTGCGTGCGATGTGGCCGGACTTGCCGATGCCGGACACCACCACGCGGCCTTTGCAGTTGAGCAGCAGCTCGATGGCGCGCACCACGCTGTCGTCGCGCTCCAGGCGCGCCTCCAGGGCGCTGATGGCCTGGGCCTCGATCCGCAGGGTCTCGCGCGCCAGCTTGAGGGCGTGCGCGGCCGTATTTGCGTCAAAAGCTTTCAGCATTGTTTTTTGATGGGTTACACTCATGCCGAAAGTATAGCCGAATTGGCCAAGCAAAAAACTTGCCAGTCGTAACAAAGTCGCTACACGCCCGTAAACCTCGGAAAACACCTAGCCCTTATGTTGGAATAATGTACACATCGCTGGAATTGACCCTCTTATTGCTGGGCTCGGCTGTATTGGGCGTGGTGGCGTTCCGGATGTTGCATTTGCCTCCCATGCTGGGCTACCTGGCCGTGGGCATATTAATCGGGCCGCATGCGCTGGGACTGGCGGAAAACAGCGAGACCACCCACGCCCTGGCCGAATTCGGTGTTGTTTTCCTGATGTTCTCGATCGGGCTGGAATTCTCCCTGCCCAAGCTCAAGTCCATGCGCAGCATCGTGTTCGGGCTGGGCATGGCCCAGGTCGGGCTGACCATCATCGCCACCGTACTGTTCGGGCTGCTGGTGGCCAGCCAGCTGCCGGCCTTCCTGCGCATCTCCTGGCAAGCCTCGTTCGCGCTGGGCGGGGCGCTGGCCATGTCGTCCACCGCCATCGTGTCCAAGATGCTGACCGAGCGCCTGGAGCTGGAAAGCGAGCATGGCCGCAAGATCATTGGCATCCTGCTGTTCCAGGACCTGGCCGTGGTGCCGCTGCTGATCTTGATCCCGGCCCTGGGCCAGGGCGCGGACAACCTGGTGGAAACCCTGGCCTGGGCCGGCCTGAAGGCGGCCGTGGTGCTGGCCCTGCTGCTGTTCTTCGGCCAGAAGCTGGTGCGCGGCTGGTTCACCATCGTGGTCAAGCGCCGCTCGCAGGAACTGTTCATGCTGAACCTGCTGCTGATCACCCTGGGCGCGGCCTGGATCACGGAAAAAGCCGGCCTGTCCATGGCGCTGGGCGCCTTCGTGGCCGGCATGCTCATTTCCGAGACCGAATACAAGCACCAGGTGGAGGAAGACATCAAGCCCTTCCGCGACGTGCTGCTGGGACTTTTTTTCATCACCATAGGCATGCTGCTCAACGTGCGCCTGGTGGCCGAGAACTGGTGGCTGGTGCTGGTGCTGCTGCTGGGCCCGGTGCTGCTCAAGTTCGCCCTGATCGCCCTGCTGGCCAAGCTGTTCGGCGCTTCCGACGGCGTCGCCATCCGCACCGGCCTGGGGTTGGCCCAGGCCGGCGAATTCGGCTTCGTGCTGCTCAACCTGGCGGGCGGCATCAAGCTCATGGACCCGTTCCTGGTGCAGGTGGTGCTGGCCTCCATGGTGCTGTCCATGCTGGCCGCGCCCTTCATCATTGCCAAGTCCGACCAGATCGTGATGAAGCTGTCCAGCAACGAGTGGATGCTGCAATCGCTGACACTGACCAAGATCGCCAGCCGCACCATGGCCACCCAGAAGCACGTGATCGTGTGCGGCTTCGGCCGCAGCGGCCAGAGCCTGGCCACCCTGCTGAGCGAGGAAAACATCCACTACCACGCGCTCGACCTGGACCCGGAACGGGTGCAGGAAGCGCAGACGGCCGGCGCCCATGTCTCCTACGGCGACGCGGCGCGCCGCGAAAGCCTGGTGGCGGCCGGCATCTACCGCGCCAGCGCCGTGGTCATCACCTACGCCAGCACGCCCTCGGCCATGAAGGTGCTGCGCCTGGTGCACGAGCTGGCGCCAACCTTGCCGGTGATCGTGCGCAGCCACGACGATGTGGACCTGGAGCGCCTGATGGCGGCCGGCGCCACCGAGGTGGTGCCGGAACTGATGGAGGGCAGCCTGATGCTGGCCTCGCACGCGCTGGTCATGCTGGGCGTGCCGCTGCGGCGCGTGGTGCACCGGGTGCAGGCCGCGCGCGACGCCCGCTACGCCTCGCTGCGCGGCTTCTTCCACGGCGCCAGCGACGTGGACGAGGAAAGCGACCTGGAACGCCTGCACTCGGTGGTGCTGGGCGGCGGCGCCGCCTGCGTCGGCAAGGCGTTGGGCGAGATCGATCTGGAAAGCGTGGGCGCCCAGGTCAGCAGCATACGGCGCGGCCTGGGACGGGTGGACGTGGCGCCGGAAACGGTGCTGGAGGCGGGCGACGTGGTGGTGTTGCGCGGCAGCGCGGCGGCGGTGGACAAGGGTGAACTGCGCTTGCTGAAACTGAAGTGATTCAGGGCTGGTGCCGAACCACGCGGTTACGGCCGCCGTCCTTGGCCTGGTACAGGGCTGCATCGGCCTGCGCCACCAGGGTGCGGGCGATGGCCGGGGCCTCGCCCTCGATGGCCGGGTCCAGGCAAGCCACGCCTATCGACACCGTGACCGACACGCTCAGTTCAGGCGACAAGGTGATCATGCTGGCCGCCACCCCGGCGCGTATGCGTTCGGCCACGAAGGCGGCGCTATCGAGATCGGCGTCGATCAGCAGCACCACGAATTCCTCGCCGCCAAAGCGCGCCAATGCGTCCGACAGGCGCAGCTCGGCCTTGATGCGGGTCGCCACCTCGCGCAGCACCTCGTCGCCGCCGCCGTGGCCGACGGTGTCGTTGACGCGCTTGAAGTGGTCGATGTCCAGATACATGAAGGAAATCGGATAGCCCTGGCGGCGTGCGCGCGCGATTTCCTCCAGCAGGCGGCGGTCGATGTAGCGCCGGTTGTAGACCCCGGTCAGCGAATCGGTCAAGCCTATGTATTTCAGCATCTCGTTACTGATCACGTTTTCCAGGCAGATGGCGATGATGGAACCCATGTGCTCCAGGAAATCCGTGCCCAGGCTGGGCGTGAAGCGGGTCGGGTCCACGCTGCCCAGGTTCAGGCTGCCGATGATGCGGCGGTTGCGCAGCAGCGGCACCATGGCCACGCTCTGCAATCCCGCCTGCGCGTTTGGCATGTGCGGCAGGTGGCGCTGGGGGTCGTACATGCCCAGCACCGGCTTGGGCGGCGCGGCGTGGGCATGGCACTGGCCGAGGTCGTAGCCCAGGCCGTCGATATTTTCGACGAACACCAGGTTGGGGAAATCCTCGAACACCACGTCCAGCTTGAGCATGACGGTGCGGATGTCGGCATCCTCGTCGACCAGCACCACGGTCACGTTGTCCAGCTCGGAAATGACGGGCAGCACGCGGAAGATGGTGCCCACCAGCTCGGGGAAATTGGCGGCGCCGACGATGTCCAGGTCGAAGGACTGGTGGCGCGTCATGATGGAATGGTTGCGCTCGGCCTGTTCCAGCAAATACGCCATGCGCGCCCGCAGCGCCTGGTTCTCGGCGCTGAGGTCTTGCACTCGCAGCGCCAGGTCGTCCTGGGGCGGCAGCTTGCTGGGGGCGGTTGGGGTCATAACACCTCTGGTATATGGCGGACGCCATATTACCTTACGCGAAACGGGATTACTTGAAAATACCCTGGCTGAAACTAAGTTGTAAATGTAGTTAGCGGACTTATCTAGAAAGCAATGTCGACGTCGACTTCCTGGCCCACGCGCAACACCGCGTCCCCGCCTTCCAGCAGGATGGCATTCATGCCGAAGCATACCGCGCCATCGAGTTCCGGCTTGGCGCGGTAGCCTTGCAGGATGTCCAGCGGATCGGGACCGAACTGGCCGGTCTCCTGGTCGATCGAAGGCATGGGGCAGCGCGGACAGGGTTTGACCGGCTTGAGCAGGGCCTCGCCGAAGCGGTAGGACTCGGCGTAATCTTCCTCGAAGGCTTCAATGCCGGCGATAACCACGTTGGGACGGAAACGGTTCATGGGCAGGGCCACGCGCCCGGCCGCCCGCAGGCGCTGGTTGAGGTCGTCCAGCGTAGCGGTGCTGGTGACCAGCACCGGGTAGCCGTCCGAGAACATGGTGGTGGCCTCGACGCCGTTGGTCCACCTGGTGCTGACCGGGCGGCGGGCGTGGGCGTGGAAGCGCACCAGGCGGCTGGGCACGCCCAGGTATTGGGTGAACCACTCGGCGGTGAGGGCGTCGCAGTCGTAGGCCAGGATGGTGTCTTCCCACAGGGTCACGCTGCGGGTGGGCGCCAGTTCGGGATCGGGCAGGCCCAGCGCCAGCTCAAGGCGCAGCATGCCGGGGGCGCGCAGTTCCAGCACGTCGCCCTTGAGGGTGGGCACGATCAGCGCCATGCGCGGCTGTTCGCGCTGGGTGATGACGTGGTTGTGTTCGTCCACCACCATCCATTCGCGGTCGTAGATCTGCTGGGTCATCAGGCCGTCGGAGGTCAGGGTCGCCTGCTCCAGCGCCAGGCCGGCGCAGGATTTGATGGGATAGATGGTGAGAGAAGCAAGCGTGGGCATGGCGGCGGCCGGGACGGGTTGCCGTCCCGATATTGAGCGAAAAATAAGTATCAGTATCGCACAATGCCGGAGTTGGCGCCCCCGGCAGCCGGGGAGCCGACGGGAACGCGGCCAGCGCTGGCAGTTCACTGCCATGCACGCGGCAATCCATGCTGAGCGTGCCACCCAGGATGCGGCGCACAGCCTGGACGGCTGCACGTCATTGCCGCGCAGGCGGCAATCCGTGCCTAATGTACCGCACAGGATGCGGCAGACAGCCCCGGGGTACGCGGGTCATTGCCGCGCAGGCGGCAAGGATTATCAGGCCTCGGGCGTGGTTTTGGGCTTGGCCTTGGCGGCGGCCGGACGGCGTGGGCGCGCGGCAGGCTTGCGGGCTGGCTTGGCGGCGGCCTCGCCTTCGGCGGCTTGGGCGGGCGTGGCCGGCGCCGCTACGGGCTCGGCTGCCGCCTCCGCTGCAGGCTGCGCATCCGCCTTGGCGGGCTTGGCAGCCTTGGGCGGACGCACCGGCTTGGCGGTCTTGGCTGGACGCGCAGGCTTGGCGGCTTTCCCCGGCGCAGCGCCGGCTGCCGCAGCTTCGGCTGCCGCAGCTTCGGCTGCAATCTCAGCGGCCGCCACTGTGGCTGGCACCGCTTCGGCTGCCGATGGCACCGGGCCGGTCTCCTGCACCGGGGTCGCAGGCCGGGCGGCAGGCTGCTCCCGCACCGGGGCGGCGTCGGCCGCCGGCCCGGCGGAGGCCTCGGCGGCGGCCTGGGCCTTGCCCTTGGCAGCCGCCTTGGCCTTGCGGGCCGGGGTGCGGATACGGTTGGACCTGCCCTGCTTGGCGCCGCCGGCCGTTTCAGGCTCGGCCACTTCATGCACGGCATCGGCGGTCTGCTCCACCAGGTCCGAGAAGCTGGTGGACGGTTGATCCGCCACCTCGTGCACAGCCTCGGCAATCTGCTCGGCAACCTCGGCAACTGGCGCCAGGATCACGGGCTGCACGCCCTCTTCCTGGCTGGCCGCACCGGCTTCGTACGGCGTGCCAGCGGACGCTTCGGCTTGCGCGCCCTGCTGGCGCTCGTTACGGTCGCGGTTACGGTTGCGGCCGTTGCGGTTGCGGTCACGGTCGCGGCCACGGTTGGAATCGACCCGGAAGCCCTCGGGACGCTCGGCCCCGGCCACCGGCGCCTCGCCATGCTCGGCCTGCGGCGCGGCATCGGCCAGCACAGGAGCAGGAACGCCCGAGCTGCGGTAGACATAGGCGCCCGACTTCTCGTCGCGGCCAAACTCCAGCAGGCCGCGCGCCTTGGCTTCCTCGATCAGGTTGCCGAAAGTGCGGAAGCCATAATACGACTCGCTGAAGTCCGGCTTGCGGCGCTTGATGGCTTCCTTGAGGACCGAGGCCCAGATCTTGCCCGTGTCGCCGCGCTCCAGCACCAGCGCCTCGAAGGTGTTGATGGCGATTTCCACCGCTTGGTTGCGGCGCTTGTCCATTTCCTCGCGGCGGGCGCGCTCCTCCTCGGGCGTGCGCTTGACGGCCGGCTTGGCCTCGCTGCTGGCCTCGCGCTTGGCGCGGCGGCTCTCGCGCACCAGGTCGTCATAGAAGATGAATTCGTCGCAGTTGGCCACCAGCAGGTCCGAGGTGGACTGCTTGACGCCCACGCCGATCACTTTCTTGGCGTTTTCGCGCAGCTTGGACACCAGCGGCGAGAAATCCGAGTCGCCGGAAATGATGACAAAAGTGTCAACATGGGACTTGGTGTAGCACAGGTCCAGCGCATCGACCACCATGCGGATGTCGGCCGAGTTCTTGCCCGACTGGCGCACATGGGGGATTTCAATCAGCTCGAAGTTGGCCTCGTGCATGGAAGCCTTGAAGCCCTTGTAGCGGTCCCAGTCGCAATACGCCTTCTTGACCACGATGCTGCCCTTGAGCAGCAGGCGCTCCAGCACCGGCTTGATATCGAACTTGTCGTAATTCGCGTCGCGCACGCCCAGCGCCACGTTCTCGAAGTCGCAGAACAAGGCCATGCTGACGTTATCGTTGGAAGATGCCATGAAGT
This sequence comes from Duganella kummerowiae, assembly GCF_053572355.1. Lineage (NCBI taxonomy): Bacteria > Pseudomonadati > Pseudomonadota > Betaproteobacteria > Burkholderiales > Oxalobacteraceae > Duganella > Duganella kummerowiae. Next base: position 300,291 of record NZ_JBKFEH010000008.1, read on the forward strand.
TGTTTTTTCTCGTGAGGGGGTGTAGCGGCCGCCCCTGCGGGCGCGGCAATCCGGGCGATTATACAGAACAAGCATGGACGCGCCGCACCGCGCGGCGGCGCCGGGGCCATCTGCGTATAATGAAAACACATCAATCTTTCCTCCCACCCACATGCAGCACCATCACCACGACATGCGCTCGGCTTTCAAGCGTGAGTTCGCCACGCCCGAACAGTGGTGGTCGCGCGCGGTGGTGGTGGGGGCGGCGGCCGTGGCCGGACTGACCGTGGTCGGCTTCACCCACCTGGCCGAGGCGGCGCTGGACCTGTTCCTGGCCGTGGCGGCGCCGACCTGGTGGCTGACCCTGCTGTGGATGCCGGCCGCCTGCGCCGCCATCGTGTGGCTGACCCGGCGCTATGCAGCAGGCGCGGCCGGCTCCGGCATTCCCCAGGTGATGGCGGCGCTGGACCCGGCCGTGCCGGGCGGGCAGCGTTCCCTGTATGTCTCGCTCAAGCTGAGCCTGGCCAAGCTGGCGCTGACCACGGCCGGCCTGCTGGGCGGCCTGTCGCTGGGACGTGAAGGGCCGTCGGTGCAGATTGCGGCCGGCATCATGCTGGCGGCGCGGCGTCTGCTTCCGCGCAATACGTCGGTGAGTCCGCATAGTTTGCTGGTGGCCGGCGGCGCGGCCGGCATTGCCGCCGCATTCAATACGCCGCTGGCCGGAGTAATGTTTGCAATTGAAGAATTATCGCGTTCGCCGGAACAGCGCAGCAGCGGCTTGATCGTGGCCGGCATCGTATTGGCCGGATTAATCGCGGTCTCCATCGACGGTAATGGCACGCATTTCGGCGTTATTCACGCGGGACCGATAGGCTGGTCCTTGCTGGCGCCCGGGTTATTGGTTGCGCTGGCTTGCGGCGCTGCCGGAGGATTATTTGCGCGGCTGCTGCTGGCCAGTTTGAGCGGACGCTCGGCGGATCGGGCAAGCCAATTCCGCGGCCGTTATCCGGTTATATTCGCCGCCATTTGCGGATTAATGGTCGCAATAATCGGCATAGCGGCAAACGGCAATACCTATGGCAGCGGAAATACCATGACCGTGGCTTTGTTAAATGGGGACACCCCGCATTCCGCCATGTTTAGTTTTCAAAAATTCATTGCGACCTGGTTCACCGTATGGTCGGGTGCGCCGGCGGGGATTTTCGCTCCTTCATTATCCATAGGCGCCGCATTCGGTAATAATATCGCCACCCTGGTGCATTATCCCCATGCTGCCGCTTTAATCGCGCTCGGCATGGTAGGGTTTTTGGCAGCCGCTACCCAGGCGCCATTAACTGCATTCATCATCGTCATGGAAATGGTGGATGGGCACGGCATGGTGTTAAGCCTGATGGCCTGCGCAGTTATCGCCAGCACGATCTCCCGCGTATTAACGCCTCCCTTGTACAGCAGCCTCGCGCAGCTGCAACTGAACCGCCTCCCCACGCCTGCGGCAAGCAAGCCAGCCGCCTGAACCCCACCGTTTTCCCCGCTGGGCCCTGCCTTGGGGCCTCTGTTTCGCCCTTCTCATGCTCAAAATTGGCATGATCGAGCTATTTCTTGGCTTCCGCAGTGCAAAAAAAGCCTCGCTAGGCGAGGCTGTTGATCATGTTGACCCGTCAGAGTGCCGGACCACCTGCCTTTTTAACGGAATGCCAGCGCAAAAGAAAAAACCCCTCAGCAGCTTCCCTGCCGAAGCAGGGTCACCGAGAGGGGCCGTGTTAATACCGATGTTAGGCTAAAGGGCCAGGTCCGCCAATGCGACTTGCGGTCTCTTCTGATTACCGTAGTTGGACTTAGACGTTAAACAAGAAGTTCAACACATCGCCATCCTTGACGACATATTCCTTGCCTTCGGCGCGCATTTTGCCAGCTTCCTTGGCGCCAGCTTCGCCTTTATATTGAATGAAATCATCGTAGGCGATGGTTTGCGCGCGGATGAAACCACGCTCGAAATCGGTGTGGATCACGCCAGCGGCCTGCGGGGCGGTATCGCCGATATGAATGGTCCAGGCGCGCACCTCTTTTACACCTGCGGTGAAATACGTCTGCAGGCCCAGCAGTTTATAGGCGGCGCGGATCAAACGGTCCAGGCCCGGCTCTTCCATGCCCAGGTCGGCCAGGAAGGCGGTTTTATCCTCGTCGTCCAGATCGGCAATTTCCGCCTCGATGGCGGCGCAAATGGCGACGATGGGTGCGTTTTGCGATTTGGCGTATTCCGTCAGCTGGTCCAGCAGCGGATTATTGCTGAAACCATCTTCCGACACATTGGCCACATACATGGCCGGCTTGGCGGTAATCAGGCACAGCGGTTTAATCAGGGCCAATTCGGCTTCGTCCAGGCCCAGCGAACGGGCCGGCTTGGCTTCGTTCAGGTGCGGCACCAGACGCTCCAGCACGGCCACCAGCTTGATGGCGTCCTTGTCGCCGGAACGGGCTTTCTTGTTTTCGCGGTGGATGGCTTTTTCCACAGTGCCCAGGTCGGCCAGCGCCAGCTCGGTCTGTATCACTTCGATATCGTCCAGCGGGCTGACCTTGCCGGCCACGTGTATCACGTTGTCATCCTGGAAGCAGCGCACCACGTTGACGATGGCGTCGGTTTCGCGGATGTGAGACAGGAACTGGTTGCCCAGGCCCTCGCCCTGCGACGCGCCCGCCACCAGGCCGGCGATGTCCACGAATTCCACGATGGCGTTCACCATGCGCTCGGGTTTGACGATCTCGGCCAGCGCGGCCATGCGCGGATCGGGCACCTCGACCACGCCCACATTAGGCTCGATGGTGCAGAACGGGTAGTTTTCGGCCGGGATGCCGGCCTTGGTCAGGGCGTTGAACAGGGTGGACTTGCCGACGTTGGGCAGGCCGACGATGCCGCATTTGAGACTCATGGAAAACCTTTACTGGTAATGGATGCTATTTCAGCGTTCAAGGATCCATTGTACCTTTCCTGCCGCCCGGATTCAAAAAACTTGCCCCGCCCGGGCCGCCAATCTGGAGTATCCTTTTGGCAAATTTTTAAAAAAGGATAACCTGATGGCCCTGTCCCGCCCTGTCCGCACCACCGTCCTTGCCGCCAGCCTGCTGGCCGCCTCCCTGGCCGCGCCGCCGCTGCTGGCGGCCGCACCTGCCACCGCGCAAGCGGCGCAGCCGGCGCCATCCCCCCAGCGCCAGCAGCTGGACCGGCTGGCCGATGCCTTCTATGTGGCGCGCGCGAAATTCGATCCGCTGCTGTACGCCACCGCCAACGGCGACAGCCGCTATGACGACCAGCTGGGCCACACCATCTCGCCCACCGGCCGCGCCAGGCAATTCGCCCTGTACCACCGCATGCAACAGCAGCTGGCCGCCATCAACCGCAGCCAGCTGACCACGAAGGAGCAGCTGAACTACGACTTGCTGGCCTTCGAACTGGCCGCCTCGCTCAACCTGGAGCAATTTCCCGAGCACCTGCTGCCGCTCAACCAGATGGACAACGTGCCCAGCACCCTGGCCAACTATGCGGGCGGCGCCGGCTCGCAGCCGCTGTCCACGCCCGCCCAGTACCGCGCCTACCTCAGCCGCTTGAAGCAGCTGCCGGGCTGGATAGACCAGGCCATCGCCAACATGAAGGAAGGCATGCGCACCGGCGTGGTCCAGCCCAGGGCCATCACCAGCGCCATGCTGCCGCAATTCCAGGCACTGCGCGCCACGGCGCCGGAACTAAGCGTGTACTACTCGCCCATCACGCGCCTGCCGGCCGGCTTTTCCAGCGCGGACAAGCAGAAGCTGGCCCGCGATTACCGCCGCACCGTGGCCCTGCTGCTGCCAGCCATCGACCGCCTGTGCGCCTTCCTTGAGAAGGATTACTTGGCCGCCGGCCGCAGCAGCACCGGCCTGGGCGCCCTGCCCAATGGCGCGGCATGGTATCTGGCGCGCATCAAGGACAATACCAACCTGCCGCTGCAGCCGGAGCAGATCCATGCGCTGGGATTGAAGGAAGTGGCGCGCATCCAGCAGCAGCTGGCCGAACTCGGACCCAAGCTGGGCTACGATGGCCCGCCCGCCAGGCTGCCGCAGTGGGTCAGCGCCCAATCGGCGTTCAAGCCCTTCAAGACGGAACAGGAAGTGCTGGACGCCTACCGCGCGATCGACGCCGCCGTGGTGAAAAAGCTGCCGGCCTATTTCAGCCTCCTGCCCAAGGCGCAGCTGGAACTGCAGCTGGAGCCGGAACTGACCCGCGCCACCGCCTCCGACCATTACACACCGGTGGCGGCCGACGGTTCCCATCCGGGCGTGTTCTGGCCGGTGGTGAACGACCCGCGCGACTATTCCACCGTCAGCATGGTGACGCTGTTCCTGCACGAGGGCCTGCCCGGCCACCACCTGCACGCCGCCCTGCTCAAGGAACTGGACCTGCCGGACTTCCGCAAGTTCAACACGGAGCAGCAGAGCGCCGCCGCCTACACGGAAGGCTGGGCCCTGTATTCGGAAACCATGGGCCGCGAGTTCGGCTTCTACGACAAGCCTGAGTCCTACTACGGCCACCTGAACGACGAGATGCTGCGCGCCGTGCGCCTGGTGGTGGACACCGGCATGCACGCCAAGGGCTGGACCCGCGAGCAGGCCATCGCCTACATGATGGAGACCCTGGGCTACAGCGAGGCGCGCGCCCGCAACCAGGTCGAGCGCTACATGGTGATCCCGGCCCAGGCCCTGGCCTACAAGGTCGGCGCCATGAAGATCCTGGAGCTGCGCTCGCGCGCCCAGCAGGCGCTGGGGGACAGGTTCAGCTACGCCAAATTCCATGAGGTGGTGCTGGGCGACGGCACCCTGCCCATGCCCATCCTGGAGGCGCAGGTGGAGCGCTGGATAGCAGCCGGCAAGTAAGGCATACAGCCTGTAGTATCAGGCTGCGCTACCGCTGGGAGCCTGGCGCGCTGCGTGCGGGATAAGGGGCGTGCTATCGTTGTTCTTTCATTATCATGCCTGGACTACGATGAGGGAGGACGCCGTGCTGGAATTGCTGCTGGTGGTATGCGTCATCGTTGCGATGCGATGGGCGTGGCGGGCGCGGGAGGAAGCGCGCCTCGCACGCGGCCTGGCGGAACAGCAGCTGCACGAACTGGCCTTGCTGCGCACGGTGGTCGAACGGCTGCAGGCCGAAGTCACGGCCAATCCGGGCGCGCCGGCGCAGGCGTTCCAGCCAGCGCCGGATGCCGCCATGCGGCACGGCCTGCGCCCGGCTGCGGCACAGCATGTGCCCAGGCCCGGACCTTTGCCGGAAACCCTGTCCGGCACTCTGCGCGAAGCTGTTCCCGCAACTCAGCGCGAAGCTGTTCACGAAGCCGTGGACAAAGGCGCGCAGCCAAAAGAACAACCGTCCACGGCTGACGCCACGCCGGCAGCGCCGCCGGACGACTGGCAGCAGTACCGCGAATTCGAGCCCGCCGCCAGCGCCAGCGCGCCAGCCGCCGCCCCCACCGGCCAGCCGAGGTCCAGCCCGCCGCCGGCCTGGCTGCTGGCCGCCAGGGCCTGGCTACTCGGCGGCAACCTGGTTGCCAAGCTGGGCCTGCTGATCCTCTTCATCGGCGTCAGCTTCCTGCTGCGCTACACGGCGGCGCGCATCAGCGTGCCGATCGAGCTGCGCCTGGCCGGGGTGGTGCTGGTGGACCTGGCGGTGCTGGCCTGGGCCTGGCGCATCCGGGCGCGCCGCCCGGCCATCAGCCTGCCGGTGCAGGGCACGGCGCTGGCGGTGCTGATGCTGGTGACCTTTGGCGCCTTCCGCATTTATCACCTGCTGCCAGGCTCGCTGGCCTTCGCCCTGCTGCTGGCGCTGACCGTGTTCACCTGTTTGCTGGCAGTGCTGCAGGATGCGAAGTGGCTGGCGGTATTCGGCATCGCGGGCGGATTCGCCGCGCCCATCCTGGCCTCCAGTGGCGGCGGCAGCCATGTCGCGCTGTTCTCCTATTACGCCGTGCTCAATGGCGGCGTGTTCGCCATCGCCCTGCTGCGTTCCTGGCGCATCCTGAACCTGATCGGCTTCGCTTTTACCTTCACCATCGCCACCGCATGGGGCGTGCTGGGCTATCAGCCGGAGCATTACCTGTCGGCCCAGCTGTTCCTGGTCCTGTTCTTCCTGTACTACGTCGGAATCTCGCTGGCCTATGCCCAGCGGCAGGCGGTGCGGCTGCGCCATCACATCGATGGCACCCTGGTATTCGGCACGCCCTTGCTGGCCTTCGGGCTGCAATTCGGACTGGTGCATCACTATCCGTTTGGCGTGGCGTATTCGGCGCTGGCCCTGGGCTTGTTCTACATCGTGCTGGCCAGCATGCTGCGACGGCGCGCGCAGTTCGAGCTGCCGGTCAGCGCCTTCATCGCCTTGGGCATCGTGTTCGGCACGCTGGCGATTCCGTTCGCGCTCGATGCGCGCTGGACGTCCGCCGCGTGGGCGCTGGAAGGCGCGGGCATCGCGTGGGTCGGGCTGCGCCAGCGCCGCAAGCTGGCCTGGGTGTTCGGCCTGCTGGTACAGGGCGGCGCCTGGATATCGCTGGCCGGCGCGCTGCTGGACCAGACCTCGATATCGTCGCTGGAAACCTGGCTGTGGACTTTCTTCACCCTGCTGGCCATCCCTCCGGTGCTGCTGGCCTACCGGGCCCGGACCGAAGGCGGACGCGGCTTCGTGGCATGGCTGCTCCTGGCGCTGGCGCCGTGCGGCCTGGCGCTGGCGACGGTGGAAGGCGGCGCGTGGCGCCTGCCCATCCATCAGCTGCTGGACCAGCCCATCCTCGGTGCAGCCATGATACTGGCGGGAGCCGCCTTCACCAGCTGGACGCTGCAGCGCCACGCGGCTCTGGCGCCACCCTGGCTGGCGCGCCTGATGCTGGGCTGGTCGGCATGGTGGTGGTACGCCCTGATCGCGCCGCTGCTGGGGGCCTGGCTGGGCACACGCTACTGGACCACATCGCACTACGAAAAACTGGGACCAGGGCTGGCCTGCTACCTGCTGCTGGTCGCCGCCAGCGCACCGCTGCTGCTGTGGGCCGCGCGCCGGCTGGCGTGGCCGCAGCTGCGCTGGACCGCCCTGCCCTGCTGGATCGCACTGGCAAGCGCCAGCATCGCCATGCTGGACACGCTATACGGCTACGGCCCGCCGCCCGGTGCGCTGCTTTGGATCAGCTATGGCGCACTATGGCTGGCGGGCGAGTGGCTGCTGCGCGCCTGGCCGCAGCTGTCCGCCCCCGCACTGCGATCCATCCACACCCTGCGCAGCGCCGCGCCTTGGCTGATGCTATGGCCCGTGGCCCAGCGCGCCATTGCCGGATGGCTGGGCGACGGCGTGAGCGCGGAGGCGCTGGCCAGCCCGGATTGGCATGCCGACGCCAGCTGGACGCGCTTCCTGCCGGCCTGGCTGATGATGGCGGCCGCCGCCTGGCTGATACGCCGCACGCGCAACGGCGGCTGGCCGGTGGCCCCCATCGCCAGCTGGTACCGCCGCGTGCTGGTGCCGGCGGCCTGCGCCTGGTCGCTACTGCTGATCGGCGTATGGAATTTCACGCAGGATGGCGCCATGGCGCCGCTGCCTTATCTGCCGCTGGCCAATCCGCTCGACCTGAGCTGCGCGTTCGCCCTGTTGCTGGCGGCGTCGGCCAGGCGTCTGTGGCGCGAGGACGCCGATGCACCAGCCCTGCCGTGGGCGCCGCTGGCGGGTGCGGCGCTCGCCTATGTGTGGTTCAACCTGGCGCTGCTGCGGGCGGTTTCCCATTATCTCGGCATCCCTTACGAAGCGCGGCCCATGTTCGATGCGCAGTTCGTGCAGGCCATGCTGTCGCTGGTATGGAGCGTGACCGCGCTGCTGCTCATGCACCGCGCCGCCAGGCGCGCGCTGCGTCCGCTGTGGATAGGCGGCGCGGTGCTGCTGGGCCTCACCGTCGCCAAGCTGTTCCTGGTGGACCTGTCCAATATCGGCGGCGTGGAGCGCATCGTTTCCTTCGTCGGCGTCGGCGCGCTGATGGTGGGCATAGGCTATGTCGCGCCGTATCCAGCGCAAAGCAAGGAAGGAAAAGCAGCATGAAGAAGCTGATTGCCATGTTGATGATGGCTGTGGCGCCGCTGGCATGGCCTGCCGAGACGCCGGCCGATTTCAGCCACGCCATCCCGCTCACCATCGCCAGGCCGGGCATGGTGCAGCTACGCCTGCCCAGGGATGTGTACCTGTATGCGCGCTCGGCGCTGCTGAACGATGTGCGCATCTACACGGCGGACGGCCAGCTGGTACCGTACGCGCTGCGCCAGCCGCGCGCCGATGAGCAGATCACCCACGCCAGCCGCGCCGTCACCGTGTTCCCGCTCATGCACAACGGGCCGGCATCCGAGGCGCCGGTCGACCTGGACGTGCGCACCGGCGCCGATGGCCGCCTGCTGTCGGTGCGGGTGCAGCCGGACCGCGCAGGCGCGGGCAAGCAGGAGCCACGCCTGCAGGCGCTGATCCTCGACCTCGGCCCGCCCGATGCCGATGGCCGGATGCCCGAGGTCGATGCGCTGCGCTTCTCTCCGCCGGACGGTGCGGCTGTCTACAGCGCCCAGGTGTGGCTGGAGACCAGCAACGACTTGAAGCACTGGGAAGCAGCCGGCGCCACCGAGCTCAATTGGCTGACCAACCAGGATGCGCGCACGCTGACGAGCGACCGCCTCGACCTGAGCCCGCGCCGCTTTCGCTACGGGCGACTCAGCTGGCGCAGCGGCACGCCTATGCGCTTCGCCGCGATCCGGGCCGAGCTGCCCTCGCGCAGCGCCGCCGCCGCGCCGCAGGAACAGCTGCTGCTGCCGCCGGCGCCCGGCGCCGATGACAAGGAGCTGCGCTACAGCGCGCCGGTCGCGGTGGCGGCGCGCGCCGTCGGCTTGCGCTTCGAGGAAAACAACATCGTCCTGCCGGTAACGCTGGGCACCTACAACACGGTCGGACAGCAGCGCTTCCAGCCCCTGCTCAGCACCACCTTCTACCGCATCGAGCAGGATGGCAGGGAGCGCAGCTCGGGCGACATCGCGGTGGCGCCCGTGCACGCCGCGCTATGGGCGCTGCGCACGCAAGCCGCCGTCAAAGCGCGGCCCCAACTGAGCCTGCGCTGGGAGCCGGCCACGCTGGTGTTCCTCGCCTCCAGCCCGGGGCCGTACACGCTGAGCGTGGGCCGCTTCAATGCGCCGGCGGCGGCGCGCGGCTTGGCGGAGGTCGCACCGGGCTACAAGGAGGAAGAACTGGAGCGCCTGCCGCTGGCCACGGCCGGCGCTGCGCAGCGGCGCGGCGACGCGCAAACCAACGCAGCGGCCGACATGGACAGCGCCGTGCAGCGCCTGGCCGCACTGTGGGGCGTGCTGCTGCTGGGTGTGGCGGCGCTGGCGTGGATGGTGTGGCGGCTGCTCAGGCAGCAGAAGCCGCCCAGCGATCAAGAAGATATTTCAAACTGAGCGTGGCCAGGCATGGCGAGCGGCAACGACGCCACGGTGATGTCGCAACATCCTCTAAGGCTTCAGCACATTCAGGACCGCCACGCTCATGGCCTGTATGGCCGTCTTGATGGACGGTTCGGCCACCGGCGCGTACTGCGGCGAGTGGTTGAACGCCACCGGCTTGCCGCCCGGCTTGGCCGCCTCGGCCACGGCGCCAGGCTCGTACACGCCGGTGAAGAAGAACATGCCCGGCACGCCCTCGATGATGTACTGCGAGAAGTCCTCGCTGGCCGTCATGGCGGGCACCTTGATCACCTGGCCGGGGCCGAAGTTTTTCTCCCAGGCCGCCACCGTGCGGTCCACCAGCGCCTGCTGGTTGACGATGGCGGCGCCGCCCGATTTCAGTTCCACCTCGGGCGCCGGCGCATCCGACATGGCGGCGGCCGCATAGGCCACGCGGCGCACGCCGTCCAGCAGCTTGGCCCGCACTTCCGGGCTGTAGGAGCGGATGGTGCCGCTCACGTGCACGGTATCCGGAATGATGTTGCCCACCGTGCCGCCACGAATGGCGCCTATGGTGACCACGCCGAATTCCTTGGGATCCTTTTCGCGGCTGACCACGCCCTGCACGTCCACCACGAAGCGCGCCGCGATGGCGATCGGGTCTATGGTCTTGTCCGGCGCCGAACCGTGTCCGCCGCGCCCCTTGAAGGTGATCTCCAGCGAGTCCGAATTGGACGACACCGGGCCGCTGTTGTAGCCCACCGTCCCGTAAGCATACGGCCAGGAATGCAGCGCGAAGGCGTAGTCCGGCTTGGGGAAGCGGGTAAACAGGCCGTCCGCGATCATGGCCTTGGCGCCGGCCACCACTTCCTCGGCCGGCTGGGCGATGAACATCAGCGTGCCCTTCCACTGCGCCTTGAGCGCCACCAGGGCGCGCGCCGTGCCCAGCCAGGCGGTCATGTGGATGTCGTGGCCGCAGCTGTGGGTGACCAGGGTTTCGCGGCCGTCCAGCATGCCCTTGTTCTTGCTGGCGTAGGGCAGGCCGGTTTTCTCCTCCATCGGCAGGCCATCGAGCTCGGTGCGCACCAGTACCGTGGGGCCGGCGCCGTTCCTGTAGATCGCCACCAGGCCGGTCTTACCCACTTTCTCCGTCACCTCGAAGCCCAGCGCGCGCATCTCGGCCGCCAGCTTGGCGGCCGTGCGCACTTCCTGGAAGGCGATCTCGGGATGCGCGTGCAAGTCCTGGTAAATGGTTTCCAGCCTGGGGTACATGCTGTCCACCAACGGCTTGACCTGCTGTGCGATGGCGCCCTGCGCCAGCAGCAAGGCCAGGGACCAGGGGACGAGACGGGTGCGCAGCTTCATCGGGCTTCCTTTACAGTGAAAAAATCAGGCGGTGTGTAGCTTCATGGTGGCGGCCTCGAACTTGCCGTCCACGATCTGCTGCATGACGGACAGCGATTTGTCTATGGATTGTTCGATCAGGTCCTGGTCCTCGCGGCGCGGCCGGTGCAGCACGAAGTCGGCCACCTGCTGCGCCAGGCCCAGGGTGCGCGGATGGCCTATGCCCAGCCGCAAACGCCAGTAATCCTGGGTGCCCAGAGCGGCCGTGATGTCCTTCAGGCCGTTATGGCCGCCGGATGATCCGCCTTTTTTCAGGCGCGCGGTGCCGGGCATGAGATCGAGCTCGTCATGCACCACCAGCACCTCGTCCGGATTGATCTTGAAGAAGCGGCACAAACCGCCCACCGACTGGCCGGAACGGTTCATATAGGTCTGCGGCTCCAGCAGCCACAGTTCCTGGCCGCCCATGCTGGACTTGGCCATCAGGGCGTTGTATTTGGTCTCGCGCTGCAGGCGCGCGCCCAGACTGTTGGCCAGGTTGTCCACCAGCCAGAAGCCGGCGTTGTGGCGGGTCTGTTCGTACTCGGGGCCGGGATTGCCGAGGCCGACGATAAGGCGTATGGGCATGACGTTCGTGAAACGAAAAAATTGCATTATCGCTGAAAAGCCAGCGCGCGAAAAAAAACCGCCGGGGCAATGCGCGCCGGCGGTTTTTTCAGGAGTGCCGCCCCGCAGGCGGGGCGGCGTCCGGATTACTTCTTGCCTTTTTTGGCGTCAGCTGCCGGCTCAGCGGCGGCGGCTTCAGCGGCCACGTGACCAGCCGGCACCGAAGCGGTGGCGATGGTCAGGTTGGCGCCGTGGGTCACGGCGGTCACGCCGGCCGGCAGGACCAGGTCGTTCACGTGCACGGAGTGGCCGACGTCGACGTTGGACAGGTCCACGGTGATGAACTCGGGCAGGTCTTTCGGCAGGCAGGACACTTCGATTTCGTTGGCGACGTGCGAGATGGTGGCGGCGTGCAGTTTCACGGCCGGCGACACATCGGCGTTCACGAAGTGCAGGGCGACTTTCATGTGCACTTTGGTGTTGGCGTCGACGCGCTGGAAGTCAGCGTGCAGGACCAGTTGCTTGTATGCGTGGACCTGGAAGTCGCGCAGCAGCACTTGTTCGGTCTTGCCATCGATTTCCAGGTCCAGGATGGACGAGTGGAAGGCTTCTTTTTTCAGCGCGTGGTACAGGGCGTTGTGGTCCAGGGCGATGGTCACCGGGGCTTCCGTGCCACCGTAGACGATGCCGGGGGTCTGGCCCGAATTGCGCAGGCGGCGGCTCGCTCCGGAACCTTGCAATTCGCGTTTGAATGCGACTACTTTCATGTGTAACTCCAAATGTAAACAGGGCTCGCGCCCCGCTGTTATGAGGCCCCCGCGACCAGGGCGCCTCGGAAATGAGCAGACTGCGCTCATGAAACCGGAAGTACAACGGCGCACCGGACAGAATCCGGCGCGCCGTCTGTTGAATCTGATGACAGCGTCGTCTTAGTCGACGAACAGGGAGATCACGGAATCGCCCTTGATAATGCGTTTGAACGTCTCGGCCAGCAGCGGTGCGCAGGTCAGCTGGCGGATCTTGCCGCAAGCCTGGGCCGCAGCCGACAGCGGGATGGTGTCGGTCACGACCAGCTCGTCCAGCGAGGAGCCGGTGATGCGGTCGATGGCCGGGCCGGACAGCACGGCGTGGGTGCAATAGGCGATCACTTTCTTGGCGCCGCGCTCTTTCAGCACTTCAGCCGCTTTCACCAAGGTGCCGGCGGTGTCCACCATGTCGTCCATGATCACGCAGTTGCGGCCTTCGACTTCACCGATGATGTTCATCACTTCCGACACATTGGCTTTCGGACGGCGCTTGTCGATGATGGCCAGGTCGCAGCCCAGGCGTTTTGCCAGGGCGCGGGCGCGCACCACGCCGCCCACGTCGGGCGACACCACCAGCAGGTCCTGGTGGTTCTTTTTCTGCAGGTCGCCCAGCAGGATGGGGGAAGCGTAGATGTTATCGACCGGGATGTCGAAGAAGCCCTGGATCTGGTCGGCGTGCAGGTCCATGATCAGGACGCGCTCGACGCCGGCTTCTTCCAGCATGTTGGCCACCACCTTGGCCGAGATGGCGACGCGGGCCGAACGCGGACGGCGGTCCTGGCGGGCGTAGCCGAAGTAAGGAATGGCGGCGGTGATGCGGCCGGCCGATGCGCGCTTGAGCGCGTCCACCATCAGGATCAGTTCCATCAGGTTGTCATTGGTCGGTGCGCAAGTCGACTGCAGCACGAAGACATCCTTGCCGCGGACGTTTTCGTTAATCTCCACCATGACCTCGCCGTCCGAGAATTTCGAGACGTTAGCCTTGCCGAGAGGGATGCCGAGATTTTTTGCGACTCCTTCTGCCAACGCAGGATTAGCGTTGCCGGTAAAAACCATCAGGTTTTCGTAAGCCATGGGAGTCCCAGAGAAGTTCGTTGAAATGTATTTTTTGAAAAGTCACCGGAGACTAACACCGGCGCGATACTCAGAGTGAACGGCTGGCGCCGCCCATCTTTACTTCACTCTCCGCCGGAGGCACCGGGCCTCGACAGCGAACAGGAATTGAATGGCAGGGGAACAAGGATTCGAACCTTGGTATGCCGGAATCAAAATCCGGTGCCTTAACCAGCTTGGCGATTCCCCTACGCAACTGACTGCTTGTCGTTACATGGCCGGTATTCTACAGCCAAATTCACGCTAAGCCAAATTTTTTTCTCGACTACAACTTCGCGGCCATGGAATGCTGCGCCAGCGCTTTCGCTTTCCAGGCCCGCCACTTCGATGGTACCAGATTCAGTATCGCATCGGCGCCGGACTCGTCCGCGACAGCGCAGAACACGCACGCTCCGGAGCCAGTCATCCTGGCGTCGCCGTAAGCGCTGAGCCATTCTACCGCTTCTGCTACCGGCGGGAACAGCGTCGTTGCTACCTGCTGCAAGTCGTTCTTTCCAAACCCCTTTAAATCTTTCGATTTTTCGAGGTGGCTGGAAAAGTCCGATATTATGACGGGCCTTGTGTCCCTTGTCAAATGTTCGGAACAAAAAATTGCTGCGGTGGGGACGGACACGCCCGGCTCCAGCACCACGTACCAGCAATCCGGGGTGGCCACCGGCTGCAGCGCCTCGCCCACGCCCTCGGCAAAGGCCGATTGGCCGAAGATGAAGAAGGGAATGTCGGCGCCCAGCGGCAGGCCCAGCGCCATCAGCTCGTGGCGCTCCAGCCCGGCCTTCCACAAGTGGTTGAGCGCCATCAGGGTAGTGGCGGCGTCCGACGAGCCGCCGCCAAGGCCGCCGCCCATGGGGAGTATCTTGTGGATGGCGATATCCACGCCGGGCGGCAGCCTGCCGCTGCGGCGCTGCACTTCCGCCTGCAGCAGCCTGGCGGCGCGCACGATCAGGTCCTGCTGCTCGGGCACGCCTTCCACCTCGGTGACGCGGCATATCTCGTGGTCGGCGCGCAGGGAGAAATCCAGGGTATCGCTGCGGTCCACCAGCTGGAAGACGGTTTGCAGCAGGTGGTAGCCGTCGGGACGGCGGCCGGTGACATGCAAAAACAGGTTGAGCTTGGCCGGAGCCGGGCAATTCTTCAATACGGTCATGTGTTTATTCGGGAGGGAGGATAGCGATACGAAGCGTGAGTTCGTCGACCTGGCTGGAAGCGATGCGGGTCACGTCGATGCGCTTGGGCTTGGGAACGGCGGCAGTGCCATCTTGCCAGGCCGCGTAGTGCAGCTTCCAGCCGTCGCGGGTGACCACGGTGTCCTTGGCGGGCGAGGCGGCAAAGCGCTGGCCCTGGGCGTCGGTGGCGTAGCCCTGCAGCCAGTCGCGCAGGCCGGATACCGGCAAGGTCCAGCCCAGCACGCGCGCCGTCAGCGCATCCACGTCGGGCGCGCTGATGGGCTGCTTGCCGGCCGGCGTCAGCGTGGCCGATTGCGGGGTCACGCTGAGCCTGGCCTCGATGGTGCCCAGCGGATTGAGCAGGCTGACCTCGGTATTCGGCCCCTGCTGCACCCAGTTGAAGTTCACGGTCAGCGACGAGGGCCGGCCATCCTTGCTGTAGGTGACAGAGAATTTACCATTCAGCTCGACGTTGTCGCTGTACGGCGCCACGCTGGCGGTAGACAGCGGCCCGCTGGCCGTCGTGGCGCAGCCGGCCAGGACGGCGCCCAGCAAGGCGGCGCAAATGGCGGAACTCAGGATGCGTTGTTTCATCGGTCTCCGGGTCTTGATCACAGGCTGGGATTGAGGCGCGCCAGGGTACTGCGCAGCACGTCGTTCTTGGGATCCTTGCTGCGCGCTTCCTGCCACAGCTTCTCGGCGCCGGCCTTGTCGCCCTTGGTCCACAGCACCTCGCCCAGGTGCACGGCGATTTCCGGGTCGCTGCGCTGGGCGTAGGCGCGCCGCAGCAAGTCCTCGGCCTGGTCCAGGTTACCCATGCGGAACTGGACCCAGCCCATGCTGTCCATGATGAAGGGGTCGCCCGGCGCCATCTTCAGTGCGGTGGCGATCAGGTTGTAGGCCTCGGTCAGGCGCACGTTGCGCTCGGCCAGCGAATAGCCCAGGGCGTTGTAGGCGTGCTGGTTGTCGGGCGCGGCCGCGATCACGCGTCGCAGCGCCGCTTCCATCACGTCCACCTGGCCCAGCTTCTCGGCCATCAGGGCGTAGTCGTACAGCAGGTCGGTGTTGTCCGGATAGCGCTTGAGCGCGTTTTCCAGCACGGTGTAGGCGGCGATATTGTCGCCGGCGTCGCGCAGCAGCTGGGCGTCGGCCTGGAACACCTGGGCCTGCTCGGCGGGATCGGTCGGGTGCAGGTCGGCCAGCTGGCGGCGGGCGTCGTCGACGTCGCCCTTGCGCGCTGTGAGCGCGGCGCGCTTGAGGCGGGACGACAGGTAGAGGCGGGTATCGGCATTGCTGTCGATCTTGTCCAGCCACTGGATGGCCGCGTCCAGGTCGTTGCGGTCCTCGGCGATCTGGGCCAGTATCAGCAGCACCTTGGTGGGATCGGCGTCCTCTCCCGGGTGGTCGGCGGCGGCCATGAATTGCTTGAAATAGCCTTCCGCGCCCTTGGGGTCATTGGCCTGCAGGGCGATCATGCCCAGCGCGTACAGCGTGGGCAGGTGCTGCGGCTGATCCTGCAGCAGGATCTGGAACTGCCGGGTCGCGGCATCGTACTGCTTGCTCTCGGCCAGGATGCGGGCATAGGCCGCGCGCACCTCGCGCGCCTTGGGATGGGCTGCCAGGAAGTCCGTCATCAGCTTGTTGGCGCTGTCCACGTCGGGCGCCACCTGGGCCTTGGTCAGGATGGCCAGCTCGGAATCGGGCTTGATGGCCAGGGCGCGGTCGGCCTCGCCGCGGGCCCGCTCGCTGTCGCCCAGGGCAAAGGCGCCCTGGGCCAGTATCAAATGGCTTTCCAGCGTGTCGTCGTATTGGGCCAGCACGCGCTCCTGGACCGCGAAGGCGGCCGCCTTGTTCTTGGCGCGCAGCAGGAACTGCTGCATCTGCAGCATGTACAGGCCGCGCGAGCCGGGCGGGCTCTTGGCCAGGCGCTGGGCGAAGATCTGTTCGGCCTCGGACAGGTCGTCGGCCACCACGGCAAAGCCCAGCAGGAACTGGGCCGCCTCGTCGGAATCGGGCGCCAGGCCGCGCCACAGGCGGATCGCGGCCAGCGCCTCGCCGCCCTGCTTGGCCGCCAGCGCCATCTCCGCCGCGCGCCTGGCCAGGCGCGGATCACGGGTCTGCTGGGCCAGCGACAGCATGGTGACATAGGGCCCCTGCCATTGCCCGCGCTTGAATTCCAGTTCCGCCTTGGTGATGCGGTACAGCAGCTCGCCGGTCAGGTCCACATTGGGCAGCGGATCAGGCACCGGCGCGGGCGGTTCCAGCGACAGGCCGGCGGCCGCGGCCTCGGCGGCCGGCGTGGGCGTAGTCTCCGGCGCCTTGGGGGCGGCCTCGGGCGCCGGCGGCGCGCTGGCGCACGCCGACAGCAGGGCGGACAGGGTTACAATGGCGAAAGCGTTCTTCAAAGGAAAATCCTGGCAGGTCGGGCGATACGGTCGGGCAGCCGATGGGGGTGATTGCTTGAATTCTACGTTGCTTGGATTCTACGCCCATCGCATTCTTTACGTCTGTACGCATAGTGTAACGAAATATACGCCCTCCCCCCCATAGCCAGAGCGGATTCAGAGTCGAGATGCCAGAATTACCAGAAGTCGAAGTCACCCGGCGCGGCGTCGCGCCCCATGTGGAAGGCCGCACCGTGGGCGGCGTGGTACTGCGCCGCGACGGCCTGCGCTGGCCCTTCCCTCCCGGCCTGGACCAGCTGCTGCAAGGCCGCCGCGTGCTCGGCACCGGGCGGCGCGGCAAATACCTGCTGCTGCACTTCGAGCACGGCGCGCTGATCATCCACCTCGGCATGTCCGGCCATTTGCGCGTGATCCCGCCCGACGTGCCGGCCCGGAAGCACGACCACATCGATGTGCTGCTGGACGGCCCGGACGGCCGCCAGGTGCTGCGCATGAACGATCCGCGCCGTTTCGGCGCCGTACTCTGGCACGGCAGCGAGGATGGCGTGCTGGACGAGCACCTGCTACTGCGCGGCCTGGGCGTGGAACCGCTGCAGGATGGCTTCGACGGCCAGCTGCTGCACCGCGCCACGCGCCAGCGCGGCGCGCCCATCAAGCAGGTGCTGCTGGCCGGCGATATCGTGGTTGGCGTGGGCAATATCTACGCTTCGGAAAGCCTGTTCCGGGCCGGCATCAACCCGAAGACGCCGGCCCGGCGCATCAGCCTGGCGCGTTACGACAAGCTGGCGCAGACCATACGCGAGGTGCTGGCCGAGGCCATCGTGCAGGGCGGCAGCACTTTGCGCGACTTTATTGCCGTGAACGGGCAATCCGGCTACTTCCAGCAGACGTATTTCGTCTATGATCGGGCTGGCGCGCCTTGCCGCGTGTGCGGCACTGAGATCCGCCAGATCAAGCAGGGCCAGCGGTCGACTTTCTATTGCGTCACTTGTCAGAAGTAGCCAACCAAGGTAGCCAACAAAAGTAGCCAAACAAGGAGCGGATGGGCATCATGGTCAGGGACCTGGAACAATACAGCGCATGGCGCCAGGGCGTGGCGGCGGCCTTGCAGGCCTACCAGGCCTTCGTACGCCAGGCCGCCCTGGCCGACGCCGCCACCGACCAGCGCATTGCCCGCACCCTGGCCAGGCTGGCAGACGACAAGCTGTCCGTGGCCTTCGTGGCCGAATTCTCGCGCGGCAAATCGGAGCTGATCAACGCCATTTTCTTCGCCGACTACGGCCAGCGCATCCTGCCCTCGGCGGCCGGGCGCACCACCATGTGCCCGACCGAGCTGATGTACGATCCGGCGCTGCCGCCCTCGATACGTTTGCTGCCCATCGCCACCCGCGCCGACCATTTGTCCACCACCGACTACCGCGACCAGCCATCCGCCTGGACCGTGCTGCCGCTGGACCTGGAGGCGGGCGACGCCATGCAGGCCGCCTTCCGCGAGGTCTGCCAGACCCGCCACGTGCCGGTCGAGGAGGCGCGCCGCTACGGCCTGTACGACGAGGACGATCCCGACCTGCCGGCCACGCTGGACGAACACGGCATGGTGGAAATTTCGCAATGGCGCCACGCCATCATCAACTTTCCCCATCCGCTGCTCAAGCAGGGCCTGGTGATACTGGACACGCCGGGCCTGAACGCCATCGGCACCGAGCCCGAGCTGACGCTGAACCTGATCCCCAACGCGCACGCGGTGCTGTTCATCCTGGCGGCCGACACCGGCGTCACCAGGAGCGACATCGAAGTCTGGCGACAGCACATAGGCGGCGGCGCGGGGCGCCTGGTGGTGCTCAACAAGATAGACGCCATGTGGGACGAGCTGCGCAGCGAGGCCGAGGTGCAGGGCGAGATCGCGCGCCAGCAGGACCAGGCTGCGCACACCCTGTCGCTGCAGGCCGGCCAGGTGTTTCCGGTCTCGGCCCAGAAGGCGCTGGTGGCCAAGATCACGCACGACCCGGCGCTGCTGGCGCGCAGCGGCCTGCGCGCGCTGGAGGACGCCCTGTTCCACCAGCTGATCCCGGCCAAGCAGGACCTGGTGCGCCAGCAGCTGGAAGGCGAGCTGCGCGGACTGGGCGCGGCGCACCACGCCATGCTGAACGGGCGCCTGCGCGGCATCGCCGAACAGCTGCACGAGCTGCGCAGCCTGCGCGGCAAGAACCGCAACGTGATCGCCCACATGATGCGCCGCATCGAGGCCGAGAAAAAGGAATTCGACGCCAGCCTGTTCAAGCTGCAGGCCACGCGCTCCGTGTTCACGCGCCTGTCCACCGAGCTGTACACCTGCATGGGCATGGACATCGTGCGCGACGACATCCACCAGGTGCGCGACGAAATGCAGCGCAGCCGCTTCTTCCTGGGCGTGCGCGAGGCCGTGCGCCAGTATTTCGAGCGCAGCCGCGCCCACCTGGACGACGCCGGCCGCAAGACGGTGGAAATCGCCGAGATGATGGGCGTGATGTACCGCCGCTTCGCCAGCGAGCACGGCATGACGCTGGCCGTGCCCTCACCCTTCCCGCTGCAGCCCTACCGCGACGAGATCGCCAGCATCGAAGCCATCTACAGCAAGCAGTTCGGCACCGCCACCCTGCTCACCACCAGCCGCGTGGTGCTGATGGAAAAATTCTTCGACACCATCGCCTCGCGCGTGCGCAACTGCTACCGCCTGGCCAACGACGACGCCGAAGCGTGGCTGAAGGTGATCATGGCGCCGCTGGAAGCGCAGATCCGCCAGCACAAGGACCAGCTGCGCCAGCGCCAGGCCTCGATACAGCGCATCCACGACGCCACCGACAGCCTGGAACAGAAAATCGAAGCCCACGAGGCCAGCCTGCGCGAACTGGAAGCGCAGCGCGCCCGCCTCAACGAACTGGCCGACAGCATCAGCAGGGCCATCCGCGCCGAGCTGGCGCCCCTGGACGCGGCCGCATAAGGAATGGAATGCAAAGCAGTAACGAGTACACCGACCCGAGTTTTTCCCGCGCCATCATCGAATGGCAGCAACAGCACGGCCGCCACACGCTGCCGTGGCAAAACACCCGCGACGCCTACCTGGTGTGGCTGTCCGAAATCATGCTGCAGCAGACCCAGGTAGCCGCCGTGCTCGGCTATTACGCGCGCTTCCTGGAGCGCTTTCCCACCCTGCGCGACCTGGCCGCGGCGCCGGTCGAGGAGGTCATGGCGCAGTGGAGCGGCCTGGGCTATTACACCCGCGCCCGCAACCTGCACAAGTGCGCCCAGCGCGTGGTGGCCGAATACGGCGGCGTGTTCCCATCCGACCCGGCCCTGCTGGCCGAGCTGCCCGGCATAGGCCGCTCGACGGCGGCCGCCATCGCCGCCTTCTCCAGCGGTGCGCGGGCCGCCATCATGGACGGCAACGTCAAGCGCGTGTTCGCGCGCGCCTTCGGGGTGGACAGCTATCCGGGCGAGAAAAAGACCGAGGAGATGCTGTGGCGGCGCGCCGAAGCCCTGCTGCCGGAGACCGGCATCGAAGCCTATACCCAGGGCCTGATGGACATGGGCGCCACCCTGTGCACGCGCAGCAGCCCGTCCTGCGAGCGCTGCCCGCTGCAGGCGCGCTGCGTGGCCTACGCCACCCAGCGCACCCATCTGCTGCCGGTGCGCAAGCCGAAAAAAGCCACGCCGGAAAAGCAGGCCCACATGCTGATGATCGTCGATGGCGGCCAGGTGCTGCTGGAACAGCGGCCGGCCACGGGGATCTGGGGCGGGCTGCTATCCCTGCCCGAGCTGGACGGCCACGTGGCCGCCGACGACGACGGCGTGGCGGACGCCGCGCATGATGCGCTGATGCTGGCCGTGGGCCGGTTTGGCGAGATGGAATCGTATGAAAGGCTGAGCACGGTAACGCACGTCTTCACGCATTACAAGCTGCACATCGTGCCCTACCGGATAATGCTGGCGAAACGCCTGCGGGTGGCGGCGCAGGCCGGCTATACCTGGCTGGACAGCGCCCGCCTGCCCGAGGCCGCCCTGCCCGCGCCCATCAAGAAACTGCTGCTGGAGCTATTGGGCGACAGCCGCGCCGCCCAGCAAAGGATGTTCTGATGCGCTAGCCTATGTAGCGCGCCAGTCCGAAGACTATGCCCGCCACGGTGACACTCATCCCGACCATCCAGCGTATCAGGCGGGACTCCATCTTGGCCATTTCAGTGCGCAAGCCGCCGAATTGTTCCGCCATGTCGGCCCTGGTGACATAGTTGGAGCGGATCACGGCAACGTCCGTTTCCAGCGCGCTCAATCGGGAATTGACCGTCTTGAACTCGGCGTTGAACTGGTCGCGGACAATCTTGAACTCTTCCGACGTTTCCTGATCCATGGCAGGCTCCCGAAAGTAGACGAGATGTCATCGTCTGCCGCGATGATTGCGCCGTCAAGCGGCACCCGGCAGACTATTGATGCGGGACAGAGTATCTACAGTTCCTCCAGCGAGAACAGGCGGCGGTGTTCGCGGATGGCGTAGCGGTCCGTCATGCCGGCGATGTAGTCGGCAATCTTGCGGGCACGCTGGTCGACATCGCCGGACTGGTCCTGGTAGTCGGGCGGCAGCAGCGCCGGTTCGGCCATGAAGGCATGGAACAGTTCGCGCACGATGCGGCTGGCTTTCACCCGCATCCGGTTTACCTTGTAGTGGCGGTACAGATTGGCGCGCAGGAAGCGCTTGAGCTCGGTGGCGTCCTTGCGCATGCCGTCCGAGAAGCGTATCAGCGGCGGGCTGTTGCGCACGTCGTCCACGCTGCGCGGCGCGGCATCGGCCAGCAGCGCGCCCGAGGTGGCGATCAGGTCGTCGGCCAGGGCCGTGATCAGGCGCCGCAAGGTTTCGTAGATGGCGCGCCGTCCCGACAGGCCGGGGAAGGCCGCCTGCACGTCGCGCCACAGCCGGGCGAAGAAATCGACCTCCTCCAGCTGGGCGATGGTGATCAGGCCGGAGCGCAGGCCGTCGTCGATATCGTGGCTGTTGTAGGCGATCTCGTCGGCCAGGTTGGTCAGCTGTGCCTCCAGCGACGGCTGGGTGCGGTCGATAAAGCGTTGCGCCACCGGCCCCAGCAGCTTGGCATTGGCGAGCGAGCAGTGCTTGAGTATGCCCTCGCGCGTCTCGAACATGAGGTTGAGGCCGTTGTAGGCGCCGTAGTGCTCCTCCAGCTCGTCCACCACGCGCAGGCTCTGCAGGTTGTGCTCGAAGCCGCCATGGTCCTTCATGCATTCGTTCAGCACATCCTGGCCCACGTGGCCGAAGGGCGTGTGGCCCAGGTCGTGCGCCAGCGAGACGGCTTCCACCAGGTCTTCGTTGAGGCGCAGGTTGCGCGCCAGCGAGCGGCCGATCTGGGCCACTTCCAGGCTGTGGGTCAGGCGGGTGCGGAACAGATCGCCCTCGTGGTTGAGGAAGACCTGGGTCTTGTACTCCAGCCGGCGGAAGGCCGAGGAATGGATGATGCGGTCGCGGTCGCGCTGGAACTGGCTGCGCGACGCGTGCGCCTGTTCCGGATACAGCCGGCCCGGCCCGCCGCCATCGGAGCGGACCGCGTAGGGGGCGAGATGGGCTTCCGGCAGCATGATGCTATTGGGTGCAGGCCGCCAGGGTCTGCAGCAGCAGTTCCTGCGGCGCGTTGCCTATGCAGGGGCTGCCCAGCGGTTTCATCAGGATGAACTTGATGGCGCCGCCCTCGTTCTTCTTGTCCACTTCCATCAGTTCCAGCCAGCGCGCGGCGCCCAGGTCGGGCGCCTTGACGGGCAAGCCGGCCGCCTGCACCAGCTTGCGCACACGGGCTTCGGCCGCCTCATCGATATAGCCAAGGCGGCGCGACAAATCGGCCGCCATCACCATGCCGCAGCCGACCGCTTCGCCGTGCAGCCAGTCGCCATAGCCGAGGCCGGCCTCGATGGCGTGGCCGAAGGTGTGGCCGAAGTTGAGGATGGCGCGCAGGCCGCCCTCGCGCTCGTCCTGGCGCACCACGTCGGCCTTGATCTCGCAGGAGCGGGCGATGGCGTAGGCCAGGGCCGCCTTGTCGCGCGCCACCAGCTTGGCGATGTTGGCCTCTATCCATTCAAAGAAGGCCAGGTCGATCACGGCGCCGTACTTGATCACCTCGGCCAAGCCCGCCGCCAGTTCGCGTTCGGGCAGGGTTTCCAGGGTGGAGGTGTCGGCCACCACCACGCGCGGCTGGTAGAAGGCGCCTATCATGTTCTTGCCCAGCGGGTGGTTGATGCCGGTCTTGCCGCCCACCGAGGAATCGACCTGGGACAGCAAAGTGGTGGGCACCTGGATGAAATCGACGCCGCGCATGTAGCTGGCGGCGGCAAAGCCGGTCAGGTCGCCGATCACGCCGCCGCCCAGCGCCACCAGGGTGGTCTTGCGGTCGGCCTTGTTGGCCAGCAGGGTGTCGAAGATCTGCATCAGGCTGGACCAGTTCTTGTGTTCCTCGCCGTCCGGCAGAACCACGGTCATGACCGACTTGCCGGCCGCTTTCAGCCCGGCTTCGACCGGCGCCAGGTACAGCGGCGCCACGGTGGTGTTGGTGACGATGGCGACCTTGTTGCCGCCGCAGTAGCGCGCCAGCATGGCGGCGTCGCCCAGCAGCGCGGGGCCGATGGAGATCGGGTAGCTGCGCTCGCCCAGATCGACGTTTAAAAGGATGGTGGATTGATCAGTCATCGAAGGTTCGGCTCGGGTAGCACAGTCCGGCGCGGCCTGGCAGGCCAGCCGGTCCAGGTGGGTCATGATGGTGTGGACCATTGCTTGTACGTTCGGCCGGCCGGTATCGATCACCAGGTGGGCAATCTCGTTATAGAGCGGATCGCGGGTGGCGGTCAGCTCCTCCAGCTTGCGGCGCGGATCGGCGGTCTGCAGCAAGGGACGGTTCTTGTCGTGGGCGGTGCGCTGCAGGATGCTGTTGACGCTGGCGCGCAGGTAGATCACGGTGCCGCGCTCACGCAGCAGGGCCCGGCTGTCGGGATTGAGCACGGCGCCGCCGCCGGTGGCCAGGACGACGCCCTCCAGCCCGGTCAGCTCGCGGATCACCTCGGCCTCGCGGCGGCGGAAACTGGCCTCGCCCTCGATTTCGAAGATCCACGGGATGGAGGCGCCGGTACGGGCCTCGATCTCGTGGTCGGAATCGATGAAGCGCAGGCCCAGCTTGCGCGCCAGGATGCGGCCTATGGTGGTCTTCCCCGCCCCCATCAACCCGACTAAGAACACATTTTGCATTGACTTCCGATTAATTAGTAGTGGTGCAATCCGCCACTCTACCATATGGGCTGTGGCGTCCGGGAGGCGTCACGGCCTAAGAAATGTAGTCCGCAGCCAGCCCCGGCAGGATGGGGCAGGCCGCCATCAGCAGGGCTCAGGCAGCAGCACCACCCGGTGGTACAGGGTTGCTGGTTTTCGTACTGCTCGTGACTCCTTCCGTATCAGCGGCGCTCGCTGACGATCCTGGGCGTGATGAAGACCAGCAGCTCGGTCTTGTCCTTGGTGCGTGAATTGCTCTTGAACAGATAGCCCAGCACGGGCACGTCGCCCAGCAGTGGCACCTTGGTCACGGTGTTGCGCTCGGTCTGCTGGTATATCCCTCCCAGCACCACGGTGCCGCCGTTTTCCACCATGACCTGGGTCTTGACGTGCTTGGTGTCGATGGCGAAGCCGGCCCGGGTTTCCTGGCCCACGCTGTCCTTGTTGACGTCGACGTCGATCACCACGTTGCCGTCCGGTGTGATCTGCGGCGTCACCTCCAGCCGCAGGTTAGCCTTGCGGAACATGATGGAGGTGGCGCCGCTGCTGGTGGCCACCTGGTAGGGCAGTTCCACGCCCTGCTCGATCAGGGCGCTGGCCTTGTCGGCCGTGATCACGCGCGGGTTGGAAATGATCTTGCCGGCGCCATCGGCCTCCAGCGCCGACAGTTCCAGGTTGAGGAAGCGGTTGGCCGCCGAGGAGAACAGGCTGATGGCCAGCGAGCCGGCCAAGGACCCGTTGATGTCGGCGGCCGGCAGGTTGACGAACTGGCTGTTGCTGTAGACGTTGGCCGTAGCGCCGATCTGCCCGGTGGTCTCGCCCACGCCCGTGATATTGCCGCCGATGGCGAGCCGGGTATTGCCGTTGCCCAGCTGGTAGCCGGAATCGCCGCCGCGCTGGGTGCGCAGGTCGGAGAAGCCCAGCTTGGCGCCCAGGTTGCGGGTGAAGGTGTCGTTGGCCTCGACGATGCGGGCCTCGATCAGCACCTGTTTGGTGGCGATGTCGGTCCTGGCGATCAGCTGGCGGATTTCCTCCAGCCTGGAAGGCGTGTCGGTGACGAACAGCTGGTTGGTGCGCGGCTCGATGATGGCGCTGCCGCGGCGCGACAGCACGCGGTTCTTGCTGTCGGCGCCGCCGCCGTCCAGGCCGAACACCATCTTGAACGCTTCGGCCTTCTGGTAATTGAGCTGGAAGATCTCGGACTTCAGCGGCTCCAGCTCGGCGATCTGGGCGCGCTGCTCCAGCTCCAGCTTTTCCTTGACCAGCAACTCCTCCCTGGGCGCGATCCAGATCACGTTGCCGTTCTTGCGCATGTCCAGGCCCTTGGCCTGCAGGATCACCTCCAGCGCCTGGTCCCACGGCACTTCCTTCAGGCGCAGGGTGAGGCTGCCCGCCACGCTGTCGCTGGCAATGATGTTCAGGCCGGAGATGTCGGCGATGGCCTGCAGCACGGCGCGCACTTCCACGTTCTGGAAATTGAAAGACAGCTTTTCGCCCCGGTAGCCCTCGCTGCCCGCGCCGCCCTGCGCCACGGCGTCGCACACCAGCGCCAGCAGCAGCGCCACGGCCCCGCGCGCCCCCCGGCCGCATCGCCCGCGCAATAGCGCCAGTAACAGCACCAGTAACAGCACCAGCACCAGTAACAGCAAGGGCGGGTCTGGTCTGGATATCATTTGCCGTTCTCCTTGCTTTCCTGTAGCTCCAGCCTGGAAATGCGCTCCACCCAGTCGCCGGCGGCGTCCTGCACGATTTCCTTGATGGTCACGGCGTTCTCGCTGACGCGCGTGACCAGTCCGAAATTCTGCCCCGCATGCTGGCCCGCCCGTACCTGGTACACCGCGCGGTCTATCTGCAGCAGCGCGGTCATCACGCCGCCCATTTCCAGCGTGCCCACCATGCGCATGGTGTCGAGCGGGTAGTTTTCCAGCACTTCCTTGCGGCGCGCGGTATCGGGTTTCAAGCCGCCGCCCCGGTCGGCGCTCCTGGCCAGTTCCGCCAGCAGCTTGCTGGGGTTGAAGGGGTCCATGGCGTCATGCGGCTGGTAGGCATAGGAAATGAAAGCCTTGGGCTCGGCCAGCGGCGGGACTCTGATACGCGCTTGCGCGTCGACTTCCTTCATCCACTGCCGCAGTTCCTGCTCGCCGCTGCCGCCGCAGCCGGCCAGCAGCGCGGCGCATGCCGCCAGCAGGACCGGCC
Source organism: Duganella kummerowiae (assembly GCF_053572355.1). Classification (NCBI taxonomy): domain Bacteria; kingdom Pseudomonadati; phylum Pseudomonadota; class Betaproteobacteria; order Burkholderiales; family Oxalobacteraceae; genus Duganella; species Duganella kummerowiae. Next base: position 326,662 of record NZ_JBKFEH010000008.1, read on the forward strand.
GCGCGTTCATTTGCGCACCGCCTTTTTCCTGTCCTGCACGGCCTTGCGCTGGGCCTGTACTTCCTCGGGGTCGAGGTAGCGGAAAGTCTTGGCGATGGCTTCCAGGGTCAGCACGCCATCCTTGCCCGCCACCAGGTTCATATTATTGAGGGTGACGATGCGCGGCAGGCTGGCCATGTCGCCGGCAAAGGCGCCGATGTCGTGGTAGGCGCCGCTGACCTTGATGTCGATCGGCAGCTCGGCATAGTAGTCGCGTACCGCCACCTGGCCCGGCTTGAACAGCTCGAACTGCAGGCCGCGCCCGACGCCGGCCTGGTTGATGTCCGACAGCAGGGCCGCCATCTCGGCCTTGCTGGGCAGCTGCTTCTGCAACCGCTCCACATACTGGTCGACCTGGACCTTCTGGCGCCGCAGCGCATCCAGGTTCACGGCCTGCATGGTCTTGTAGCGGTATTCGTCGCGCTGCGCGCTTTCCTTGCGGGCGCCGGCCTCCTGTTCTTCGAACTGGCCGCTCCAGTAGCCGGCATGGCCCAGCGCCACCACGGCCGCCATCACGCCCAGCGCGCACAGCAGGCGCGGCGCGGCCGGCCACTGGCCGGGGTGCCGCCCGTTCAGGCCGCGGAACTGGTCCGCCAGCGATGCCGCCACCCGCCTCAGGTCCGCCATGGCCGGCTCCTCATGGCGCGGCCGGCCTGGCGGGCGGCTGGCCGGCGCCGGGCAAGGTGTCGCCCGCCCCCTGCTGGCGCGGACGCTTGATGTTGACGGTCAGGTTGAACTCCACCACCTTGCGCGCATTCCTGCCCTGCCCCAGGCCGGCCGAGCGCACCTCGATCAGGTCGGGCCGCTCCAGCCAGGGCGAGGCGTTCGCCAGGTTGCGCAGCAGTTCGGACACGCGCTCCTGCGACTGCGCATAGCCGTTCACACCCACCTTCTGGCCCTCCTGGCGCAAGCCCTTGAGATAGACGCCGGCCGGCGTCTGCTTGACCAGCTCGTCCAGCAGGTAGACCGGTTGGTTGCGGTCGCCCTGCAAGTCCTCCACGGCCTGCCGGCGCGCCTTGAGGGCCTCGATTTCCTGCTTGAGGGCGGCGATTTCCGCGATCTTGCTGTCCAGCCCGGAGATGGACGCCTGCAGCAGCTGGTTGCGGCCGTTCTGGATGGCGATGGCGCGCGCGTTGTAGCCGGCCACCATCAGCACCACCGCCGCGCCGGCCACTCCGCCCAGGGCCAGCAGGGCGTAGAAGGCGGCCTTTTGCTGCTTGCGCCTTTCCGCGCGGTGCGGCAGCAGGTTGATGCGCATCATCAGCCGAACCTCCGCAGCGCCAGGCCGCAGGCCACCAGGCAGGCCGGGGCGTCGTGGCGCAGCTGGGCCTCTCGCACGCCCGGTCCCAGGTCCATGCCCTGGAACGGCGACAGCACGGCGCTGGCAATGCCGGTGCGCCCGCTGATCACATCGGCCAGCCCCGGCAGCTGGGCGCAGCCGCCGGCCAGCCAGATATGATCAATCCGCGTGTAGAGCGTGGAAGTGTAGAAGAACTGGATGGCGTGTGTCACTTCCAGCGCCGCGCTGTCCAGGAAAGGCTGCAGCACGGCGGCGCCGTAGCCGTCCGGCAGGTCGCCGGACTTCTTGCGCGCTTCCGCCTCCTCGTAGCCCAGGCCGTAGCTGCGCACGAGGTCCAGGGTCAGGCTGTCGCCGCCGAAGGGCTGCTCGCCCTCGTACACGGCAGCGCCGTCCAGCATGATGGAGACATGGGTGGCGTGGGCGCCGATCTGGAACAGGGCCACGATCTGCCCCTGCCGCGCCGTGACGCGGTCCAGCGCGGCGCGGGCGGCATGGGATTCGATATCCATGACGGTGGCCTTCAGGCCCGATGCCTCGGCAATGGCGACCCGGTCCTCGACCTTGTCGCGGCGGGCGGCGGCCAGCATGACCTCGATATCGTCGGGATGGGCGGCCGGTCCGATGATGCCGAAATCCAGGCTGACCTCGTCCAGGGCAAAGGGGATGTACTGGCTGGCCTCGGACTCGACCTGCAGTTCCAGCTGCTCTTCCGTCAGCCCGGCCGGTACGGTGATCTTCTTGGTGATGACGGCGGCCGGCGGTATGCCCAGCGCGGCCAGGCGGGCGCGCGTGCCGCTTTTCTTGCAGACGCGGCGCACCACGTCCACTACCTGGTCCATGTTCTCGACATTGCCATCCACGACGGCGCCGCGCGGCAGCGGCTCCGAGGCAAAGCGCTCCAGGCGCACGCCACCCTTGCCGGACAGGCCTAGCTCCACCAGCCGCACGCTGGAGGTGCTGATGTCGATACCGGCCAGCGGCGCATGGCCCCGGCCCAGCACAGCCTTCCAATCCATGTCCCCATGCCTCCAGTCTGGCAGCCAGGAAACCGGCATTCAAGCCAGCCCATAGCGTGTAAAAGTATTTCTCCCGTGCACAATTGAAGCGCTGTGCGCAGCGCGCCACCTTGATATAGCGCTATTTCAGTGCAAATAACCGTGTTTTGTTTCATTGCTCATGCGAAACATTCAGGCGCGCGGCGCGTGCCGCGCGCAGGGGTGGCTCGCTTATAATGAATCGGATACAACTCAGACTTCCAACAAGCAATGGCATCTTCCAAATCCGCCCCTCCTTCCACTCCCGACGACAAGGCCAAGGGCGCCCGGCCGCGCCGCTGGCTGCTGATGACAGCCGTGTCGGCCGGCGGCCTGGCCCTGGCCGGCGTGCTGCTGGTGGTGTTCGGCCTGGCCATGGCCTACCCCAACCTGCCCGAACTCGACACCCTGACCGATTACCGGCCCAAGATGCCGCTGCGTATTTTCTCGGCCGACGGCGTGCTGATCGGCGAATTCGGCGAGGAGCGCCGCAACCTGGTCCACATCAAGGACATTCCCGATGTCATGAAGAAGGCCGTGCTGGCCATCGAGGACGACCGCTTCTACCAGCACGGCGGTGTGGACTACACCGGCATCCTGCGCGCGGCCGTGCACAACGCCATCGGCGGCGGTGGGCGGCAAGGGGCGTCCACCATCACCCAGCAGGTGGCGCGCAACTTCTTCCTGTCCAGCGAACAGACCATCAAGCGCAAGGTGTATGAAATGCTGCTGGCCTGGAAGATCGAGAAAAACCTCAGCAAGGACCAGATCCTGGAGGTCTACATGAACCAGATCTACCTGGGCCAGCGCGCCTACGGCTTTTCCTCGGCCGCCCAGATTTATTTCGGCAAGAGCCTGAAGGACATCAGCGTGGCCGAAGCCGCCATGCTGGCCGGCCTGCCCAAGGCGCCCTCGGCCTACAACCCGGTGGTCAATCCCAAGCGCGCCCGCGCCCGCCAGCAATACATCCTGCAGCGCATGCACGACCTGGGCTACATCACTGACAAACAGTACGAGGAAGCCAAGGCCGACCCGCTCAAGGTCAAGACCGACAGCAGCGAATTCGGCGTGCACGCCGAGTACGTGGCCGAGATGGCGCGCCAGCTGGTGTACGAGCAATTCAAGGAAGACACCTACACCCGCGGCCTGAACGTGTTCACCACCATCACTAAGGCCGACCAGGACGCCGCCTACCTGGCGCTGCGCCGCGGCGTGATGGAATACGAGAAGCGCCACGCCTACCGCGGCCCGGAAGCCTATATCGACATCCCGGCCGCCAAGGAAGAGGCCGACGACGCCATCGAAACCGAACTGGCCGACCATCCGGACAGCGACGACATCGTGGCCGCCGTGGTGCTGTCGGCCACGCCGCAGTTGATCACGGCCGTGACCGCTTCAGGCGAGGAAATCAAGATCACCGGCGCCGGCCTGGAAATGGGCCGTTCCTGGCTGTCCGACAAGAACCCGCCCAACAAGCGCATCCGCCGTGGCGCCGTGATCCGTGTCATGCAGGAGGGCAAGGACTGGCAAGTGACCCAGATGCCGGAAATCGAATCCGCCTTCGTGGCGGCCAGCACCACCGACGGCGCCATCAAGGCCATGGTGGGCGGCTTCGATTACAACCGCAGCAAGTTCAACCACGTGACCCAGGCCTGGCGCCAGCCCGGCTCCTCGTTCAAGCCCTTCATTTATTCGGCTTCGCTGGAGCGCGGCCTGTCGCCGTCCACCATCATCAACGACGCCCCGATCTCGTTTGACGCCGGCCAGACCGGCGGCCAGGCCTGGGAGCCCAAGAACTACGACGGCAAGTACGAAGGCCCGATGACCATGCGACGCGGCCTGACCAAGTCCAAGAACATGGTCTCGATCCGCATCCTGCACAAGATAGGCGCCAAGTACGGCCAGGAATACGCGACCCGCTTCGGCTTCGACGCCGACAAGAATCCGCCCTACCTGACCCTGGCCCTGGGCGCCGGCAACGTCACCCCGCTGCAGATGGCGGGCGCCTACGCCGTGTTCGCCAACGGCGGCTACAAGGTCAGTCCCTACCTGATTTCCAAGGTGACCGACGCCAACGGCAAGGTGCTGTCGCAAGCCCAGCCCGACTTGGCCGGCGACGAGAAAAACCGCGTGATCGACGAGCGCAACGCCTTCCTGATGGACAGCATGCTCAAGGACGTGGTGCGCTTCGGCACCGCCACCAAGGCGCTGTCGCTCAAGCGCCCCGACATCGCCGGCAAGACCGGCACCACCAACGATTCCATCGACGCTTGGTTTGCCGGCTACCAGGCCAAGCTGGTGGGCATCGCCTGGATAGGCTACGACCAGCCCAGGAACCTGGGCAACCGCGAAACCGGCGGCGGCCTGGCCCTGCCGATCTGGATCAGCTACATGGGCAAGGCCCTGAAGAGCATCCCCATCGAGGAACGCGCCGTGCCCGAAGGCGTGATGCTGGTTGGGGATGATTACTACTACGCGGAAAACCCGCCGGGCGCGGGCGTCCATAACCTCGATGGGGCCACCCAGGGCACCCCGGCCGAGGAAAAGGCCAAGGATGCCGTCAAGAACGAACTGTTTTAAGGAGCCGTAATGATGACCGGCGCGCCCGACTGCGCGCTGGCCAGCTCCGACAGCGAGGCATACAGCTCGGAGCCGTCGCGGGTGTTGAGCCAGCGGCCTGCGGCGTCCTGGCGGTAGTGGTAGCCGCCGGCGCGCGCCGCCACCCACAGCTCCTTCATCGCCGACTGGCTGTTGACGATGATCTTGGAACCGTTGTGCAGGAATTCGATTTCCAGCACATTGCCGCTGCGGCTGCATTCCACGTCGACCACGTCCTTGTCGTTCAACTCATCCAATGCTGCTTCGATGGCGTCCAATGCGGCTTCCGCCTGCGCCAGGAATTCGGTATCGCCCATGCTACACTCCCATATCTGTAGATAATTCCGTGATTTTAATCGTGAAGTCCACTTCAAGCTTATTTATTGGCGCCATCCTCTGCCTGAGCGCCGTCCTGGGCGGCTGCGGCCAGACCGGTCCGCTATACCTGCCCAAGACGCCCGCCAAGTCCGCCACCAGCGACTCCACCAGCCGGCCCGGTGTGGCGCCACCGACCGCGCCCGTGCCTTCCACTCCTCCCGCATCCCAACAATAAGTTTCCATGTCGCAATTCAACTATCAAGACGGCGTGCTGCACGCCGAAGGCGCGTCGCTGGCCGCCATCGCCGGGCAGTTCGGCACCCCGACCTATGTGTATTCCAAGGCCGCCCTGCTGGGCAACTTCGCCGCCTACGCCGACGCCTGCGCCGGCCGCGACGCGCTGGTGTGCTACGCCATGAAGGCCAATTCCAACCTGGCCATCCTGAACCTGCTGGCGGCCAAGGGCGCCGGCTTCGACATCGTGTCCGGCGGCGAGCTGCTGCGCGTGGTGGCGGCCGGGGGCGACGCCCGCAAGGTGATCTTCTCCGGCGTCGGCAAGAGCGTGGAAGAAATGCGCCTGGCGCTGCAGCATGACATCCTGTGCTTCAACGTCGAATCCATCCCCGAGCTGCACCGGCTGAACGAAGTGGCGGGCGCCATGGGCAAGAAGGCGCGCATTTCGCTGCGCGTGAACCCCAACGTCGATCCCAAGACCCATCCCTACATCGCCACCGGCCTGAAGGCCAGCAAGTTCGGCGTGGCTTTCGACGACGCGCTCGATACCTACCGCACCGCCGCAGCCCTGCCGCACCTGGACGTGGTGGGCATCGATTGCCACATCGGCTCGCAGCTGCTGGACGACGCGCCGCTGCTGGAAGCGCTGGACCGCCTGATCGAGCTGATCGACACCCTTGGCAGCGAAGGCATCGTGCTGCACCACCTGGACATAGGCGGCGGCATCGGCATAGCCTACCGCGAGGCCGGCGAAGCGGCGCCGGTGCCGGTGGGCGAGTACCTGGGCCGCTTGTTCGCCAGGGTGGACGCCTGGCGCGCCGCCCGCCATGACGGCAAGCCAATCAAAGTGATTTTCGAGCCGGGCCGCTCCATCGTGGGCGACACCGGCGTGCTGCTGACCAGGGTGGAATACCTGAAGCACGGCGAGGAAAAGAATTTCTGCGTGGTGGACGCGGCCATGAACGACATGATGCGTCCGGCCCTGTACCAGGCCTGGATGGACATGCAGCCGGTGGTGAACAACGGCGGCGCGGCGGCGCAGAAGTATGACGTGGTGGGTCCGATCTGCGAATCGGGCGACTGGCTGGCGCGCGACCGCGAACTGCCGGTGCAGGCCGGCGACCTGCTGGTGATGCACACGGCGGGCGCCTATGGCCTGACCATGGCGTCCAACTACAACACCCGCGGCCGCGCGGCCGAGGTGATCGTGGATGGCGAGGTATGCCACCTGGTGCGCCAGCGCGAAAACCCGGCCGACCTGTACGCGCTGGAATCCATCATCAAGTAATCATCCAGCTTAGAGGACGTTTCAAAATGAGCGTGGCCAGGCGCGGCTCCGAAGACAGTGCGCCTGCACGGCGAGGAGCTGCAACGACGCCATGGTCATTTTGAAACGTCCTCTTGGCGCCGGTTACCGTCCAGGGTACCGGCGAACAGCTCCTTGAGGTTCCTGGCGTCGAACAGCCGGTCCTCCCAGATATCGACATAGTCTTCGTCGGCCCATACGATGACGTGGTGCAGTTTCCTTGGGATCTTGCCAAAGCGTTTGGTCAGCAAGCGCTCCAGCATGCGCTTGCGCGCAGTCAAGCCAAATTCGTACTGCCAAATTTCCTCCATCGATTGCAAATTAGGTAAAGTCATCCCGGCGCCCTCCTTCGATTTCATCTTAAGCAGGAGATCGTTCGCATTCAAGCTGGCAGAAGCACCTCTGCTCAGCCTATGTTTAAAGTCGACATCCATTTCCAAACCCGCCAGCCTTTGAAATTCCTCGGCAGCCAAGAAGGCCGCCGTCTCATCGTCGCTGAGCTGAAAACTGAACATAGCTGCGGCGAGGTTCTCCAGTGACGACAGCCGTTTGGCCGGTAGGCGAAACAAATCGACCAGCACATATTGCTGCTTGGGCTGCAGGTGCCGAAGGGACGCAGGAACGCGCGCGATCAGGTCGTTCAGTTCCACGCTGGCGCCCCAGCGCTGGCGGCCGCTATACAGCACAACGGGAAACACCGGCGGCAGGCGACCGGCTTGCGGCAGCTCATGGCGTTTGACCAAGTCTTGCTATAACAGGCCGACGTAGACCTGCATGCGCAGCGCCATCCAGTGGTCGGGGCGCGATTGGAACTCCAGCAGCAAATAAATGTAGACCCACTCGGCGCCATTGCGCACCTTCCACACCATGTCGCTGTGACGCTGGCGGCCGTCGCGGCCGACGTAGCTGCCGCTGCTGACACGCTGCAGGCTGTCCAGGTCGAGTGCGCGTACCCACTCGCCATCGACAAAGCCCAACAGCAGATCGCGCACCATTTCCCGGTGCGCGAACAATTCCTTGTAAATGCCGTCGTCGTCGCTTGCCATCCGCCCATGCTAGCGGGTGCGAAGCGCCGCGCCTTGGCACACCTCAAGCGCGGGCGGGAGAAGCTACCTTGGAGCGCGCCCACCACAGGCGCAGCAGCAACAGCACGGCCACGATCAGGCCGAAGATGATGGGCTCGGTGAAGTTGTGCTTGCCCGCCTTCATCCACCAGAAGTGCAATATGCCCAGCGGCGCGATCACATAGATCAAACGGTGCAGCCACTGCCAGCGCTTGCCGCCCAGGCGCTTGATCATGCCGTTGGTGCTGGTCACGGCCAGCGGGATCAGCAATACGAAAGCAATGAAACCCACCGTGATGAAGGGCCGCTTCAGCACATCCTTCCACATCTCGGCCAGGTCGAAGAAATGGTCGAACCACAGGAAGGTCAGGAAGTGCAGGCTGCAGTAGAAGAAGGCATACAGCCCCACCATGCGGCGCAGCCGCACCAGCCAGTTCCACCTGGACAGGCGCCGCAGCGGCGTCACCGCGAGGGTGATGCACAGGAAGTACAAGGTCCAGTCGCCGGTGCCGCGCGTGATGAATTCCAGCGGATCGACCAGCGCCCCGCTGACGGTCAGCCACACCATGCGCGCCAGAGGGGCCAGCGCCAGCACGAACACGGCGGCCTTGATCGCGCCCAGCTGGCGCGCGGTGGGATTAATGGCCATATTAACGGCCATGTCAGAAGTACTTCTTCAGGTCCATGCCGGCGTACAACGGCGCCACCTCGTTGTAGCCGTTGAACATCAGGGTCTTGCGCTTGCGGGCCAGGAAGCCGTCCTCGCCGATGCGGCGCTCGGAAGCCTGCGACCAGCGCGGGTGGTCCACGTCGGGATTCACGTTGGAATAGAAGCCGTATTCGCTGGGCGCCGCCAGGTTCCAGGCCGTGCGCGGCTGGTCCTTGGTGAAGCGGATCTTGACGATGGACTTGGCCGACTTGAAGCCATACTTCCAGGGCAGCACGATGCGCACCGGGGCGCCGTTCTGGTTGGGCAGGGTCTCGCCATACATGCCCAGGGTCAGCAGCGCCAGCGGATGGTTGGCCTCGTCAATGCGCAAGCCCTCCACGTAAGGCCAGTCGAGCACCCTGCTTCCCACGCCCGGCATCTGCTTCTTGTCGGCCAGCGAGGTGAATTCCACGTACTTGGCGTTGCCGGTCGGCTCCACCTTCTTGATGATCTCGGAGAAGGAATAGCCTATCCACGGGATCACCATGGACCAGCCCTCCACGCAGCGCAGGCGGTACACGCGCTCCTCCAGCGGCGCCAGCTTGAGCAGGGCGTCCAGGTCCAGGGTCATGGGTTTCTTGACCTCGCCTTCTATGCTGACCGTCCACGGGCGCGGCCTGAGGGTGCCGGCATTGCGCGCCGGGTCGCTCTTGTCGGTGCCGAACTCGTAGAAGTTGTTGTAGGTGGTGGCGTCCTTGTAGGCGGTCTGCTTGTCCAGCGCCGAGTAGGGCGGATTGAGCTTGGCCGGCAGCTTGGGATTGACGCCCTGGGCGAACGCCTCGCGCGAGGCCATTTCCAGCAGCGCGCCGCCGGCCACGGCGCCGGACGCGATGTGCTTGATGAACTGGCGGCGCGATTCGAACAGTTCGCGCGGCGTGATTTCGGATGGATACGGCAGGTCCATGCCGTTGGGGCTACGCTTGATCAGCATTGTCGACTCCAAAGAATAGTGTCAGGCCAGAACTGAACCTTACACCATCCCCCGGAAGCCGGTGATTACATTACGATTACATTTTTAGAACCCGTTTCAAACGGCCAGGGCTAGGCGCCGCGACGAAGGCAGTGCGCCTGCACGGCGAGGAGCAGCAACGACGCCATGGCCGTTTTGACACGGGTTCTTACAGTTTGCCGTAGGAGTGCAGGCCGGACAAGAACATATTCACGCCCAGGAAGGCAAACGTGGTCACCAGCAAGCCCACCAGCGCCCACCAGGCCGCCGCCCTGCCGCGCAAGCCATTAATCAGCCGCATGTGCAGCCAGGCCGCGTAGTTGAGCCAGACGATCAGGGCCCAGGTTTCCTTCGGGTCCCACGACCAGTAGCCGCCCCAGGCCTCGGCCGCCCACAGCGCGCCCAGGATGGTGGCCACCGTGAAGAAGGCGAAGCCGACCGAGATGGCTTTGTACATCACATCGTCCAGCACTTCCAGCGATGGCAGGCGGTCCACCAGGTAGCCCGACGATTTCAGCAGGTAGGCCGTGGCCACCATGGCCGACAGCGAAAAGGTGCCATAGCCGATGAAATTGGCTGGCACGTGTATCTTCATCCACCAGCTTTGCAGGGCCGGCACCAGCGGCTGGATGTCGGCCGCGTCGCGGCTGACCGTGTACCACAGCAGGAATCCCACCGCCGCCGAGATCACCAGCAGCACGAAGGGGCCCAATTGGCGGGTCGCATAGCGCTGCTCGTAGTACAGGTAGAACAGGGCCGTGATCAGGGCGAACAGGATGAATACTTCATACAGGTTGGAAATCGGGATGTGGCCGACGTCGGCGCCGATCAGGTAGGACTCGTACCAGCGCACCATCATGCCGGTAAAGCCCAGCGCCACCGCAGCCCAGCTCAGGCGCGAACCGATGGCCGCGCCGGAGGGCGAGCGCGCCACCAGTCCTATCCAGTAGAACAGGGTGGACAGGAAGAACAGCGTGCCCATCCACAAAATGGCCGACTGGCTGGACAGCATGTACTTGAGGAAGAACTTCTTGTTGGCCATGTCCAGGTCGTGGCCATAAATCGAGATGGCGAACAGCGACAGCAGCGCGATCAGCGGCATCAGCCAGCGCACCGGCTTCCAGTGCCAGCCCAGCGCGGCAAAGGTGGGCGCCGAGGCCAGCAGGATGGCCTTTTCATAGATATCCATGTAGGCGCCGTAGCGGTTCAGCGCAAACAGCGCGCCGGCCAGCAGGGCCAGGCCGTAGCCCCAGTCCACCAGGGTCAGGCGCTTGAAATAGCCGGGCGCCTGGGTATAGGTTTGTTGTGATTGAGTCAATTCCATAGGTGTTCTCCTGACTAGCCGACAGCTTACGCCGATTGTGGCAGTTTTTCCTTCAGGCTGGCGAATTCATGTTCAAAGTCCAGGGTCTTGCGCTGGGTGCTCATGGCCATCAGGGCGTGGGCGCCGCCCTCGGCATCCTTGATCCACACCCACAGGCGGCGCTCGCGGATGTAGAACATGGCGAACACACCCAGCACCAGGAACAGACAGCCGAGGTAGACCACGGCCTTGCCCGGCGAGCGGGTGACCTGGAATACCGAGGCCTTGATCTCGGTGAAATCGTCGAGCTGCAAATACACCGGGGCGCCGTAGAAGAACGCATCGGACAGCGAATTGGTGGCCAGCTGCAGCCAGCGGCCGTGGGCCTCGTCGGCCGCCACCGGGGACAGATGGTCCTGCTCGCGCGCCGCCTGCCACAGTTCCCACAGGCTGCCGTTCAGTATCTTCATGAAGATATCGGCCGCCTTCTCCTGCTCGCCGGAGGGGATTTTCTCCAGGAAGTGCGAAATGGCGAGGAAGCCGCCTTCCTTGCCATTGCCGGCAAAGATGCCCAGGCTCTTGTCTGCCGAGGCCTGCAGCTGGCTGCGCAGGGCCTCGCCGCCCGACGTGGACGGGGTGGCGCGGCGCGCATAGCGGGCGGCAGCTTCGGCGCGCAGGGCGCTGTCGTTGAGGGCGGCACGCAAGCGCATCCAGTCGCGCACGCTGTGCTCATCGTCGGCCGGGATGCGCAAATAGCTGAACGGATCGCCCGGATTGCTGCGCACCCCGGCCAGGAACACGCTGGCGCCATCCAGGGTCAGCGGCTGCATGTAGTTCTGGAACTCGCGCGCCTGGCCGGTCTGGTCGCGCAGCTTGTACTGCACGCTGGGGCCGACGTTTTTCAGGTCCTTGTTGTTGGCGTTCTTCGCGGCCGAGCCCAGGCGCTTGTCCAGCCCGGCGGCGAAGCGGCTTTCCAGGCTGTCGCCCTTGGTGACGGCGCGCGCATCCTGGCTGCCCATGTTTTCCACATTGAAGGGGCGGAAGCCCGACCATTCGATGGTGTATTCCTTGTTGAGCGGGGTGGCGCCGCCCACTTCGCCCGCGATCTCGAAGCTGTCCTTGCCGGCGCCCTTCATGGGATAGCCCTTCAGCTTGAGCTTGCTGCCGCCATCCTCGAAGCTGGACTGGTACACGGCCAGGCCCTTGTAGATGAAGGGCTTGTTGACTTCGATGGTGGCCGGAATGGCCTGGCCGGTCTCGTGGTCGCGCACCACCACGTCGCTGGCAAACAGCTTGGGCATGCCGGTGCTGTAGAAATCGATGGTGAACTTCTTCAGTTCGATGGTGAACGGCAGTTCCTGTATCAGCACGCCGTCCGGGCGCGACAGCACGGCGTTGCTGCTGGCGCCGCCCTCGGGAATCATGGTGTTGCCGCGGAAGGTGGGGTTGCCCAGGCCCAGGCGGTGCTGCTGCGGGATGTCGGCGATCAGGCCGCTGCCGGCATAGGGGGTCTTGCCCAGGAACCATTCCTGGAAACGGATGGGCATGTCGGAATCGAGCAGCCCGCCCAGGCAGATGATGACGATGGCGCTGTGGGCAAAGATGTAGCCGAACTTGTTGCCGGCGCCGCGCCTGGCGGCCACCAGGGTACCGCCGTCCTTGTCCACGATCTTGCTCTGGTAGCCGGCGTCGGCCAGGCGGGCGGCGGTCTGCCGCGCCAGGGCGGTACGCTCGAGCGGGGTGGTCCATTCGCTCCGGTGGTGGAAATTGCGCAGCGACTGCTCGCGCACGTTCTCGCGCCAGCTGCGCATGTCCTTGATCATCTTGGGCGCGTTGCGGATGATGCACAGGCTGGTGGACAGCACCAAAAAGCCCATGATGGCCAAAAACCACCAGGCTGAATACACGGCATACAGGCCAAGGCGGGCAAACACCTCGTACCAGAACGGCCCGAACTGGTTGATGTAGTTCGGCATGGGCTCGTTCTGCTTCATCACCGTGCCGATGGTGGAGGCAATCGCGATCATGGCCAGCAGCGTGACCGCGAAGCGCATCGACGACAGCAATTCTACAAATTCCGCCACAACGGGGCGGCGGGTGCGAAGTTCGATGCCTGCGGTGCTGGGGCTGCTCATGCGTGACACTATCTCAAAAAAAATCGGCCGCACCATATCGGCGGCGGCATACCAGCGAAAAAGGCAGCCCGATACCGCGGCTGCCCTTTTTCGCGTAAATCAATCTGCTGCCGCTTACTTCAGGCCGGCCACGTAATCGGCCACGGCCTTCATTTCCTCGTCCGACATGCGCTTGGCGATGGTGCTCATCTGCGGGCTGTTGGCGCGGGCGCCAGTCTTGAACAGGCCCAGCTGGGCCACCGTGTAATCCTGGTGCTGGCCGCCGATGCGCGGATACTGGACCGGGATGCCGGCGCCGGACGCGCCGTGGCAGCTGGCGCAGGCAGGCACATTCTTCTCGGCGATGCCGCCGCGGTAGATTTTCTTGCCCAGGTCGATGGTGTCGCGCGATTTGGCCGCGCCCGGCTTGGAGGCCTGGGTGGCCAGGTAGGCCGCCACGTTGTGCTTGTCCTCATCGCTCAGCATCTTGGCGTAGGTCGACATCACCGGCTGGTTGCGCTCGGGGGTTGTGAAGTTCACCAGCTGCTTGTAGATGTAGTTTTCATGCTGGCCGGCCAGCTTGGGGTTGGCGACGATGGTCGAGTTGCCGGCGGCGCCATGGCAGGACACGCAGGCCGGCAGGCCGCGCGCGGCGTCGCCCTCGGCGTACAGGGTGCCGCCCTTGGCGGGATCCGCTTTGGGAGCTGCGGCGGCTTTCTTTTCTTCCGCCCCGGCGGAGAAGGCCGTGACGGCCAGGAGAGCTACAAACAAGGATTTGACCAGCGGCGAGCAAGCACGATTCATTAGGCACCCGTGACGAAAGAAAGTTATGTTTTTCCACTCCATTGTCGCCGGGCCCGCCCTGCACTCCTCCACGAGCCGCGCCCACGCTTGCGGCGCTGGGCAACAAGTGGTAACCCTCGGTATTGTACAATAGCCCCTTGGCGAAACCGCTCCTTATTGTTGCAATTTATCCCACCCATGTCCAAGCTCTGGCAAGCCCGCTTCTTCACCACCGTCAACCACCTGCGCGACCTGCCCGGCACCACCGTGCCGGAAATCGCGTTCGCGGGCCGTTCCAACGCTGGCAAATCGACCGCCATCAACCTGCTGTGCAACCAGAAAAACCTGGCCTTCGCATCCAAGACGCCGGGCCGGACCCAGCACATCAACTTCTTCTCGATCGGCGGCGCGCACGTGGCGCAGCACCGCAAGGACCCCACCATCGTCGAGGACATCGAAGCGCTGCTGGTCGACCTGCCCGGCTATGGCTACGCGGAAGTGTCGGGCAACGCCAAGCTGCACTGGCAGCGCCTGCTGGGCGACTACGTCCAGCGCCGCGAGCAGCTGGCCGCCCTGGTGCTGATGATGGACGCGCGCCGTCCCTTCACCGACCTGGACATCCAGATGCTGGAATGGTTCGCGCCCACCGGCAAGCCCATCCACTGCATCCTGACCAAGGTGGACAAGCTCAACCGCAATGAATCCGTCAACGTGCTGCGCCAGGCCAAGGCCAGGCTGGACAGCTACGTGGATGAGGATGGCGAAGGCTTCCCCTTCACCGTCCAGCTGTTCTCCGCCCTCAAGCGCATCGGCATCGAGGAGGCCAACGACAAGATCCTGGCCCTGGCCGGGCTGGCCCCGCCCGCTGCGGAGGAGGAAGCAGCACCACCCCAGGCATAACCTTTACAAGGAAATCCCCGATGCACACGCCTCACGCCTCCGCCCAGTTCCCGGGTATCCGCATGCGCCGCATGCGCCGCGATCCCTTCTCGCGCGCCCTGATGCGCGAAAATGTCGTCACCGCCGCCGACCTGATCTACCCGGTGTTCATCCTGGAAGGGACCGGGCAGCGCGAGCCGGTGCTGTCCATGCCGGGCGTGGAGCGGGTCTCGGTCGACCTGCTGCTGGGCGTGGCCGAGGAATGCGTGCGGCTGGGCATCCCGGTGCTGGCCCTGTTCCCCGTGATCGACGCCGCAAAAAAAACGCCGGACGGGGTCGAGGCCACCAATCCGGACGGCCTGGTGCCGCGCGCCGTGCGCGCCCTCAAGGACCGCTTCCCCGAGCTGGGTATCCTCACCGACGTGGCGCTGGACCCCTACACCAGCCACGGCCAGGATGGCCTGATCGATGACAACGGCTACGTGCTGAACGACGTCACCACCGCCATGCTGATACGCCAGGCGCTGGCCCAGGCCGACGCCGGGGTGGACGTGGTGGCGCCGTCCGACATGATGGACGGCCGCATCGGCGCCGTGCGCGCGGCGCTGGAAGAAAAAGGCCACATCCACACCCGCATCATGGCCTACTCGGCAAAATATGCGTCGGCGTTCTACGGCCCGTTCCGCGACGCGGTGGGCTCGGCCGCCAACCTGGGCAAGGGCGACAAGAACACCTACCAGATGGACCCCGCCAACAGCGACGAAGCCCTGCGCGAAGTCGGCCTGGACCTGGCCGAAGGCGCCGACATGGTGATGGTCAAGCCCGGCATGCCCTACCTGGACATCGTGCGCCGGGTCAAGGACGAGTTCAAGGTGCCGACCTTCGCCTACCAGGTCAGCGGCGAATACGCCATGATCAAGGCCGCCGCGCAAAACGGCTGGCTGGACCACGACAAGGTCATGATGGAATCCATGCTGGCCTTCAAGCGCGCCGGCGCCGACGGCGTACTGACCTACTTCGCGCTGGATATCGCCCGCAAGCTCAAGGCCCAGGGCTGATGGTTCAAGCGGCAGGCGCAGTCCTTGCGCCTGCCTATAGGCGCGTCATCGCTGCGGCGCAGTGCCACCCTGGCCAGCCAGTGTGGAGTCGAAGTAGTGATTGCCGCCTTCGTCCACGTGGATATCCACCAGACGCATGCCCGCCTCGGCAAGCAGGCGCTGATATCCGGCCTCGCCCAGGGAAATGGACGGGCGCCCGGTCTGCAGGTCATTCCATGCACAGGGGACCCGCGGGGCGCTGAACAGGAAACGTCCGCCTGGATTGAGGGCACGTCCGACACTGCGGATGACCTTGCCCTGATCTTGCTCGGCAAGCAGGAACAGCAGACCGATGGCCACCGCACCATCGAACTTCCGGCCAAACAGGGCGCTGTCCTGCGCCGCTTCGCAAGCTGCGGGCGCGCCGGGAAAGCGGGCGCGGAATGCCGACAGCAGTGTCGGCGATGCGTCTATCCCGGCCACCTTCAGTCCCTGTTCCACCAGCGCCACGGCCACCGGGACGCCGGACCCGCAGCCGATGTCGACCACCTCTCCGCCCGGCCGTACACATGCCGCCCAGCGCCGCACCACGCCAGCGCCTATACTTGATCGGGCAGCCATGAAATCGGCGGCAACCGATTCCCAGCCCGCAGACGGATCATGCATCCTATCCTCCAGAACAGTTAGCCATCGCTGCGCAAGGCGGCGATAGGGTCCAGGGCGGCGGCCTGGCGGGCCGGGAAGACGCCGAAGCCCAGGCCTACCGCCACGCACAGCAGCACCGCCAGGATCAGGCTCAGCGGCGACCAGGCCACCGACCAGCCCGCCAGCGCGGCAATGCTGTAGGCCGCCACCGCGCCCAGCAGCACGCCCAGCAGGGCGCCGCTGACAGCAATCACCAGGGCTTCGGCCAGGAACTGCTCCACCACATCGCGGCGGCGCGCGCCCAAAGCTCGTTTCAGCCCCACTTCGCGGCGCCGCTCCAGCACGTTGGCCAGCATGATGTTCATGATACCGATCCCGCCCACCAGCAGCGACACCGCCGCGATCGAACTCATCACGATGGTGAAAATCCGCTGGGTCTGCTGGTTCTGGCGGTACAAGCCCATGGGCACGATCAGGTTGGTGTCGTCGGCGCCGCCGTGGCGCTGGGTGATCAGCGCCTGCAGCACGCGCGCCGCCGCGTCCGGCGCGGCGCGACCGTCCAGGCGTATGCTGATGCCGTCCACTTCGTCCTCGATGCGCTTGAAGCTGAAGCGGGCACGGCCCGTATCCCAGGGCACGAACAAACGCTCGTCATCCAGCCCCAGCTTGACGCCTTCGAAATCGCTCTTGCTCTGGGCCCGGTCGCCCAGCACGCCCACCACTTCCAGCCACACATGGTTGACCTTGACCCGCTGGCCCAGCGGCGAGGCGTCCCCGAACAGGCTGTGCGCCAGGCGCGCGCCCAGCACGCATACGGGCGACAGGGTGGCGCCGTCGGCCGGCAGCAGCCAGCGCCCGGCCGCCACCCGCAGGCCGCTGTGCGCGGCGTACTCGGGCGAGACGGCGAAGGCACGCCCGCTGGATACCTTGTCGCCCACCAGCAGTTGATCGACCTTGATTTCCTTTTTCAGCGCCACCGAACGCGCGCCCGGCACCACGGCCAGCGCGGCGTCGGCATCGGCCGCCGACAGGCCCAGCGAGCGAGTGCGGATTTCCTTGAGCTGCTCGGCCTCGATGGACTTGCTCTCCAACAGGACGTTGTCCAGTCCCAGCTCGGCCACCAGCCGCAGCGCCTCGCGCCGGCTGCCCTCGCCCACCGCCAGCATGGCGACGATGGCGGCCACGCCGAAGATCATGCCCAGCAGTGTCAACCCGGTGCGCAGCTTGCGCCGCAGCAGTTCGGTGACGGCTTCGCGCAGCAGCGCCATGCTCATGTCTTGCTCTCCGCCTTGGGGGGCAGCAGCAGCACGCGCGCGCCTGCTTCCAGCCCGGATGTCAGTTCGGTGCGCACCGGGCCGCGCTGGCCCAGCTGCACCGCGTGCTTGACCGGCTTGCCATGCTCGTCGGTGTAGACGGCGTAGCTCGCGCCCTCCGGCACCAGCGCGATATTGGGCACGGTCAGGGCGGCCGGACGCGCCACCAGCCGCACCACGCCGCGCAGCGCCTGGCCCGGCTTGAGGCCCAGCTGGCGCGCCGCCTCGACGGGAATGGCGGCGTCGAAATCGCTGTACTTGACGGGCGACTCGGGCGAAATGGTGCTGGCGTTGCTGCCGACCCGCGTTACCTTGAGTTCCAGCGTGGTGCCGGTACCGGCCAGGCGCACCCGCACCGGCTGGCCTGGCTGCAGGCCGTAGGCCTGGCCCTCGGCCACGCTGAAGTGCGCCACCAGCTTTTCCAGGTCGGGCAGGCTGCCGAACTCCTGGCCCGGCCACTGGCTGGAACCGATGGTGGCCTTGGCGCCATCCCAGCGCGAGGCAAGCAGGAAAATGCCGTCATGCGGCGCCACCAGGTCCAGCTCGGCCAGGCTGGTGCGCTGTTGTTCGGCAGTCTTTTGCACGCTGTCACGCTGCGAGTGCAGCACCGCATCCTGGGCCGCCGTGCGCGCCTGGGCCTGGCCGCCCTTCCAGTCCAGGTAGCCGCGCTTGGTGGTCAGGAAGCCGACATCGGCCAGCGCATCCAGGATGGTGTTGCGGGCGAAGATGGACAGGTCGACATTGGCGTAGCGCTGGCTCAGTCCGAGGTCGTCCACCACCTTGGCGCGCTCGCCGGCCAGGGTGCTGCGCTCGACGGCGGCATTCTCGGCCGAGGCTTGCTCGGCCAGGGTCTTGCGCAGCAGTTCATATTCGGCCTGGGACAATTCCATGCGCGATTGCGGCGCATCGAAGCGTGCCACCACGTCGCCCTTGTGCACGGCACTGCCTTCGGCCACCATGGACACCAGCACGCGCCCGCCCCAGCCGCTGCCGGGCACGTTCAGCGGCGTGTTGGCGGCGGCCTTGATTTCGCCGTCCACCGTCAGCGTTTCGGTCCAGGGGCGGGCAGCCAGGGTTTCGATGGCGCCGCTGTTGGCGGATGGTTCGCCGCAGCCGGCCAGCAGCGCGAGCATGCCTGCCATGATTGCAGTCCTCATCGTTTTTTCTCCTCTACCGGGCGGCATCGGCCAGCAGTTCGGCCTGTACGGCGGCGCCCGGCTTGAGGCCCTTGGGCGGCGCATCGAACTGCAGCTCGATATCGCGCACGATGATGGATTGCGCGGCCGGCTTGCTGTGGAAGGTCTGGCCTATGCCGCTGACGCGCGCATTGAGCGCCTGGCTGGCGCCTGGCACCGCGACCCGCGCCCGCTGGCCGATGCGGATCCCGGCCGACTGCGCCTCCGGCACCATGGCGGCGACGTAGAGCTGGTCCGGGTCGGCCAGCGTGGCCACCGACAAGCCCACCCACACCTCGCTGCCGGGCGTGAATTTCTCGCCATTGAAGTTGGTACGGTACACCACCATGCCCTTGCGCCCGGCCTTGACCGTCAAGGCGGCCTGGCCGCGCCGCAGCACATCCACCTGCGCCTGCAGCTTGGCGATTTCGGACTGCAGTCCGGCCCGCTCGGCATGGCGCGCTCGCGCCTGGGCCATGCACAAGTCCTTGGCCAGCCTGGCCAGCGCCTGCTTTTCGGTGCGCTCGATCACCAGCTTGTCGTAATCGACTCGCCGTATCAGCTCCTTGGGCTGGGTGGCCTTGCGCTCGGCCTTGTCGGCGTTGCTGAGCGCTTCCGCCAGCGCCAGCTCGCCCGCCCGTTCGGCTTCGGCCTGGTCCAGGCGCAGCTTGTCCAGCGCGCGCTGTTTTTCCCGCAGATTACCGTCCAGCTGGCTGAGCTGGCTGGCAATCTCGCTGGCGTCGAAGCGCGCGATCACCTGTCCCGGTTCCAGCATGGCGCCTTCCGGCGCCATCTGTGCCAGCTTGTATTTCCACACATAGGGGATGGTGGGCGGCGCCACCGGCAGCTTGACGCGCGAAGCGACTTCGCCTTCCAGCGTCAGCGCATCGCCGCGCGACAGCGGCGCCAGCGCGGCCTTGCCCGGGGCCTGCGGTTCAGCAAACACGCTCATGCCGGCCGCCAGCGGCAGGCCGTGACGCTCGGGCAGGGCGATGCGCACGCGGAAATAGCGACCCTGGCCCCAGCGTGCGCGCGCCTCCGGTGCGCCGGTGATGGTCTCGACCGTGCCGGTCAGGGTGGCGCCGGGCAGCGCGTCGAAACGCAGGGTGAGCTGCTGGCCTTGGGACAGATAGGGCCGGTCGGCCTCCAGCACCCAGGCCGTCACCGCCATCTTGCCAGCGCCCAGTACCACGCCGGCCTCGTTGCCGGGCCAGGCCGAGGAGCCTTCGTCGACGCGCTCGCCCTTCCATGGACTGAAGCCGTGCACCACCACGCCGTCATGCCCGGCCCGCACTTCCGACAGCGCCTGCTCGGCAATCTGGAAGGCCAGGTTGACCTGCAGTTTTTTCACTTCCAGCTCGCCATCCTCATTGCGGCGGCGGACCGCCTGGCGCTGGTTGCGCTCGGTCTCCTGCTTGATGGCCAGGTCGCGCGTGGCGCGGTCCAGCTCGGCCTGGTAGCGGTCGTAGTTGAGGGCCGACACCTGGGCCTTGGGCAGCACGGCGTCGACCTTGGCCTTGGCCAGCGCGGCCTCGGCGCTGGCCAGCGCTTTCTGGCCTTCCACCAGGGCCGCTTCCAGGGTCGCCGCTTCGCGCTCGGCGCGCGAGCGGGCCTGGTCCAGTTCGATGCGCAGGCGGTCGATGTTGGTGGCGTTGCCGGAATCGATGCGCAGCACCACCTCGCCCGCCTTGACGTGGCTGCCTTCAGGGACGAAGGTGCGCAGCACCAGCGGCGAGCTGTTGGAACGCGGCACGATGATGGACTGCGAATCGAGGGCTTCCACTTCGCCGGACAGCAGCACAGGACGGCGCAGCGGCGCGGCCTTGCCGTCCGGCGTGGCGGCCGCTAACGGTGATGCAGCCTGCGCCGCCGAGGGCATGGGGGCGGCGGACGCCGGCAGGGCTGGTCCGGTCGAGGGCGTGGCGGGCGACGCGGCAGCGGCCGAGGTCGCGGACGGTACGGCGGCAGCGGCTGATGGCGCAGATGGCGTGACGCCGGTGGGCGCGGCAGCGGCTGCGGTGGTGGACGGCGTGCCAACGGCGTAGGCAGCGGCGATGGCCAGCGCCAGCACGGGCGCGCCGGCCAGCAGGATCAGGCGGCGGCGCGTCATGCGGCCGGTCTTTCGACGATCTCGGCCACGCGGCCATCGCGCAGGTGTATGGTGCGCTGGGCACCAGCCGCCACTGCCGGATCGTGAGTGACCAGCACCACGGTCTGCCCGCCCGCGTGCAGTTCGTGCAGCAAGGCCAGCACCTCGGCCGCGCTGCGCGAATCGAGGTTGCCGGTGGGCTCGTCGGCCAGCAGCAGTGCCGGCTGGTTGAGCAGGGCGCGCGCGATGGCGGCGCGCTGCAGCTGGCCGCCGGACAGCTGACCCGGCAAGTGATCGGTGCGCTCGCCCAGGCCGATGCGCTCCAGCAGCGCCACGGCGCGCGTCCGCGCCTCCGGGTCGGCCTGGGCCGCATAGCGCTGTGGCAGCAGCACGTTTTCCAGCACGGTCAGGCGCGGCAGCAAATGGAAGGACTGGAACACGAAGCCGATGCGGCGGTTGCGCACCTCGGAGGCGGCGTCGTCATCGAGGGCGCTGACTTCCTCGCTGTCGAGCAGGTAGCGGCCGGAATCGGGCCGGTCCAGCGCCCCCAGCACATTGAGCAGAGTGGATTTGCCGGAGCCGGACGGCCCCATGATGGCGACGAACTCGCCAGGCGCGACCCGCAGGTCTATGCCGTCCAGCGCGTTGATCTGGTTGCCGCCCTGGCGGTAGGTCTTGCGGATGTCGCTGAGCTCTATCATGCGTGGCAGTATTCCTGCCGCGCATCATTTTGTCAATTAAGCAATCATGAAGTTGAGCGCGCCCCCGGGACAGGCAGGCGCATGGGCCGGTCAGCGCCGGTACTCCGGGAACATCTCTTTCATGAGGAAGGCCTGCAGTTCCTTCTCGTCTTCCTTGCGGGCGCTCATGCGCACCACCTTGCCCAGGCGGTGCGAATCCCATTCGAAGTCGCCCGGCTTTTCCTGGCGTATCAGCTCGATCATTTTCTTCACCACGGCGGTTTCGATATCCTGCTCGGCGCCCTGCTCCACGTGCACCTGCTGCAGCCAGCGGCGCTTGAAGTTGGTGTTCCAGCCGCGGAACTTCAGCTCCGCGCTGTGGTAGCTCTTGTCGACCGAGAAGATACCGCCCGAGTCATCCTTTTCACCGCTGGTGCCGGCCTTGGCCTGTGCACCGGCGATGTTGGCGCGGGCGATGCGCAGTGCGCGGTCGTTGTCGCTCTCGGGCGCCGGCGGGGCTGGCGGGGCCGGATTGGCCGCCTCGCGCGCGGCGCGGCGCTTGGCGATCATTTCCGACATATCTTCCTCTGGCGGCGGCTTCATGGTGGCCTGCACCGGCGGCACGAAGGTCTCCAGCTTGGGCCGCTCTGCGGCCGGCGGCGTGATGGACTTGGGCGCCTGGCGCGGCGGCGGCGGCTTGGCGGCCTTGGGCTGCTGCTTGGCGACTTCCTTCTTCTGCGGCTTTTCCGGGGTTGGCTTGATCGGCAGCGGCGCGATATAGGTAATGGCGCCTTCCTTGCGCGGCGGCTTGATCTGGATATGCTCTGATGGTTTCAGGAAGTAATACAGCACCCCGATCAAGTGCAGCGCGATGGAGATGCCGATGCCGATGCGGCGCGACGTGGGGGTACGTTCCCAGGCACCATAGCCGGGATTCGCATCGGGTAGCTTTTGGCCGCAGGTTACGCAGTAACCGGTCTCCGCCGACAGAATGTGGGAATCGTGGTGCAAAATAAACCAGGCTTTCTTGCGGGAAGGTAATCAAATGCGCATCGAAATGCGGCCATACTGCCAGAGTAAACTACTTTTGGGAACGGTGTCACGGGCAGGCCGCCCATCTTTACAGTAGATTACAAGAGCTCGATATTAATGGGTGTTACGGTATGTATCAGTGAGTTTACACCACTCAAATAGCCCATTGGCAATGCTTTCCATTGTGCTATCATTTTGTCCCTGCCGAGGACATCATGACCCCACCCGATTTCGCCCCCGATAACAGCCAGCGCTTCCGCCGCCGGCTATACGTGCTGGCCGCGCTGGCCGCCGCCGGTATGCTGCTGCTGGGCGCCCGCCTGTTCTGGCTGCAGGCCCTGCAATGACGCTGGCGCAACGCCTGCGGCCCTGGCTGAAGGTGCTCGATCCCATCCTGCTGCTGCTGGTCTGCCTGCTGCTGGGCGTCGGGCTGTTCACCCTGTATTCAGCCAGCCTGGACTTTCCTGGCCGCTTCGCCCAGCAGCTGCGCCACGCCGTGGTTGCGCTGGGCGTGATGTGGCTGGTGGCGCGCATCCCGCCGCAGGCCCTGATGCGGCATGCAGCCAAGGTGTACGCCATCGGCGTGGCGTTGCTGGTGGCCGTGGCCCTGTTCGGCATCGTCAAGAAGGGTTCGCGGCGCTGGCTGTACCTGGGCACCGACATCCAGCCGTCCGAACTCATGAAAATCGCCATGCCGCTGATGCTGGCCTGGTTCTTCCATCACTACGGCCATCTGAAGCGCTGGCAATCGTACGCCATCGCCGCCCTGCTGCTGCTCGCGCCCGTCGCCCTGATCGCCAAACAGCCCGACCTGGGCACGGCCCTGCTGGTGCTGGCGGCCGGCTTCTACGTGATCCTGCTGGCCGGACTGCCGTGGCAGGCCCTGGCCGCGCTGGCGCTGGCGGCGGCCATCGCGGTCCCGGCGGCTTGGCCCTTCCTGCACGACTACCAGCGCCAGCGCGTCGAAACCTTTCTCGATCCCACTGCCGATCCATCCGGCAAGGGCTTCCAGATCCTGCAGGCCGGCATCGCCATCGGTTCCGGCGGCGTGACCGGCAAGGGCTGGCAGGAAGGCACGCAAGGGCGGCTGGGCTACATCCCGGAGCGCAGCACGGACTTCATCTTCTCGGTGTATGCGGAGGAATTCGGCTTGGCCGGCAACCTGGTGCTGCTGGTGCTGTACCTGCTGCTGATAGGGCGCGGCTTGGTGATCAGCGCCCGGGCCGCGACACCGTTCTCGCGCCTCCTGGGCGGCGCCATCACCATGATTTACTTCACCTATGCCTTCGTCAACCTAGGCATGGTGAGCGGCGTGGTGCCCGTGGTGGGCGTGCCGCTGCCCTTCATCAGCTACGGCGGCACCGCCCTGGTCACGCTGGGCATAGGCGCCGGCCTGCTGATGGGCATACGACACCAGCAGCGCCAGCTGGGCGGCCGGCTGGCCGGCCCGCTGAGTGCCCGCTTGGCCAGCTGAGCGCCCGCCTAGCCCTGCTGGCCCGCTTGGCCGGTTTGGTGGCCCGCCTTAGTGGCCCGCCTTAGTGGCCCGCCTGGTGCTTGGCCAGGTTGACTGCTTTCAAGGGCGCCGGCTGTGCTTCGCCGTGCGCGGCTTGCGCGGCCACCGCCTTGTCGGCCGCGATCTGCTCATCCGACATGGGACCGGTGCCGCTGTACTTGTCCAGGAACAGGTAGATCACGGGCGTGATGTAAAGCGTGATCACCTGCGAGAAGATCAGCCCGCCCACCACGGCCAGGCCCAGCGGCTGGCGCAGCTCGGCGCCGGCGCCCAGGCCCAGGGCGATGGGCAGCGCGCCCATCAGGGCCGCCATGGTGGTCATCATGATGGGACGGAAGCGCAGGATGCAGGCTTCGCGGATGGCCTGGGCCGGCGTCATGCCCTCGGTGCGCTGGGCATGCAGGGCGAAGTCGATCATCATGATGGCGTTCTTCTTGACGATACCGATCAGCATCAGGATGCCGATGATGGCAATCATGGTCAGGTCCAGGTTGAACAGCCACAGCGTCAGCAGCGCGCCCACCGCCGCCGACGGCAGACCCGCCAATATCGTCAGCGGGTGGATATAGCTTTCGTACAGCACGCCCAGCAGCACGTAGATCACGCCCAGCGCGGCAATGATGAGGATCAGCTGGCTGCCCTGCGAACTCTGGAACACGGCCGCGTCGCCGCCATAGCTGGTGATCACGGTGGCCGGCAGCTTCATGTCGGCGCCCATCTGGTCGATCTTGGCCGTGGCCGTGCCCAGCGGCACGTCCGGCGCCAGGTTGAAGGACAGCGTGATGGCCTGCAGCTGGCCCTGGTGGTTGACGGCCGTCGGGCCTATGGTGCGCTCCACCGTGGCAAAGCTGGACAGTTTGATCAGGTTGCCGGCCTTGTTGCGCACCGATATTTTGGTCAGCGCATCGTCGAACTGGCGGTCCTGGTCGGCCGCTTCCAGTATCACGTAGTAGCTGGCGGCCGGCGCGTAGATGGTCGACACCTGGCGTTCGCCAAAGGCCAGGTAGAGCGCGGTGCGGATGTCGCCAATGGCCACGCCAAGGTTGTTGGCCTTGTCGCGGTCGATGCGCAGGGAGGCCTGCAAGCCCTTTTCCTGCGAATCGCTGGTGACGTCGCGGAAGTCCGGATCGGCGCGCATCCGCTCCACGAACTTGGTGGCCCATTCATTCAGGGCGCCGGCGCTGACCGACTGCAGCGTGTACTGGTAGCGGCTCTTGGACTGGCGTCCGCCCAGCTGCAGGTTCTGCACCGGACTCAGGTAGACGGCAATGCCGGGCACGGCCTTGGTGGCCTTGCGCAGGCTGTCCAGCACCTGCGGCATGGGCTTGCGCTGGCTGCGCGGTTTTAGCACCAGGAACATGCGGCCGCTGTTGCCGCCGCTGACGAAGGAAGTCACGTCCTGCACGTTGGGGTCGGCGCGTATCACGTCCACCACCCGCTCCTGCAGTTTCAGCAGGGCGGCCGAGGAAATGTCTTCCGAGGCTTCCGTGTTGACGCGGATCTGGCCCAGGTCTTCCTCGGGGAAGAAGCCTTTGGGAATGGTGGCGTACAGCACCGCGGTCAGCACGAAGGTGCCGAGCGCGGCCACCAGCACCACGTAGCGGTGGCGCAGCGCCACGTCCAGGGTGGCGGCGTAGCCGTTGCGCAGCCGGGTGAAACCGGCCTCGAACCAGCGGCCGATGAAGCTGCCCTTGTCGTGCTCGGGATCGATGGCGTCGGCCGGCAGCAAACGGCTGGCCAGCATGGGCACCAGCATCAGCGACACGGCCGCCGACACCAGCACCGACAAGCCCACCACCACGGCGAATTCGTGGAACATCAGGCCGATCACGCCCGGCATGAAGAAGATGGGAATGAATACCGCCACCAGCGACACCGAAATCGAGATGATGGTGAAGCCCATCTCCTTGGCGCCCACCAGCGACGCTTCCAGCGGCCGCTTGCCCATCTCGATGTGGCGTACGATGTTTTCCAGCACCACGATGGCGTCGTCCACCACCAGGCCCACGGCCAGGGTGATGCCCAGCAGGGACACGTTGTCCAGGCTGTAGCCGAAGGCATACAGCAGGGCCAGCGCGCCCAGCAGCGAAATCGGCATGGTGATGGCCGGGATGAAGGTGGCGGCGGCGCGGCGCAGGAACAGGAAGATCACCATCACCACCAGGAAGATGGTCAGCAGCAGGGTCAGGTTGACGTCGTGGATGGCCTCGCGGATGGAGACCGAACGGTCGTTGACCAGGTTGATGTTGATCGAGGCCGGCAACTCGGCCTTGAAGCGCGGCAGCAAACGGCGCACGCCGTCCACCACCTGCACCGTGTTGGCGTCCGGCTGGCGCTGCACCAGCAGCACGATGGAGCGCTCGCCGTTGTAGCTGCCGGCGGTCTTGACCGACTGGAAGCTGTCCTCCACCGTGGCCACGTCGCGCAGGCGCACCGGTTCGCCGTTGCGCATGGCGATGATGAGGTCGGCGAATTCGGACGCGTGCATCATCTGGGCGTTGCCCTGGATGGTCAGGGTCTGGCTGGGGCCGTCCAGGATGCCCAGCGGGGTGTTGGCGTTGGCCGACTTGAGCGCCTGCTGCACCTCATCCAGCGTCAGGTTGCGCGCGTTCAGCAGGTCGGAGCGGGCCCGCACCCGTACCGCGAAACGCTTCTGGCCGTTGACCGTGACCTGGGCCACGCCCGGCAGGGTGGACAGGCTGGGGGCGATCAGGTTTTCCGCGTAGTCGTTCAGTTCAGCCAGGGTCAGCGAGGGCGAGGTCATGGTCATGAACA
This sequence comes from Duganella kummerowiae, assembly GCF_053572355.1. Lineage (NCBI taxonomy): Bacteria > Pseudomonadati > Pseudomonadota > Betaproteobacteria > Burkholderiales > Oxalobacteraceae > Duganella > Duganella kummerowiae. The sequence goes on from NZ_JBKFEH010000008.1 coordinate 353,551, forward strand.
GCACCGGCGCGTCGGCCGGGTTGACCTTGCGGTAGGACGGCAAATCCGTCATTTCCACCGGCAGCTGGCGCTGGGCCCGCAGCAGGGCCGCCTGCACGTCCACGGCAGCCTCGTTGACGTTGATGCTGGGGTCGAACTCCAGGGTCAGCGAGGAATTGCCCAGGGTGTTGGTCGAGGTCACCAGTGACAGGCCGGCAATGGTGGAGAACTGCTTTTCCAGCGGCAGCGCCACCGAGGACGCCATGGTTTCCGGCGAGGCGCCCGGCAGGTCGGCCGACACGTTGATGACCGGCGTGTTATAGCTGGGCAGGGCCGCCACCGGGATGTAGAAATAGGCCAGCACGCCGGCCAGGATCAGGCTCAGCGACAGCAGCACCACCATCACCGGGCGGCGTATGCACAGTTCGGAAATGTTCATTCCACTTTGCCCTTGCCGGTTTCCGCGTTAGCCGAGGCGGATTTATCGGCCGCGCCAGCCTTGTCGCCCTTGTCGGACCGGGCCAGGCGGACCTTGCCGCCCGGGCGCAGGTTCTGCTTGCCGTCCACGATGACTTGCTCGTTGCCGGACAGGCCCAGGACGGCGGCCTGGTCGCCGAAGGAATGCAGGCGCTGGATGTTGACCACCTTGGCGCTCTGCTCCCCGTCCACGGCGTAGACGAAGGTGCCGCGCGTGTTGCTGATGATGGCGGCCTGCGGGATCACGGTGGCGGCCTTGATCACCTGGCTGGTCAGGCGGGTGTTGACGTACTGGCCCGGCCACAGGTTGGTGTCCCTGTTGTCGAACTGGGCCTTGACGCGGATCACGCCGGCCACCGGGTCCACCGTGTTGTCGATGAAGCTGAGCTTGCCGTTCAGGACCTTGTCGCTGGCGCCCAGCGCCACCTGCACCGGCACCGGGCCGGCCTTTTGCGCCTGCAGCAGTCCGGCCAGGGCCGCTTCCGGCAGGGTGAAGGCCACCGTGATCGGGTCGAGCTGGGTCACGGTGGTGAGCGAGGTGGTGGGCTGCACCAGGCTGCCCGGATACACGTTGATGGCGCCGGCCCGGCCCGCCATGGGGGCGCGGATCACGGTGTAGCTGGCGTCCACGCTGACGGCGCGGGCGGCGGCGATGTCGGCGTTCAGCAGGGCGCGCGCGGCATCGACCTGGGCCTTGAGGGTGTCGACCGCGCTGGCGGCGATGAATTTTTGCGCAAACAAATCCTTGCTGCGCTGGTACTGGCGCTCCAGGTCGGCCAGGCTGGCGCGGTCGCGCTCGACCTGGGCCTTGGCTTTCTCCAGGTTGGCCTGTTCGCTGCGGTCGTCCAAAGTGAAGATCAGCTGGCCGGCCTTGACGTAGTCGCCTTCCTTGATGTGCACCTTGGCGATGGTGCTGGTGGTCTGCGGGTGCAGGTCCACGGTGCTGATGGGGGTCACGGTGCCGTTGGCCTGCAGTATCACCGGCACGTCCTGGCGCAGCGGCGCCACCACGCTGACCGTGGTCGGTCCCTGGCCCTTGCCGGCCTCCTTGCCCTTGGCCTGGCCGGCGCCCTGGTGGTTGACGTACCAGATGCCGCCCAGCGCAAGCGCCACGGCGACAGCCACGATTCCCGAAGTAGTCTTTTTCATTATGGTTTGGTCTCGTAAACGACACTATCCGCCGCACGGGCGGAATATTGTCGCATAGTATTTCTCTCAAAAACTGCCGCCCGCTGTGTCGCGGGTCGAATTTTTCCTCAGAGGGTAATTAAGAGCCGGCGTAGTATTCGGGCACTACCAGTGTCACCTCCAGGCCGCCCTCGGGGTGGTTGGCCAGCGTCACGGTGGCGCCGTGCTGCTCGGCGATGTTGCGGGCGATGGTCAGCCCCAGGCCGGTGCCGCCCGACTCGCGCGAGCGCGAGGTCTCGATGCGGTAGAACGGCTCGAACACGCGCGCCATCTGGTCCTGGGCGATGCCGGGGCCGCCGTCGCGGATGCGGATGCGGGCCGAGCCCACCATGCGCTCCACCGTCACCTGGGCGTAGTGGCCGTATTTGACGGCGTTGTCGATCAGGTTGACCAGGCAGCGCCGTATCGCCAGCGGCCGCCCCATCAGGGCCATGCCGGCGCGGCCCTTGAGCTCGACCTGCTGGCCGGCGTCGGAGGCGTCCGAGCACACGCTGTCGAGCAGGGAATCGACATCCAGCGCCTGCATGGTTTCCGTGGTGTCCATGCTGCGCGCCAGGTCCAGGCCCTCGCGCACCATCTGCTGCATGGCCGACAGGTCGCCGATCAGGCGCTCCTGTAGTTCATGGTCTTCCACCTTTTCCAGGCGCAGGCGGATGCGCGTGAGCGGGGTCTGCAGGTCGTGGGTGATGGCGGCCAGCATTTCGGTGCGCTGCGCGATGTGCTGGCGTATGCGGGCCTGCATGGCGTTGAAGGCGGCGCTGGCCTGGCGGATTTCGGCCGCGCCGTTCAGGGCCAGCGGCGGATGGTTGATGTCGTTGCCCAGGTCCTTGGCGGCCTGCGCCAGGACCTTCAGCGGCCGGATGGCCATGCGCGTGACCAGGTAAGCCAGCACGGTGATGCACAGCAGGAAGGGAACCAGGGTCAGCCATTCATTGCGGCCGGCCGGCGGGCCGGCGCGCGGCGGCAGCACGGACAGCTTCATCATCTGGCCATCCTCCATGCGCACCGTCATGGCTTCGCACACGCCGCGCCACTGGGTGGGCGCGAACATATTGTAGGCGGGACGCGGGCGGCTGCAGGCGGCCGGCCGTTCCGCCAGCGGCTGCAGCTTGTAGTTCTGGCCCAGGCGCTGCTGCAGGGCGGACGAGAATTCAGTGGGCGGCAGCGGGCTGCTGCCCACCGGCTGCTCCAGCGGCTCCAGGCGCACGCTGCCCAGGCTGGCCACATTCAGGTAGGCGGCGCGGTCGGCGGCCGGCACCACGTTGGAGGTCGTGATCAGCTGCTCGGCCCGCTCCAGCGCGTGGAAGTCGCGGTAGCGCTCCAGGGTGCGGCTGCGCTCATTGGTGGCCAGCCACTGCGTGAGGGCGGCCGAGGCCACGATGCCCAGCAACAGGACCAGGAACACACGGCCGGTCATGGAGCCGAGGAACGCTTTCACGCGTGCGGCTCCACCGACACCTGTCCGGCCAGGACATAGCCGCCGTTGCGCACCGTCTTGATGATCTGCGGCACGCGGGCGTCCTCGCCCAGCTTCTGGCGCAGGCGGCTGATCTGGATGTCGATCGAGCGGTCGAAGGGGTCGGCGTCGCGGCCCTGGGTCAGGTTCAGCAGCTGGTCGCGGTTGAGCACGCGGTTGGGATGTTCCAGGAACACTTTCAGCAGGCGGAATTCGGCGCCCGACAGCATGATCACCACGCCGTCCGGATTGAGCAGGTGGCGCGCGGTCAGGTCCAGGGTCCAGCCCGAGAAACGCATCTGCTGCGCCTTGTCGGCGCCGGCGCTGGCCGGCATGGTGTTGGCGCGGCGCAGCACGCTGCGGATGCGCGCCAGCAGTTCGCGCGGCTCGAACGGCTTGGGCAGGTAATCGTCGGCGCCCATTTCCAGGCCCAGGATGCGGTCCAGCGGCTCGCTGCGCGCGGTCAGCATGATGACCGGCAAGGTGGACGTGGCGCGCAGCTTGCGGCACAGGGTCAGGCCATCCTCGCCGGGCAGGTTGAGGTCCAGCACCACCAGGTCCGGCTTGCTTTCTTCCAGCAGCTTCCACATGGCTACGCCGTCGGCCGCGCACAGGGCGCGGTAGCCGTTGGACTCCAGGTAATCGGCCAGCAGGGTGCGGATGTCGCGATCGTCGTCGACGATCAGAATAGTCGATGTAGGTTCCATGGCCTCAATTATCCTTAGTTCGGGAACGCCTGACCAACCACTTATTGTATCGTCTTGTATATGCCTGTAGAGCGCCTGCTGGGGCGAAACAAATGGATACAAAAACCGATTTCAGGGAAACGAGAGGGAAATGTGGGACTGCGATGATGTTTCCATGGACCACAGGGTTGGTCCCGCAACATCAACCTAGGAGATCGCCATGAATACCATCCGTAAAACCGCACTGGCCGCACTCGTGCTGGCCCTCGGCACCACCTTTGCCGCCCAGGCCCAGACCCAGGACAACGCGGACCGCCGCGCCAAGTTTGAGGCGCGCGTCGCCGAAATGACCGCCAAGCGCGAAGCCAAACTGCACGACGCCCTCAAGATCACGCCCGCCCAGGAACCGGCATGGGCTGCCTACGTGACCGCCATCAAGCCGGTTGCGCCCACCGGCACCCCGCCGGCGCCCGGAACCAAACTGAGCGCACCGGAGCGCCTGGCCAAGGCCATCGACTTCAGCAAGCAGCGCACCGCCCGGCTGGAAAGCGTACAGCCGGCGCTGACCGCCTTCTACGGCCAGCTGACAGCCGAACAGAAAGCCATCTTCGACAAGCGTGGCGGCGGCTTTGGCGGCCCGGCCCGTGGTCCGCGCGGCCACGGCTTCCACGGCGGCTGGGGCGGCCACCACGGCTAAAACTGCGGCACCGGATTACCCTCTCAGTTGGACTTGGCCGCGCCTTCGCAGGAGGCGCGGTTTTTTTTCGCCTGTCGATGCCGTGCCGCGCCTATTGCAGGCGTGACAGGGACCCCAGGAAAGTGGGCGCGTTCTGGAAGCCGATCACGCGCGCATTCGGGATTTCCCTGCCCTGTGCATCGAACAGGATGATGCCCGGCGGCCCGAACAGCTTGAAGCGCTTCAGCAGCGCCTTGTCATCCTCGTTGTTGGCGGTCACGTCGGCCTGCAGCAGGATGGTGTTGGCCAGCCGCGCGCGCACCTGGGGATCGACAAAGGTCAGCTTCTCCATCTCCTTGCAGGACACGCACCAGTCGGCATAGAAGTCCAGCAGCACGGTCTTGCCGCCGGTGCGCGCCAGCACGGCGTCCAGCTCGGCCACGCTCTTGATGCGCTGGAAGGCCAGCGGCGTTTCGGCGGCGCCGCCGCGCAGCCGGGCCAGCGGCGCCAGCGGATCGCGCGCCCCGCTGACCATGCCCACCAGCTGCACCAGGCCCAGCGCGGCCAGCAGCAGTCCGGCCGCCTTGGCTGCCCACTGTCCGCCGTTCAGCAGCAGGTAGACGCCATAGCCGGCCAGCAGCGCGGCCCAGCCCAGCATCTGCACGGCGCCCGGCAGCACCGGCGACAGCAGCCACCAGGCCATGGCCAGCATCAGCACGCCGAAGAAGCGCTTGACCGATTCCATCCAGCGCCCGGCCCTGGGCAGCAGGGCGCCGGCCGAGACGCCCACCAGCAGCAGCGGCACGCTCATGCCCACCGCCATGGCAAACAGGGCGCCGCCGCCTATCAGTACGTCGCGGGTCTGGCTGATGTACAGCAGCGCGCCTGCCAGCGGCGCCGCCACGCAGGGGCCCACGATCAGGGCCGAGATGGCGCCCATCACGAACACCCCGGCCAGCTTGCCGGCAGCCTGGCGGTTGGACGCTGCGCTCAAGCGCGCCTGCAGCGCGGCTGGCACCTGCAGCTCGTACACGCCGAACATGGACAGCGACAGCGCCGCCATCAGCAAGGCAAAGGCGCCCAGCACCCAGGGATTCTGCAGGGCGGCCGCCAGGCCCTCGCCGATCAGGCCGGCCGCCACGCCCAGCGCCGTGTAGACGATGGCCATGCCCAGCGAGTACGAGACCGACAGCGCCAGTCCCCGCCCCCGGCTGCTGCGCTCGCCCTCGCCCACGATGATGGACGACAGGATGGGCACCATGGGCAGCACGCAGGGCGTGAACGACAGCCCCAGGCCGAGCAGCGCGAACAGCGGCAGGATGGCCAGCAGGCGGCCGCTGCGCAGTGCGGCCTCGATGCGGCCCATGTCGTCCGCCGGGGCGGCGGTCGGCGGCTTGGGCTGCACCTGGGGAATCATGTCCACCTTGGGCGTGGGTACACTGTACACGGTGACACCGGGCGAGACCGGTGCGGATTTTTCCGGAACGGCCGGCGAGGCAGGCGCAACCGGCGTTGCGGCGGCGGCCGGGATGTCTGCGGCGGGCGTGGCCGACAGCGGCGCGGCGGCCGGCAGCGGCACCGAGCCGCTGCCTACCAGGGTGGCGCGCGCATCCTGGGGCGAATAGCACAGGCCCTTGTCCGAGCAGCCCTGGCTGGTGGCGGTCAGGGTGAAGGGGCCGGCCGCGTCCACCGGGATGGTGATGGTGACCATGCGGCGGTAGGTCTCGACATTCTTCTGGAAGGTATCGTCGAAGTGAACCTTGCCAGGCGGGATTTCGGGCGCGCCCAGCTTGGCGCCGCTGGCCGCGAACTTGAAGCGCTCGCGGTACATGTAGTAGCCGTCGGCGATCTGGTAGCTGACCGCGATGGTGTGTCCATCCACCATGCGGGCCGAGAACTTGAAAGCTTGGTCGGGTTCGAGGAAATCGTCGGCGGCCCAGGCCGGGCGCAGGGCCAGCAGGACCAATAGCAGAAATCGTAAGGCGGTACGCAGCATGACAACTTTCAATATGGGAGAGCAAGCGCATAGTACACCGAACCCCGGGGTCAGATCTGCCATTGGTACATGAGTTCGCTTCTTCAGGGCGAGCCCATGTACCAATGGCAGACCTGACACCAATAAAAGATGCCAATAAAAAAAGCCAGGCTGGGCCTGGCTTTCTTCATCCTTGCGGCTGGTTCTTACTCAGCGGTCGGAGCGGCTTCGATGTCGGTCGCTTCCGGACGGTCCAGCAGCTCGACGTAGGCCATGGGGGCATTGTCACCCACGCGGAAACCCATTTTCAGGATGCGCAGGTAGCCGCCGTTGCGGTTGGCGAAACGCGGGCCCAGTTCGGAGAACAGTTTGCCCACGATTTCACGGTCGCGCAGACGCGAGAAGGCCAGACGCTTGTTGGCCAAGGTATCGGTCTTGCCCAGGGTCAGGATGGGCTCGACAACGCGGCGCAGTTCCTTGGCTTTCGGCAGGGTGGTCTTGATGGCTTCGTGACGCAGCAGGGAAACGGTCATGTTGCGCAGCATGGCCAGACGGTGGGACGAGGTACGGTTCAGCTTACGGAGGCCGTGACGGTGACGCATGGTACTTCCTTTCGATAATGTTTAAATCCGAGCTCTTCGATCGTCCGGGGACGCGGGCCGGTTCAAGGTGAATACGCCTATGGCGACATGCCATGGACGGGTGCTGCTGATCATTTGGTGGCAGGGCAGAATACCGCTTTGCGGTAGCTCGCTCTGTCACCCATCTAATCAGTTGGCGACAGAGCATAACATCGCCTTGCGATGTCCAGCACTGTCACCAATTTGTTACTTCTCCAAACCAGCCGGCGGCCAGTTTTCGAGTTTCATGCCCAAGGTCAGGCCGCGCGATGCCAGCACTTCCTTGATTTCGTTCAGCGACTTGCGGCCCAGGTTCGGGGTCTTCAGCAGTTCGTTTTCGGAACGCTGGATCAGGTCGCCGATGTAGTAGATATTTTCCGCTTTCAGGCAGTTGGCCGAACGGACGGTCAGCTCCAGGTCGTCCACCGGACGCAGCAGGATAGGATCGACCAGCGGCGCGCGCGACGGTGCTTCGGCGGCGGCTTCGGTGCCTTCCAGGGCGGCAAACACATTCAGCTGGTCCACCAGCACGCGAGCCGACTGGCGGATCGCTTCCTCGGGCGAAATCACGCCGTTGGTTTCGATGTTGATGATCAGCTTGTCCAGGTCGGTACGCTGTTCGACACGGGCCGATTCCACGGCGTACGACACGCGGCGCACCGGCGAGAACGAGGCGTCCAGGATGATGCGGCCGATGGTCTTGTTGGTGTCTTCCGACAGGCGGCGCACGTTGCCCGGCACATAGCCGCGGCCTTTTTCCACTTTGATCTGCATGTCCAGCTTGCCGCCGGCGGTCAGGTGGGCGATCACGTGATCCGGGTTGATCAGCTCCACGTCGTGCGGCAGGTCGATGTCCGAAGCCAGCACGGCGCCTTCGCCCTCCTTCTTCAGGGTCAGGGTGACGGCGTCGCGGTTGTGCACCTTGAACACCACGCCCTTCAGGTTCAGCAGCAGGTCAACCACGTCTTCCTGCACGCCGTCCAGCGAGGAGTACTCGTGCACGACGCCGGCAATGGTCACCTCGGTCGGGGCGTAGCCCACCATGGACGACAGCAGCACGCGGCGCAGGGCGTTGCCCAGGGTGTGGCCATAGCCGCGCTCGAACGGCTCCATCACCACCTTGGCGTGGCCGGCGCCCAGCGCTTCGACGTCGATGATACGGGGCTTCAACAAACTGTTTTGCATGTAAATGTCCTTTTCAATACCCTCGGCGCGTTAGGCCGATAAGGCTGATGGCATTAGTGAAAACGCCCACTCGCAGGGAGTGGGCGGGGGAACGGCTCAACTACCGATTAACGCGAGTACAGTTCGACGATCAGCGATTCGTTGACGTCGGCAGCGATCTCGTTACGCTCCGGCAGGGACTTGAAGGTGCCTTCCATTTTCTTGGAATCCACCGACACCCAGGCCGGCATGCCGACTTGCTCGGCCAGCGACAGCGCTTCGATGATACGGGTCTGCTTTTTCGACTTTTCGCGCACGGCGATCACGTCGCCCACTTTCACGGCGTAGGAAGCGATGTTCACCACCTGGCCGTTCACGGTGAAGGCCTTGTGCGACACCAGCTGGCGTGCTTCGGCGCGGGTCGAACCGAAGCCCATGCGGTAGGCCACGTTGTCCAGGCGCGATTCCAGCAGTTTCAGCAGGGTTTCACCGGTGTTGCCCTTGCGGCGGTCGGCTTCAGCGAAGTAGCGGCGGAACTGACGCTCCAGCACGCCGTAGATACGCTTGACTTTCTGCTTTTCGCGCAGCTGGTTGCCGTAGTCCGAGGTACGGGCGCCGGATTTGACGCCGTGCTGGCCGGGCTTGACGTCCAGTTTGCATTTGCTGTCCAGCGAGCGGCGGGCGCTCTTCAGGAACAGGTCGGTGCCTTCACGGCGGGAGAGTTTGGCTTTAGGTCCGATATAACGTGCCACAATGCTTCCTTTTTAAAATAATAACGCCCCAGCCGCATCGGTATGCGGTTAGGCGCTAGTCTGGTCCGCGTTTGGCCAGACGTGGCTGAAACGACAAAAAACCTGCCAGCGCGCGGCCGACAGGCAATAACAGCCGGGCAGTATAACCGTTTCCAGCTGCCTGCTCCAGCGTTTTATGGCGGGAGGACGGGTTGCCCCACCCTGCCCGCATACCGCATTAGATGCGGCGGCGCTTCGGCGGACGGCAGCCGTTGTGCGGAACCGGGGTCACGTCCTGGATCTCGGTGATCTTGATGCCCAGGTTGTTCAGGGCGCGCACAGCCGATTCACGGCCCGGGCCGGGGCCCTTGATACGCACTTCCAGGTTCTTCACGCCGCACTCGATCGCCACCTTGCCAGCCGCTTCGGCTGCCACCTGGGCTGCGAACGGGGTCGATTTGCGCGAACCCTTGAAGCCGGCGCCGCCCGAAGTCGCCCACGACAGGGCGTTGCCCTGGCGGTCGGTGATGGTGATGATGGTGTTGTTGAAGGAAGCGTGCACGTGGGCGATGCCCTCGGCGACGTTCTTCTTGACTTTCTTGCGCACGCGGGCTGCTGCGGCGCTGCTCTGTTGCTTAGCCATGTGATTTCCCTAGATTATTTCTTGAGCGATTGAGCAGCCTTGCGCGGACCTTTGCGGGTACGGGCATTGGTGCGGGTACGCTGGCCGCGGACCGGCAGGCCCTTGCGGTGACGCAGGCCGCGGTAGCAGCCCAGGTCCATCAGACGCTTGATGTTCATCGACAGTTCGCGGCGCAGGTCGCCTTCGACGATGAACTTCGCTACTTCGTCACGCAGCTTTTCCAGTTCGCTGTCGTCCAGGTCCTTGACCTTCTTGTCGGTCGCGATACCGGTGGCGGCGCAGATGAACTTGGCGCGGGGACGGCCAACACCGTAGATGGCGGTCAGGCCGATGACGGTGTGTTGATGATTGGGGATATTAACCCCTGCGATACGTGCCATTCGTTATTCCTCGATAAGAACGGTTATTAACCTTGACGCTGCTTGTGACGCGGTTCGACGCAGATGACGCGAACCACACCCTTGCGCTTGATGATCTTGCAGTTGCGGCAGATGCGCTTGACTGAGGCGTTAACTTTCATAATGAACTCTCTTGTTGGTTCGATTGTTTTTTACTTGGTCCGGAACACGATGCGGGCACGGGACAGGTCGTAAGGTGTCAGCTCTACCGTCACCTTGTCGCCAGGGAGGATGCGGATATAGTTCATCCGCATTTTACCCGAAATGTGCCCGAGCACCACGTGCCCGTTTTCCAGTTTTACTCGAAATGTTGCATTTGGGAGATTTTCCAGGATCTCGCCCTGCATTTGTATGACGTCGTCTTTTGCCATTCGGTTTGCTTGCCGCGCTTATCGCGTCGGAATTCCGCCCTTGAAGTTAGCTTTGCGCAGCAGCGATTCATATTGCTGCGACATCACGTAGTTTTGTACCTGGGCCATGAAGTCCATGGTCACCACGACAATAATCAACAGAGAAGTGCCGCCAAAATAGAACGGTACTTTCCACTCGGCTTGCATGAATTCCGGCAGCAAACACACCAGGGTGATGTAGATGGCGCCTGCCAGGGTCAATCGGGTCAGGATCTTGTCGATGTAGCGGGCGGTCTGTTCGCCGGGACGGATCCCGGGCACAAAGGCGCCGCTCTTCTTCAAGTTGTCCGCAGTCTCCTTGCTGTTGAACACCAGAGCGGTGTAGAAGAAGCAGAAGAACACGATTGCGATGGCATACAACAATGCGTGGATAGGCTCACCTGGTCCCATCGATGCAGCCAAATCTTTCAGGAACCGGATCGCCGGGTTGGCCGTATCGGCGCCCGTCGTAAACCAGCCCACGATGGTGGCCGGGAACAAGATAATCGACGATGCGAAGATGGGCGGTATCACGCCAGCCATGTTGAGCTTCAATGGCAGGTGCGAGGTTTGACCACCGTAAATCTTGTTACCAACCTGACGTTTCGCATAGTTCACCAGGATCTTGCGCTGCCCACGTTCCACGAATACCACCAGGAAGGTGACCAGTGCCACCAGGAGCACAATGATGATCGCCGAGAAGCTGCCGATGGCGCCGGTGCTGACCTGGGAGAACAAGCCTCCCAGCGCGCCCGGCAGACCGGCGGCGATACCGGCGAAAATAATGATCGAAATGCCGTTGCCCAGACCGCGCTCGGTGATTTGCTCACCCAGCCACATCAGGAACATGGTGCCGGTCAACAGCGTTACGACCGTGACGAAACGGAAAGCCAGGCCCGGGTCCAGCACCAGGCCCGCCTGCGACTCAAGGGCAACCGCAATGCCCAGCGCCTGGAAGGTCGCCAGCGCCACCGTGAAGTAACGGGTGTACTGGGTGATCTTGCGCCGGCCTGCTTCGCCTTCCTTCTTCAGCGCCTCCATCTGCGGCGACACGATCGACAGCAGCTGCATGATGATCGAGGCCGAGATGTAAGGAGTGATGCCAAGTGCGAAGACGGTGAAGCGCGCCAGTGCGCCACCACTGAACATGTTGAGCATGCCCAGGATGCCGCCCTCTTGCGACTTGAACAGGTCGGCCAGGCGCGCTGGATCGATCCCGGGCACCGGCACGTGCGCGCCGATGCGGTACACCACCAATGCGCCCAGCAGGAACCACAGCCGGCCCCAGGGGAAGCCGGCTGCCGCGCTTTTCGCCAATTGCGGATTAGTCGCCAATTTTCGCTCCGATCAGCGCGGGGGGGCTCAGGCTACCGAGCCGCCGGCCGCCTCGATGGCAGCCTTGGCGCCGGCGGTCACTTTCAGGCCTTTGAGGTTCACCGCTTTGGTGATCTCGCCGGACAGGATGACGCGCACGTCGCGTGCCAGCACGCTCAGAACACCAGCTTGCTTCAGCACCAGGATGTCGACATCGCCCACAGCCAGGTTGTTCAGGTCGGACAGGCGCACTTCAGCTTTGAAGGTGGCGTTGAGCGACTTGAAACCGCGCTTGGGCAGACGGCGTTGCAGGGGCATCTGACCGCCTTCGAAGCCGACTTTGTGGAAGCCGCCCGAACGCGATTTCTGGCCCTTGTGGCCGCGGCCCGCGGTTTTACCCAGGCCGGAGCCGATACCGCGACCGACGCGACGCTTGGCGTGCTTGGCGCCGTCGGCGGGTTGAATGGTATTGAGTTCCATGATTTCTCCGTGAGTAAGCCGGGGCTTACGCAACTACTTTAACGAGATACGAGACTTTGTTGATCATGCCACGCACGGCCGGGGTGTCTTCCAGCTCGCGCACGGAGTTCACACGGCCCAGGCCCAGGCCGCGCACGGTGGCGCGGTGGTCCTGGCGGGTGCCGATCAGGCCTTTGACCAGTTGTACTTTGACGGTTTTGGTAGTCATGTCGTTCACCTTAGCCCAGGATCTCTTCAACCGACTTGCCGCGCTTGGCAGCGATGTCGGCCGGGGTGCTCATTTTCGCCAGGCCGTCCAGGGTGGCGCGGACCAGGTTGTACGGGTTGTTCGAACCGGTGGATTTGGCCACCACGTCGGTCACGCCCATCACCTCGAAAATGGCGCGCATTGCGCCGCCGGCGATGACGCCGGTACCGGGCTTGGCCGGGCTCATCAGGACGCGCGAGGCGCCATGGCGGCCGGACACGGTGTGCTGCAGGGTGCCGTTCTTCAGCGGTACCTTGATCAGGTTGCGGCGCGCTTCTTCCATCGCCTTCTGCACACCGACCGGTACTTCCTTCGACTTGCCCTTGCCCATGCCGATGCGGCCATCGCCGTCACCTACCACGGTCAGCGCGGCGAAGCCCATGATGCGACCACCCTTGACCACTTTGGTCACGCGGTTGATCGCGATCATTTTTTCGCGCATGCCGTCATCCGGCTTGTCGCTTGCCATTTTTGCTTGCATTTTTGCCATGATCGTTTCCTTAGAACTTCAGACCGGCTTCACGCGCGGCTTCAGCCAGCGCCTTGACACGGCCGTGGTAACGGAAACCGGAACGGTCGAAGGCGACTTCGGTGATACCGGCTTTCAGTGCTTTTTCTGCGACGCGCTTGCCGACCAGAGCGGCAGCGGCGGCGTTGCCACCCTTGCCCGACTTACCAGCCAGCTCGGCGCGCACTTCCGCTTCCACGGTCGAGGCCGAAACCAGTACTTTGGCATCCGGGGAGATCAGGTTCGCGTAAATGTGCAGGTTGGTGCGGTGCACCGACAGGCGGTTTACTTTCAGTTGCGCGATCTTGATACGGGTTTGACGTCCGCGGCGCAGACGAGATTCTTTTTTATCCATCGTCAGCCCCTAATTACTTCTTCTTGGTTTCTTTGATCTTGACCACTTCGTCCGAATAACGGACGCCTTTGCCCTTATAAGGCTCAGGAGCGCGGTAAGCACGCACTTCAGCGGCCACCTGGCCGACCTTTTGGCGATCGATACCGCTGATCACGATTTCGGTCGGGGTCGGGGTGGCGACCTTGACGCCTTCAGGCATCGCGTGCACGACCGGGTGCGAGAAGCCCAGCGACAGGTTCAGCTTGTCGCCCTGGGCTTGGGCTTTGTAGCCCACGCCAACCAGGTTCAGCTTTTTCTCGAAACCTTTGGTGACGCCGGTGACCATGTTGTTGACCAGGGCACGCAGGGTGCCGGACATGGCGTTGGCTTCACGCGAGTCGTTGGCCACGTCGAAGGTCAGGGTGCCAGCGTTGTTTTCGACTTTCACCTGGCCGGTCAGTGCCTGCGACAGCACGCCCAGCGGGCCCTTGACGGTGATCGCTTGTGCGGAGATGGCGACTTCGGCGCCGGCCGGCACTGCGATGGGCATTTTAGCTACACGAGACATAGTGTTAACTCCTTAAGCGACGTAGCAGATGACTTCGCCGCCGACGCCGGTGGCGCGGGCTTTGCGGTCGGTCATCACGCCTTGCGGGGTCGACACAATGGCCACACCCAGGCCGTTCATGACGGTCGGGATCTCGTCCTTGCCCTTGTAGACGCGCAGGCCCGGACGGGACACGCGCTCAAGGCGCTCGATGACGGGACGGCCCACGTAGTACTTCAAACCGATCTTCAGTTCCGCTTTGCCATCAGCTTCGGCAACAGCGAAATCTTCAATGTAACCCTCGTCCTTCAGGACGTTGGCAATCGCTACTTTGACTTTCGACGATGGCATGGCCACGGTCGTTTTTTGCACGCCCTGGGCGTTGCGAATGCGGGTCAGCATATCGGCGATAGGATCGCTCATACTCATTGCTTATTCTCCTATTACCAGCTAGCTTTAGTCATACCAGGAATCTCACCACGCATGGCGAATTCACGGAGCTTGATACGGCCCAGACCGAATTTACGGAAGGTGCCGCGCGGACGACCAGTGACGGCGCAACGGTTGCGCTGACGGGTGGGAGCCGAGTTACGGGGCAGGGCCTGCAGTTTCAGGCGCGCTTCGTAACGCTCTTCTTCCGACTTCGACTGGTCATCAATGATGGCCTTCAGCGAGGCGCGCTTGGCGGCGAATTTGTTCGCCAGGGCCACGCGCTTCTGCTCACGGTTAATCAGTGCGAGTTTTGCCATGATCTCAGTTTCTGAACGGGAATTTAAAGGCGGCGAGGAGCGCTTTGGCTTCGTCGTCGGTCTTGGCGGTGGTGGTGATCGAAATGTTCAGGCCACGCAGCGCATCAATCTTGTCGTACTCGATCTCGGGGAAGATGATCTGTTCCTTGACACCGATGTTGTAGTTGCCGCGACCATCGAAGGCACGGCCGTTCACACCACGGAAGTCACGCACGCGCGGCAGGGCCACGGTGATGAAACGGTCCAGGAACTCGTACATGCGGGCGCCGCGCAGGGTCACCATGGTGCCGATCGGATAGCCTTCGCGGATCTTGAAACCGGCGATAGCTTTACGGGCCTTGGTGGTGACCGGCTTCTGGCCGGCGATCTTGGTCAGGTCGCCCACAGCGTGCTCGAGCACTTTCTTGTCGGCGATGGCCTCACCCACACCCATGTTCAGGGTGATCTTGGTCAGACGGGGGACTTCCATCACCGATTTGTAACCGAATTTCTCGGTCAGGTCGGCGACGACCTTGTCTTTGTAGAATTGTTGGAGACGGGCCATTTTTATACCTTCACTACTTCGCCGGAGGACTTGTAGACGCGGACTTTTTTGCCATCCACTTCCTTGAAGCCCACGCGGTCTGCTTTGCCGGTCGCGGCGTTGAACAGCGCGACGTTGGACACGTGAATCGGCATGGTCTTATCGACGATACCACCAGTGACGCCGGTCATCGGGTTCGGTTTGACGGCCTTCTTGGCCACGTTCACACCTTCCACCACGACGTGCTCGGCGTCGACGCGACGCGACACGACGCCGCGCTTGCCCTTGTCTTTCCCGGTCAGCACGATGACTTCGTCGTTTTTACGAATCTTATCCATTACGACTCCTTACAGGACTTCAGGTGCCAGGGACACGATCTTCATGAACTTCTCAGTGCGCAGTTCGCGCGTGACAGGTCCAAAGATACGGGTACCGATCGGCTCCAGCTTGGCATTCAGCAGCACGGCGGCGTTGCCGTCGAACTTGACCAGGGAACCATCCTGGCGACGCACGCCCTTGGCGGTACGAACCACCACGGCGTTATAAATTTCACCTTTTTTGACACGGCCGCGCGGCTGGGCCACCTTTACGGTGACCTTGATCACGTCGCCAATGCCAGCATAACGGCGCTTGGAGCCGCCCAACACCTTGATGCACATGACTTCCTTGGCACCAGTGTTGTCGGCTACTTCGAGCCGGCTTTCAGTTTGAATCATAGTATTCTCTTTCCCAACTTAAGCCGAAGAATCCACACAATGTGAACCCGCGGTCAGTCTTGGTCCCGCCAGAGCGCCCTGCTGGGCCCACTGTTTGGGTGCTTGACCTTCGTACTGCCTTCGACCGCGGATCCGCGTCTGTGGACAGACACTTAGCGGCGATACATGAACGAAGCCCGCAAGTATGTCATACAACCTGCGGGCCTGCAAGAACTAATTGAAAAATGATCCGCCGTTGCCGGCGGACCACACTTCAATTAAACGATTTGTGCGGCTTGCACCACACGGGTCACGGTCCATGCCTTCGTTTTCGAGATCGGACGGCCTTCCACGATTTCCACCGTGTCGCCGGCTTTCACCTGGTTCGACTCGTCATGCGCGTGGTATTTCGCGGAGCGCACGATGATCTTGCCGTACAAAGGATGTTTCACGTGACGTTCGATCAGCACGGTAACGGTCTTGTCCATTTTGTCGGACACCACTTTGCCGATCAGAGTCCGCTTGTTTTTCACTGCGTCGGTCATTTGGCTTCCTTGGTGTTCAGTACCGTCTTCACGCGCGCGATATCGCGGCGCACCTTTTTGAGCTGCGAAGTATTGCTCAGTTGCTGCGTCGCGACTTGCATACGCAGGCCGAACTGGGCCTTCAGCAGATCGTTCAGCTCTTTTTGCAGAGCTGCCTGGTCTTTGCCGCGGAGTTCAGATGCTTTCATATTTCACTCCTGTTATTGGCCGACCTGGCGTACCACGAAGGTGGTGGCCAGGGGCAGTTTGGCGGCAGCCAGGCGGAATGCTTCGCGCGCCAGTTCTTCTGCGACGCCGTCCATCTCGTACAGGACCTTGCCCGGACGGATTTCAGCGACGTAGTACTCGGGATTACCCTTACCGTTACCCATACGGACTTCGGCAGGCTTGTTCGAGATCGGCTTGTCGGGGAACACGCGGATCCAGATACGGCCGCCACGTTTGATGTGACGGGTCATGGCGCGACGTGCTGCTTCGATCTGGCGCGCGGTGATACGGCCGCGGGCCACGGCCTTCAGGCCGAATTCGCCGAACGACACGGCGGTGCCGGTGCCGTGAGAAATGCCGGTGTTACGGCCTTTCTGCTCTTTACGATACTTTCTGCGTGCTGGTTGCAGCATGGTTATTCTCCTGCTTTCTCAGCTGGCGCAGCGGCGGCCGGCTTAGCCGAGCGCACGCGGGCAGCACCTGCCGGGGATGGTTTAGCACCGGCGGGACGGGGGCGGCCGGAAGGCTTGCCATCGTCGCGGCGCGGGCCACGGCTCTTCTTCTCGTCCGGCGGGGTGTCGATCACGGGCGCGTCGCCGTTGGGCGCGCGGTCACCCTTGTAGACCCACACCTTGACACCGATGATGCCGTAGGTGGTCGAGGCTTCCGAGGTGCCGTAGTCGATGTCGGCGCGCAGGGTGTGCAGGGGCACACGGCCTTCGCGGTACCATTCGGTACGGGCGATCTCGATGCCGTTCAGACGGCCCGAGGACATGATCTTGATGCCCAGGGCGCCCAGGCGCATGGCGTTCTGCATGGCGCGTTTCATGGCGCGGCGGAACATGATGCGCTTTTCCAGCTGCTGCGAGATGGAGTCGGCGATCAGCTGCGAATCGATTTCCGGCTTGCGGATCTCTTCGATGTTGACGTGCACGGGCACGCCCATGATCTTGGTCAGGGCCGACTTCAGCACTTCGATGTCTTCGCCTTTTTTACCGATCACGACACCAGGACGCGAGCTGTAGATGGTGAAGCGCGCGTTCTTGGCCGGACGCTCGATGACGATGCGGCCGACCGAAGCGTTTTTCAGCTTGGTCTTCAGGAAAGCGCGGGCTTTCAGGTCTTCGTTCAGCATGGCGGCAAAGTTGCCGTTGCCAGCGTACCAGCGCGACGCCCAGTTACGGGTGACGGCCAGGCGGAAGCCGGTTGGATGTATCTTCTGTCCCATCGTGACTCCTTAGTTGCCAACAGTCACGTAGATGTGACAGGATTGTTTCGAGATACGATCACCCCGGCCCTTGGCGCGTGCAGTGAAGCGCTTCAGGATCGGGCCCTTTTCGACGTAGATCGTTTTCACGAACAGTTCGTCGATGTCGGCGCCGTCATTGTGCTCGGCGTTGGCGATGGCCGACTCCAGCACTTTCTTGATGATGGTGGCGCCTTTTTTCGGGCTGAACTGCAGAATGTTCAGCGCGGCGTCAACCTTCTTGCCACGGATCAGGTCAGCCACCAGGCGGCCTTTTTGATCCGACAGGCGCACGCCTTTGAGGATAGCTTTGGTTTCCATTATTTCTTCGCCTTCTTGTCAGCGGCATGGCCCTTGAACGTGCGGGTCAGCGCGAATTCGCCGAGCTTGTGACCAACCATGTTCTCGGAAACGTACACAGGCACGTGCAGCTTGCCGTTGTGGACAGCGATCGTCAGGCCGATGAAGTCAGGCATGATGGTCGAACGACGGGACCAGGTTTTGATGGGCTTTTTGTCCTTGGTCGCTTGCGCGGCTTCGACTTTTTTCACCAGGTGGGCGTCGCAGAACGGCCCTTTTTTCAATGAACGAGTCATGATTTATCCTTATTTCTTGCCGCGGCGCGAGACGATCATGGAAGAAGTACGCTTGTTGCTGCGGGTCTTCTTGCCCTTGGTCTGTTGACCCCATGGCGACACGGGGTGGCGACCGGCGGCGGTACGGCCCTCACCACCACCGTGCGGGTGGTCGATCGGGTTCATGACCACACCACGCACGGTCGGGCGGACGCCGCGCCAACGCATGGCACCGGCTTTACCGATCTTGCGCAGGCTGTGTTCAGCGTTGCCGACTTCACCGACGGTGGCGCGGCACTCGATGTGCACGCGGCGCACTTCGCCGGAGCGCAGGCGGACCTGGGCGTAGGTGCCTTCGCGGGCCATCAGCACGACGCCGGCGCCGGCGGTACGGGCCATCTGGGCGCCCTTACCTGGCAGCATTTCGACGCAATGGATCACGGTACCGACCGGGATGTTGCGGATCGGCAGGCAGTTACCCGGTTTGATCGGGGCTTCCGAACCGGCCAGCAGGGTATCGCCCACCGCCACGTTTTTCGGGGCGATGATGTAGGCGCGCTCGCCGTCGGCGTAGCACAGCAGGGCGATATGGGCGGTGCGGTTCGGATCGTATTCGATGCGTTCCACTTTGGCCGGGATGCCGTCCTTGCTGTTGCGTTTGAAGTCGACCAGGCGATAGTGCTGCTTGTGGCCACCGCCGATGTGGCGGGTGGTGATGTGGCCGTTGTTGTTACGGCCGGCGGTCTTCGACTTTTTCTCGACCAAGGCGGCGAACGGACGACCCTTGTACAGGTCGGCGTTGACCACTTTCACCATGCCGCGACGGCCTGGCGAAGTCGGTTTCATCTTAACGAGTGCCATTATTTAGCCTCCTCGGAGAAATTGATTTCCTGGCCGGGCTTCAGGCACACGAAAGCGCGCTTGGTATGGTTGCGGCGGCCGATACGGGCGCCGGAACGCTTTTCCTTACCTTCGCGGTTGACGGTCTGCACCGATTCCACTTCGACCTTGAACAGCAGTTCAACGGCGGCCTTGATTTCCGGCTTGGTTGCGTCGGTGGTGACACGGAACACGATCTGCTCGTTCTTTTCCGCCACCAGGGTGGCTTTTTCGGAAATGACGGGAGCCAGCAGCACCTTCAGCAGGCGCTCTTCGCTAATTTTCGCTGCGCTCATGCCAGCATCTCCTCAATCTTGGCCAGGGCAGCCTTGGTCACCAGGATCTTCTTGTAGAAGACCAGCGACATCGGGTCTGCGTGACGCGGTTCAACCACCAGCACGTTCGGCAGGTTGCGCGAAGCCAGCAGCAGGTTTTCGTTGATGGTGTCGGTGATGATCAGGACCGAGTCAAAGCCCAGGCCGGTCAGCTTTTGCGACAGCAGCTTGGTTTTCGGGGCTTCGATGGCCAGGTCTTCGATCACGACCAGACGGTCTTCACGGGCCAGTTGCGACAGGATCGAGCAGATACCTGCGCGATACATCTTCTTGTTGACCTTGTGGGTGAAGTTCTCGTCGGGCGAGTTCGGGAAGGTACGGCCGCCGCCGCGCCACAGAGGCGAGGACGACATACCGGCACGGGCGCGGCCGGTGCCTTTCTGGCGCCATGGCTTCTTGGTCGTGTGGTGGACTTCTTCACGGTCTTTTTGCTTGCGGTTGCCGCTACGGGCGTTGGCAGCATAGGCGACCACGATCTGGTGGATCAGCGCTTCGTTGTAGTCGCGGCCGAACACGGTGTCAGCAGCAGCCACGTTGGAGGCGGCTTGACCTTGGGCGTTCAAGAGCTTGAGTTCCATGAATTAAGCTCCCTTCTTAGCTTTGACTTTAACGGCGGGCGATACCACGACCTGACCGTTTTTGGCGCCAGGAACGGCACCCTTCACCAGCAGCAGCGAGCGCTCGGCGTCGATGCGGGCGATTTCCAGGTTCTGCACGGTGACGGTGACGTCGCCCATGTGACCGGTCATGCGCTTGCCGGGGAACACGCGGCCCGGATCCTGGGCCATACCGATGGAGCCAGGAACGTTGTGCGAACGCGAGTTACCGTGGGTCTGGCGACCCGAGGCGAAGTTGTGACGCTTGATGGTACCGGCATAGCCTTTACCGATGCTGACGCCTTGCACGTCGATCTTTTGACCGACCTCAAACAGCGACACGGCGACGACTTCGCCGGCTTTCAGTTCGGCAGCTTTAGTGGTGTCAACGCGGAACTCTTTCAGCAGAGTACCAGCTTCGACGCCAGCTTTGGCGTGGTGACCAGCGACGGCTTTGGTCACGCGGGAAGCGCGACGTTGACCGAAAGCGACCTGAACAGCGGAGTAACCATCCACTTCAGGGGTTTTGATTTGCGCAACACGGTTGTTCGACACGTCCAGCACGGTGACAGGAATCGAATCCCCGTCATCGGTGAAGATACGCATCATGCCAACCTTGCGACCGAGGAGGCCAAGGCTCATTTTTTCTCCATTCCCACCTACGATTGGGCGGGGATATGTTGAACTACTAAAAAAGTACGGACCATAAAAAGACGTATCCATACCGAAGCCGGCTAGTTTAGCGTGAAAAGACCCTTGACGCAACAACTAAATACGAGGTATGTCGTGGTCTGTTGCACAAAGTTTGCACAGCCGCTGCGCCGCCTCAAGGGGCACCTGGAGACCGGCCGCTAGCATGGCTGTTCCACCACTACCGGAGCTCCCATGAAAGCCCTCTTCCCCGCCCTGCTGCTGGCCCTGGCCGTCCATGGCGGCGGCGCCCAGGCCGCTGCCCAGGCCAGCGCCGGCATCAGCGCCGTCACGCTGGGCGTGATCGACCTGACCCCGGACGACGGCCGCGCCGCCGCCTACCGCATCGACTCGTTTAACAGCCGGCTGATTGCCTACACCGACACCCGCAACAGCGGCGGCAGTTTCGAGCGCGAGATCAGCTACCCGGCGCCATCCACGGCCAGCCGGATCGAGGCTGCGCTGGGTTCCACGCTGGCCGGCGCCGGCGTGACGGGCGCCCTGGGCGCAGTATCGGCCTGGACGGCGGCCAACGCCAGCCTGGGCCTGGACAACGCGGCCAGCGGTGAAAGCGAGCAGCGCCTGTGGCTGACGCTGGCGCCGCACACGCTGCTGACGGTGGGCGGCCAGGTCTGGACCGAGGCCAGCCGCAGCCTGGACGGGGCCGGCTACCGGGTGTTCACCTGGGCGGCGGTCGACATCAGCGACCGCAACATGACCACGGTCAGCTACCTGACCCGCGAGAGCACCCTGGTCTGGGGCGAGAATACGACCTGGGCCGGCAGCGACGACGCCTTCCTGCTGGCCTTTGCCAATCCCGGCAACACCAGCCTGGCGGTCAGCCTGAACTTCTTGGCATACACCGACGTGGCGGTGGCCGCCGTGCCCGAACCGGCCACCTGGGCCATGCTGCTGGCCGGCCTGGCGCTGGGGGCGCTACGCCTCACAGCAAGTCGAGGAATTGCCGTGGCGTCAACCCGGCATCCTTGGCGATACCTGCCCTCGTAAAGGCATGGATGGGGTTATGCCGGGGAATGACAACAACGCGGGCGCCATTGCTCATGATGATATGGCGCCCCTGGCGCTCGATACGGAACCCTGCCTTTTGCAACGCACGCACGGCGTCCAGATGGTTGATCCCGGGGATCTTGACCACGGCCTCACACCAACACTTCCACTTCCTTCACGTCCGGATCGCGGAACTGCTCCTCGATCACGGACAAATACTCCTGGATGGCAATCTTGATGTTTTCAATCGCCTCTTCTTCCGTCGCCCCCTGCGACCAGCAGCCCGGCAAGGCTGGTACGCCCACGCTGTAGCCCTCTTCTGTATATCTCAACAAGACACGGTAACGCATGGCACCTCCTGCAAAACGGCCATTGTACGCCCGCTCCATGGCTGGTCATTTTGCGGCGTATCAGTACCGGCGCCATCACTCGGGCACGTGGATGCTGGCCTTGATGTGCTTGAGGTGGGCCACGATGGTGAAGGTCATCACCACCAGCAGCGACCACGAGCTCCATTTGCTGACGTGGACCGCCGACCAGGCGCCCAGCTGGTTGGGGTAGCTCCACACCTGCCAGAAGGTGCTGATGTTTTCCGCCAGCCAGATGAAGAAGCCGATCAGCACGAAGGACAGCGCCAGCGGCATGCCTCGTTCGCGGTCCAGCGGCCGGAACACCACCGTGGTGCGGGCGTACAGGCCCAACGCACAGGCCGCCAGATACCAGCGGTAGTCGCCGATATAGTGATGGGTGAAGAAGTTGGCGTAGATCAGCAACGCGATCAGCACCGCCATCCAGTACGGCGGGTGATGGCGGATACGCAGATCGAACAGACGCCAGGCCTGGATGATGTAGCTGCCCACGGCCGCGTACATGAAACCGGAGAACAGCGGCACTCCCAGCACCTTGGTGTAGGCGAAGTCGGGATAGCTCCAGGACTGGATGGCGCCCGAGACCTTGAACGCCTCCAAGGCGAAACCGACCAGGTGGAACAGGGTCACGGCCTTGAGCTCGTCGATGGTTTCCAGCCTGGCCCACACCATCCAGGCCTGTATCGCCAGCGCCACCGCCAGCAGCACATCGTAGCGTGGCAGGCCGAACAGGCCGGTGCGCGGCACCAGGAACACGGCGCCGAAGAACAGGCCGGCAAACAGGCAGGCGCGCGCCTCCTTGATGCCGAAGTACAGGAACTCCAGCACAAAGCGCGGCAGGCCGCGCAGCCCGGGCCGGGCGGCGCCGTTCAAGAGATGGAGATCCAGGGCTGCCAGCATGGCGCGGTCCAAGGTGTTGTGAAGCGCCCTACGATAAGGCAGCGTCTGCCGGATGGCAAGCACCCCGGCGCCAACAAAAAAGCCGGTCCGCGCGAGCGGTACCGGCTTCCTGGGGGAGGATGGCGTTGCCGCCACCCAGCCATGAAACTTATTGCAGCTTGATTTCGACGTCCACGCCAGCGGGCAGGTCCAGCTTCATCAGGGCGTCAACGGTCTTGTCGGTCGGATCCACGATGTCCATCAGGCGCTGGTGGGTGCGGATTTCGAACTGGTCGCGCGAGGTCTTGTTCACGTGCGGGGAACGCAGCACGTCGAAACGCTGGATGCGGGTCGGCAGGGGAACCGGGCCTTTGACCACGGCGCCGGTGCGCTTGGCGGTATCCACGATTTCCAGGGCGGACTGGTCGATCAGCTTGTAGTCGAAAGCCTTCAGGCGGATACGGATTTTTTGATTGGTAACGGTCATGATATTTCCTCAAAGAGCGAACTGGCAACTTTGTAGCGCCAGCATTTTTAAAAAGAACGATCTTCTACAGCAAGGGCCGACATGGTAACACACCATGCCAGCCCTTGAACATCAACGCTTAAAAATTAGGCGATGATCTTGGCAACCACGCCGGCGCCGACGGTACGGCCGCCTTCGCGGATAGCGAAGCGCAGGCCTTCTTCCATGGCGATCGGGTTGATCAGCTTGACGGTGATCGACACGTTATCGCCAGGCATCACCATTTCTTTGTCGGCCGGCAGCTCGATCGAGCCGGTCACGTCGGTGGTGCGGAAGTAGAACTGCGGACGGTAGTTGTTGAAGAACGGGGTGTGACGGCCACCTTCGTCTTTCGACAGCACATAGATCTCGCCGGTGAAGTGGTTGTGCGGCTTGATCGAACCCGGCTTGGCCAGCACCTGGCCACGCTGCACGTCTTCACGCTTGGTGCCGCGCAGCAGCAGGCCAACGTTGTCGCCGGCTTGACCCTGGTCCAGCAGCTTGCGGAACATTTCCACGCCGGTGCAGGTGGTTTTCACGGTGTCGGTGATGCCGACGATTTCGATCTCTTCGCCGACCTTGATCACACCGCGCTCGACACGGCCGGTCACCACGGTACCGCGGCCGGAGATCGAGAACACGTCTTCCACTGGCATCAGGAAGGCGCCGTCAACGGCACGTTCCGGGGTCGGGATGTAGGAATCCAGGGCGTCGGCCAGGCGGATGATGCAGTCTTCGCCCAGTTCGCCTTGCTGGCCTTCCAGGGCCATACGGGCCGAACCCTTGATGATGGGCAGGTCGTCGCCGGGGAACTCGTATTTCGACAGCAGTTCGCGCACTTCCATTTCCACCAGTTCCAGCAGCTCGGCGTCGTCCACCAGGTCGCACTTGTTCAGGAACACGATGATGTAGGGAACACCCACCTGGCGGGCCAGCAGGATGTGCTCACGGGTCTGGGGCATCGGGCCGTCGGCGGCCGAGCACACCAGGATCGCGCCGTCCATCTGGGCCGCGCCGGTGATCATGTTCTTGATGTAGTCGGCGTGGCCGGGGCAGTCCACGTGGGCGTAGTGGCGGGTCGCGGTTTCGTACTCGACGTGGGCGGTGTTGATGGTGATGCCGCGTGCTTTTTCTTCAGGAGCAGCGTCGATCTGGTCGTAGGCCTTGGCTTCGCCGCCGAATTTTTTCGACAGCACGGTTGCGATAGCGGCGGTCAGGGTGGTCTTGCCGTGGTCGACGTGACCGATGGTGCCTACGTTGACGTGCGGTTTAGTCCGCTCGAACTTTTCTTTTGCCATTTTGATTCTTCCTTAGAACTATGATTTAAGGTACGCCAGGCCGGGAGGATCTCCCCCGGCCGGTTTAACAATTACTTCGCTTTAGCGGTGACGATCGCGTCGATCACGTGCTTGGGCGCTTCGGAATAGTGCTTGAATTCCATGGTGTAGGTCGCACGGCCCTGGGTTGCGGAACGCAGGGTGGTCGAGTAACCAAACATTTCCGACAGCGGAACTTCGGCCTTGATGATCTTGCCGCCGCCGCCAGGGATTTCGTCCATGCCTTGCACCATGCCGCGGCGGGACGACAGGTCGCCCATCACGGTACCGGCGTAGTCTTCCGGCGTTTCCACTTCCACGGCCATCATCGGCTCCAGGATCACGGGGCTGGCGCGCTTGCAAGCCTCTTTGAAGGCCATCGAGCCAGCCATGCGGAACGCGTTTTCGTTCGAGTCCACGTCGTGGTACGAACCGAAGGTCACGGTCACTTTCACGTCCACCACCGGGTAGCCGGCCAGCACGCCGGTGCTCAGGGTTTCACGCACGCCTTTTTCCACTGCGGGGATGTATTCACGGGGAATCACACCGCCCTTGATGGCGTCCACGAACTCGAAGCCCTTGCCCTGCTCCTGCGGTTCGACGGTCAGCACGGCATGGCCGTATTGGCCGCGGCCGCCGGACTGCTTGACGAACTTGCCTTCGACGTCGGACACACCCTTGCGGATGGTTTCACGGTAGGCCACCTGCGGCTTGCCGACGGTGGCTTCCACGCCGAATTCGCGCTTCATGCGGTCCACGATGATTTCCAGGTGCAGCTCGCCCATACCACCGATGATGGTCTGGCCCGACTCTTCGTCGGTCTTGACGCGGAACGACGGATCTTCCTGTGCCAGGCGGTTCAGCGCCAGGCCCATTTTTTCCTGGTCGGCCTTGGTTTTCGGTTCCACGGCCTGCTGGATCACGGGCTCGGGGAAGACCATTTTCTCCAGGGTGATGATGGAGGCCGGGTCGCACAGGGTTTCACCGGTGGTGACGTCCTTGAGGCCCACGGCGGCGGCGATGTCGCCGGCGCGCACTTCCTTGATCTCTTCACGCTGGTTGGCGTGCATCTGCAGGATACGGCCCAGGCGTTCCTTGCGGCCCTTGACCGAGTTGTAGACGGTGTCGCCGGCGTTGATCACGCCCGAGTACACGCGGAAGAAGGCCAGCTGGCCGACGAACGGGTCGGTCATGATCTTGAAGGCCAGCGCCGAGAATTTCTCGTCGTCGGCTGCCTTGCGGGTGGCCGGCTGTTCGTCTTCATCGGTACCGGCAACGGCGGCGATGTCCACCGGCGACGGCAGGTACTCGATCACGGCGTCCAGCATGGCCTGCACGCCCTTGTTCTTGAAGGCGGTGCCGCACATCATGGGGACGATTTCCGAGGCGATGGTACGGTCGCGCAGGGCTTTCTTGATCTCGGCTTCGGACAGTTCGCCCTCTTCCAGATACTTGTTCATCAGCTCTTCGTTCGCTTCAGCGGCGGCTTCGACCATCTTCTCGCGCCACTCGGCGGCGGAATCGGCCAGCTCGGCCGGGATGTCCACGTAGTCGAACTTCATGCCCTGGGAAGCGTCGTCCCAGATGATGGCTTTCATCTTGACCAGGTCGATCACGCCCTTGAAGTTGTCTTCGGCGCCGATCGGGATCTGGATCAGGACCGGGTTGGCTTTCAGGCGAGCGCGCATCTGCTCGTAGACCTTGAAGAAGTTGGCGCCGGTACGGTCCATCTTGTTCACGAAGGCCAGGCGCGGCACTTTGTACTTGTTAGCCTGGCGCCACACGGTTTCCGACTGCGGCTGCACGCCGCCCACGGCGCAGTAGACCATGCAGGCGCCGTCCAGCACGCGCATGGAACGCTCCACCTCGATGGTGAAGTCCACGTGGCCGGGGGTGTCGATGATGTTGATGTGGTGCTCGGGGAAGTTGTTCGCCATGCCCTTCCAGAAGCAGGTGGTCGCTGCGGAAGTGATGGTGATGCCGCGTTCCTGTTCCTGCTCCATCCAGTCCATGGTGGCGGCGCCGTCGTGAACCTCACCGATCTTGTGGTTCACGCCAGTGTAGAACAGCACGCGCTCGGTGGTGGTGGTCTTACCTGCATCGATGTGAGCGGAGATACCGATGTTGCGGTAGCGCTCGATGGGAGTCTTGCGGGCCATAATTAATCCTAAATCTTTGAATGGACAAAACCGAGCACCATTTTTTTCAGTGAAAAAATGAGCCCGGCCTCGAACAACAGATGACAGCCGGGCACGCCCGGCCGATTTTTATTAGAAGCGGAAGTGCGAGAACGCCTTGTTCGCTTCTGCCATGCGGTGCACTTCATCACGGCGCTTCATCGCGCCGCCGCGGCCTTCAGCCGCTTCCATCAGCTCACCGCCCAGGCGTTGAGGCATGGATTTTTCGCTGCGCTTGTTGGCAGCTTCACGCAGCCAGCGCATCGACAGGGCCATGCGGCGCACCGGACGCACTTCGACGGGCACCTGGTAGTTGGCGCCGCCGACGCGGCGGGATTTCACTTCGACCAGCGGCTTGGCGTTGTTGATGGCGGTGGCGAACACTTCCAGCGGATCTTTGCCGGACTTGGCGGCGATGTGCTCGAAGGCACCGTAGATGATGTTCTCGGCGACCGATTTTTTACCGGACAGCATCAGAACGTTCACGAATTTGGCGACATCAGTGCTGCCGAATTTCGGATCAGGCAGGATCTCGCGCTTGGGTACTTCACGACGACGTGGCATGTTAATTCCTTTATCTTCAGTTGAGTGCTTCTGTTCGGCACTCGCGGGAGGCCATCATAGCCTTCCACTTACTCGGCCTCGCGGCCGGCTCAACTCAATATTTAATGTGCAAGATTACTTCTTGGCCTTGGCGCGCTTGGCGCCGTATTTCGAACGCGCCTGCTTACGGTCTTTGACGCCCTGGGTATCCAGTGCACCGCGAACCATGTGGTAACGCACACCCGGCAAGTCTTTGACACGGCCGCCGCGCAGCAGCACGACACTGTGTTCCTGCAGGTTGTGGCCTTCACCGCCGATGTACGAAATCACTTCGAAACCGTTGGTCAGGCGCACCTTGGCGACTTTACGCAGTGCCGAGTTAGGCTTTTTCGGGGTGGTGGTGTACACACGGGTGCATACGCCACGTTTTTGCGGGCTGTTTTCCAGCGCCGGCGATTTGCTTTTCACGACCAGCTTGGTGCGTGGTTGGCGAATCAGTTGATTGATGGTTGGCATCGTTCTAAATCCAACAAAATTACAACGTTAATAACCCGGACTACCATCCGGGGGCGAAATCTGATTCCCGATTCATGCCCAGCGCAGGCGCGAAAAGCCGCTCTCCAGAGGGAGCGGCTACGATGCGTATACGATGCGCAGAATAAATTGAGAACTCGCGAGTATAGACGGGTGTCAAAAGTCCGTCAATCACTTTTGCCGCTTGTGGCGGCTGGAATACTGGCTGAAAGGGCAAGAAACGACCGATAATAGCAGGCAATCCCATCCTGACAGTAATTATGCGATCCCTGCTGCGCCCGGCCTCCCTGTTCCTGCTGTTGAGCTATCTGCTGCTGTCCGCCGTGCCCTATGTGCCGCTGCTGCTGGGCGGCCACGTCGAGCAACCGTGGCGCATCGCCGCCGCCAGCGCCCTGCTGTGGCTGGCAGTGTGGGCCGTGTTCCAGCGCCCGGCCTGGTTCCATTGGCTGCTGCTGCCGGCCTTCCTGGCCCTGCCGACCGAGCTGTACCTGTTCAAGTTCTACGGCCAGGGCATCAGCACCCACCACCTGGGCATCATTGCCGAGACCAGTCCCAAGGAGTCCATGGAATTCCTGGGCGGGAAAGTGTGGTGGATGGCGGCCGTGATGCTGGCCGTGCTGGCGTGGTGGGCGCTCACCTGGCGCCTGGCCTGGCGCGGCAGCCTGCTGGCGTGGCGCGGCTGGACCCGCTGGGCCGCGCTGGGCGTGCTGCTGGTGCTGGCCGGGGTGCTCGCGTATGGCTGGGAATTCGGGGTGGCGGCCAGGCCGGCCTTTCATGCTTCGGCATCCTCGGCGGCGTCCTCGGCGGCTTCCGCTTCGGCCTCGGACGAGGAGGAGGAAGACGAGGCGCCCTCGGTGCCGGCCATCGCCGCCGCCGGCCATCTGGGCTGGCACTGGACCGCCCTGCCCTGGTGGGCCCGCTCGCCGCTGGACGCCGGCGCCTACAACAGCGCCTGGCCGTTCGGCCTGATGGGACGCGGTTACGACTTCTACAAGGAGCGCGTCTACCTGGCCGACCTGGGCCGGCGCAGCAGCAGCTTCCGTTTCAACGCCCGCCAGGCCGAACCCAGCGAGGAACCGGAAGTGGTGGTGATGGTCATCGGCGAATCGTCGCGCTACGACCGCTGGAGCCTGAACGGCTACAAGCGCGACACCAATCCGCTGCTGAAGAACGAGGCCAACCTGATCACGCTGGCGGACATGATCACCCCGGTATCGGCCACCCGGCTGTCGGTGCCGGTCATCATCTCGCGCAAGCCGGCCATGCAAAGCCTGAAGGATGGCTTCTACGAGAAATCCTTCCTGACCGCCTACAAGGAGGCGGGGTTCAAGACCTGGTGGCTGTCCAACCAGATCTCCTTCGGCCAGTTCGACACGCCGGTGTCGGTGTTCGCCAAGGAAGCCGACGTGATCCAGTTCATGAACCTGGGCGGCTTCACCAACAACTCCAACTTCGACCAGATCCTGCTGGACCCGCTGCGCCTGGCCATGGCCGATCCGGCCAAAAAGAAACTGATCGTGCTGCACACCCTGGGCAACCACTGGAACTACAGCCAGCGCTATCCCAGGGAGTTCGACAAGTGGCAGCCCTCGCTGTTCGGAGTGGACAAGCCGGTCTACACCGACCTCAAGATCAAGCCGCAGCTCAACAACAGCTACGACAATTCCATCCTGTACACCGACTGGTTCCTGTCCCGGGTGGTGGGACAGCTCAAGGATAGCAATCAGCTGGCCGCCATGATGTACGTGGCCGACCACGGCCAGACCCTGTACGACAACAGCTGCAACCTGGCCTTCCATGGCCACAACACGCAGTTCGAATTCCACGTGCCGGCGCTGGTGTGGTACTCCGACCAGTACCGCGAGCGCTATCCCGGCAAGATCGAACAGCTGCAGCGCCACCGCAAGGCGCGCCTGGCCACCGAGAACATCTTCCACACCCTGCTGGACCTGGGCGACATCGTGTATCCGGGCCAGAAGCTGGACTGGAGCTTCGCCAGCGCCGCTTTCAAACCGCACAAGCGCTACGTCGACAGCTACGGCTGGACCAACTACGACAACGCCAGCTTCAAGGGCGACTGCCGCGAAGTCATCGACCGCGCCAAGCCGCTCAGGCAGGAGAAGTAAGCGGGGTCATAAGCCGGATCAGGCCGGCTTGTGCACCATCAGCCAGTACACCACGACCAGCGCGAAGAAGGCCGGGAAGCCCAGCGCGGTCCAGATCTTCTCGTAGCGCCAGTAGCGCGCCGGCAGCGCCTGGCCTTGCGCCGCCGCCAGCCGCGCCATGTCGCGCATGCGCAGCTGCAGCCACACCACCGGCAGCCAGCAGGCGCCGGCCAGCAGGTACAGGGCGAACGACCACATGATCCAGGGCGTGTGCATGGGGTAGCCGGCCAGCCGCATCATCCAGTAGCCGGATAGCGGCTGCAGGATGATGGTGGGCGTGGTGAAGCACCAGTCGGCCAGCGCCACCAATCTCGTCACCACCGAAATGGCCTGCACGTTCCTGCTGCGGTTGGTGAAGAACATGAAAAAGGCCGTGCCCAGGCCGGTCCCGAACAGCAAGGTCGAGAACAGGATGTGGGCCCATTTGATGGCGAGATATTCCATGCTTCAGCTCCTGCGCGCACTCACGCGCCACATGACCGCCATCAATGCCAGCAGCGGCAGGTTTTTACTCAGCGGCCCGAAGGGATGCAGCCAAAAGTCCGGCAGGAAGGCGCTCAGCAGCAGCGTGTACACACCGACCAGCAGCAGCTGCAGCGCCCACACCCAGCTGCGCGGCCGCAGCAGTGAGGCCAACAACAACAGGCCCAGCGCCGCATCGGCCAGGGTCGCGCCCAACAACACCGGCTCCTGCAGCGCGGCCGGGATGCCGCAGGCCGCCAGCCAGGCGCGGCTCTGCTCATGTGGCCAACCGAACCAGGACACATACGCGGTCCACAGCCACAATACTGCCATGGCCAGCGTGAGCAGCGGCGCGCCCCAGGCCAGCACCGCGTCGGCGCGCTGGGACGGCTGGGTGAAACTGCCGGGATCGCGCAGCGGGCGCCCCAGCAGGGCGCGCGCCGGCGCGGCGTCGGCCGTGTTGCTGCCGTCGGTACTGCGCTCCAGCATCAGCTGCGCGTCCGGGGTCAGCGCGCTGGACGGGATCAGCGCCGCCAGCCGCGCGGTCAGGCGGGCGATGGGCAGCGGCAGGTCCAGCACCAGCGCCGCTGGCGCGCGCATGCCGCGCCGCAGCGAGGCCAGATAGCCGGCCATGGTATCGGCGCGCGGCCCGACCAGGGCCAGCTCAGTGGATGCGGCATCCGGCGCCAGCACCAGCTTGACCAGCGCCTCGGCCAGGTCGTCGACATGGATGGGTTGCACCCGCGCGGTATGCGCCACCGGCATGGCCAGCAGCGGCAGCGTGGCCAGGGTGCGGAACATCACGCTGCTGGCGCCATCGTCGCCATACACCAGCGAAGGCCGCACGATGGCGTAGCTGAGGCGGCGCCCGCGCAGGTCGGCCTCGGCCGCGCCCTTGGTGCGCCAGTAGCCGGTCTCCGCGTCCGGATGGCTGCCCAACGCAGACACCTGCACTACGCGCCGCACACCCAGCCGCTCGCAGGCCGCGAACAGCGCCACCGGGGCGGCGCGGTGCAGGCGGTCGAAATCGCCCTCGCGCGCCTCGCGGATGATGCCCACGCAATTGACCACGGCGTCCACGCCGGACAGCACGCCATCCCAGTCACTGGTGTCGGTCATGGCGCCGAAGTCCAGCGCATGCCAGCTGTCCGGCGTTTCGCCCTCGGGCCGGCGCCGGCTGGCGCCCACCGCCACGCAGCCCGCCGCCCGTAATGCCCGCAGCACGTGGCTGCCTATCAGTCCTGTCGCTCCCAGCACCAGCACCTTCAGCACCTTCATATGGCCTCCGAATTCATCTGTAATTTCTGTCGAAACAGAAATTGGTGGGTAAAAAAAATCAGCGTTTGTCGTCGTCGCCCCCCAGCAGGCGCGCCACCTTGCCGCCCATTTTCAGGAAGCGCTGCATGGTGGCGGGCGGCAGGTGCTTGTAGTCGCCATAGGTTGCGGTCAGCATTTCCATGAAGGCCAGCACCTGCTCCATCTTGGCCTTGGTGGCCGCTTCCATGGCGCCATCGTGCTCGGCGTCCTGGGCGCACTCGCGCAGCACGGTCAGGGTCGGGTCGATCTCGCGTTTCTTGCGCTCTTCCACGATGATGCGGAAGATTTCCCAGACATCCTGCAGCGCCACGAAATGGTCGCGCCGGTCGCCCGGCAGGTGCACGATCCGCGCCAGGCCCCAGCTTTGCAGTTCCTTCAGGCTGTTGCTGACGTTGGAGCGGGCTACGCCCAGGGTCTCGGCGATTTGCTCGGCCGGCATGGGCGCGTTGGCCAGGAACAGCAACGCATGGATCTGCGCCACGGTGCGGTTCACGCCCCAGCGCGTACCCATTTCGCCCCAGTGCAGGATGTATTTCTGGATGGTGGGGGTGATGACCATGTCAAGTCCTTATTTCTCTCTTTACAGAAATAATAGAACTTCAGGAGTGCGGCGTCAATCAGATGGAGCGGCAGCCAGCACGTCCCGGCAATCCGCAGGATGGGCGAGGTAGTCGCTCAGCCAGTCATGCACGCGGCGGGCCTTGGACTGGATTCCGGGGTCGAAACCGCGTGTGGCCAGCAGCGCCAGGCCGTTGGTGTCCTGCAGGACGCCGGGCCGCAGCTGCAGGCGGCCGCGGTCGCCGTCCGGGGCGGACACGCACCACGGCTCCAGGCTGTCCGCCAGCAGGGAGGCCAGCACCAGGTTGTGTGAGGACACGATCACCCGCCCCGACTGCGCCAGCGTATCCAGCACGGCGGCCGCCGCCGACACCGATTCCAGGTGATTGGTGCCCCGGAAGATCTCATCAATCAGGAATAGCGCCGCTCCCTGCTGGGACAGCGCCAGCAGTTCCTGCGCGCGCCGCAGTTCGGCCAGGTACAGGCTCTCGCCGCCGCCCAGCGAGTCTTCCGGCTGCATGCTGGAATACACGGGCAGCAGCGGCGTGACCGCCGATTGCGCGTAACAGAAACCGAAGGCGCGCGCCGCCACCAGGTTCAGGCCCACCGTGCGCAGCAGCGTGCTCTTGCCGATGCCGTTCTGGCCCGAGATGAATACGCCCTGGCGCCCGGGCGCGAAGGTCAGCGGCGCGGCCTGCTCCAGCAGCGGATGCACCACCTGCTCCAGCCTCAGCTCCTCGCCCGCCTCGGCCCAGCACCAGCGCGGCGCGGACGACAAATGGCGCGCCAGCGCCAGGTCCGCCTCCAGCCCGGCCACCAGGCGGAAGCTGGCGCGCAGCGATGCAATCTCGCGCCGCACCAGGGCGCGGCTGGCGAAGTAATGGCGGGTATCGGCCAGCATGATCCAGTCCGCATACTCCTTGATCAGCGGTAGCTGCAGGACCGGGTTGACCGGCAAGGCGCGGTTGATACGCCCCACCTGCTCGGCCCCGGCGCGGAAAGGCTCGGCCAGCGCATCGTCCAGCCGCGCCAGCAGGCTGTGGGCGCGCAGCTGCTGCTGCAGCGTGGCGACAATGGGCTTCCAGCCGCTGACCGCCTCATGCCAGCGCGCCTGTATCCCCATCAGCACCAGCCAGACCGCCAGCGCCACGCCCCACAAGGGCAGGAAGCCGGTCACCAGCGCCGCCACGGCGGACAGCAGGAACAAATGCGGGAACCAGGCCAGGGTGGCAACCCAGCCCGGCGTGGCCGGCAGCTCCGGCCCGAACAGGGTCTCGCTGACTTCGCGCTCGGTACGGCGCAGGCCGAGGCAAGCCTGGCGCAAGACTTCCTGCCGCTGCGGGTCCGCCACCAGCTCACGCACCCTCTGCGCCGATGCGGCCACCGTGTCGGGACCGTCGCCGCCATGCAGGCGCCGGTGCAGCTCCTGCTGGCCGTGGATACCGGTCTGGCGCGCCAGCACGGCGCTGTAATCCTGCAGCAGCATATCGTCCCAGGTGGCGGCGTCGACCAGCTGGCGATCCGGCTGCGCGATGCGCCGGTACAGGGCGACGTCGCTGGGCACGAAGGGGAAATCGATGGGTTCGGGCTGCGCGGGGGGCAGAAGGGCGATCAGGCGCGAGGACAGGGACATGCGGGGAGCCGGTGATGGGTATGGCCCCCGACATGGGAACGATTGTGCAATTCACAAGTCCGGCGCCGCCGCGCGGACACGGCCACGGACACTGCGGACAGCGTACACACTCGCCGGCCGCCTTTAAAAATCAATGACTTAAGCGTGGCACGCTTCCTGCATAACGTTGCGCATCCGACCACCACTGAAGATCATGATACGCGACACCTCCCATCAAGACCAGGTCATCGCCGCGCCGCCAGGCCAGCGCACCCGACGCCGCCTGCTGTGGGCCGCCGGCGCCGCCGCCGTGCTGGCCGTGGCGGCCTACCTGGTGCACACCTACCGCGCCAGCGACCACTCCGTGAACATCTCGCGCCTGCGCATCGCCGAGGTGGCACGCGGCACCCTGGTGCGCGACGCCGCCGTCAACGGCCGCATCGTGGCCGCCGTCAGCCCCACCCTGTACGCGCCCTCGCTGGCCACCGTCACGCTCAAGGTCAACGCCGGCGACACGGTCAAGAAGGGCGACGTGCTGGCGGTGCTGGAATCGCCCGACCTGTCCGACGCGCTGAAGAAGGAGCAAGCCGCCTACGCCCAGATCGAGGCCGACGTGGCGCGCCAGCGCATCCTGGCGCGCAAGCAGAAGCTGCTGGCGCAGCGCGACGCCGACACCGCCGAAATCGAACGCCTGTCGGCCCAGCGCACGCTGGAGCGCTACGACGCCGTCAGCAACGAGGGCATCATCGCCAAGATCGAATACCAGAAGGCCAAGGACGCGCTCAATTCGGCCGCGATCCGCGCCAAACACGCGGAGCAGGCTTCCACCCTGGAAGGCGACAACGTGGCGCTGGAACTGGAATCGAAGATCAAGCAGTTGGAGCAGCAGCGCAGCACCCTGGCCAACGCCCAGCGCCGGGTCGACGAGCTGACCGTGCGCGCGCCCGTGGATGGCTTCATCGGCACCCTGTCGGTGGCCAACCGCAGCGTGGTGCCGGCCAATACCCCGCTGATGACGCTGGTCGACCTGTCGCGCCTGGAGGTGGAGCTGGAAGTGCCGGAAACCTATGTGTCCGACCTGGGCCTGGGCATGACGGCGGAAATCAACTATGGCACCGGCACCGCCAGGGGCAAGCTGTCGGCCCTGCCGCCGGAAGTGGTCAAGAACCAGGTGCTGGCGCGGGTGCGCTTTAACGGCGAGCAGCCGGCCGCGCTGCGCCAGAACCAGCGCGTCACGGCGCGCCTGCTGATCGATGAGAAGCCCAATGTGCTGATGGTGCAGCGCGGCCCCTTCGTCGAGTCCGAGGGCGGCCGCTACGCCTATGTGGTGCGCGACGGCCTGGCGGTGCGCGTCCCGGTCAAGCTGGGCGCCACCAGCGTTTCCGCCGTCGAGATCCTCGGCGGGCTGAAACAGGGCGACAGGATAGTCATCGCCGGTACCGAAACCTTTGAGAACGCCGAACGCGTCTCGATCAACCAGTAAACTCCGAGAGGCCCTTATGCTGCGCATGAAAAACCTGAGCAAGGTGTACCGCACCCACATGATCGAGACCCACGCGCTGCGCGGCTTCGAGATCGACGTCAAGCAGGGCGAGTTCGTCACCGTCACCGGACCATCCGGCTCCGGCAAGACCAGCTTCCTGAACATCGCCGGCCTGCTGGAGGAATTCACCGATGGCGAATACGTGCTCGACGGCGTCAACGTCAAGGGCATGGACGATAACGCCCGCTCGCGTCTGCGCAACGAAAAGCTGGGCTTCATCTTCCAGGGCTTCAACCTGATCCCCGACCTGTCGCTGTTCGACAATGTCGACGTGCCGCTGCGCTACCGCGGCTTCAACGCGGCCGAGCGCAAGGAGCGCATCGAGGATGCGCTGGCCAAGGTCGGCCTGTCCTCGCGCATGAAGCACTACCCGGCCGAGCTGTCCGGCGGCCAGCAGCAGCGCGTGGCCATCGCCCGCGCCCTGGCCGGCTCGCCCAAGCTGCTGCTGGCCGACGAACCGACCGGCAACCTGGATACCCAAATGGCGCGCGGCGTGATGGAGCTGCTGGAGGAGATCAACGCGGCCGGCACCACCATCCTGATGGTGACCCACGATCCCGAGCTGGCCGTGCGCACCCAGCGCAATGTGCACATCATCGACGGCCAGGTGTCGGACCTGGTGCGCAAGCCGTCCTCGCTGAACACCGTGGGCCAAGTGGCATAAGGAGATCCCGGCATGTTCCAATACTACTTCCTACTGGGTGTACGCAGCCTGCGCCGCAACCCGGCCCTGACCGCGCTGATGGTGCTGACCCTGGCCATCGGCGTGGCGGCCAGCGTGTCGACCCTGACCATCCTGCACGTGATGTCCGGCGACCCCATACCCGACAAGAGCAGCCGCCTGCTGGTGCCGCTGATCGACAACGCCCCGGCCGACGGCTACAAGCCGGGCGACGAGCCCAACGACGACCAGATGAGCTATC
Source organism: Duganella kummerowiae (assembly GCF_053572355.1). NCBI lineage: Bacteria > Pseudomonadati > Pseudomonadota > Betaproteobacteria > Burkholderiales > Oxalobacteraceae > Duganella > Duganella kummerowiae. Next base: position 390,313 of record NZ_JBKFEH010000008.1, read on the forward strand.
CGGACGCCATGAATCTGCTGGGCAGCCAGGCCGGCCAGCGCCGCACCGCCATCTACGGCATCGCCCAGTCGGTCGAGCCGGAACGCAAGGACCTGGGCGCCTTCATGGCCCAGGGCCTGGCGCCGACCAGCGACTTTTTCAACATGTTCGACGCGCCCTTCCTGTATGGCCAGGGCTGGACCCCGTCCGACGACAAGACCGGCAACGACGTGGTGGTGCTGAGCCGCCGGCTGTCTGAAAAACTGTATGGCAGCACCAATCCGGTGGGGCGGCGCATGAAGATGGGCGGCTTCCAGTTCCAGATCGTGGGCGTGCTCGATACCTGGACCGTGGTGCCGCGCTTCCACCGCATCATCGGCAACGACGACGGCGCCTTCGTCGACGAGGATGAAATGTACATCCCGTTCGCCACCGCCATCCGCCACGAGATGCAGCGCAACGGCAGCACCAGCTGCACCGGCAACGTGGCGCCCGGCTTCAAGTCCTTCCTGGAGTCGGAGTGCACCTGGATACAGTTCTGGTTCGAGATCCGCGCCGGCGGGCGTGCCGAACTGCAAAGCTTCCTGGACAGCTATGCCAACGAACAGCGCAAGCTGGGCCGCCTGAAACGGGCCGCCCCCAACCGGCTGTATGACGTGCGCGAATGGCTGGATCACCTCAAGGTGGTCGGCAACGACAGCAAGCTGTCGGCCTGGCTGGCGTTCGGCTTCCTGGTCCTGTGCCTGGTCAACACCATCGGCCTGCTGCTGGCCAAGTTCTCGGTGCGCGCGGCGGAAGTCGGCATACGCCGCGCGCTGGGCGCCTCGCGCCGCGAAATCTTCACCCAGTTCCTGATCGAGACCACGGTGGTCGGCCTGGTCGGCGGCGTGCTCGGGCTGGCGCTGGCGTTTGGCGCGCTGGCCCTGATCGGCACGCAGTCGAAAGCGCTGACCATGGTGGCGCACATGGATTGGATCATGCTGCTGACCACCTTCGCCATGGCGGTGGCCTCGGCGGTGCTGGCCGGCCTGCTGCCGACCTGGCGCGCCTGCCAGGTCACGCCGGCGCTGCAACTCAAATCCCAATAAGCGAGATCACCATGGAAATCCGTCCCATCCTGTCCGCCCTGTTGCGCAGCAAGACCGGTCCCTTGCTGGTGGCCGTGCAGGTCGCCCTGAGCCTGGCCATCCTTGCCAATGCCCTGTACATCGTGCAGGTGCGGCTGGCCGTCTCGGCGCGCGACAGCGGCCTGGCCAACGAGCAGGACGTGTTCGCGCTGCAGGTGCGCCAGCTCGAAGCCGGCACCCACGAGCAGCAGCTGGCCATCCAGCGGCGCGACACCGCCACCCTGCGCGCCGTCCCCGGCGTGCTGTCCGTGGCCAGTTCCTGGCAAATGCCGCTGTCACGCTCCGGCAGTTACACCAGCATGGCCACCAGCCGCAAGCAAGACAGCGAAACCACCACCGCCAGCATCTACCGCAGTGCCGATTCGCTGGTCAAGACCTGGGGCCTGCAGCTGGTGGAGGGCCGCGACTTCCTGCCCAACGAGGTGCCGGAGATCGACCAGAACATCACCCAGGACGGCGACGGCATCGCCATCGTCACGCGCAAGCTGGCAGCCAAGCTGTGGCCCGGCGCCACCAGCTACGTGGGCAAATCCATGTACTTCGGCACCGGTGAAAAGGCGCGCGAAGCCCGCATCGTCGGCGTGGTCGAGAAGCTGCAGACGCCGAACGCGCAAATCACGGAAAGCGGCGAATACTCGGTGCTGATCCCGCTGCGCGCCACCGGCGGCAGGTCGTTCAACTACACCCTGCGCGCCGAGCCCGGCCAGCTGGACCGCGTGATCAAGGAGGCCGAAGCAGCCATCCGCGCCAACTCCACGCTGCCGGTGATCGTCAAGGTGCGCACCATGAACGAGCTGCGGGCCACCCGCTACCGCGCCGACAAGGGCCTGGCCTGGATGCTGCTGACCGTCAGCGTGCTGCTGCTGCTGGTGACCGCCAGCGGCATCGTCGGCATGGCCAGCCTGTGGGTCACCCAGCGCCGCAAGCAGATCGGCGTGCGGCGCGCCCTGGGCGCGCGCCGCATCGACATCCTGCGCTACTTCCTGACCGAGAACTTCATGATCACCAGCGCCGGCATCGCCGCCGGCGTGCTGCTGGCGCTGGCCCTGAACCAGCTGCTGGTCAGCCAGCTGGAATTGACGCGCCTTCCGCCCGCCTACCTGCTGGGCGGGGCCGGCGTGTTCTGGCTGCTGGGCGTGGCCGCCGTGTACGGCCCGGCGTGGCGCGCCGCCAGCATTTCGCCGGCCACCGCCACCCGCAGCGCATGATGGCGCAACCCGGCCCCGGTCCGGCGCGACAATGCTATGCTAACGGCATGCCTACTGTACTGATCATCGACGACAACGCGGCCGTCTCCGTGGCGCTGGAAGTGCTGTTCTCGCTGCACGACATTGCCGCGCTGTGCGCCTCCTCGCCCGAAGCCGGGCTGGAACTGCTGGAGCGGCACAGCGTCGACCTGGTGCTGCAGGACATGAACTTCACGGCCGACACCACCTCGGGTGAGGAAGGCACGGCCCTGTTCCGCGCCATCCGCGCCCGCCATCCGGAGCTGCCGGTGATATTGCTGACGGCCTGGACTCACCTGGACGCGGCGGTCGACCTGGTCAAGGCAGGCGCCGCCGACTACCTGGCCAAGCCCTGGGACGACAACAAGCTGATCGCCACGGTGCGCAACCTCATCGAGCTGGGGCAGGCCCGGCGCGCACTGCAGCAGCGGGTGCAAAGCGAGCAGCGCCAGCGCCACGAGCTGGAAAGCGGCTACGATTTGCGCGGCATGGTGTGGCAGGACCCGGCCACCGAGCGCGTGGTGCACCTGGCCTGCCAGGTGGCGCGCGCCGACGTGCCGGTGCTGATCGCGGGACCGAACGGCACCGGCAAGGAGCGCATCGCGGACATTATCCAGGCCAATTCCTCGGTGCGCGACGGCCCCTTCGTGGTGCTCAACTGCGGCGCCCTGCCCTCCGAATTGATCGAGGCCGAGCTGTTCGGCGCCGACGCCGGCGCCTACACCGGCGCCTCCAAGGCGCGCGAAGGCAAGTTCGAGGCGGCCGACGGCGGCACCCTGTTCCTGGACGAGATAGGCAATTTGCCGCTGGCCGGCCAAATGAAGCTGCTGCGGGTGCTCGAAACAGGCCGCTTCGAGCGGCTCGGCTCCAACCGCGAACGGCAGGTCAAGGTGCGCGTGATCAGCGCCACCAACGCCGACCTGCAAGCCATGATACGGGCCGGCAGCTTCCGCGAGGACCTGTACTACCGCCTCAACGTGATCGAGCTGCGCCTGCCGGCGCTGGCGGCGCGCCCGGCCGACATCCTGCCGCTGGCTGCCAGCTTCCTGGGGCCGCAAAAGAGCCTGCACCCGTCGGCGCAGGCGGCCCTGCTGGCCCATCCCTGGCCCGGCAACGTGCGCGAGCTGAAGAACGTGATGGCGCGCGCCTCGCTGCTGGCCGGCGGCGATGTGATCAAGGCCGCCGACCTCGGGCTGCCACCCGCACCCGCGCCGCAGGCAGTTGCGGCCGAACCGGAGCGTGAGCTGGACCGCGACACCGTGGCGCGCGCCCTGGCGCGCAGCGGCGGGGTGGTGGCGCAGGCCGCCGCCGAACTGGGATTGTCGCGCCAGGCCCTGTACCGCCGCATGGAGCGGCTCGGCATAGCGCGGCAGTGAAGCGCCATGCCTGACCGCAGCCTCGGCATCCGCCTGTCGCTGCTGACGCGCTGGACGGCGCTGATCGGCACCCTGGTGGCGGTCGGCATCCTGATCGCGCTGGCGCTCACGCACTTCTTCCCGGCCCATCCCGGCTACGTGCTGGCGGTATGCCTGCTGTGCGTGCTGCCGCTGTCCATCATCACCATCCGCGCCCAGCTGGAGACCATGCTGTCGCTGTTCCGCGCCCTGACCGGCACCGTCACCAGCTACCAGGATGGCGACTTTTCCTTCAGCCTGCACTGGCCGCAAAACGATGAACTGAGCGACCTGGTGGCAGCCCACAACAAGCTGGGACAGGTGCTGCGCCAGCAGCGCCTGGACCTGGTGCAGCGCGAACTCCTGCTCGACACCATGGTGCAGAACACCCCGGTGGCCATGCTGCTGACCGGCGAGAACGGCGCCGTGGTGTACGCCAACGTGGCCGCGCGCCAGCTGCTCAACGAGGGCCGCCGCCTGGAAGGCCATCGGCTGGGCGAGATCCTGGAGCACACCGCGCCCGCCCTGCGCGAAGCGCTGGCGCGCGGCGGCGACGGCCTGTTCACCACGCCCTCCACCGGCGAAGGCGCCGAGGATGGCGAAGAAGTGTTCCACCTGGCGCGGCGCCGTTTCAACCTGAACGGACGCCGCCACGAACTGCTGTTGCTGCGCCAGCTGACGCAGGAATTGCGGCGGCAGGAGGTGCAGACGTGGAAAAAGGTCATCCGCGTGATCAGCCATGAACTCAACAACTCGCTGGCGCCCCTGACCTCGCTGGCCCACTCCGGTGCGGAGCTGGTGCGGCGCGGCCAGACCGAACGCCTGCCGCAAATCCTGGCCACCATCGAGGAACGCACGCGCCACCTGGAGAGCTTCATCCTGGGCTATGCCCGCTTCGCCAAGCTGCCCGCGCCGCGCCTGGAGCTGCAGGACTGGCAGCGCTTCCTGGCGCGGCTGTCGGGCGAGGTCGTCTTCACCGTGGCCGGCGAACTGCCGCAGGAACCGGCCCTGTTCGATCCGGCCCAGCTGGAACAGGCCCTGCTCAACCTGCTCAAGAACGCCCATGAATCGGGCTCGCCCGCCGACCAGGTCAGCCTGGAGGTACGCCGCCTCCAGGGCGCGCTGCGCATCGACGTGGCCGACCGCGGCCCGGGCATGAGCGAGGCGGTGCTGACCAATGCGCTGGTGCCGTTCTACTCCACCAAGCGCAGCGGCACCGGTCTGGGACTGGCGCTGGCGCGCGAGATTGCCGAGGCCCACGGCGGCCGCATACACCTGGCCAACCGCGACGACGGCGGCCTGCTGGTCAGCCTGATCCTGCCGGTGGAGCCGGCCACCAACTGACCCCCTTCCCGGCCGGGCTGGTAAACTGGCGCCATGTCCAAGACCTCCCAACTCCGTTTCGACCAGCCCGGCCACCCGCCCGCCACCATCACCGAATTCGAGGGCGTGCGCAGCCTGCACCTCGGCACCTCCTGGGTGCAGGGCGCGATGCGCCTGTCGCGGCCGGACGCCATCGAACTCGAATACGTGCAAATGATGATGATGTGGATGCTGTTCATCGAGCAGCCGCGCCACATCGTTCAGCTGGGACTGGGCAGCTCGGCCCTGACCAAGTTCTGCTACCACCGCTTCCCCGAGGCGCGCGTGACCGCGGTGGAGCTCAATCCCAACGTGATCGCCATCTGCGGCGCCCTGTTCGGCCTGCCGCCCAACGACGCCCGCCTGGACGTGCGCGAACAAAACGCGCTGGATTTCGTGATGGACCCGGCCAACCATGGCAGCGCGGACGTGCTGCAAGTCGACCTGTACGACGAGGAGGCGCGCGGCCCGGTGCTGGACTCGCCCGAGTTCTACCAGGCTTGCTACGACACCTTGCGCGACGGCGGCATCATGACCACCAATGTCTTTGGCGAATTCTCCAACTACGACAAGAACCTGCAGCACATGGAACTGGTGTTCGACGCCGTGGTATGGCTGCCCGAGGTGCACGACGCGAACATCGTCGTGATCGCCTTCAAGCACGCGCCCTCGATCGATTTCAGCGTGCTGTACGAGCGCGCCGGCGCCATCAAGCGGCGCTACAACCTGCCGGCCAAGAACTGGGTCAACGGCTTGAAGGAGTGGATGCAGGACCACCAGTAGGCGGGCGGCGGCGCCTGCCGTCCAGGGCCTCCCGCACCAGCGCCGCCAGCCGGCGCACCGGCTCCTCCATGTATTCTACCGGCACCTGCGCGTAGCCCAGCACCAGTCCCTTCCAGCCAGAATCGCCCTGCACGTCGTGGCGGCTGAGCGGATTGGCCACGATGCCGTAGTCGCGCGCCTGTGCGCTGATGGCGGCATCGTCCAGGCGCGCATCGTCGAAGGCCAGCACCAGGTGCATGCCGGCCGAGCCGCCACGCACCGTCGCCATGCCCGCCATATGGACATGCAACAGCGCTTGCAGCGCATCGCGACGCTGGCGGTACAGGCGGCGCATGCGGCGCAGGTGCAGGGCGAACTGGCCGCTGCGCAGGAATTCGGCCAACGCCAGCTGTTCCGCCACCCGGCCGCGTGCATGCGATTGCGCGCGCATACGCGCCAGCGGCACCGCCAACGCCTCGGGCACCACCACGAAACCGATGCGCAGCGATGGGAACATGGTCTTGCTGAAGGTTCCCAGGTAGAGCACAGGCGCGTCCGGCGCCAGGCCCTGCATGGCGGGCAGCGGCGGACCGTCGTGGCGGAACTCGCTGTCGTAATCATCTTCCACTACCAGGGCGCCGGCCGCGCGCGCGGCCTCGATCAGGGCCAGGCGCCGCCGCAGGCTGAGCACCGTCCCGGCCGGGTACTGGTGCGAGGGCGTGGTGTAGATCAGGCGCGGCGGCCGTTCCATCCAGTCCTGCCGGGTCGGGGCCAGGCCATCGTCGTCGACCGCGATGCCCGCCACCTGCAAGCCGCCGGCGCGGCTGGCCGCCAGGGCGCCCGCGTAGCCGGGATTCTCGATCCAGATGGTGTCGCCGGCATCGGCAAAGGCCTGTACGCACAGATCCAGGCTGCTCTGCGTGCCGTCCGTGATGAACACCTGGCTGGCCGTGCACAGCACGCCGCGCGCGGCGCGCAGGTAATCGGCGATGGCGTCGCGCAGCAGCGGCTCGCCGGCCGCATCGCCGTAGTTCAGCTGCGCCGGCGTCAGGCTGCGCAGGGCGCGCTCCAGCATGCGCCGCCACAGGGTCAGCGGAAAGCGGTCCAGCGCAGGGACGCCGGGTACGAAGGCGCCCATCTGGCCGCCGTTTTCCGAAGGAGGACGCAGGGCACGGGCCCGGCGCGAGAGGCCCGGCGCCGTCACTTCGTCGTTGGCAGCCGCGAGTGGAGTGGCGCCGCGCTGGCGTTCGGGCGCCAGCGCGGCCACCACCGTGCCCTGGCGGTCGGTGTGCAGATAGCCTTCGGAGGCCAGTTGTTCATAGGCGTACAGCACGGTGTTGCGCGACACGCCCAGCTCTTCCGCCAGCGCGCGGGTGGCGACCAGGCGCGATCCGGAGGCCAGCACACCGTCCCGGATCGCGGCGCGCAGGCATTCGTGCAGCAGGCGCTGGCGCGGCCAGCCGGGCTGGCCGTGCTCACGGGCATAGCGTTCCAGCATCAGGACGTAATCCATCGTGGCTCCATGAAATCTTTCATCGCTGGACCTTTTTGCAGGGCCAGCATCGCATTATATTGGCATCTCACACATACCGGATGGAGATCATGAACGAAGCAGCCACCGCCCCCACGGCCCCCAGCGCACGCACCCGTATACGCCGCGTCGCCAAGAACGCCAATTACGACGGCGCCACCTTGCACGCCATCATCGATGCGGCCTACCTGTGCCACATCGCCTTCGGCGACGAGCAAGGCATGCACTGCATCCCGACCGCCTGCTGGCGCCAGGGGGACCATCTGTACATCCACGGCTCCAACGGCAGCCGCATGCTCAAGCGGCTGGCTGAGAGCCAGGCCTGCGTGACCATCACGCACCTGGACGGCCTGGTGATGGCGCGCTCGGCGTTCAGCCATTCGATGAACTACCGCTCGGCCATGATCTACGGCCGGTTCGAGGTGGTGCGCGACGAGGCCGAGCGGCGCCGTGCGATGGAGACGTTCATGGAGCAGCTGGTGCCGGGCCGCCAGGCCGAGGTAAGGCCGGGGAATGACAAGGAATACGCCGCCACCACGGTGCTGCGCATTGCGCTGGATGAAGCGGGCTGTAAATGCCGCAGCGGCGGCCCGAACGACGATGAGGAAGACCTGGCCTGGCCGGCGTGGGCGGGCGTGCTGCCCTTCGCCCAGCAGCGCCAGCCTGCGGTGACGGACCCGCGCTGCGGGCTGGCGGTGCCGGGCTATGTTGAAGCTTGGATAGGCAATAGAACTATGCTATGAACAGTTCTATCCAGAACATCATGAAGCCGGCTCACTGCCGTCCTTGCCTGACAATCTCCGACCAGACAAAGGGATGATATTTCTGCATCAACCAAGCAGAGCGATGGCCATTTTTATATTCGACAAACAATGTCGCCCTCTCATCCCGATTTACCTTGGAGTCCAATTTCAACCGCGAAATTGTTTCTTCCGCCTCGGCCCCGACAACTGTTTTGGCATATATTGGATTAGTCTGGATTTTACCTGTCGCGAGCACGAGGTGAAACACTTCAGGCGGCATGGAAAATGGATCAAGAATCCCGGAAAAATTATTTTTCCTCGAATTCATTAATAAACACGCCAAACGGAAATTGTCCCACTCATATGCAAGGCCTGCCGCTCTGGACTTTGGCGCAAAATGATCCATGCTGGCAGCGCCACCCCCCAGGTTTATGTAAGTTCCCAGATATGCACAGATTCCTCCATAGGCATCGTGAAATTCAGAAAGCACCTTGGTCCAATGAGAGGGGAATCTTGTCCTGGAAGGCGCAGGCAGATTGAGTGGTTGATGCGGATATATTTTTTTAAATAACCACTTCTGCCCTGGCCTTCTAACTTTCTTATCAAAATCAAGAGGCTCAGGCTGCGGCAAGACTGGAATCATTGCCGCTCCAACGCAAGGCGCCATCGAGACCAGAAAATATCTGTGTCGGACAATGCGTTTTCCAATTTTTTTTCGGCAGCCATTATCCTACCCTTGGCCACTGGCTGATTATTTCCAAGTGAATTCATTATTTCGGTAGCTTCGACAAGTGCATCTTCCGCTTCCAGCGAGCGGGCAGCCTCGAGGTCAAACGCTTCACTCACCAGCCATCGGGAAGCATCTCCCATTTTGGTGAAGTGGCGCTCGGTTATCTGGACGTCATTGACGCTACCTGCATGCCTCACCAGATCCAGGTCGAACCAGCCATCGAGATCCTCCTCGAAATGAGGTTCCATGGATGCCATCACCAAGGGCGAATGTGTGGCCACTAGCAGTTGAACCTTGGCAGCCTTACCAAGTACGCTCGCAACGTCTAGCAGGGTACGGACAATAGTGCGTTGCCATCGAGGATGCAAATGCGCCTCAATCTCATCAATGAGAAATATAATCTGCTGAGCGGTATCTTCTTCCAGCAGCCCTGCAGCATTCTTGTGCTCCTGCCAACTCCATACCATTAAGTAGGCAAGAGCAACAATCCTACGGACGCCTGACGAGGCATGGAGAATGCGAACGGGCTTTCCTAGTGGACTGATTAATGTAGGTATATCCCTGACATCATCGATACTCATCCGTTCAAGCGGCCCAGGCCTGAGTAGCTCATCCTTTGATGGAGATAAGCGTGCCAATACCCTGCACAGCAGCTCAAACGTCTCGCCACCTTCCTTCTGCCAGCCAGCCCAATCCTGAATTAGTCCGTTGCACAGTCTTCCTTTCTCACTACTTTGCAGACCATCCCATACATCCCCTGGACTGAACACATACGCGGGAACCCTATCCTGCACATCCACATTCCCTACTTTTTTCCAATAATTCCGTGCAGGATCCCACACCGCAAACCCACCATCGGCCATGGCATATAAAACCAAGCCAGGATTGTGAGGGCGCCCGGACTTTCCTATCCATGCTTCATCTGGCGCAGAGAAAATACTCTTATAGCGGACATCCTTCTTGGTCTTTCCTCCGACTACGAATTCAATGCTGGCCTCTTTCGCCGAAACCGGCCTTGCTATATAACCGCTTACCAGTTCCTTGTTCAGGTCACGCGGCCATCGTCTAGTTAGTGACCACCACGCTATGTCAAGCAGAAAGCTTTTTCCCAGGCCGTTGTCGCCAGTTAAGAGATTAAGCCTGGGCTTGAAGTGAACGTCTAGCGTCTCTGAAGGACCAACCTTTTTAAGATGCAATTCTTTTAACATTTTTCAAGCTTTCTCAAGCGTAGTCGCTTACCTAATCTGATAGTGTCGCATATGTTAGTTGTACATGGCGATTCAGGGAAGATACATACACTTGGCCAACCGTGGCCGTTGCAGGCCGGGGTTTAACGCTGTTCGCGCCACCACAGCGCCAGCATCAGCGCGGCGAAGGCCAGCACCCACGGGGTGGTCGGCATGGGGCGGTCGCCGGCCGGGGCGGCGGCTCCCGCTGCGGCGCGGGCCGCGTATAGTGCAGTCGCTTCGCGGCGCAGGGCGCGCTGCCAGGCCGGCCAGTCGCTGGCCGCGTACACGTATTCCCTGCCTCCCTCCGCCACGCCGGCGCTGCTGAAGTCCAGCCAGCCGGCGCGCTGCGGCCAGATCGCGGCGCAGACCGCGTCGGCCTTGTCGGCGCGCGCCAGCAGCACACTGTCCGGCATGCCGGACACCTGCAGCGCCGCGCCCGGCTTCACGCCCTGGGCGCAGATTTCGCTGCGCAGCCCCGGCACCGGGAAGGGATCGGGCAGGCGCCAGCCGGCCTTCTGCTCGCTGGCCAGCGCAATCTGGTCCATCGCGCCCTGCCACCATGCGGCCAGCGCCTGCGGCGCGCTGATGGCGTAGCGGTGCCAGTCCGCCACGCCTATCCAGAACACCTTGCCCTGCTTCCAGTCGCGCTGCCACAACCAGGGGAGCTTCCTGCTGTTGCGCGCCAGCACGCTCCACGGCGGCGCCGCCTTGTCGTCCGGGTTCAGGCCGGCCGGCGGCAGCGACAGCGCGCCGAAGCTGCGCATGTCTTCCTTCTCCGTGGTGGCAGATTGCGGCTGCAGGCGCAGCCCGAATTCGCCTTGCCACAAGCCGGCGTTGGCGGCGTTCCCGCCCAGCACCACCAGCGGCAATCCTTGCGCCACCCGGGCCAGCAGCGCGGCGCGGCCGGACGGCGCCAGGTGCTCGACATAGGCGGCGTCCACGAACAGGGCGTTGGGCGCGGTCAGCGGCGCGCGCGCCGTCTCGCTGCGGGACACGGCCTTGCCCAGCGTGACTTGCCAGTCGAGGATGGCGCCGCCATCGGCCAGCAGCTGGTTGAGCGTGCGCGCGTCGAATGAGGGCGCGTCGAAGCGGCCCTGGATTTGCAGCGGCAGCGGCTCCTTCACCTGCAGCGGCACCGGTCCCTGGGCCATGGTCTTGCCCCCTGCATCGAGCAGGCGCGCCTGCAGCACCAGGGCTTCGGCCACCGGCGGCAGCCATTGCACCGACAGCTGCGTGGTCGGCGGCAGGCCCTTCCCCGGAGCGATGCTCTCGGCGATGACTTGCTTGTTCTCGGCCAGCAGCTGCAGGCGCCAGCCCACCTGCGGCTGGCCCAGGCGGGCCGTCAGCGTGAACTGGCGGCCCAGCGACATGGTGCGCGGGAAGTCCAGCCACAACAGGTCGGCCTGGCCCGGCTGCCAGTTCAGCGGACGCGCCGGCAGGTCGCGCCATTGCGCCTCGCGCAGGCCGTCGCCGCTCAGGGTGATGGAACCGGCCTGCGGCACGGCCAGCAGGGCCGCCTCGCTGGCGTTGCCGGACGCGCCGGTGGCCAGCGCCACGCTGGGGGCGCCGGCCAGCGGCAGGCGCACGCCGGCCAGCACCACGGCCAGTGCGCAGCCTGCTGCAGCGGCCAGCAGCGCGTCTATCCAGCGCCGCTTGAGCGCGTACAGCAGTGCGCCCAGCAGGCCGGCAGCCAGTACCGACAGCGGCAGCATCAGATGAACGGGATGGTAGATCATGGTCCTTCCTTGCCGCGCCAGGCCTGGCGGAATGGGGTGTCGGCCGATGGCCGGGCTTGCAGCAGCAGCGGGGTATCGGTCAGGGTGCCGCGCAGCCAGGCGCGCAGTTCGCCACGGCAGGCGGTGCAGCCGTCCAGCACATCCTGCACGGCGCGCTGGGCGGCCAGCTTCTGTTCCTGGTCGCTGATGCGGGCGGCGATGGCGTCGCGCGCTGACTTGCTCCATAGCGCGGGCAAGGCGCCCTCCCCGGCCAGCGCCTGCAGCAGCTCGCGCACCTCGGCCGGGGCGCTATCGCTGGCCGCGCCCTGGGCGCGCTTGTAGCTCATCACGCCGACGATGTCGCCGGACAGGCGCTTTTCCTCCTTCAGCGCGGGCGGCACGAAGGCGGTGCGGTGCAGGTACACGCGTTCGGCCTGCTGCAGCTCCTTGATGGCGTCCAGCGCCTTGTATTCAGGCGGCAGCGCGTTTTTCGGGGCGATGGCGCGCAGCGATTTTTCGGCGTCCCACATGGCGGCCAGGGCGCGCTTGAGCACCGCCTTGGTCTGCGGGTCGAAGATGGTGGCGTTGTCTTCCTGGTCGTGGGCGTGGCCGAATTCGGCCAGCACATTGACGGCGCCGGACTTGTCCCCGCGCTTGCCTTCCTGCTCGTGCTCATGTTCGTGCTCATGCTCGTCGCCGAACAGGCTGGATTCCTCGCCCAGGAACTGGCCGTAGCGCAGGCGCAGCTGGGCCTGGTCGGCGGCAATGCCTTCGCTGCGCTGGCGCAGGGTGGCGGCCGGCATGCGCGGGTTGGCCTGCAGGTCTGCCACCAGCTGTTCGGTGTCGATGATGATCTGACGCTGGCTGCGCAGGTTTTCGGGCTTGACCATGGACGGCAGCGCGGTCGAGTCCAGGCTTTCCGCTTCCGGACCAGGCAGGCGCAGGGTATAGGTGGGCGATTGCGCCGTGTGCGGATGTTCCGGCGCGTTGTCGGTGGCGCGCACGAAGAAGTACAGGTCGTCGCCCGGCTCCATGCCCAGTTCGGCCAGGGTCCATTGCTTTTGCCAGCTGCGGCTGCGCGGGTCGGACGATTGCGGCAACGGCACTTCCTTGTCGGTGAAGCGGATGTTTTCGCCGCTGCCGCGCGCCAGGGTCAGGTGCAGGCTGGCGCGCACGATGGCGTAGTCGTCGCGCGCGGACACGCTGAGCTGGACGGTCCTGGCATCCTTGGCCAGCACGTGTATCAGCTCATTCGGCGCGACGATGGCGACCTGCGGCGCCTGGTCGGGCGTGACGCGCACATTGTAGCGGGCGCCGTTACGGCTCCTGGCGCGCCAGAAGATGGATTCGTTGGCCCGCCACGTCGCGCATTCGGACGTGACCGGCAGCACCTGGCCGTCACTGAGCTCCACCTCCGGCGTGGCGCCGCGCGGGTTGCGCACGCACCAGCGCACCTCGGCGTATTGCGGCACCTGGATGTCGCGCGCGGCGGTGTCGAAGGCGGCCACGCCGGTGTAGGCGGGCGGCTTGACGCTGAGGTAGATTTCGCCGTCCACGATGGGTTTGTTGACGGCGCCGGCCGCCGCCGGTGCGGCGGCCGGCTGGCGGCTGCTTTGCCAGCCCCAGGCGGCGCCGGCGGTGGCCAGGCTAAGCAGCAGCGGCGCCACGGCGAAGCGCACGCGCTGGCGGGCAATGGCGCGATAGTCGTCCGGACCGAGTATCTCCATCAGGCGCGCTTGCAGGCGTTGCTGCTGCAGGCGGGCGATCACGCTGGCCGGTTCCGCCGCCAGCAGGGCGCTGCTGTCTTCCAGCCGGGGCACGGCGGCGTCCAGCCAGGAAGCCCAGTGGCGCTCGATGCGGCGCCGCCAGCGCTGGATGTCGATGGCGATCCATACCGCCCAGGCAACCATTGCGGCCAGGGCGGCGGGACGGGCCGACGGCAGCAGCACGGCGGCCAGCACCAGCGGCAGCAGGGCCGCCAGCCAGGCCGGCAGGCGCTGGCGCAGGACGGCGTTGCGCAGCCGGGCGCAAAGCAAATCAGGTTCGCCGTGCATGGGTCAGTATCCGTTCGAGCATGAAGAGCACGGCCAGGGCGTAGGCCAGCCAGGGCGCCGGTTCCGGTGCGTCCATGGGCGGCACGACGCTGCGGGCGGCGGCTAAGGTTTGCGATGGCGCGGGATAGGGCTGTGCGGCGCGTGTCAGGGCCTGCCAGCTTTCGAAGATGGCGCGGGCGCCGTCGGCGTCATGCAGCGGCCAGTTGGCGGACCACAGCCGGCCGCGCGGGCTGTCCGCGTATTGCAGGGTGATGCCGTTGATGACCAGCGTGACCAGCGTGGCTGGCTTGGCCAGTTCGGGCAGCGCGGACACGCTGGCGGCGCCCAGCCACCAGAGCGGGGCGCGCCAGTCGGCAGGCGGACTGCCCGGCTGGTCCCAGATGATGAGTTCCGTGGCGGCGTCGGGCGCCTCGGTCAGTTCGTAGCGTTCGGCGCCGGCGCCCGCCACGGCGAAGGCGGCGAACAGGGCGCGCCAGGCAGGCAGGCGGGCTTCCGGCGCGGCGATGGCGACGTGGTGCGGCTTGCTCGCGGCCGCTGCAGCGGCGGACGGCGCGGCCGGCTGCAGGCGCAGCTCGACCAGGTGCGCGAACTGCGGCACGCGGGCCGGCATGGCGATGCGGTCGGCGCGCGCCACCACCATCAGCCGTGCGCTCGGGTTCCAGTCGCGCTCATTGCGGCGCAGCCAGGACAGGACCGGTACCGGCGCGCTGTCATCGGCCACGCGTAGCGACCTGGCGGCGCCCGCAGGTGTGCCGGCCGCGCGTCCAGTGGCCGCGGCGCGGTCCAGCGCGCCGATCTCGTCCAGCGTGATGCGGCGGGCGCCGCCCATGCCGGCGGCGGCGATCTGTTTTTCGGCCCAGGCGGGCTCCAAGCCACTGTCGAGCAGCACGGTGTCCCCGCGCCAGGGGAAGACCACCAGCGCCAGCCACGCCACCAATGCAATCAGCAGCAGACAGCGCACCAGCAGCAGGATGCGGTCGCGCCACTGCCATACGCGCAGCTGCTCCGGCGGCGCAGAGGGCAGGAAGCGCGCCGTCGCCAGCGGTTCGGCCTTGATGCGCTGGCGCTTCTGGCGGTGCCACCACACGGGCAGCAGCAGCACCGGCAGGGCCAGCAGCCAGACAGGGAAATAACTCAGCATCGCGGCCGCGCTCCCGCCTGTTGCAGCCAGCCGCGCAGCACGCCGGCCAGCGGCTGTTCGACACAGGCTTGCATCTGCACCACGTTGTTCTGGCGGCAGGCCGCCGCCACGCCGGCAAAGTGGGCGCGGCTGCGGCGCAGGTATTCTTCGCGGTCGGCATTGCTCATGCGGTGCAGGCCGTCGGCCTGTTCCGGATCGCGGTAGGCCGAGCCGGATTTGAAGGTGGCGTTGACCTCGGCCTCGGTGCGCACCGTCAGCAGGCGCACGTCATGCCGCATGCGGCGCAGGCGCAGCAGCGCCTCGCCCAAGGCAGAAGGCCAGTCGAGGAAATCGCTGGCGGCAAACACCATGCTGGGCGAGCCGGCGAAGTGCAAATTCGATTTCAGCGTGTCCGCGTCCGGCAGCACGCCTTCCGGCCTGGCGGCCTGCAGCCGGGCCAGCACCCGCTGCAACTGGCGCGGTCCGCGCGAGGCCGGCGTGAACTCGGCCTTGCCGCCACTGAGCACCACCAGCCCGAAGGCGTCGCCCTGGCGCTGCGCCAGCGCCGCCACGCAGGCCAGCGCGGTACGCGCGAACCACAGCTTGTCGACGCCATTGATGTCGCGGCTGGGCTCGGCCATGGAGGCGCTGGCGTCCAGCACCAGCCACACCGCCACATGGCTGTCGCGCTCCGCCTCGCGCACATAGTAGCGGTCCACGCGGGCCAGCAGCTTCCAGTCCACGCGGCGCCATTCGTCGCCCGGCGCATAGGCGCGGTATTCGGAGAATTCCACGCCCGCGCCGCGCTCGCGGCCGGCGTGGATGCCGTGTCCGAGGCCGGCCAGCACATGGCGTATCACCAGGTCCAGGTCCTTGGTCTGCGCCATCAGCGCCGTGGTGGCCTTCGCTTGATCTTGCATCGCTCAGTCTGGACGCACGTGGTCGCGCAGGGCCTGCAGGATGTCGGCAATGGCGATGCCATCGGCCTCGGCCTCGAAATTGCGCAGCACGCGGTGCGCCAGCACCGGCAGCAGCATTTCCGCGATGTCCTCGCGCGTCACGGCCAGGCGGCCGTGCATCAGGGCGCGCGCCTTGGAGGCCAGCACCAGTGCCTGTCCGGCGCGCGGGCCGGCGCCCCAGCCGATATGCTTCTTCACGGCCGGCACGTCGGTGTGGGCCGGCCGGGTGGCGCGCACCAGGCGCGTCGCATACTTGAGCAGGTGTTCGCCGATCTCGATGTCGCGCACCAGCTGCTGCAGGCGCAGCAGGGTGGCCACGTCCATCACCGGTTCGGCATCCTTCAGGCCGCCGTGGGTGGTGGCCGACACCATCTGGACTTCCTCTTCCTCGGTCGGATACACCACGTCGATGCGCAGCAGGAAGCGGTCCAGCTGCGCCTCCGGCAGCGGATAGGTGCCGGCCTGCTCGATCGGGTTCTGGGTCGCCAGCACGAAGAAGGGGCGCGGCAGCGCGTGGGTCTGCCCGGCAAAGGTCACCGAACGTTCCTGCATGGCTTCCAGCAGGGCGGACTGGGTCTTGGGCGGGGCCCGGTTGATCTCGTCGGCCAGCAGCACCTGGGTGAACACCGGCCCTTTCTGGAAGTGGAACTCGCGCTTGCGGGTGGCCGTGTCCTCCTCCAGGATTTCGGTGCCGACAATATCCGACGGCATCAGGTCCGGCGTGAACTGCACGCGGTGGAATTCCATCTCGGTGGCCTGCGACAGCGACTTGACCAGCAGCGTCTTGCCCAGTCCCGGCACGCCCTCGACCAGCGCATGGCCGTTGGCCAGCAGGCAGATGATGAGCGAATCGATCACATTTTCCTGGCCAATGATCACGCGCGCCATGCTGCGCTTGAGCGCCGCCACCTTGGCCGTCAGCTCACCGATTTCCTTTTCACTCCAGTCCTGAGACACCATCACGCTCCCAACGCATATTGAATGATATTGACCGCAAAGCGGGTGTTGTCGACCGCCAGCCAGCGCTTGTTGCGGAAGTCGTAGTCCCACTCGCAGCCGTAGTCCTTGTTGCTGTACAAAAGCCTCACGCGCCCGCCGAACTCCACCGCCTTGAGGTAGTCGTGCACCAGGTCGTCGCCCCAGCCGTTCAGCTCCACGCTGGTGTTGGGCGGGCCGTCGAACTTGAAGAAGCTGGTGTACACCGGATGGTTGTTGGGGATCTTGTGCAACGCCCGGGGGCCGAAGATGCGCGCGATCTCGGCCTCGAAGGACTTGGCGAACAGCCCGTCGATGTCGTGGTTGCAGTCGTCCACGAACAGGAAGCCGCCGCCCTTCACATAGCGCTCCAGGTTCTTGCGCTCGGCCGCCGTGAACTGCACCAGCTTGTGGCCGGCAAAGTAGCAGAACGGCGCCTCCAGCATCTTGGGGTCCGACAGCGCCACGATGCGTTCGACGGGATCGACCCGCAAGGTCGTGTACTCGACCAGCGAGTTGAGCACGTTGCTGGGCATGCGCACATCCACGTCCCAGTCGCCCGACTCGTAGGTCAGGCGGGTGAAATAGAAGTCGTAGCTGGCCATGCCCCTCCCTGCCCTTACACCGCGTCCGACAGCGAGGTGAAGTTGAAGTCGCGCACCTTCATGGGCGGTATCATCATCTGGTACTGCACCTCGTCGCCGCCGATGATCTCGGACTTGCCCAGTTCATCGATGTTGTTCAGCATGGCCACCGGGCTTTCGTTGAAACGGAAGTTCTTGATCGGATGCTTGATCTTGCCGTTCTCGATGTAGAAGGTGCCGTCGCGGGTCAGCCCGGTCAGCAGCACCGACTGCGGATCGACCATGCGGATGTACCAGGTGCGCGTCACCAGGATGCCTTTCTTGGTGCTGGCGATCAGCTCCTCGGTGGACTTGCTGCCGCCGGCGATGATCATGTTGCCGTGGCGCGCAGTCTCCTTCTTGCCCTGCTTCTGGGCCCAGAAGCGCGAATAGTCGAGCGAGACGATCCTGCCATCCTTGACCACGTCGGTGCGCTGGCGCGGCAGCATGCTCTGGCCATCCCAGGGCAGCACCGGCACGTTGGCATCCCAGGGGTCGGCCCAGATGTTGACCTGTTCATCGAACAGCTTCTCGCCCAGGCGGTTGCCGCCGCCCTTCTTGGACAGGAAGCTGCGGCCCTCGTCGGCGCGGCGGGCGTCGAAGCCGCCGAACATGCGGCCGATCAGCTCCGAGGTGGCGGCCGGTTCCAGTATCACGGTGTAGCGGCCCGGCTCCAGCGCCTTGGCGTCCACCGAGCGCAGCGCCTTTTCGATCGCCACTTCGGAGGCGGCGCGCGCATCGAAGCGCTTGGCGTCATAGGCGGAGCGGGTGACCCAGCCGGAGCCACGGCCATCTTCCGTGCGCACGGTGACGGTGAAGTTCAGGTCGTTCAAGGCCTGGTAGCCGAACACGCCGTTCGAATTGGCGATGACCTCGAAGCCGGTGGAGTCGGTGAAGAAGCCGGCCGCCACCAGCTTGTTCTTGCGCGCGGCCAGGATGCTGTGCGACGCCACCTCGGCCCGGAACTCCGGATCGATGGCGGCCACGCTCTCGTTGTAGGTATTCGAGGGGCGGTATTCCTGTTTGCCTATGGCGGGCACGAATTCCGGATTGTCCGGCGCCAGGCGCGCCATTTCCTCGGCGCGGCGCACGGCCTTTTCCAGCGACTTGTCGTCGAACTCGTTGATCGAGGCCGTGCCCTGCTTCTTGCCGAAGGCGACCGACACATTGAGCTGGGTGTTTTCCACCAGCCCGGCGGTGGACACGCTGTTGCGCGCATAGCGGATATTGCCGGTGCGGCTGCCGCTCAGCGACACGCGGCACTCATCGGCCTTGGACAGCGAGATCACCTTGTCGGTGATGCGTTTTGCTTCTTCCTGGTTCAGCAGTTTCATCTGGTCCGTCTCCCTTAGCCGATCTTGCGGCCGGTGTTGATCACATTGATGCCATTGAAGCGCGTGGTGCTCGATCCGTGCGAGACCGCACTGACCTGGCTGGGCTGTCCCTTGCCATCGAAGAAGGAGCCGCCCATGCGCCAGTCGCGCTCATCGCACATGGCGCTGCAGGCGTTCCAGAATTCCTGGGTGTTGGACTGGTAGGCCACATCCTCCAGCATGGCGCCGATCTTGCCATCCTTGATTTCGTAGTACAGCTGGCCGCCGAACTGGAAGTTGTAGCGCTGCTGGTCGATGGAATAGGAACCGCGTCCCAGGATGTAGATGCCCTTCTTGACGTCCTTGACCAGTTCGTCCGGGGTCAGCTTCTTCTTGCCCGCCTCCAGCGACACATTGGGCATGCGCTGGAATTGCACGCTGCTCCAGCTGTCGGCATACGAGCAGCCCTGCGATTCCTTCTCGCCGATGATGTGGGCCTGGTCGCGCGTGGCCTGGTAGTTGACCAGGATGCCGTTGCGTATCAGGTCCCAGCGCTTGGACGGCACGCCCTCGTCGTCGTAGCCGACGCAGCCCAGCGAACCGGGCGTGGTCTTGTCGGCCACGAAGTTGACGATGTCGGAACCGTACTTGAATTTCTTGGACTGCCACTTGTCCAGGGTGGCGAAGCTGGTGCCGGCATAGTTGGCCTCGTAGCCCAGCACGCGATCGAGCTCGGTGGCGTGGCCCACGGATTCATGGATGGTCAGGAACAGGTGTTCGGGCGACAGCACCAGGTCGTACTTGCCCGGCTCGACCGACTTGGCGCCCAGCTTTTCCTTGGCCTGGCGGCCGGCCGCGCGCGCATCCTCGACGATGTCGTAGGCGCCTTTGTACAGCGGGGTGACCTTGCCGGCGGCCGCCACCCGGTGCATGGGCGCCGCCTCGAAGAATTCGTAGCCCATGCTGGCCGGCGAGGACAGGCCGTCGCGGGTGCGGAACTTGCCGCTGGTTTTATCCACGGCGGTGGCGGTCAGGGGCGACCACAGGCGGTGGATGTCCTGGTCGATGTAGGAACCGTCGGTGGAGGCGAAATACTTTTGCTGGTTGACCTGGAACAGGTTGGATTGCATGAAGCTGGCCCCAGCCTCCATGCCGGCCTTGTTGGCGGCCAGCAGCATCTCGGCCTTGTCCTTGATGGGCACCGTTCGCCAATCCTTCTTGAATGGCGTGGCCCAGGCCACCTCGCCCACGCCCTTGACGGGCGCCAGCTGCACCGGCTCGGTCTGCAATTTGGCGTTGGCCCTGGCGATGGCCACGGCCTGGCGCGCGGCGTCGGCAACGGCGTCGGCCGTCATCACGTTGGTCGAGCAGAAGCCGTAGGCGCCGCCCGCGATCACGCGCACGCCGACCCCGCTGGACTCGGTGTTGACGATGTTTTCCACGTTCAGGTCACGGGTGGTGATGAACTGGTTGAGATAGCGGCCTATGCGCACGTCGCAGTAGCTGGCGCCGGCCTTGGTGGCGGCATTGAGCGCGGCGTCGGCCAGCGCTTTCTTGAATTGCACCGCCATGGGGTTGAGCAGCTCCTCGGCGGCGATGGCGTTGCCGAAGACCGGTACCAGCAGGGCGCCGCCGGCGGCCGCGCTGATTTTTAAGAATGAACGTCGTTCCAAATGCATACTCCCTGGTGTTAGCGGCGTCGCTCCTGCGAAGGCAGGAGCCCATGCTGAGTGCGAGTGTATGCGGCTTCAGCATGGACTCCGCAGTGGCGGACCACCGCCTGCGCGGGAGTGACGGCTCAGACTGCGTCGGACAGCGAGGTGAAGTTGAAGTCGCGCACCTTCATGGCCGGGATCACCAGCTGGAAGGGCGATTCGTCACCGGCCAGGATTTCCGGCTTGCCCAGTTCATCGATGTTGTTGAGCATCGTGACCGGGCTTTCATTGAAGCGGAAGTTCTTGATCGGGTGCTTGATCTTGCCATTCTCGATGTAGAAAGTGCCGTCGCGGGTCAGGCCGGTCAGCAGCACCGACTGCGGATCAACCATGCGGATATACCAGGTGCGCGTGACCAGCACGCCCTTCTTGGTATTGGCGATCAGCTCCTCGGTGGACTTGCTGCCGCCCGCCATGATGATGTTGCCCGGCGTGCCGATGGCGCGCTTGCCCTGCTTCTTGGCCCAGAACAGCGAGTAGTCCAGGTAGGCCACCTTGCCGTTCTTGATGATGTCGTGCTTTTCGCGCGCCAGGTAGGAGCCGCCATCCCAGGGCAGCACGGCCACGTCCTTGTCCCAGGGGTCGGCCCAGATGTTGACCTGTTCGTCGAACAGCTTCTCGCCCATCCGGTTGCCGCCGCCCTTCTTGGACAGGAAGCTGCGGCCCTCGTCGGCCGAGCGGGCGTCGAAGCTGCCGAACATGAAGCCCAGCAGGTCGGAGGTGGCGGCCGGCTCCAGTATCACGGTGTAACGGCCCGGCTCCAGCGCCTTGGCGTCCACCGACTTGAGCGCCTTCTCGATCGCGATGTCGGAGGCGGCGCGGGCGTCGAACTTGTTCACGTCGCCCACGCTGCGCTTGACCCAGCCGGAGCCGCGTCCATCCTCGGTGCGCACGGTCAGGGTGAAGTCCAGGCCGGTGTCGCGCTGGTAGCCGAACACACCCTTGGAATTGGCGATCGCCTCGAAGCTGCTGCTGTCGCTGAAGAAGCCGGCCGCGACCAGCTTGTTCTTCTTGCTGTTCTCGATGCTGTAGGCCGCCACCTGGGCACGGAACTCGGGATCGATGGCGTCGGTGGCGGCGTGGAAGGTCTGGGACGGCTTGTACTGCTGTTTCTCCGGGGTCGGCATGAATTCCGGATTTTCCGGCGCCAGGCGCGCCAGGTCCTCGGCGCGGCGCACCGCTTTTTCCAGCGACTTGTCGTCGAATTCATTGATGGTGGCGATGCCCTGCTTCTTGCCGAACGCGACGCTGACAACCAGCTGGGTATCCTCCACCAGGCCCGCGGTGGACACGGCGTTGCGCGCATAGCGCACGTTGCCGCGCCGGCTGCCGTTGATCTTCACTTCGCACTGGTCGCCGGTCGAATACGACAGCACCTTGTCCATTACGCGCTTGGCGTCGTCCTGGTTCAGTTGTTTCATCTGCGCTCCCCCTTAGCCGATCTTGCGTGCGGTGTTGATCACATTGATGCCATTGAAGCGCGTGGTGCTGGCGCCGTGCGACACCGTGCTGACCTGGCTGGGCTGGCCCTTGCCGTCGAAGAAGGAACCGCCCATGCGCCAGTCGCGCTCGTCGCACATGGCGGTGCAGGCATTCCAGAATTCCTGGGTGTTGGACTGGTAGGCCACGTCCTCCAGCATCTGGCCGATCTTGCCATCCTTGATCTCGTAGAACAGCTGGCCGCCGAACTGGAAGTTGTAGCGCTGCTGGTCGATCGAGAACGAACCATCGCCCACGATGTAGATGCCTTTCTTGACGTCCTTCACCAGTTCGTCCGGCGTGATTTTCTTCTTGCCGGCCTGCAGCGAGACATTGGGCATGCGCTGGAATTGCACGCTGCTCCAGTTGTCGGCATACGAGCAGCCATGCGACTCCTTCTCGCCGATGATGTGGGCCTGGTCGCGGGTGGCCTGATAGTTGACCAGGATGCCATCCTTGATGATGTCCCAGCGCTTGCACTTGACGCCTTCGTCGTCATAGCCGACGTAGCCCAGCGAACCGGGGGTGGTCTTGTCGGCCACGATGTTGACCAGGTCGGAGCCATACTTGAATTTCTTGGACTGCCATTTGTCCAGGGTGGCGAAACTGGTGCCGGCGTAGTTGGCCTCGTAGCCCAGCACGCGGTCCAGCTCGGTCGGGTGGCCCACCGATTCGTGGATGGTCAGCCACAGGTGCTCGGGCGACAGCACCAGGTCGTACTTGCCCGGCTCGACCGACTTGGCGGTCAGCTTTTCCTTGGCCTGCTTGCCGGCCGCGCGCGCATCTTCCACCAGGTCGTAGGACTTGGTGTACAGGGTGGTCACGCCGCCGGCCGCCTTGAGCTTGTGCTCGGGGCGGGCGTCCAGGTATTCATAACCCATGCCGACCGGGGCCGACAGGCCCTGGCGCGAACGGAACTTGCCGGACGTCTTGTCCACGGCGGTGGCGGTGACCGGCACCCACAGGCGGTGGATGTCCTGGTCGATATAGGAACCGTCGGTGGAGGCGAAGTATTTTTGCTGGTTGACCTGGAACAGCAGCGACTGCATGAAGTTGGCGCCGCCATCCATGCCGGCCTTGTTGGCGGCAATCAGCAGCTCAGCCTTTTCCTTGATGGGGACGGCGCGCCAATCCTTGGTGTAGGGCGTGGCCCAGCTGACTTCGCCCGCGCCCTTGACCGGGGCCAGCTGCACCGGCTCGCCGCCCAGCTTGGCGTTGGCCTTGGCGATGGCCACCGCCTGGCGGGCCGCGGCGGCCACGCCGTCGGGCGTCATGTCGTTGGTGGCGGCAAAGCCGTAGGCGCCGCCCGCGATCACCCGCACGCCGACCCCGGCCGACTCGGTGTTGACCACGTTTTCCACGTTCAGGTCACGGGTGATGATGAACTGGTTCAGGTAACGGCCGACGCGCACGTCGCAATAGCTGGCCCCGGCCTGGGTGGCCGCCGTCATGGCGGTATCGGCCAACTGCTTCTTGAATTTGGTTTCCACCGGCTTGAGCAGCTCTTCGGCCGCGATGGCGCGCCCGAAGGTCGGCAGCAGCATGCTGCCCAGGGCCAGGCTGCTCATGTTCAGAAATGCACGTCGTTCCATTGTCTCTCCAATCACTGACTTAAGGATCGCGGCTTGTGGCCGCACTGGATTCTTGCTCTGCACTGCAACGCTATCGTCCACCACGCAAGCCGTTTAGAACCCGTTCAAAATGACCATGGCGGCGTTGCGGCTCCTTGCCGTGCACGCGCACTGTCTTCGTCGCCGCGCCTTGCCCTGCTCATTTTAAAACGGGTTCTTAATCAATGTTGGTAGCCGAATAAGCCAGCTCTTAGGCAAAATGTGTGCCAATGCGCAACGATGGTGCAAAAACCAGGCAGGGCCGCCGCTGCAAGCCGTGCACCGCTGCCGCCGGTGTCCGCCAGTGTCCGCCAGTGTCCGGGCAGTGTCCGCGAGTTGTCCGGGGCCGGACAGGCTTGACCTGGTATCGCGCTTGGCCGATCATCGCGCAGGGCCGACGCCGTGACGGACGGCCCGCCACCATAACGACCACCCTTCAGGAGATCTGCATGAAACGATTGCTTGCGGCCGCACTGGCATCCACCCTGCTGCTGGGCGCCGCCCAGGCCGAGGACGCGCAGCTGCGCGCCGCCATCAGCGGCAGCGCCCGCACCCCGGCCAACGTCGAACGCGACGTCTACCGCCATCCCTACGAGACCCTGACCTTCTTCGGCATCCGCCCCGACATGACGGTGGTGGAACTGGCGCCGGGCGGCGGCTGGTACACGGAAATCCTGGCGCCCTACCTGCGCGAACGCGGCAAGCTGATCACCGGGGGCGCCGAACTGTCCGCCCCGGACGCCGGCGAACGGCGCAGCGCCGAGCGCTTCATGGCCAAGCTGAACGGCAACCCGGCCGCGTTCAACAAGGTGCAGCTGGGCGTGTTCGCACCACCGCGCAAGATCGAGCTTGCACCACCAAATAGCGTCGACATGGTGCTCACCTTCCGCAACGTGCACAACTGGATCCCCAACGGACCGGACAAGATGAAGGAATTGTTCGCCAGCCTGTACACCGTGCTCAAGCCGGGCGGCGTGCTGGGCGTGGAGGAACACCGCCTGCCGGCCGGGAAGATGCAGGACGCCACCGCCAGCACCGGCTACATGTCGGAGCAATATGTGATCGGACTGGCGGAAGCGGCCGGCTTCAAGCTGGCCGCCAAGTCCGAGATCAACGCCAATCCCAAGGACACGGCCGACCACAAGGGCGGCGTGTGGGCCCTGCCGCCCACCTATGCCAACAAGGACGTGGACCGCGCCAAATACCAGGCCATCGGCGAGAGCGACCGCATGACCCTGAAGTTCGTCAAGCCGAAGTAAATTGCTCTATCTCGCGGTGGATAGCCTGCAGCGGCAGCTGTTTCTCCACCGCGCCCAGTTTCATGGCCTCCTGCGGCATGCCGTACACCACGCAGCTGGCTTCGTCCTGGCCCACGGTGCGGGCGCCGGCCTGCAGCATTTCCAGCAGGCCGGCGGCGCCGTCGTCGCCCATGCCGGTCAGGATGACACCCAGGGCGTTGGCGCCGGCGCAGCGCGCCACCGAGCGGAACAGCACGTCCACCGAGGGCCGGTGACGGTTCACCAGCGGCCCCTCCACCACGTCCACCACATATTCGCCACCGTCCCGGCGCAGCAGCATATGGCGCCCGCCGGGCGCGATCAGCGCCAGGCCCGGCTGCACGCGGTCGTTGTGGGCCGCTTGCTTGACGCGGATGCGGCAGATGCTGTCCAGGCGCTCGGCGAAGGCGCCGGTGTAGCGCTCCGGCATGTGCTGCACGATGACGATGCCGGGCGCGTCGATCGGCAGCATGGCCAGCACCTCCTCCAGGGCCTGGGTGCCGCCGGTGGAAGCGCCTATCGCCACCACCGGCGCCGTGGTGCGGGCTGGCGCACGCGGGCCGGCGGGCGGCAGCATGGCGTCCGCATCGAGCACGGCCGCCGCCCCGGGCGCAGGCGCCTCCAGGGTCACGGGTGAGGTGCCGGCCGTGTTCGCGTGCATGGGCTTGGGCGCGCTCCTGCGCGGGCTGGCGGCAGCGCGCACGGCGGCCACCAGGGCGGCGGCCAAGTCCGGCGGGCACACGGACAGGTCCGCGCGCGGCTTGACGATGACGGCGGCGCCCGCAGTCAGTCCTTCCACCGAGGACAGCGCCTTGCCGGACAGCGCCGAGCAAACCACCACTGGCGCCAGACGCTCCAGCATCAGGGTACGCAGGAAGCCCAGGCCGTCCGTGTGCGGCATATCCACGTCCAGCACGATCACGTCGGGGCGCTGGACCTTGATGCGCTGCATGGCCAGTTGCGGATTGGCCAGCGCATGGCTGACCTGGATGCCGCCAGCGCCATTGAGCAGGCCGGCCAGCACCTGGCGCGCCACGGCGGAATCATCGACGATCATGACCTGTATCGAGCTCATCCATTTAATGTAGCCGAAGTCCGGGAACGCTTCCAGTGCGCTGCTGTTTTGGCGGGGGCGTTAGTATAGGAAGGACAAAATGGGAACGATATCAACTAGTTTAAATATCAAGATTTTTGCCTCAAAAAAACAGAGTGTTAATTCTAATTTGCAACATACGTATCAAATGTTACAAATACTTGTTGAGGAAAGCCAGGTAACCGGATATATTTATTGGATACAATTTCCAACAGGAAATCACTCTTTCCTTATCCAGGGTTTGCCGAGCCGGTAGCCTGGCCCAGCACCATGACGCAAGAATTTCTAAGCCACCGAGCCAAATACCGCTCCATCATTGCCCGCCGCTATAACGTCAGCGAAGACGTGTACGACGAGATCACGCGCCTGCTGGCCCCGCTGGCCGAGCCCGTCCACCTGCGCAAGGGCGAATACCTGCAGCGCATCGGCAGCGTGGCCCAGACCTTCTGCTGGCTGCACAGCGGCGTGGCGCGTTCCGGCTTCATCACTGAAAGCGGCAATGAAGTCACCCTGCACTTCATGGTGGATGGCGAGACGGCCGCCTCGCACGGCGACCTGCTGCGCGCCCGCAACGGCGAACCGGCCATGCATTTCGTGGTGGCGGAAACGGCGCTGCGCGGCTACCGCATGGACTGGCTGGAAGTGAGCCGCCTGACCGAAACCAACAACACCCTGCGCGACTACTACCTGCGCGTGTCCGAGCGCGGCATCCTGCTGCAGGGCCGCCGCCTCTACATCAGCGCCGCCTCGGCCCAGGGCCGGCTGGCGGCCTTCCGGCGCGAGTATCCTGGCCTGGAGGCGCGCATCTCGCAGAAGGTGATGGCCTCCTTCCTCGGCATCACCCCCCAATACATGTCGCAGCTGCTGCGCCTGGACGGCGAAGCCAAGCCTGAATAATCAATTTCCGGTGCCTGTCTACCCGGTGTCAGGTCTGCCAAGGGTCTACCCGGTGTCAGGTACCCGGTGTCATACCCGGCATACCCGGTGTCAGGTCTGCCATTAGTACATGAGCTCGTCTCTAAGGCGAACTCATGTACCAATGGCAGATCTGACACCAGGTTGCCAGGTTGGACACCAAGTTGGACAGACACCAGGTTGGTTGGACACCAGGTTGGTTTATGGGGTTTTCGGCTTGACCGGCGTGAACAGCAGGTCGGCGAAGTCGTAGCTGAAGTCGGTCTCCTTCGAGACGGGGGCCATCTTCATGCGTTCTATGCTGCCGTCCGGATTCAGGGCGAAGGTCACGTAGGCGTCGGCGTTGAAATTGCGCTCTTTCCAGCGCACGATGAAGGTGTCGTGCTGGAAGTGCTCCAGTTCCCCTTCCAAGTCGGGGGTGCGGCTGAACGCGAACACCTGCTTGCCGCCTTCGCTGCGTATGGTGGCCGTGCCATACCAGGGGTCGCTGTACTCGCCCTCGTAGGCGGCCAGCGGCAGCGAGGGCTGCGAGGCGGCAGCGCGCGCCGCGCCTTCCTTGCCCTGGCGCGCCAGTTCCTCCTGGTGGTCGGCCGCTTCCTGTTCCGCATACAGCCGTATCCAGTCGGACGGCGCCACCTTCAGGTAGTGGTCCAGGATGCGCCACTGCAGCGCCGTCATGGCCGGCCCGTTCTCGGCATTGGTGAGTATCGCGATGCCCAGTTTTTCTTCCGGCACCATCACCACCCGCGAGTAAAAGCCCTGCAGCGCGCCGCCGTGCATGGCCAGCTTGCGGCCGCGGTAGTCGCGCAGCTGGAAGCCCAGGCCATAGCCCATGAAATTCGGACGGGTGGCCGCCAGCGCCGGCTTGGGCTCGCTGATCTTCATCGGGGTCTGCTCGGTCCACAGCTCGCGCGACTGGGCCGCGCTCAGCAAGCGGCTGCCGTCTTCTTTCACGCCGCCGTTCAGCAGCAGCGCCATCCAGCGCGCCATGTCCTCGGCATTGGTATTGATGCCCACCGCACCCACCGCGTTCGGCACCGGCATGGGCTTGACCACCGTCACCTGCTCGCCGACCTTGCTGTGCGGCGCCGCATAGTTGCTGCCGGCCGTCATCTCGGCCACGCTGGTGACCGTGCCATTCATGCCCAGCGGCGCCAGGATGCGCTCGCGGATGGCCGCCCCCCAAGGCTGGCCCGCGTACTTGGCGACGATCTTCCCGGCCACGATGTACAGCAGGTTGTCGTAGGCGTAGCTGTTGCGGAAGCTGGTGGCCGGCTTCACGTAGCGCAGCCTGGCGATGATCTCGTCGGTGCTGAAGATGGTGCTCGGCCACCACAGCAGGTCGCCGGCGCCCAGGCCCAGGCCGCTGCGGTGGGTCAGCAGGTCGCGCACCGTCATCACGCCGGTGACGTAGGAGTCATACATCTGGAAGTCCGGCAAGTGCTTGGTGACCGGATCGTCCCAGGCGATCTTGCCCTCGTCGACCAGCATGGCCAGCGCGGCCGCCGTAAAGGCCTTGGAATTGGAGGCCACCTCGAACAGGGTCTTGCCGTCCACCGGCGCCGGCTGGCCCAGGCGGCGCACCCCATAGCCTTTGGCGGCCAGCACCTTGCCATCCTTGACGATGGCGATCGCCATGCCGGGCACGCCAAAGGCCTTGAGCGCCTGGTTGACGTCGGCGTCGAGGTTGAAGGCTGGCACGGCCGCCGCCGCCGGGGCGGCCAGGGCGGCGGAAACATGGCCCGCGCCCAGCACGGCGCAGGCCAGCAGCGCGGCGGCTGCGAGTCTGGATAATGTCATAAACTATATAAACGATTTATTTTTTGAACAAGCGGTCCACGGATTTCTGCGTCTCGGGGTGGTAGTGCGGCCGCGCCTTCACGTACAGCGCCTGGGCCCAGGCCCGTTCGTTCGGATGGTCCAGCAGCGCCTTGTACAGCGGCACCACGAACTTCTGCCGTCCCACGCTCATGAGGAAACTTTCCAGCGGGGCGCGCACGCCGTAGCCGGCCTTCACCGAGGCCAGGTAGTAGCGGTAGGCGATTTCATTGTTGCCGGTCTTGCCCAGGCCGAATGCCTGATCCAGCTCCGCCATTTTCGCGGCCGTGGCCTTGCCATCGATATCGTTGAGGAAGTGCATCCACTCCAGCGCGATCCAGTTCTTGCCGTTCAGCTCGGCCGTGGGCAGCTCGCCCGCCAGCCAGGCCGTGCGCTGCTGGTCCAGCGCGGCCAGGCGCGCCGATTGCGCATGCACGGCGCTGGCCGGGATGCCGGGGCCGTACAGCCACTCGTCCAGCTCGGCGTCGCTCATCAGGCCGGGCTGCTGGGCCAGCAGGTTCTGCTTCAGGTAGGCCACGAATTCTTCAGAGGTGGCCGACTTGAAGGCGTGCTGGTCGAACCAGCCGCGCAGGAAGGGATCGAAGCGCTCGCGTCCGGCGCGCTGCTCCAGGGTGCGCAGCAGCCAGGCGCCTTTCGGGTAGACCAGGCCGCTGTCGGTGTACAGCTTGGGATCGGTGTCCGGACCGCGCGGGATCAGGGCCTGCTTGGCGGGCGCGATGCCGGCCAGCGAGGCCATGGCTTCCTCCTGCTCGACCTGCAAATTCATCTCGGCCACCTCAGCGCCGTACAGGCTTTCCACGATGCGGGTGGTGACGTAGGTGGTGAAGCCCTCATTGAGCCAGAAGTGTTTCCAGGAGGCGTTGGTGACCAGGTTGCCGGACCAGGAATGCGCCAGCTCGTGGGCGATCAGGTCCACCAGGCTGCGGTCGCCCGCGATCATGGTCGGGGTGACGAAGGTCAGGCGCGGGTTTTCCATGCCGCCGATGGGGAAGGACGGCGGCAGCACCAGCATGTCGTAGCGCTCCCAGCGGTACGGGCCGTACAGCGATTCGGCTGCCGCGATCATCTTCTCGGTGTCGGCCATCTCGCTGGCGGCGGCCTCCAGGCGCGCCGGTTCCGCGTACACGGCCGAACGCGGGCCCACGCTGCGCACGCCGATCTCGCCGATGGCAATGGCCAGCAGGTAGGACGGGATGGGCTGGTTCATGCGGAACTTCCAGCCGCCGGCGCCGGTGGCGCCGGGATCGTTGTCGGCGCTCATCAGCACCCGCAGGCCGGCCGGGGCCTCGATCCGGGCGCCATAAGTGAAGCGCACCGCCGGGGTGTCCTGCAGCGGGGCCCAGGAGCGGGCGTTGATTTCCTCGGACTGGCTGAACATGAAGGGGCGCTTGCCGGACAGGGTCTGCTGCGGCCCCATCCACTGCAGCGCGGCCGCCGTGGGCGCGGTGCGGTAGTAGATGCGTACCTTGGCCGGCTGCACCGGGGTGGCGATGCGCAGCGCGCGGCCCTTCTCCGGATCGGCCTTGTCCAGCATGTAGGAGGCGGGGCGCCAGTTGCCGGCAGCGTCCTGCAGCTGGACGCGGGCGATGGCCAGGTCCTTGGTGTCGAGCACCAGGCTGCGGGCCGACTTGTCCAGCCAGTCCAGGGTCAGTTCGGCATAGCCGGACAGGGTCTTGCGGCCGAAGTCGGCCTTGAGGTCCAGGTACAGGTCCGTGGTGCGGACCTGGTCGTAGCGCGCATAGCTGAGCGGATCGGCGTGGACGGCGGCGCACCACAGTGCAGCCAGCGTCCCCAGCGCGGCGCGCATGGAGCTTGGTGTGGTCATTGTTATCCTTCCGAGTGACAGGGGCCGGCCGGAGCAGGCGTTGCAGCTTAGCACATGTGTTATGATACGCGCCGTTATTGGGGAGTAGTCAGCCCGCGCATCCCCGCGCGGGAACCTGCGTCAACATGATCGGTCCGCAGACCGTGGTGCAGGTGGCCGCCAGGCTAGACGAGACCATGACCAGAGGGCGGCCTGTACGGGCTGGAGCCGCGCTCGGGTCATTGTTTCCGATCCGGCCCGCGTCCTTTTTGAAACTACCCATGGAAGCTTTCCTCGTCTCCACAGGCATCGTCGCCCTCGCCGAAATCGGCGATAAAACCCAGCTGCTCGCCTTCGTCCTGGCCGCCAGGTTCCGCAAACCCCTGCCCATCGTGGCGGCCATTTTTGTCGCCACCATCGCCAACCACGCCTTCGCGGCCGCCATCGGCACCTGGATCACGGGGCTGCTGGGCCCGGACCTGCTGCGCTGGGTGCTGGGCGCCTCCTTCCTGGCCATGGCGGCCTGGACCCTGGTGCCGGATGAAATCGACGAGGACGAGACCCCGGCCGCCAAATACGGCGTATTCCTGACCACCCTGGTGGCCTTCTTCGCGGCTGAAATGGGCGACAAGACCCAGATCGCCACCGTGGCGCTGGCGGCGCGCTACCATGGCCTGGCCGCCGTGGTGGCCGGCACCACCTTCGGCATGATGCTGGCCAACGTGCCGGCGGTCTACCTGGGGGACCGCATTGCCGGCCGCGTCAACCTCAAGCTGGTGCACGGCATCGCCGCCGTGATTTTTGCAGTCCTGGGCGTGCTGACCCTGATTGGTGACGGAAAAATCGTATAAGCACCGTACAAAATATTCGTGCGGCACTGCACAATAATGTGTAAAATTGCTACTTGTACAGTGTTACCTATCCACCAATCTTGCGGAGATCGCCCATGACCCAGTACTCCCGGCTCGCGCTGGCCCTGCTTTGTGCCAGCGCGGTTTTCCAGGCTGACGCCTATGCCAAGGTAGAAGTTGCAGCGCAACATGATTCCCCTGCTCAAGCCCGTTCCGGCGGCGCCGAGGGCAAAGTGCAGAACGCTTCCTGGAGCCAGGGCGGCATGGGCGACAATGGCGATGGTATCGCCCGCGCCAGCGACGAGGTCCCGTCCCGCGCCAAGCCGGCCGCCGCCTCCAGCGCGCAGGAAGGCCCGTCCTACCTGCTGCTGCTGGGCGCCGCCGGGGCCCTGCTGGTGTTCGGCCGCCGCCGCCAGAACAACGACCGCTGGCGCACCATCAAGGTCGAGCACCAGGACTGATTGCAGCTCCCCTAGAAAAAAGCCCCGCGAACACTGCGGGGCTTTTTTTACGTCCGGCCTCAGGCCACGCGCAGCTCCACCAGGTGGTGGGCGCCGCTGTCGTCCAGCGCCAGCGACATATCGGGCTGGGGCACGCCGTCCAGCGCCAGGCCAGGGGCGCCGCGCGAGACGCGGATCTCGTAGCTGGAGGCGCCGTGGCGGTAGGTCAGGGTGTAGCCGTCCCAATCCGAGGGCAGGCGCGGCGCCAGCAGCAGCTGGCCGGCCTGGCGCGTCACGCCCAGCAGCGATTCCACCACCAGGCGGTACATCCAGCCCGAGGAACCGGTGTACCAGCTCCAGCCGCCCCGGCCCACGTGCGGCGGCACGGCGTACACGTCGGCCGTGATCACGTACGGCTCCACCTTGTAGCGCGCGCAGTCCTGCGCAGTCTCGGCATGGCGCACCGGGTTGATCATGCGCGCCAGCTCCCAGGCCTTGTCGGTCTCACCCAGGCGGGCGAAGGCCATGGCGGTCCAGATCGCGGCGTGGGTGTACTGGCCGCCGTTCTCGCGCACGCCCGGCACGTAGCCACGGATGTAGCCCGGATTGGGTCCGGCCTTGTCGAACGGCGGGTCGAGCAGCTGGATGATGCCGGAATCGCGCCGCACCAGGCGCTGGTCGACCTGCTCCATGGCGCCGCGCACGCGCTGCGGATCGGCGGCGCCGGACAGCACGCCCCAGCTCTGCGAGATGGAATCGATCTGGCATTCCTCGTTGGTGTGCGAACCGAGCGGCGTGCCGTCGTCGAAATAGGCGCGCCGGTACCACTCGCCATCCCAGGCGTGTTCCTCGACGTTGGCGGCCAGCTTGCGCGCCTCCTCGCGGCACTCGGCCGCGAATTCCGCATCCTGGCGCAGCTCGGCCACCTCGGCAAAGCGCAGCAGCACTTCGTACAGGAAGAAAGCCAGCCATACGCTCTCGCCCTTGCCATGCTCGCCGACCTTGTCCATGCCATCGTTCCAGTCGCAGGAACCGATCAGCGGCAGGCCGTGGGCGCCGAAGCGCAGGCCGTGGCGGATGGCGCGCACGCAGTGCTCGTACAGGCTGCCGCTTAGGCCCGAGCGGGCCGGCAGGTCGTAATAGGAATCCTCTTCCGGCTTGACCGGGCGGCCTTCCAGGAAGTGGGTCACCTCGTCCAGCACGGCCAGGTCGCCGGTGGCGCTGACATAGCGCCAGGCGCCCAGCGGCAGCCACAGGTAGTCGTCCGAGCAGTGCGTGCGCACGCCGCGGTCGGCCGGCGGATGCCACCAGTGCTGCACGTCGCCTTCCAGGAACTGGTGCGCGGCGCACAGCAGCAGCTGCTCGCGCAGCAGCCTGGGCTGGGTGTGGATGGTGGCCATGGCGTCCTGCAGCTGGTCGCGGAAGCCGAACGCCCCGCCCGACTGGTAATAGCCGCTGCGGGCCCAGATGCGGCAGGCGATGGTCTGGTACATCAGCCAGCCATTGACCAGCACGTCCAGCGACGGCTCCGGGGTGCGCACCTGGACCGCGCCCAGGGTCTGCTCCCAGTACGCGTGCACGGCGGCCAGCGCTTCCTGGGCCGCGCCGGCGCCACGGTGTTTCTGCACCATGGCGCTGGCATCGGCGTTGCGGCGGCCAGCCACGCCCAGCACGAACACGATCTCGCGCTCCTGGCCCGGCAGCAGCTCGACCGGGACCTGGATCGCGGCGCAGGCGTCCAGCCCGGCGCCGACCTTGCCGGCCAGGCGCGCGCGCCGCAGCGCGGCCGGATTCGCCAGGCTGCCGTTACGGCCCAGGAATTCGGTGCGGTCGGCCGTGAGGGTGCGCACCGTGGCGTCGCTGTTGAAGAAGGCCACGCGCCCGGTGAACTCGGTGTTGTAGGCGTTGCGGGCGAACAGGGCGCCGCTGGCCGGATCGACCTCGCTGACGATGTGCATGCCGGACTTGGAGCGCAAGTCGCCCAGCACCCATTCCACATAGCCGGTGACGGACAGGCGGCGCGCCTCGGTGCTGTCGTTGCGCACCTTGATGACGGTGTACTTGATGGGCGCGTCCGGCGCCACGAAGGTGGTCATGCTGCTGGCGATGCCGGCCTCGCTGTGCTCGAACACGCTGTAGCCGAAGCCGTGCCGGGTGACATAGGCGCCAGTGCCGCGCGCCGGCAGCGCCGAGGGCGACCAGAACTGACCGCTCTGCTCGTCGCGCACATAGTAGGCTTCGCCGCTGGCGTCGCTGACCGGGTCGTTGTGCCAGGGCGTGAGGCGGAATTCATGCGCATTCTCGTGCCAGGTGTAGGCCTGGCCGCTTTCCGAGATCACGCTGCCGAACTGCGGGTTGGCCAGCACATTGGACCACGGCGCCGGGGTGCGCTGGCCCTCGTCGGTGACGATCACGTATTCGCGCCCGTCCGGGCTGAAGCCGCCAATGCCGTTGGCCAGTTGCAGGGCCGGCTGCGGACGCGGCGCAGGGGCAGGCGGCTGGCTGTCGGCGCGGCTGTCGGGCAGCAGCGGCGGCATGCGCAGCGGGGATGGTCCCAGGCGCTTGATCTGCTCGGCCAGGGTGCCGCGGCTGTCGGACAGGATGGCGCGCGCCACCGACTGCAGCAGGACGCGGTCCTCGTTGGCGATCTGGTCGGCCAGGCGCACGAAGATGCCGCCCGGACGGTCGATGGCCTGGGCGTCGATGCCGGAAGCGATCAGGCCCATGATCTGCTCGTGCAGCAGCTGGCGGTAGCCGGACTGGTCTTCGTACCAGATCACCAGGTCCACCACCAGGCCCTTCAGGCGCCAGTAGGCGTGGGCCTGCACCAGCTGGCGCGCCAGCTCGATGTTGGCCGGGTCCTTGATCTGCAACAGCACGATGGGCAGGTCGCCCGAGATGGCGTAGGCCCACAGGCCGGACTGGCCGCGCTGGTTGCGTATCAGGATGGCCGGGTCGGCGCGCAGCGCGTTGTTCGGGTAGATCACCGAGTTGCCTAGGCGTGCGTACAGCTGGGCGTCGGCCTCGCTGGCGTTAAGCTGGCGCAGCACCACCTGGCTGTGGGTCCAGGCCAGCTCGAACACGCGGTCGGCCAGGTGGCGGTCCTGGTATTTGTCGACCAGGTGCAGGGCCGCCTCGCGCTGCTCGGTCATGCCGGTCACCACGTCCACGGTGGCGGTCTGGTCGGGCTGCAGCACGATCACGTGGCGTATCGCCACCACCGGGTCCAGCACCGAACCCTGGCCGCCGCCCAGCGCGCCCTGCTCCTGCATGGCGCGCGGCGCCTGCACCGTGTTGCCGCGCCCGATGAATTGCGAGCGGTCGGTCTCGAACGAGATGTCCAGCACCCTGGCGTCGTGCACCGACATGGAGTGCATCAGCCACGGCATCTGGTCATCCTTGCCGCGCGGGCGGCGCGTGCACAGGATGGCGCGCTCGCCCTGCAGGATCTCAGTCTGCACGAACAGCTTGCTGAAGGCCTGGTGCGCGTTGTCGGCGGCGGCCGGCGCCATCACCACCTCGGCGTAGCTGGTGAATTCGATGGTGCGCGGACGGTCCGACTTGTTGGTGATGCGGGTGCGGCGCAGCTCGATGTCGTCTTCCGGCGAGACCACGATCTCGGTGTACAGCTCGATGCCGCGGTCGTGGCGGCGGAACTCGGCCCGGCCCTCGGAGAAGATCACCTCGTACTTGCGCGGCTCGGCCAGGGTGGGCTGGTAGCTAGTGGACCAGTAGGCGCCGTCCTCCAGGTCGCGCACATAGCCATAGCTGCCCCAGTTGTCGCGGGTGGCGTCCTCGCGCCAGCGGGTCACTGCCAAGTCGCGCCAGCGGCTGTAGCTGCCGCCGGCGTTGCTGACCATGACGTGGTAGCGGCCATTGGACAGCAACTGGGTTTCCGGCACCGGCGTGGAGGGCTGGGTCAGGATGCGCATGGGCGACGCCTGCTCCGGCGCGCTGCTGCGGATGGCGGCCTGCTCGGCCGTGTTGGAATAGAAGGCCCCGGCCTGCGGGCTGCGTTCCTGCAGCACCAGCAGGGTCGATTGCAGCAGCGGATCGGACTCGAAGCGGCGCTGCATGGGGCGGTCGTGCAGCAGGTAGCTGAGCGAGAGCAGGCCCATGCCCTGATGGTGCACCATGAAGGAACGGATCACGGCATGGCTCTGGCCGCGCGGCAGGCGCGCCGGGGTGTAGTCGATGGCCTCGTAGAAGCCGTAGCGGCCCATGAAGCCCAGGCCGGCCATCTTCTGCAGGTTGGCGCAGGCCGCTTCCGGCTGCACCATCAGGCCCATCATGGTGGCGTAGGGCGCGATCACCAGGTCGTCGGCCAGGCCGCGCTTGAGGCCCACGCCCGGCACGCCGAAGGCGCGGTACTGGTAATTCAGGCTGGCGTCCACCGTGTTGTAGCCGGATTCGGAGATCCCCCACGGCACATTGCGGCGGCGGCCGTAGTCGATCTGGGCGTCGATCACCGCATGGTAGGTCTGGTCCAGCAGGGTGCTGGGATAGGTCGGCATGACCAGCAGCGGCATCAGGTACTCGAACATGGAGCCGCTCCAGGACAGCAGCACCGGCTTGCCGCCCACGATGCACAGCTGGCGGCCCAGCGCGAACCAGTGTTCCTGCGGCAGCTGGCCCTGGGCGATGGCGACGAAGCTGGCCAGGCGCACCTCGGAAGCCAGCAGGTCGTAGTAGCTGGCGTCCAGGCGGCGTTCGCTGACGTTGTAGCCGATGGCGAGCAGGCTGGTGGTGGGGTTGTACAGGAAGCGGTATTCCATCTGGGCGAAGGCCACCACGCGGCGCGCCAGCTCGGCGATGGCGTCCATGCGGGCCTGGGCGGCGGCGGCGCCCCGCGCCACCAGTTCGGCCACATGCAGCTGGCGGGCACGCTCGTCCGGCGCCAGGTCGGTGGCGGCCACCGCGCCCATGGCCGCAGGCAGCTGGGCCAGCTGGCGCAGGGTGGGCACGCGCGCCAGGCTGGCGTCGAACACGGCGCCGGCGCCCAGCGCCAGCCATGGCGCAAAGCGTTCCAGCTCCTGCAGCGCGGCCTGGCACTGGGCCAGCAGGGAGGCGCTCCACGGCGCCGCGTGCGGATCGGCGTCCAGCTGCGGGTGCAGGGCCTCGGCTGCCTGCGCCACGCGCAACAGCCAGGCTTGCAGCGGCGCCAGCTGGCTGCGGTCGGCCAGTGGTTCCAGGGTAGCCAGCAAGGCCTGCAGGGCTGCGGTCACGGCGGCCGGCGGCGGCGCCGCCTCGGCGCCGGTGGGTGGCGCGATGATGCTTTCCTCCAGCACGCGGCAGGTGGTAACGATGCCGTCCACGATCTGCGGACCCAGGATGGGCTGGTCGCACAGGGCCGACAGGCCGGGCTGCAGGGTCAGCAAATGGCCGGCCAGGTTGCCGCTGTCCACGGTGGAAATGTAGATGGGGTGCAGGGGCTGCAGGGTCAGGGTGTCGTACCAGTTGTAGAAGTGGCCCTGGTGGCGCTCCAGCTTGTCCATGGCGTCCAGGGTCAGGCCGGTGCGCTCGACCAGCTGGCCGGCCGTCACGTAGCCGAAGTCCCAGGCGGTCAGGTTGGCCAGCAGCGCCATGCCGATATTGGTGGGCGAGGTGCGGTGCGCCACCACCTGGGCCGGATGCTCCTGCATGTTATCGGGCGGCAGCCAGTTGTCTTCCGGGCCGACGAAGCGGTCGAACCAGGCCCAGGTGCGGCGCGCCAGCTTGTGCAGGAATTGCAGCTGCTCGGCCGACAGCTCGGCGTGGCGCCGCTCGATGGGCCGGCTGATCCAGGTCGCCACGGCCGGCGCGATCAGCCAGGCCAGCAGGAACAGGGCGGCCGGCGCCAGGCTGGCCGGGCGCCAGCCCCACAGGGCGCCGGCCACGAACAGGGCCAGCACCGGCGACACACCCATGCGGCGCCAGGCGCTGCCGCCGGCGTTGCGCGCCAGGGCCGAGGCGCGCCACTCCAGCAGGTGGCGGCGCGTGACCAGCATGCGCCAGCAGCTGCGCACGATGGCGTCCAGGCTGAACCAGGCTTCGTACGGCAGGAAGGCCAGCATCAGCAGCGCGTGCGAGAACTGCAGCCCGGCGCGGCGCATGGCGGCGCGCAGGTGCTGGCTCCACAGCGTATCCGGCGTGCGGTGCGACAGGTCGTACAGGGTGCTGGCCAGCGGCGGCACGAAGATCACGCACAGCACGGCCAGGGTCCAGGTCCACGGGTTGGGCAGGAAGCGCCAGGCCACGATCAGCGACAGCACCAGGGCCGGCGCGGTCAGGCTGCGGCGCAGGTTGTCGAACAGCTTCCAGCGCGACAGGGCCGACAACGGATTGCGTTCGCGCTTGCGATGGGCCCCGGGCACGCGGCCGAACAGCCAGGACACCAGCTGCCAGTCGCCCCGTATCCAGCGCTGGCGGCGGCTGACGTCGTCGCTGTAGCGGGCCGGGTACTCCTCGTACAGCTGGGCGTCGCTCAGCAGGCCGGCGCGCAGGTAGCAGCCTTCCAGCAGGTCGTGGCTGAGGATCTGGTTGTCCGGCAGCCTGTCGCCCAGCACCTGCTCGAACACGTCGACATCGTAGATGCCCTTGCCGATGAAGGAGCCTTCCGCAAACACGTCCTGGTAGACGTCGGACACGGTGCGGGTGTAGGGGTCGATGCCGGGTTCGCCGCCGCACAGCTTCTCGTAGCGCGAGGCGTTCGCGCTGGGCAGGGCCACCGCCACGCGCGGCTGCAGGATGCCGTAGCCGGCCACCACCCGGTTGCTGCGCGGGTCAATGCGCGGCCGGTTGAGCGGATGCTCCATGGTGGCGATGAACTGCAGGGCGGCGTCGCGCGGCAGCTGGGTGTCGGTGTCCAGCGTGATGACGTACTTGATGCTTTCCAGTTCGGAGGTGTCGCCCACCACCAGCGAGAAGCGCTCGCGCGCGCCGCCGCGCAGGTAGCGGTTCAGGTCTTCCAGTTTGCCGCGCTTGCGCTCGCGGCCCATCCACACGCCCTCGTTGGGGTTCCACAGGCGCGGCCGGTGCAGCAGCAGGAAGGGCTCGCGCGCGCCGCTGCCGGCCGGCGCGTACTTGCGGTTGAGGCGCTCGACGCAGTGCTGCAGCTGCTGCAGCAGGGCGGCGTCGGTGGGCAGGGTCTCGGCGGGGGCGTCGGCGAAGTCGGTCAGCAGCGCGAACACCAGGTTGGGATCGCGGTTGGCCAGGAAGCGCACCTCCAGCTGCTCGCACAGCTGGGAGATGTTGTCGTGGCTGTAGGCCAGGGTCGGCACCACCACCAGGGCGCGCGCGTCGGCCGGCACGCCGTCGCGCAATTCCATGCGCGGCAGCGGGTGCGGACGGGTCACCAGGGTGGCGACCCAGTTCACCAGGCTCAGGGCCAGCTGGCTGCTGCCCAGCAGCGCCAGCAGGCCCAGCGCCCACAGCACCCAGCCATGCACGCCGGCGCGCGCGGCCCAATCCAGCAGCAGCGCCGTGGTGACGCCGGCAATGGCGGCAATGGCGCCCAGGTAGGAGGTCAGCGGCGAGGCGCCGCAGGTCTGCTTGAGCGCCTCCAGCCAAGGCAGGCGCATCCTGGCGCAGCGTTCCAGCGCGGCCAGGCCGTCGCCGATCAGGTAATAGCCGACGTGGCCGTGGCGGGCCGGGTCGCCATGCGCCTCGGCGTTGTCGCGCGCCAGCTGCACGGCCATGCGCGCCACCTCGGTCTCGCTGTGCGGCGAGTGCTTGGCGATTTTCTCGATCACGTGGCGGTACTGGTCGCGGGTGGCGAATTCCATCCTGCCATACACGCCCGACGGATCCCCGCGCAGGGTCTGCTCGACCACGCTCATGCTCTCGACGAATTCCTGCCAGTCCATGGTGCCCAGGAAGCGCAGGCTGCCGATGCTGTTGGCGATGGAGACCTGCTCGGCGGCCTGGTTCTGGATCTCGGCCTGGATCTGCTGTTCGATGGTGAGGCCGGACTCGGCCAAACGGTGCGTGACCCAGGTCAGGGCCAGGGTCAGGTTGGGGCTCTGGCCCTGCAGGCGGCGCGCCAGCTCGGCGACGAAGGCGCTGGTGACGGGCGGATTGGAGCGCGCCATGTCGGCCACTGTCAATATCAGGCCGCTGGGATTTTTTTCCGCCACCTCGGTCATGTTGTCGGCCCAGGTGTTGGCCAGGTCGCGCTGGGCGCGGTTGTCGGCCACCCGCGCCGCCACCCGGCGCAGGTTCTCGATCAGGGCCAGGCGCAGCATGATGGGGATGGCCCACAGTTCGCCCAGTTCCAGGGTGGCGATTTCCTGGTAGGCATCGACGAAGCGGCACAGGCTTTCCGGATCGACCCGGCCATCGCCGTGCGAGATGATTTCCAGCGCCAGCTTGTAGACGCGCGGGCAGCCATCGGAGGCGCCGCGCGCCAGGCGCGGCAGCTGCTTGCTGTAGCCCTTGGGCAGGTGGCGCTTGGCAATGCGGATCTGCTCTTCGATCAGGTAGAAGTTATCCAGCAGCCATTCGGACGCGGGCGTGACCTGGCGCCCGCTCTTGACGGCCGTGGTCAGCCCGTCGCAGGTGGCGCTGATGACGGCGGCGTTTTCCGCCAGGCGCGACAGCAGGCGGTCGCGGCCGCCCTGCTTGCTCAATTCGTGGTGGGCGGCCAGGGTCTTGCCATGGGCCGCCATCTGGGCCGCGCTGAACAGCTCGGCCCGCAGCGGTAAATCTTCTTCCTCGTTATCGGCCAGCGGGGCGCCGGTTGCCGACTCGCGCAAATGAAGTGGCAACAGGTGCTGCAGGGAAAAAGGTGCTTTCAAGTGGGGCCTCGCGTGTCTTGGACGTGCAAAGACACGGCCGCACTTTTACCGATGAGTGTGGCGTGTCTCCGGGAGTAGTATGTTCCAAGGAATGTTACGAGGGCGCACGGCAGTGGACCGTACGTTAGCGTACATAGGCAGCATGCGGCTCATCCATTTGCGCGCCGCGCGACGCCCCTTACGCTGCCGGCGGGACCGAGGCCAGCGCCATGGCGCCGCCCAGGCTGTATGCCTGGCCGTAGCCCAGCGAGCGCAGGCATTGCGTGGCGCGGCTGCTGCGCTTGCCGCTGCGGCAGAAAAACAGCAGCGGCGCCGGCTCGGTGCGCAGCCAGTGCGCGGCCTGGCCGGCCAGTTGGCTCAGCGGCACGCTGTGCACCGGCCTGCCATGCAGCATGCCCCATGGTGCTGCGGCATGCTCATGCGGTTCGCGTACATCGACCAGCATGGCGTCCGGATGGACGCGCAGGAAGTGGTCCAGGGCGGCGGCGTCCAGGACGGCCGCTTCCGGCCGCGGCGCAGCCGCTGCCGGCTGGGCCAGCGCGCGCACGCTGGTGCACACGGTGATTGTGTGATCGCGGCTGGCGCACAGCACGGCGTCGCCGGCCACGCCGGCCAGCCAATCGCGTCCGGCCTGGAACTCGCGCAGCGTGGCGGCAAACGCGTGGCGCACGCCGGCGGACGGCAGCCGCTTGCCGTCCGCCTTACCCAGCAGGTAGGCGCGCTGGCCATCGCGCTGCACGCAGGCCAGCACTTGGGCGCCGAGATGCAAACAGTCGGCGCTGGCGCCATCCTCCAGGGTGATGCTGGCGCCAGCCTGCGGCCAGCCGTACGCATCGATACTGGCGGCAGTATCGGGCAAGACGGCGGGCAGGCCGGCCAGCGCGGCGCCCGGCGCCGTGCCCAGCACCGCCAGCACGCGGCAGCCATGGCGCTTGATGGTGGCCGTTATGCCGTCCACCAGTTCCGGCCGCGCATCGATCACCACGCAGGCGCTGCTGGCGGCGTCAAGCAGCAACCAGGCGCAGGCGCCGTCCGGGCCGATCTGCACCACGCCATCGTGCGCGGCCACGGGCGCACCACCGGGCAGCATCCCGGCCGTGCGCAGGGCCGCGCCACAGCGCGCGATGCAGGCACAGGCGGCGTCCACCGTGGCATCGTCGATCAGGGCGCCGAAGGACAGGCGGATGGAGGCGCTGCTGCGCCATTCCGGCAAGCCCATGGCGTCCAGCACGGCGCTGGGCTTGGCCTTGGCCGCCGAGCAGGCGCTGCCGGCGCTGAGGCTGATGCCGGCCGCGTCGAACACATCCATCAGCTCGCTGCTGGACAAGCCCGGCACGGAAAAATTCAGGGTGGTGGGCAGGCAGCCCTGGGCCGGCTGGTTGAAGCGCACCTCGGGCAAGGCGGCGCGCAGGCTGGCGGCGATGCGCTGGCGGTAGCTTTCCAGCGTGGCGTGGCTGGCGAATACCTGGCCGCTTTCCAGCGCCTCCAGCACGGCGCCCAGGGCGGCGATGCCAGCCATGTTCTCGGTGCCGGAGCGCAGGCCGCCTTCCTGGCCGCCGCCCATGACCAGCGGCGTGTACGGCGCGCCGGCCCGCACGTACAGCATGCCCACACCCTTGGGGGCATACAGCTTGTGGCCGGAGAAAGGAGCGTAATCGATGCGGCTGGCGCCCAGTTGCAGGGGCAGCTTGCCCAGCGCCTGCACGCAGTCGACCATCCACAGGGCGCGCGAGCCGCACTCCGCCAGCACGGCGGCGATGCCGTCCAGGTCGCTGATGACACCGGTTTCATTGTTGGCGGCCATGGTGCACACCATGGCGGCGCGCGGCGCCAGGGCGCGCAGGGCGGCCAGGTCGTGGCAGCCGTCCGCGTCGACCGGAATGGCGCACAGCGGCAAGTCCAGGCCCAGCAGCCGGTTCCAGTGGGCCAGCGCTTCCGGCACCGCCTTGTGCTCGGTGGCGCCGTACAGCAGCAGTTCGCCCGCAGGCTCGCCGCGCGCGCGGCGCTCGCGCACGGCGCACAGGGCCGACAACACGGCCGTCTGTATGCCTTCGGTGGCGCCGCTGTTGAACATGAGTTCGCCGGTATCGGCGCCCAGCACCCGGCGCGCGGCCTGGCGGGCGCGCTCCAGCACCTCGCGGGCCTGCAGGCCCATGCTGTGTGTGCTGCTGGGGTTGCCGTAACGTTGGCCCATGGTGTCCATGGCGGCGGCCATGGCGGCGGGCAGGACGGGGGAAGTGGCGTTGCTGTCGAGATAGATATTCATGTGGAATAGCTTACCCATTGCCATCGAAACAGTTATCCCAAAATACCTGCTTTTGCCGTACTATTTAGCACATTCATCCTATCCTTCTTCCATTTACAGCATGAACTCTCTAGACCGCTACGATTACGCTATTCTGGATGCCCTGCAACACGATGGCACCCTGTCCGTGGCCCAGCTCAGCGACAAGGTCGGCCTGTCCAGCACGCCCTGCTGGAAGCGGCTGCGCCGGCTGGAGGAGGAGGGCTATCTCCAGCACCGGGTGGCGGTGGTCGACCGGCGCAAGGTGGGCTTGCCAGTGACGGTGTTCGTCAGCGTGCGCACCAGCCAGCACGACGAAAAATGGCTGGACCGTTTTGCCGCCGCCGTGACGGCCTTGCCGGAGGTGCAGGAATTCCACCGCATGAGCGGCGACGTGGACTATCTGCTCAAGGTGGTCACGACGGATATCGAAGGATATGACAGCTTTTACAAGAAGTTGATCAAGGTTGCCCAGCTCAACAACGTGTCCTCGGCATTTTCCATGGAACAGATCAAGTCCACCACGGCGTTGCCCCTGGACCTCATCGCACACCGTGGCTGACGGGAATCCCTCACAATGTGATATGGTTTCTCCTCTTCCCGATGAGAATGCCTATGCCGCCTTTCCTGCAACGCTGGCTGCCTGGACCGGCCACCGCCAACCCGCGTGAACAAATGCGCGCCGCCGCCGGCGCCCTGCTGGGACTGGTCTTCACCGGCCTGGTGGGCCATTTCCTGCTGGCCAGCCACGACGCCACCGCCCTCTATCTTGTCGCCCCCATGGGCGCCTCCTCGGTGCTGCTGTTCTGCGTGCCCGCCGGGCCGCTGTCCCAGCCCTGGTCTGTGATCGGCGGCAATG
The DNA here is from genome assembly GCF_053572355.1 of Duganella kummerowiae. Taxonomy (NCBI): domain Bacteria; kingdom Pseudomonadati; phylum Pseudomonadota; class Betaproteobacteria; order Burkholderiales; family Oxalobacteraceae; genus Duganella; species Duganella kummerowiae. The sequence goes on from NZ_JBKFEH010000008.1 coordinate 434,095, forward strand.
TGGTGAGCGGGCTGGCCGGCACCGCCTGCGTCCAGGTCTTCGGCGACCTGCTGGGCTGGCCGGTGCCGGCCGTGGCCGGCATGGCCGGCGGCTGCGCCATTGCCGCCATGTTCGCCCTGCGCTGCCTGCATCCGCCCGGCGGCGCCGTGGCCCTGACCACCGTGATCGGCGGTCCGGTGGTGCACGCCATGGGTTTCAGCTTCCCGCTAGTGACGGTGCTGGCCGATTCCTGCCTGCTGGTCGGCGCGGCCGTGGTGTACAACAACCTGACCGGGCGCCGCTACCCGCACATGCAGAAGGCGGCCGAGCCGCGCCCGCACGCCACCGCCGACGCCCAGCCCACTTCCCGCCTGGGCTTCACCTTGGGCGACCTGGACGCCGCCCTCAAGCAGTACAACCAGGTGCTGGACATCAGCCGCGACGACCTGGCCGCCCTGTTCATGCGCACCGAACAGCGCGCCTACGAGCGCCGCTTCGGCATCATCGGCTGCGCCGACATCATGTCGCGCGACGTCATCACGGCCGAGTTCGGTACCGGCCTGAACGAAGCCTGGCAGCAGATGCGCGAACACCGCGTGACCGTGCTGCCAGTGCTGAACCGGGCCAGGCGCGTGATCGGCATCGTGACCCAGACCGATTTCCTGGAGCACGGCGGCCTGGACGATTACGGCAGCATACGCCGCCAGCTGCGCCGCTTCCTGCGCCGCAGCGGCATTTCGCACACGGAAAAAGCCGAGGTGGTGGGACAGATCATGAGCACCCGCCCGGCCACGGCCCGCGTCGATACCCCCATCGTGGACCTGGTGCCGCTGATGGCCAATTCCGGCTTCCACCACATCCCCATCGTCGATGCGGAGCAGCGCCTGGCCGGCATCGTCACCCAATCCGACCTGGTGGCGGCCCTGTACGAAAGCCGCTTCGCGGAAGCCAGCGCGGCCTGATACAAAAAAGCTTCCCAAAATAGCTTCCGGCAGGGCGGCGCCTTGACGTATGCTGTGGCCCGATTTGTTCCAACCACCAATCGGGAAACAGACATGACGCACCACCGCACCACCCTGGCGGCCCTGGCCGCCGCCATCGCCCTGGCTTTTGCCCCGGCCACCCAGGCGGCCGCCCCAAATACTGAACCGGCGCCGGCAGTGAGCGCCGCCCCGGCCCACAAACAGCTGCTGGCCCTGGCCGACGCCTATTACGACGCCGTGGCCCGCTACGACCCCATCAGCGCGACCGAGAATGGCGACAGCCGCTACGACGCCCAGCTGGGCCTGTCCATCGCGCCGGCCCGACGGGCCGCCCAGTTCCAGCGCTACCGCCAGTTCAGCAAGCGCCTGCACGCCATCCCGCGCGCCCAGCTGAGCCGCGCCGACCGCGTCAACTACGACATCCTGGCCTACGAACTGCACGGCCTGCTGGCCATGGAGCCCTTCCCCGAGCACCTGCTGCCCATCAGCCAGATGGACAGCGTGCCGGTCACCCTGGCCAACTACGCCAGCGGCCAGGGCTCGCAGCCGCTGACCACGGTCAAGGAATACGAGGCTTACCTGAGCCGCATCTCGCAGCTGCCGGCCTGGATAGACCAGGCCATCGCCAACATGCGCCAGGGCGTGAAACAGGGCGTGACCCAGCCCAGGTCCATCATGGTGTCGGCCCTGCCCCAGTTCCAGAAGCTGGTCAGCGCCACGCCGGAAAGCAATATCTTCTACACCCCGGCCGGCAAGTTCCCGGCCACGTTCTCCGACGCGGACCGACAGCGCCTGGCGGCGGCCTACCGCAAGGTGGTCGGCCAAAAGCTGATGCCTGCCCTGGCCCGCCTGGCCGCTTACCTGGAGCAGGAATATGTGCCGGCCTGCCGCAGCACCAGCGGCCTGGGCGCCCTGCCCAACGGCGCCGCCTGGTACCAGGCCCGGGTTGCCAACGCCACCACCACCTCGCTCAAGCCCGATGAGATCCACGCCATCGGCCTGAAGGAAGTGGCGCGCATCCAGGGCCAGTTTGCCGTGCTCGGTCCCAAGCTGGGCTATGACGGCCCGCCAGCCGGGCTGCCGGTCTGGGTGGCGCAGCAGGCCAAGTTCCGCCCCTTCAAGACCGAGGACGAAGTCCAGGCCGTGTTCCACAAGCTCAACGACGTGCTGGACGCCAAGCTGCCGCAGATGTTCACCCTGGTGCCCAAGTCCAAGCTGGACCTGCGCCTGGAGCCCGAACTGAGCCGCGCAACCGCCTCCGACCACTACACCCCGCCGGCAGGCGACGGCTCGCGTCCGGGGGTATTCTGGTCGGTGGTCAACGATCCCACCAAGTACGGCAGCACCGGCATGACCACCCTGTTCCTGCACGAAGGCAAGCCGGGCCACCACTTCCATATCGCCCTGACGCAGGAATTGAACCTGCCCGACTTCCGCAAGTATGGCGGCAACAATGCCTTTACCGAAGGCTGGGCCTTGTATGCGGAAACCCTGGGCAAGGAAATGGGCTTGTTCGACGACCCGGCCCAGTACTTCGGCCATTTGAACGATGAATTGCTGCGCGCCACCCGTTTGGTGGTGGACACCGGCCTGCACGCACAGGGCTGGAGCCGCGAACAAAGCATCCAGTACATGCAGGACACCCTGGGCTATGACGACTACGCCAAGAGCGAAACCGAGCGCTACATGGCCTGGCCGGGCCAGGCCCTGGGCTACAAGATAGGGTCGCTGAAAATCCAGGAACTGCGCCGCCGCGCGGAGCAGGCCCTGGGGAGCAAGTTCAGCCTGCCGGCCTTCCACGCCGTGGTGCTGGGCGACGGCACCCTGCCGCTGGCACTGCTGGAAGCCAAGGTGGACCGCTGGATCGCCGAACAGCAATGAGTCCGCAGGGCGGGAGCGCGCTCCCGCCCATCCTCTGCCTTAGTTCAGGGCACCGCGCTCATAGCGCCTGATCCGCGCCATGGCCTCGGCCGGCAGCGCGCGGATGCGCTTGTCATGGCCGGCAAACACGATCTGCTGGCGCCCGGTGGAAATCAAGACCTCGCCCGCATAAAAGCGGAATTCCAGCCAGAACGAGCACTTCTTCACCTCCAAGGTGTTCAGCTCGCAGCGCACTTCCTGGAACGGGAAGCTCTCGCGCAGGTAGTCCTGCTCGGCGTGCTTGGTGATGAAGACGCCCTCCCCCTGCAGCATGTCGGGCGAGACGCAATCGTAAAACCATTTTTCGCGGCAGATGCCCTGCCACTCGAAATAGCGGGCGAAATAGGTATTCCCGTAGGCATTGGAATCCTTGAGGTAGATGGTCCAGGCGTGGCTGAAGGTCAGGGCGGCCGCGCTGCTGGCGTGCTGGATGTCGTGCATGTGCATGATGATTTCCTCGAAATGATGGACAGCCGGAAGTCCCGGCCTTCCCACTACAAGCAGCTTGGTCAGCAGAACAATTGATCAAACGCAAAACGTGTGGCGATTCCAAGGCGCAAGGTGTGCATATCGCCAACCACACCGGAGCCAGCGCCGCCATGCACGCCCTTCCGCCAGCCATCGTCTCCCTGCTGTTCCTGTGCTACGGCGGCTACGTGCTGTTGTCGCGCGGGGTCAGCCGCATCAGCCTGACCTTTTTCCTCCTGTGCTGTACCACCTTCTGCTGGCAATTCACCTGGGCCCTGCTGTACCAGTGCACCGACCCGCAGCAAGCGTACGCGCTGGCCAAGACCGGCTATCTGCTGATACTGTTCCTGCCCACCACCCTGTACCATTTCATCACCGAGCTCACCATGCGGCCCGAGGAGCGGCGCCGGGTGCAGCTGTCGTACGCGGTGGCCGCTGTGCTGGGCTGGCTGCTGCTGACCACGGACTGGCTGGTGGCCGGCCTGCACAGTTATTTCTTCGGCTACTATCCGCGCGCCGGCGTCCTGCATCCGCTGCACCTGCTGCAGACGGCGGCCGTGGTGGCGCGCGGCCTGGCCCTGCTGTACGCCAGGCAGCGAGACGCCGTCTCCACCGAGCGCACCCGGCTGCGCTTTTGCCTGGTCAGCGTGCTGATCTATGTGTTTGCCGCCGTCGATTACCTGTGCAACTACGGCTGGGAGTTCTACCCGCCGGGCGCCCTGTTCGTGCTGGCCAGCCTGGGCCTGATCGCCCAGGCCATGGTGCGCCACAACCTGCTGGCCGACCCCATCGAGGTGGCAGCCACCATTGCCCACGAGATGCGTACACCGCTGGCCACCATGCGCAACCAGTCGCGCGCCCTGGCGCGCTGCCTGCCCGGCTTGCTGGGCGCCTACCGCCACGCCCTGGAGCACGGCTACGAGCCGGTGCTGCAGCCGGCCCAGCTGGCCTACCTGGAGCAGCTGGGCCGGCACATCGAGGCCGAGGTCAACCGCGCCAATTTCATCGTCGACATGATGCTGGCTTCGGCCCGGGGCGGCGCCCTGTCGCGCGAGGAATACGCTCACCATTCGGTGCAAAAATGCGTGGAAGAAGCGCTGGCCTGCTATCCATTTGACACGTCCATGCGCGCCAGGGTCACGGTGCGGGCCGGCGAGGACTTCGTGTTCTACGGTTCCGATATATTGCTGGTCTACGTGCTGTATAACCTGTTCAAGAATGCCCTGCAGGCCATTCATGCGGCCGGACGCGGAGAATTGGAAATTGCATTTTTCAGGCGCGGCGATCGGCGCCAGCTGGAAGTGATAGATACCGGCGCCGGGATACCAGCCCATGTATTACCGCATATATTCGATCCGTTTTATACCACACGCCAGCAAGGCGGCGGTACCGGCATGGGATTGGCATTTTGCCGCCGGGTGATGCTATCCTTTGGCGGGAAAATCATGTGCGAATCGCAGGATGGATCATATACCCGGGTAATGATGTTATTTCCCTGATCAGGCGGTATCGATCAATTTATTCAAATCTTCCTCATCGCCCCACACATAGATTTTATCCTCCCTTAATACCTGGAGGATAAAAGCTTGCTGTTCGCGGTAGCGGCGCTTGAAATCGGTGACGGAATACAGATTGGGATTGATCTTGCGCCGTAAAATACGCTCGGCCACCGGCATACGCGACAGCAATTCACCATAGCTCGTATTATCACCGACCAGCATCAATTCCACCGGCGTATCCATGCCCTCCTGCTCCTTGGCGGTGGCGCCGTAGACAAAGGCCACGATCAGCGCATGCTGCAGCGGCGCCAGCGCCGAGTTCAGCACACTGACCAGGCCGAAGGTTTTCTTCACCAGGCCGGCCAGTTCGCCGTACACGATGCAATCCTGGTTGGGCCGGAAGCGGCGCACATTGCCGATGCGCTCGGAGACAATCACGCCGGAGTCGTGCAGGCGCTTGAGTTCACGCTGGGCCGAGGCGCTGCCCAGCCCCGTCAGGCGCATGATCTCGTTCAGGTGGAAGCCCTGGTTGACGCGCACGAACAGCAAACCCAGCAGCTTTTGCTGGGCAGGGGTGAAGAGGGCTTGAGCAATCATGGGCCAGATCTTAGCATGAACGAACTACAAGCTGGCATGAAATACCCGGCGCCGGCAGTGCAGGACGCATGCTGACATCATAAAAAAAACGGCACCCGAAGGTGCCGTTTTGTGTTGCGTGCGACGCTGAGCTTACGCTTCGTCGCCGTGCGGAGCGGCCTGCTCGATGCTCTCCAGCTCGCTGGCCATGGCAGCCTTCTCGGCCGCCAGCAGGGCTTGGCGTTCTTCCACTTCCCACAGTTCTTTCTCTTTGCGGGCGCGGTGGAAGGCCAGGCCGGTACCGCCAGGGATCAAACGGCCCACGATCACGTTTTCTTTCAGGCCACGCAGACCATCGCGTTTGCCCATGATCGCAGCTTCGGTCAGCACGCGGGTGGTTTCCTGGAACGATGCGGCCGAAATGAAGGAATCGGTCGACAGCGAAGCCTTGGTAATACCCAGCAGTACGTTTTCGTAAGTGGCCGGCAGTTTGCCTTCCGCAATCACGCGGTCGTTTTCTTCCAGCAGTTCCGAACGTTCCACCTGCTCGCCAACGATATAGTTGGTGTCGCCGGCATTAACGATCTGCACGCGGCGCAGCATCTGGCGCACGATCACTTCAATGTGCTTGTCGTTAATCTTCACGCCCTGCAGACGGTACACGTCCTGCACTTCGTCGACGATATAACGGGCCAGCGCTTCAATACCCAGCAGACGGAGAATATCCTGCGGATCGGCCGGGCCGTCCACGATCATTTCACCTTTATTCACCACCTGGCCGTCGTGGACCAGCACTTGTTTATCCTTGGTAATCAGGAACTCGTGCTTATTACCGTCCATGTCGGTAATTTCCAGACGCTGCTTGCCCTTGGTTTCCTTACCGAAGGCCACGGTACCGGTGACTTCCGCCAGCATGCCGGCATCTTTCGGCGAACGGGCTTCGAACAGTTCGGCCACGCGCGGCAGACCACCGGTAATGTCACGGGTTTTCTGCGACTCGGTCGGGATACGCGCCAGCACTTCACCGACGGACACTTGCTGGCCATCCTTCACCATGATCAGCGCGCCGACCTGGAAGCCGATCGACACGGCGTGCTCGGTGCCGGCGATCTTCACTTCATGGCCGTCGTCGTTCAGCAGTTTCACCTGCGGACGCATGGTCTTGGTCAGCGAGCCACGGCGCTTCGCATCGATCACCACCAGGGTGGCCAGGCCGGTCACATCGTCCACCTGACGGGCCACGGTCACGCCTTCCTCGACGTTCTCGAAACGCACCGTACCGGCATACTCGGTAATGATAGGACGGGTCAGCGGGTCCCAGGTCGCCAGCGGGGCGCCGGCTTTCACCGACATGCCATCCTTGACGATCAGGGTGGCGCCGTACGGCACCTTGTGGCGCTCGCGCTCGCGGCCGTGGTCGTCCGTGATCAGCACTTCGCCGGAACGCGAAATGACGATCTGGGCGCCCTTGCCGTTGGTCACGTAACGCATGGTCGCGGTGAAGCGGATCACGCCGTTGGACTTGGCTTCCACCGACGATGCCACTGCCGCACGCGACGCCGCACCACCGATGTGGAAGGTACGCATGGTCAGCTGGGTACCGGGTTCACCGATCGACTGCGCCGCCACCACACCGACTGCTTCGCCGGCGTTCACCAGCAGGCCGCGGCCCAGGTCGCGGCCGTAGCACTTGGCGCACAGGCCATAGCGGGTGTCGCAGGTCAGCGGGGTGCGGACCTTGACTTCGTCGATGCCCAGGCGTTCGATCTCCTCGACCATGTCCTCGTCCAGCAGGGTGCCGGCTTCGTACAGGGTGGCCTGGGTTTCCGGATTGACCACATCGGTACCGGCCACGCGGCCCAGGATACGGTCGCGCAGGGCTTCGATCACTTCACCACCCTCGACCATCGCCTTCATCAGGGTGCCGTTGGAGGTGCCGCAATCGTCCTCGATCACCACCAGGTCCTGGGTCACGTCGACCAGGCGGCGGGTCAGGTAGCCCGAGTTCGCGGTCTTCAGCGCGGTGTCGGCCAGACCCTTACGGGCGCCGTGCGTCGAGATGAAGTACTGCAACACGTTCAGGCCTTCGCGGAAGTTCGCGGTAATCGGCGTTTCAATGATGGAGCCGTCCGGCTTGGCCATCAGGCCGCGCATACCGGCCAGCTGGCGGATCTGGGCTGCCGAACCACGGGCGCCCGAGTCGGCCATCATGTAAATCGCGTTGAACGATTCCTGGGTGGTCTGGGTGCCGTCGCGCTTGGTGACGTCTTCCACTTTCAGCTGGTCCATCATGGCCTTGCCGACTTCGTCGGAGGTCTTGCCCCAGATGTCCACCACCTTGTTGTAGCGCTCGCCGGCGGTCACCAGACCGGAGGCGTACTGCTGCTCGATCTGCTTGACTTCCGATTCGGCGGTCGAGATCAGGGTGACTTTCTGCGGCGGTACCAGCATGTCGTCCACGCAGATCGAGATGCCGGCGCGGGTCGCCAGGCGGAAGCCCGACTGCATCAGCTGGTCGGCAAACACCACGGTGGCGCGCAGGCCGCACTTGCGGAACGAAGTGTTGATCAGGCGCGAGATTTCCTTCTTCTTCAGGGCGCGGTTCAGCACCGAGAAGGGCAGGCCCTTGGGCAGGATCTCGGACAGGATGGCGCGGCCGACCGTGGTTTCATAACGGGTCAGGGTGCGCACGAACTCGCCGGTGGCCGGATCTTTCGGATGCTCGACGATACGCACGGTGATGCGGGTCGCCAGTTCCACTTCCTTGTTGTCGTAGGCGCGGATGACTTCCGACACGTCCGGGAACAGCATGCCCTCGCCCTTGGCGTTGATGGCCTCGCGGGTGGCGTAGTACAGGCCCAGCACGATATCCTGGGACGGCACGATGGACGGTTCGCCGTTGGACGGGAACAGGATGTTGTTGGAGGCCAGCATCAGGGTGCGGGCTTCCATCTGCGCTTCGATCGACAGCGGCACGTGGACTGCCATCTGGTCGCCGTCGAAGTCGGCGTTGAACGCCGCGCACACCAGCGGGTGCAGCTGGATGGCCTTGCCTTCGATCAGGACCGGCTCGAACGCCTGGATACCGAGACGGTGCAGGGTAGGTGCACGGTTCAGCATGATCGGGTGTTCGCGGATCACTTCTTCCAGGATGTCCCACACCACCGGTTCCTGGATTTCGACCAGCTTCTTGGCCGCCTTGATGGTGGTGGCCAGGCCCATCAGCTCCAGCTTGTTGAAGATGAAGGGCTTGAACAGCTCCAGGGCCATCAGCTTGGGCAGACCGCACTGGTGCAGTTTCAGCTGCGGACCCACCACGATCACGGAACGGCCGGAGTAGTCGACGCGTTTACCCAGCAAGTTCTGGCGGAAACGGCCGCCCTTGCCCTTGATCATTTCGGCCAGCGATTTCAGCGGACGCTTGTTGGCGCCGGTCATGGCCTTGCCGCGGCGGCCGTTGTCGAGCAGCGAGTCGACGGCTTCCTGCAGCATGCGTTTTTCGTTGCGCGTGATGATTTCCGGAGCGCGCAGCTCCATCAGCCGTTTCAGGCGGTTGTTACGGTTGATGACGCGGCGGTACAGGTCGTTCAGGTCCGAGGTCGCGAAACGGCCGCCGTCCAGCGGCACCAGCGGACGCAGCTCGGGCGGCAGCACCGGCAGCACTTCCATGATCATCCACTCGGGCTTGATGCCCGAGCGCTGGAACGCTTCCAGCACTTTCAGGCGCTTGGCGTATTTCTTGATCTTGGCTTCGGACTTGGATTCCTTCAGTTCCACGCGCAGGGTTTCGGCATCGCGGTGGATGTCGATCGAGCGCAGCAGTTCACGGATACCTTCCGCGCCCATGAAGGCGGTGAAGTCGTCGCCGTACTCTTCGTACTTGGCGGCGTAGTCGTCTTCCGACATGATCTGGCACTTCTTCAGCGGGGTCATGCCGGGATCGGTCACCACGTACGCTTCGAAGTACAGCACGCGCTCGATGTCGCGCAGGGTCATGTCCAGCACCATGCCCAGGCGCGACGGCAGGGACTTCAGGAACCAGATGTGGGCGGTCGGCGAGGCCAGCTCGATGTGGCCCATGCGCTCGCGGCGCACCTTGGCCAGCGTCACTTCGACGCCGCATTTTTCGCAGATCACGCCGCGGTGTTTCAGGCGCTTGTACTTGCCGCACAGGCACTCGTAGTCCTTGATCGGGCCAAAGATCTTGGCGCAGAACAGGCCGTCGCGCTCGGGCTTGAAGGTGCGGTAGTTGATGGTTTCCGGCTTCTTGACTTCGCCGTAGGACCAGGAACGGATTTTCTCAGGCGAGGCGAGGCCGATCTTGATGGCGTCAAAGGTCTCGTTCGTCTGTACTTGCTTGAATAGATCGAGCAGGGCTTTCATGTATCACTCCAGGTAGTGATTAAATTCTACAAAGCGTCATCCCCGCGAAGGCGGGGATCCATGCTGAGCCGGCGCTACGACAGCTCGGGCCCGGCATGGGCTCCCGCGCAAGCGGGAGCGACAGCGGCCAGTGTCTTAGTTGCGTTCCAGGTCGATATCGATACCCAGGGAACGGATCTCTTTCACCAGCACGTTGAACGATTCCGGCATGCCAGCATCGATCACGTGGTCGCCCTTGACGAGGTTTTCGTACACTTTGGTACGGCCGTTCACGTCGTCGGACTTCACGGTCAGCATTTCTTGCAGCACGTACGATGCGCCGTACGCTTCCAGTGCCCACACCTCCATCTCACCGAAGCGCTGGCCGCCGAACTGGGCCTTGCCGCCCAGCGGCTGCTGGGTCACCAGCGAGTACGGACCGGTGGAACGGGCGTGCATCTTGTCGTCGACCAGGTGGTGCAGTTTCAGCATGTGCATCACGCCCACGGTGACCTTGCGCTCGAAGGCTTCGCCGGTGCGGCCGTCGTACATGGTGACCTGGTTCTTGGACGGGGTCATGCCCAGGTGGGCGGCGATATCGTCCGGATAAGCCAGGTCCAGCATGCGGCGGATTTCCGATTCGTGGGCGCCGTCGAACACCGGGGTGGCAAACGGCACGCCGCGCTTCAGGTTGTTCGCCAGCTGCATCACTTCCTCGTCGCTGAAGGTGTTCAGGTCGTGGGTGCCATGCTTGTCGGCGTAGATGGTGGACAGGAACTTGCGCAGTTCCTCGACCTTGGCTTGCGCCTTCAGCATTTCGCCGATGCGGATGCCCAGGCCCTTGGCTGCCCAGCCCAGGTGGGTTTCCAGGATCTGGCCCACGTTCATACGCGAGGGCACACCCAGCGGGTTCAGCACCACGTCGGCCGGGGTACCGTCCGCCATGTAGGGCATGTCTTCCACCGGCACGATGCGCGACACCACACCCTTGTTGCCGTGGCGGCCGGCCATCTTGTCGCCCGACTGCAGGCGGCGTTTCACGGCCAGGTAGACCTTGACCATCTTCTGCACGCCAGGCTGCAGCTCGTCGCCCTGGGTCAGCTTCTTGCGCTTCTCTTCGAAGGCCAGGTCGAACTGGTGGCGCTTCTCGTTGATGGATTCCTTGATGGCTTCCAGCGCGGTGGCGGCGTCGTCCTCGGCCGGACGGATGTCGAACCAGTGGTACTTGTCCAGGTCGTCCAGGTATTCCTTGGTGATCTTGGCGCCCTTGGCCAGCTTTTTCGGACCGCCGTTGACGACTTTACCGATCAGCATTTTTTCCAGACGCTGGAAGGCGTCGCCCTCCACGATACGCATCTGGTCGTTCAGGTCCAGGCGGAAGCGCTTGAGCTCGTCGTCGATGATCTGCTGGGCGCGCTTGTCGCGCGGGATGCCTTCGCGGGTGAACACTTGCACGTCGATCACGGTGCCGACCATGCCCGAAGGCACGCGCAGCGAGGTGTCTTTCACGTCCGACGCTTTTTCACCGAAGATGGCGCGCAGCAGCTTCTCTTCCGGGGTCAGCTGGGTCTCGCCTTTCGGGGTGACCTTGCCGACCAGGGTGTCGCCGGCCGTGACTTCGGCGCCGATGTACACGATGCCGGACTCGTCCAGACGGGCCAGCTGGTTTTCCGCCAGGTTGGAGATGTCGCGGGTGATTTCTTCCGCGCCCAGCTTGGTGTCACGCGCGACCACCGACAGTTCCTCGATGTGGATCGAGGTGTAGCGGTCGTCCTTGACCACGTTTTCCGAGATCAGGATCGAGTCTTCGAAGTTCAGGCCGTTCCACGGCATGAAGGCCACGGTCATGTTCTGGCCCAGCGCCAGCTCGCCCAGGTCGGTCGAGGCGCCGTCGGCAATCACGTCGCCCTTGGCCACGCGGTCGCCCACTTGCACGATGGGACGCTGGTTGATGTTGGTGTTCTGGTTGGAACGGGTGTACTTGATCAGGTTGTAGATGTCCACGCCGACTTCGCCGGCTTGCGCCTCTTCGTCGTTGACGCGGATCACCACGCGGCCGGCGTCGATGTAATCGACCACGCCGCCGCGCAGGGCTTGCACGGTGGTGCCGGAGTCGACCGCCACGGTGCGCTCGATACCGGTGCCGACCAGGGCTTTCTCGGGACGCAGGCAGGGCACGGCCTGGCGCTGCATGTTGGCGCCCATCAGTGCACGGTTGGCGTCGTCGTGCTCCAGGAACGGAATCAGCGAGGCCGCCACCGACACGATCTGGCCCGGGGCCACGTCCATGTACTGCACGCGCTCGGGCGAGACCAGGATGGTTTCGCCGGCTTCACGGGCCGACACCAGTTCGTCCGACAGCTTGCCTTCATCATCGATGGTGGCATTGGCCTGGGCGATGATGTAGCGGCCTTCTTCGATGGCCGACAGGTAGTCGATCTGGTCGGTCACCTTGGAGTCCACCACCTTGCGGTACGGGGTTTCCAGGAAGCCGTATTCGTTCAGGCGGGCGTACAGCGCCAGCGAGTTGATCAGGCCGATGTTCGGGCCTTCAGGGGTTTCGATCGGGCACACGCGGCCGTAGTGGGTCGGGTGCACGTCGCGCACCTCGAAGCCGGCGCGTTCGCGGGTCAGGCCGCCCGGGCCCAGGGCCGAGACGCGGCGCTTGTGGGTGATTTCCGACAGCGGGTTGGTCTGGTCCATGAACTGCGACAGCTGCGACGAACCGAAGAACTCGCGGATGGCGGCCGAGATCGGCTTGGAGTTGATCAGGTCGTGCGGCATCAGGTTGTCGGCTTCGGCCTGGCCCAGGCGTTCCTTGACGGCGCGCTCGACGCGCACCAGGCCGGCGCGGAACTGGTTCTCGGCCAGCTCGCCCACGCAGCGCACGCGGCGGTTGCCCAGGTGGTCGATATCGTCCACTTCGCCACGGCCATTGCGCAGCTCGACCAGGATCTTGATCACGGCCAGCACGTCTTCGTTCGACAGGGTCATGGCGCCGGTCAGTTCGTCGCGGCCGATGCGGCGGTTGAACTTCATGCGGCCCACGGCCGACAGGTCGTAGCGCTCGGGGCTGTAGAACAGGCCGTTGAACAGGGCTTCCACCGACTCTTCGGTCGGCGGTTCGCCAGGACGCATCATGCGGTAGATGGCGATGCGGGCGGCGGTCTGGTCGGCGGTGTCGTCGATACGCAGGGTTTGCGAGATGTAGCCGCCCTGGTCCAGGTCGTTGGTGTACAGGGTCTGGATGTCGGCGATATTGGCTTCGCGCAGGCGGCCCAGCAGCTCTTCGGTCAGCTCGTCATTGGCCAGGGCCACCACTTCACCGGTGTCCTGGTCGACGATGTTCTTGGCCAGCACGCGGCCCAGCAGGTAGTCTTCCGGCACGGAGATGTGCTTCAGGCCGGCGGCGTCGATGTCGCGCACGTGCTTGGCGTTGATGCGCTTGTCCTTCATGACGATGGTCTTGCCGGTCTTCGGGTCGACGATGTCGAAGCGAGCGACTTCACCGCGCAGGCGCTCGGCCACGAATTCCATCTCGGCGCCTTCCGAGCGCAGGTGGAAGTTGTCGAACACGAAGAAGTTGGCCAGGATTTGTTCCGGCGTCATGCCGATGGCCTTCAGCAGGATGGAGACCGGCATCTTGCGGCGGCGGTCAACGCGGAAGTACAGGATATCTTTCGGGTCGAACTCGAAGTCCAGCCAGGAGCCACGGTAGGGGATGATGCGGGCCGAGAACAGCAGCTTGCCGGAGGAGTGGGTCTTGCCGCGGTCGTGCTCGAAGAACACGCCAGGCGAGCGATGCAGCTGAGAAACGATCACGCGCTCGGTGCCGTTGATCACGAACGAACCGGTGGAGGTCATCAGGGGCAGTTCGCCCATGTAGACTTCCTGTTCCTTCATTTCCTTGACCACGGGCTTGGTCGGCGATTCCTTGTCCAGGATCACCAGACGCACCTTGGCGCGCAGCGGCGAGGCAAAGGTCAGGCCGCGCAGCTGGCATTCCTTGACGTCAAACGCGGGGTCGCCCAGCACGTACGACAGGAATTCCAGGCGGGCGAAGCCATTGTGCGACACAATGGGGAAGATCGAGGTGAAGGCCGACTGCAGGCCATCGTTCTTGCGCGCGGACGGAGGCACGTTCTCTTGCAAGAAACTGTGGTAGGACTCGAGCTGGGTAGCCAGCAGGAACGGAACGTTGTGGACGTTGGCGCGTTTCGCGAAGGATTTGCGAATGCGTTTCTTCTCAGTAAATGAGTAGTGCATGGACACTCCGTGAGTGACAGAAAGGATAAAAACTTCAGGTTTTGCCAGTGGGCGCGCGGTCTGTTGTCACACAGACGAAACCTCAAGCTTCTACCATTCCAGCGGATCGAAAAAACAGCAGCGTGTGTGGTACAGGTGCTACAAATACGACAAAGACGACAAAGGAGCCAAAGCCGGATTCCCCCCTTTCAGAGGGCATCCGCAACTTTGGCTCGGGGCGTTCAACAACTACGCCGTACTACAGATTACTTCAGATCGGCCTTGGCGCCAGCTTCTTCCAGCTTTTTCTTGGCGGCTTCAGCGTCAGCTTTCGACAGGGCTTCTTTCACGGTCTTCGGAGCGCCATCGACCACGTCTTTGGCTTCTTTCAGGCCCAGACCGGTGATTTCGCGCACGGCCTTGATGACGCCGACCTTGTTGGCGCCGACTTCGGTCAGGACCAGGTTGAACTCGGTCTGCTCTTCAGCAGCAGCTGCACCAGCAGCGGCGCCGCCAGCAGCCGGAGCTGCCATGGCAGCGGCCGACACGCCGAATTTTTCTTCGAAAGCTTTGACCAGGTCGTTCAGTTCCATGACGGACAGTTCAGCGACTGCGTTCAGGATGTCTTCTTTGCTAATTGCCATTTGAAACTCCAATAATTTTTTTGATACGTTAATTCAGATCGGTACTGAGGAAAAAATCGGGACGCAATCAAGCGGCCGGGGCTTCTTCGGCGACAGCTTCTGCTGCGGCCGGAGCGCCTTCGGATTTTTTCGCTGCCAGGGCAGCCAGACCACGTGCAAAGCCCGAAACAGGAGCCAGCATAACGCCCAACAGCTGCGAGATGAGGACTTCACGGCTCGGAATGCTCGCCAACGCGGCAACACCAGCTTTATCCAGCTGTTTGCCTGCGTAGTTACCAGCCTTGATGACCAGTTTGTCGTTGGTTTTGGCGAAATCAGCAATGATTTTCGCTGCAGCAACGGCGTCGTCCGAGATCGAGTAGATCAGCGGACCGGTCATTTCATCGGCCAGGTTGGCGAATTGCGTACCTTCAACGGAACGGCGGGCCAGGGTGTTTTTCAACACACGCAGGTACACGCCTTGGGCACGCGCTTTGGCACGAAGTTGCGTCAAGTGACCAACCTGGATGCCACGGTACTCGGCCACGACGATGGTTTGCGCAGTTGCTACTTTTGCGGAAACTTCGGCGACGACGGCCTTTTTGTCATTCAGATTGAGACCCACGGTCAACCTCCTTAAATGATGCGCAGCTAATGCCTTGCATCGGTTCGAACAACGGCGTCCGAGGTTTAGGAGTCCTATGGACTACGAAACTTGATCGGGTACACCATCTGCGTTGGGTGAGAACTTTCAATTAACCCCGCGCCTGCCTGATGCGCGGAGCCCAACGGTCTTTGATTGTTGGCTGTCCGGTTTATGGCCGGACAACCACCCCAAAGATGCGCCCCGCGCTACACTGCGGGGACTTGATTCAGTCAGCGGTGCCAGGGACCAACACGCTGCGCGTGTCAGCACCTGGACACCGGAGGTTGTTACGCTGCCAGGGTAGCCTGGTCCACGCGGACACCGGCGCCCATGGTCGAGGACAGCGAGACCTTGCGCAGGTACACGCCTTTGCTCGAGGCAGGCTTGGCTTTGTTCAGGGCGTCGATCAGGGCGACCAGGTTGGTCTTCAGATCCGCATCGCTGAACGATTTACGGCCGATGGTGGCGTGGATGATACCAGCCTTGTCGGTACGGTACTGGACTTGACCGGCTTTGGCGTTTTTCACGGCGGTAGCCACGTCAGGGGTCACGGTGCCGACTTTCGGGTTCGGCATCAGGCCGCGCGGGCCCAGGATCTGGCCCAGGGTACCGACGATACGCATGGTGTCGGGCGAAGCGATGACGATGTCGAAAGGCATGTCGCCGGCTTTGACGCGCTCGGCCAGGTCTTCCATGCCGACCACGTCGGCGCCAGCCGCTTTGGCGGCTTCAGCCTTGTCGCCGGAGGCGAACACGGCCACGCGTACGGTTTTGCCGGTGCCGGCGGGCAGCACCACGGAGCCGCGAACGACCTGGTCCGATTTCTTCGGATCCACGCCCAGCTGGACGGACACGTCGATCGATTCATTGAACTTGGCGGTGGCCAGTTCCTTGATCAGGGCGACGGCGTTGTCGAAGCTGTAGTTCTTGGTGCTATCGACTTTGGCCTTGATGGCTTGTGCGCGTTTGGACAGTTTTGCCATGATTACAGGCCCTCCACCGTGATGCCCATCGAACGTGCGGAACCGGCGATGGTGCGCACGGCAGCATCCAGGTCGGCAGCGGTCAGATCGGGGGTTTTCAGTTTAGCGATTTCTTCCGCTTGAGCGCGGGTCAGCTTGCCGACCTTGTCGGTATGCGGCTTGGACGAACCCTTGGTCACACCCGAGTGCTTCTTGATCAGGTAGGTGGCCGGAGGAGTCTTCATCACGAAGGTGAAGGACTTGTCGGCAAAGGCGGTGATCACCACCGGGATCGGCATGCCGGGTTCCATACCCTGGGTCTGGGCGTTGAAGGCCTTGCAGAACTCCATGATGTTCAGGCCGCGCTGGCCCAGTGCCGGACCGATCGGCGGGGAGGGGTTTGCTTTACCAGCTGGCACTTGCAGCTTGATAAAACCAATGATTTTCTTTGCCATGATGGCTCCTGTCTTGGATTTGAGTAGTAGCGCCCCGCGCGGCTGACTGCCAGGCGGGGCTCCTCTGGTACCGGATTCGCGTTCGCCCGTTCCGGCGAACGGTGGTACTGCTTAAACTTTTTCGACCTGGCCGAACTCGAGTTCCACCGGGGTGGCGCGGCCAAAGATGGTGACCGACACGCGCACCTTGGATTTCTCGTAGTTGACTTCCTCGACATTGCCGTTGAAATCGGTGAACGGGCCATCCTTGATGCGGACTTGCTCGCCCACTTCGTACAGCACTTTGGGCCGCGGCTTTTCCACGCCTTCCTGCATCTGCTGCATGATCTTGTCGATCTCGCGCGCGGGAATCGGGGTCGGCTTGTTCGACTTGCCGCCGATAAAACCGGTGACCTTGCTGGTGTTTTTCACCAGGTGCCACGTTTCATCCGTCATTTCCATTTCAACCAGCACATAGCCAGGGAAGAAACGGCGCTCGGTGACGGACTTCTGGCCATTGCGTACTTCCACCACTTCTTCGGTGGGCACCAGGATCTGGCCGAACTGGTCCTGCATGCCGGCGCGCTCGACGCGTTCCATCAGGGCGCGCTGCACGCTTTTTTCCATGCCGGAGTATGCATGCACTACATACCAGCGCTTGTTGCTTACTGGCGTGCTCAGCGGTGCTGCGCCAGCATCTTGCGCCGGCACTTCGCCGGACACGTCGTCTTGCACATTTTCGCTCATTATTTTCGTATACCCAGGATGACGTCGTACAACAGGAATTCCAGCGTCTTATCCGTGCCCCACAGGAAGATCGCCATGATCAGAACAAAGGCAAACACGATGCCGGTGATCTGGGCCGCTTCGCGGCGGGTCGGCCACACGACCTTCTTGGTCTCGCGTACCGATTCTTTGGCAAAATTCAGGAAATCACGGCCAGTGGTCGAGGTCCACAAGATCAGGACTGCAAAAGCTAAACCAGCTACTAGTGCGCCTGCGCGTACCAGAGCTGGTTTGTCTGCCAGGAAATAAAAGCCTACTACTCCTGCGATCGCGGCGACTATCGCCAGCACGACCTTGATCTTGTCATTCGACGTGCTGACGGTCTGCACGGATTGATTTGACATGTTCTACTTTCGGTGCCCTGCACCAGGATGGTGGCAGGGGCGGAGGGCATCGAACCCCCAACCTTCGGTTTTGGAGACCGACGCTCTGCCAATTGAGCTACGCCCCTTTAAAACTTACAGCAAGGATCTATCATACCACCCGGGAGGCCCGGGCGGTAGTCAGAATCGGTGTTACTTAAGCGATGATCTTGGCAACCACGCCGGCGCCGACGGTACGGCCGCCTTCGCGGATGGCGAAGCGCAGGCCTTCTTCCATGGCGATCGGGTTGATCAGCTTGACGGTGATCGACACGTTATCGCCAGGCATCACCATTTCTTTGTCGGCCGGCAGCTCGATCGAGCCGGTCACGTCGGTGGTGCGGAAGTAGAACTGCGGACGGTAGTTGTTGAAGAACGGGGTGTGACGGCCACCTTCGTCTTTCGACAGCACATAGATCTCGCCGGTGAAGTGGTTGTGCGGCTTGATCGAACCCGGCTTGGCCAGCACCTGACCACGCTGCACGTCTTCACGCTTGGTGCCGCGCAGCAGCAGGCCAACGTTGTCGCCGGCTTGACCCTGATCCAGCAGCTTGCGGAACATTTCCACGCCGGTGCAGGTGGTTTTCACGGTGTCGGTGATGCCGACGATTTCGATCTCTTCGCCGACCTTGATCACACCGCGCTCGACACGGCCGGTCACCACGGTACCGCGGCCGGAGATCGAGAACACGTCTTCCACTGGCATCAGGAAGGCGCCGTCAACGGCACGTTCCGGGGTCGGGATGTAGGAATCCAGGGCGTCGGCCAGGCGGATGATGCAGTCTTCGCCCAGCTCGCCTTGCTGGCCTTCCAGGGCCATACGGGCCGAACCCTTGATGATGGGCAGGTCGTCGCCGGGGAACTCGTATTTCGACAGCAGTTCGCGCACTTCCATTTCCACCAGTTCCAGCAGCTCGGCGTCGTCCACCAGGTCGCACTTGTTCAGGAACACGATGATGTAAGGAACACCCACCTGGCGGGCCAGCAGGATGTGCTCACGGGTCTGGGGCATCGGGCCGTCGGCGGCCGAGCACACCAGGATCGCGCCGTCCATCTGGGCCGCGCCGGTGATCATGTTCTTGATGTAGTCGGCGTGGCCGGGGCAGTCCACGTGGGCGTAGTGGCGGGTCGCGGTTTCGTACTCGACGTGGGCGGTGTTGATGGTGATGCCGCGTGCTTTTTCTTCAGGAGCAGCGTCGATCTGGTCGTAGGCCTTGGCTTCGCCGCCGAATTTTTTCGACAGCACGGTTGCGATCGCAGCGGTCAGGGTGGTCTTGCCGTGGTCAACGTGACCAATGGTGCCGACGTTGACGTGCGGCTTGGTCCGCTCGAATTTCTCTTTTGCCATTTTAGACTCCTAACGATTTTGATGTGATTGCCCGGGCAACGCCCGACTGTCTTAACTGATGCTCACTGCGCCGCGCGCAGGGCGCGGGTACTGCGAATTCTGGTGCCCTTGACGTGGATTGAACACGTGGCCTCTCCCTTACCAAGGGAGTGCTCTACCACTGAGCTACAAGGGCTTATTTGGAACAGCTAATCGATGCTTGCGCATCTGCATTGCAACTTTGGAGCGGGTGAAGGGAATCGAACCCTCGTCTTAAGCTTGGAAGGCTTCAGCTCTACCATTGAGCTACACCCGCGAGGTCCGTCTTCACTTTATACCACTCAGTCCTGCTGCAAAACTTGGTGGAGGGGGCTGGATTCGAACCAGCGTACTCATAGAGAACGGATTTACAGTCCGTCGCCTTTAACCACTCGGCCACCCCTCCGCGAGGAACCGCAGAGTATGAAGCAACTTTCTTAGACTGTCAACTCTTTTTCACCGCTTTCGCTTTGATGAAGAGCAACGTCTTGCTTCGGGACGAGATTCTAACTGCACGGACTGCAAAAGTGCAAGTGTTGTTTTTGTGTTGAAAAAAATCCTATACAATCGGCCGCACATCATCGACCGGGGAGCGTGGGATTTTGAAGCATGTGTACGCGGGCCCGAGGGGCTGGGGCCAGGTGCTGCTGGCCAATCTGGGCCTGTGGCTCCTGTATTTCGTGGTGGGCCGTTTGAGCCTGCTGCTGGCCCTGCCGCCCAGCTACGCCTCGCCCCTGTTCATGCCGGCCGGGGTGGCGCTGGCGGCCTGCGTGGCGGCCGGGCCGCGCCTGCTGCCGGCCGTGATGCTGGGCTCACTCAGCACCAACCTGGTCTATCCCTTCCTCAGCCCGCAGGGCGTGACCCTGGCCACCTTCCTGGGCGCCTGCGCGCCGGCCCTGGGCGCCGCCCTGCAGGCCTGGCTGGGCAGCCGGCTGTTCCTGCGCCATATCGACCCGGCCATCGGCTCCGGACGCGACGTGGTGCGCTTCCTGCTGCTGGCCGGCGGCGTCACCGTCACCAGCAGCAGCGTGTCGCTGGCCGGCATGCTGGCCGTGGGCGTGATAGCCTGGAGCGACTTGCCCATCAGCTGGCTGGCCTGGTGGATGGGCGACACCATCGGCATCCTGCTGGCCGGGCCACTGACCTGGATCGCGCTGGGCCGGCCACGCGCCCTGTGGTGGCGGCGCCGCTACCTGGTGGGATTGTCGCTGCTGCTGTCGGCGGCCGCCTTCATCACCATCTTCCTGCAGGCCCAGCGGTGGGAAACCAGCCAGCAGCGCCAGGCTTTCCTGCTCAAGGCGCAGCAGGCCGGCGACCTGCTGCAATCGCAGTTCAGCGAACACGAACGCTTCCTGTACGCCATGGCCCAGACCCTGGGCGGGGCCCGCCGCACCCTGGACCCGGACGACTTCGGCAGCATGGCGCACGGCTACCTGGACCAGCGTCCCGAGCTGCTGTCCATGGCCTGGCTGCGCCCGGTCGGGCATGGCCAGCGCGCGGCCTACGAGGCGGCCATGGCCGGCCGCGGCGGCCGCCCCTACGCCATCCTGGACCTGCACGATGGCGTGTTGGCGCCGGCCCCGGCGCGGCAGCACTACTTCGTCGCCACCCTGGTCGAGCCGCCGGCGGCGCGCGCCTATCAGGGCCTGGATTTTGAATTCGACCCGCAGCGCAGCCCGGCCCTGCAGCAGGCCCTGGCCTCCGGCAAGCCGACCGTGACGGCGCCGCTGCGCCTGCTGATGCGTCCGCAGAACGCCGGCCTGCTGCTGATACAGGCCATCCCCGGCGCCGAGGGCGGCGCGGCGCGCGGCGCCCTGATGATCGGCCTGCAGGTGGATGGCTACCTGGACCAGGCCTTGCGCCGGGTCGACTTCCCGCACTTCCGGGTGCGCCTGGCCGACAGCGCCGGCCAGGGTGCGCTGGCGGTGCTGCGCGACACCCTGCGCCGCCCACCCGGCGGCAACGATTACCGCCGTGTGCTGCACTTCGGCGGCCGCCAGTTCGAACTGGTGCTGGCGCCCACCCGCGCCTACCTGATGCAGCAGCGCGGCTGGCAAAGCTGGACCGTGCTGACCTGCGGCCTGCTGCTGACCGGCCTGCTGGGCGCGCTGATGCTGCTGATCAGCGGCGAGCGCGCCCGCATCCAGGCCCAGGTCAAGGACAGCACCGCCCGCCTGCGCGAGCGCGAGGCGCGCCTGCAGGCCATCCTGGACAAGGCGGCCGACGCCATCCTCACCATCGCCCACGATGGCCGCCTGGTATCGGCCAACGCCGCCGCCGGCCGTTTGTTCGGCTATCCGCCCGAGCAGATGGCCGGCCTGCCGCTGGCGCGCCTGCTGCCGGTGGACGGCGGCGCCGATACGGCGCGCCTGCTGCGCGGCATCGCCGCCGGCGCCAGCCACGAGCACCAGTCCGAGGGCTGGCGCAGCGACGGCAGCGCCTTCCCGCTGGCGGTCTCGGTCAGCGAGGTGGAACTGCCGGACGAACACCTGTTCGTGGCCATCCTGCACGACCTGACCGAGCAGCGCCGCGCCCAGGAACACATCCACCGCCTGGCCCACCACGACACCCTGACCGGCCTCGACAACCGGCTCTCGCTCAACCTGCGCCTGGAACTGCTGCTGGCCCAGACCCGCCGCAGCCAGGCCCGCGCGGCGGTGCTGTTCATCGACCTCGACCACTTCAAGAAAATCAACGACACCCACGGCCACCAAGTCGGCGACCTGCTGCTGCAAGCCGTGGCCCGGCGCCTGCAGGACTTGCTGCGCGAGGTGGACACCATTGCCCGCCTGGGCGGCGACGAATTCATCGTGGTGACCTCGGGCGACATCACGCCGGACGAGACCAGCGCCATCGCGGTGCGCATCGTCGAGGCCCTGGGCGCGCCCTACCAGCTGGACGGCAAGACCGTGCACAGCGGCGCCAGCGTGGGCGTGGCCATGTTCCCCGACGACGGCCAGGACAGCTCCACCCTGCTGCGCCACGCCGACACCGCCATGTACGCGGCCAAGAGCCAGGGACGCGGCAACTTCCAGTTCTTCTCGCCGGCCATGAACGCCGCCACCCATGAGCGCCTGCTGCTGGAAAACCGCTTGTGGCAGGCGCTGGAGCAGCACGAGTTCGAGCTCTACCTGCAACCGCAGGTGGAGCTGCACAGCCAGCGCATCATCGGCGCCGAGGCCCTGCTGCGCTGGCACCATCCGGAGCTGGGCATGGTGGGGCCGGACCGCTTCATCCCGATCGCCGAGGAATCCGGACTGATACTGCCGCTGGGCGACTGGGTGCTGCAGCGCGCCTGCGTGCTGCTGGCAGGGTGGCAGGACAGCGGCCTGGCCCACCTGCGCCTGGCGCTCAACCTGTCGGCGCGGCAGTGCCACGGCGCCGGCCTGCTGCCGCAGCTGGACAAATTGCTGCAGCAGCATGGCGTGGCGCCGGCCCGCCTGGAACTGGAGATCACGGAATCGGCCGCCATGCAGGACCCGGAACGCAGCCGGGTGCTGCTGCGCGAACTGCGCTCGCGCGGCATCAAGGTCGCCATCGATGATTTCGGCACCGGCTATTCCTCGCTCAGCTACCTGAAGCTGTTCGAACTGGACCGCATCAAGATAGACCGCGGCTTCGTCAAGGATATCGAGAGCGATCCCAACGATGCCGTGATCGTGGCGGCCACCATCGCGCTGGCCCATTCGCTGGGACTGGCGGTGGTGGCGGAAGGGGTGGAAACGGCGGCCCAGCGCGACTTCCTGCGCGCCAAGGGCTGCGACGAGGCGCAGGGCTACCTGTACGCGCGGCCGCTGCCGGTGGCCGAGTTCGAGGCCATGGCGCGCGCCGGGGCGGACTTGGCGGCGCCGGACCAAGGGCGCACCGGCGCCGGCGGCGCCTGAGCGACACCTGAGCGCAGCCGGGCGCGGTCTGAACGGCCCGGCCGACTTCCTCAGTCCGGGGTATGGCCCACCGAGGGATCGCGCTCGATCACGTCCAGCAGGGCCGCCACCACCTCGGGGTCGAACTGCTTGCCGGCCCGCTCGGTGATGTAGCGCATCACCTCCGTATGCGGCCAGGGGTCCTTGTAAGGCCGCTCGTGCAGCAGCGAATCGAACACGTCCACCACCGCCACGATACGGGCCGACAGCGGGATCTGGTCACCCCTGAGCTGGTTGGGATAGCCGTTGCCGTCGTAGTGTTCGTGGTGGGCGCCGGCGATCTCGGCGCCGTAGGTCAGGTAGCTGACCCCGTCCACCATGTTGGCGGCGCGCTCCAGGATGGTCCGCCCCACCGCCGCGTGGGCCTGCATCTGGCTGCGCTCCTCGGGCGTGTGCAGGCCGGGTTTGAGCAGGATGTGGTCGGGCGTGGCCACCTTGCCGACGTCATGCAGGATGCTGGCCAGGCCTATCATGTCCAGCAGCTGGGGACTGAGCTGGGAGGCGTAGTTGCCGCGCTCGTGCAAGCGCTGCGCCAGTGCGCTGGAGAGTTGCTGCACGCGCCGCACGTGGCCGCCGGTGCCGCTGTCGCGGAACTCGGCCAGGTCGGCCAGCGCCACCACGGTGGCTTCCTGGGCCTTGCGCAGCTGGCCAAAGATGTACAGGTTGTCGAAGGCGGCCGCGATGCGCTGGCAAAACACTTCCAGCAAGTCGCGCTGGATTTGCGCCAGCGGCCATGGCGGCGTGACGGAGATGGCCACCTCGCGGTTTTCCTGGGTGTGGATGAACAGCACGTTGGCCGGATGCTCGAACTGGCTTTTCTTTTCCGCGAAAGCCTTGGCGATGGTGGGCCATAGCGGATGGCTGGAGGGCATCTGCTCGCTTTCGCCCAGGGCCGCGTAATGGCCGGTGGCGGCCACCACCGTGGTGTGGCCGGTATCGCCCTGCATCAGGCACAGCACGCCGTCGGCGCCCACGTCGAGGATGGCGCTGACCTGGTTCAGCACGCCGGAGGCGAACTCGCGCAGCGAATGGATCTGGTACAGGTTGGTGGCCCCGGCCAGTATCTTGCCCAGCCCGATGCGGCTGCGCTCGAGCATGTTCAGGCTTTCATACGCGCGCAGGGCCGAGATCACGGTGGTGAACAGCTTTTGCGTGGTCAGCTCGGTCTTGGCCTTGTAGTCGTTGATGTCGTACTCGATGATGACGCGCTGCTCGGGCGCCTGGCCGGGCTGGCCGGTGCGCAGCACCACGCGCACGATGCTGTTGTGCAGTTCCTCGCGGATGCGGCGCGCCAGGATCAGGCCGGCATCATCGGTTTCCATCACCACGTCCAGCAGCACCAGGGCGATGTCGGGGGTGTCGCGCAGGATCTCGTAGGCTTCGCGCCCGCTGTGGGCGGAATACAGCTCCAGCTCGCGGCCCTTGAAGCTGACGTTGCGCAGCGCCAGGCGGGTGACGGCGTGCACGTCGGCGTCGTCGTCCACGATCAGGACACGCCACAGGCGCTGGTCGGGCGCGCCCGGGACGGGCTCCGGCTGTTCGTCGTCTTCCTCGATCAGCCAGTCATCGTCCGAGGCGGGGGTAGCGGTCATGCTGTCTCCTGAAGGGGCTGCTGGGGCTAGCATAATCAGAATGCCCTCCAGTGACAACCCCCATGGAAACGATCGTTGCCGCGCTCGTCAGCGCGGCCCGACTCTGATACTCTTTCACCACAAATCGGCACACCAAGGATCACATCATGCAAGAGACGGCATCCGGCAACGACATCGCAGGCCGAGAATTCCTCGCCTTCACCCTGGGCAAGGAAGAATACGGCATCGACATACTCAAGGTGCAGGAAATCCGCGGCTACGAGACCGTGACCCGCATCGCCAACGCGCCCGAGTTCATCAAGGGCGTGATCAACCTGCGCGGCATCATCATCCCGGTGGTGGACATGCGCATCAAGTTCAAGCTGGGCGAGGCCACCTACGACCAGTTCACGGTGGTGATCATCCTGAACATCGGCGGCCGGGTGGTGGGCATGGTGGTCGATTCCGTGTCGGACGTGACCACGCTGACCCCGGACCAGGTCAAGCCGGCGCCGGAGATGGGCACGGCCTTCAGCTCCGACTACATCATCGGCCTGGGCACCATAGCCGAGCGCATGCTGATCCTGGTCGACATCGACCGGCTCATGTCCAGCCCGGACATGGGCCTGAACGATATCGCGGCGGAATAGCCCCTGCGCCACAGCGGGCAGGCCTCGTTGAGGCTCCTCGCCGTAAACAGGAGCACGAGGAGTACGAGAAGTACGAGGAGTACGGCGCAGGGGTACGGCGCTAGCGCACCGGGGCGCCGGTACCGGCGCTGGCCTGGCGGCGCGGGCAGCCGGCCTGGTTGGCGGCCACGTCGATGTTCTGGTAGCGGATCTCGTAGCGGCCGCTGGCCAGCTTGTCGACCACCAGCTTGTCGTGCGCCTGCACAAAGGCATAGCGCACGTTGGAATGGCGCTCCATGTCGTACACCTTGATGAACACGGCCGAGGCATTGCCGGCGTTGTCCAGGGTCAGCTGCATGTCCTCGCCCTTGTTGGCCACCGGGAAACCCTCGACATAGCCGGATTCGGTCGGCCACGGTTCGCCATTGGGCGCGGTCAGGGTCTGGCTTTCGCTGTCGCAATCGGGCAGCACGCCCGGCAGCACCACCTGCGACAGGGCCAGCACCTTGATGGGCGCCTTGGCCGGGACTGCATCCGGGTACGAGGCGCGGCTGGCGGCCCAGCCGTCGGCGGCGCTGTCGGTCTTGGACTTGCCCGGTTCGGGCGCGCGCGCGGCGGGCTCGGTCAGGTCGCCCTTGCCGCCCCATGCGGAGGCCAGCATGGAGGACAGCAAATGCGGCTCGGCCACCATGGTCACGCCGCCGGCCCAGCCCAGCAGCAGACAGGCGGCCATGCCGCCCCACAGGCGCCAGCCGCGCCGGCGCGGCCGCACGGCCGGCTCCTCGGCGTGGTCCCAGGCCTGATGCGGCGCCTCGGGACGGCGCTCGTGCTTGTCGCGGGCGGCCGCATGGCCGTGGGCATCCTCGTGGCGGGTGCTTTCCAGCCACTCGACTTCCCACTCCTCGGCCGCGATCCACTCGTCGTGCTCCTTGCGGCGCTGCGGATCGGACAGGGTCAGGTAGGCGCTGTTGACGATGGCCATGATGCGCGCGGCTTTTTCATCGCCCGGATTCTTGTCCGGGTGATACTTCTGGCTGAGCGCCTTGTAAGCGGCACGTATGACCTCCTGCGGCGCCATGCGCGACACTTTCAGGTTGTCATAGTGAGTGTGTATCTTTGCCATCGTTACGAAAATGTTTGCCGGGCCGGGCGCCATCGTTTTCCACGCCGAATAGGCCATGATATCCGATCTTCTGCCGTAAATTGCGGCAAGCATGCAGGAATATCCATGCCTGTTCCTGCATTGTTGCTTTTTTATCTATAAACGATGGCTGCGATCCTGGGCCAGTATGGCGTCCGGCAATTGCACGCCCTTGCCCACCACCAGGACCTTGAACAATTCGCCCATCTCGGCCGGCGAGACCAGCTTGTGCACCGCCTTGGACTGCGGCAGATAGGCCCTGGCGTCGTCCGGATCGGTGCGCAGCAGCAGCTCGCCGATGCCGGCGCCCAGCAGGAACCCGGCCTGGCTGAAATAGCCGAGCACCTCGGCGCCGTGGTCCTGGGCCGCCAGCGCCGCCGCCGTGAAATCCACGTGGGCGGTCACGTCCTGCAGGCCGGGGTAATAGAAGGGATCGGCATGCGCGTGGTGGCGGTAGTGGCACATCAGGGTGCCGCCGTCGCGCTGCCCCAGGTAATACTCGTGGGCCGGGAAGCCGTAATCGATCAGGATGGCGGCGCCGCCCCGGCCGCGCTCGAGCATGCGCGCCAGGCTGGCCATGAAGCCGCAGGACGGGCCGTGCACTTCGCTGGTCCAGCCGTCCGGCAGGTAGTCCGGCTCGGGGATCTGGCGCGCAACCTGGGCCAGCAGCTCGGCGCCGGCCGGCAGCGGCTCCCAGGCGAAGCGGCCGTCGCGCACCGTCACGTGCAGTTCCTGCCAGCCGCCCTCGTGCTTGCGCACCAGCTGCACCGGCATGGCGTCCAGCACCTCGTTGCCCAGCACCACGCCATCCCAGGACTCCGGCATGCGGTCCAGCCATTCGACCTGGGGGAAGGCGGCCAGCTTGTCCTGCTGGCGTGCGCGCAGTTCGCCGGACAGGTCGACGATGGCGTAGCGCTGCACCTGCACCCCGGCGGCGCCCAGCTCGGCCAGCACATCATGGGCCAGCTGGCCGCTGCCGGCGCCGAATTCGAGGATGTTGGGCGCGCTTTGGGCGATAATAGCGGCTGCAGCCTGCGCCAGCGCAGCGCCGAACAGGGGCGTCAACTCCGGCGCGGTAGTAAAATCGCCGTCCGGGCCCAGCTTGGCGGAGCCGCCGCTGTAATAGCCCAGGTCGGGGGCGTACAGCGCCAGTTCCATGTAGCGGGCAAAGGAAATGGCGCCGCCGTGACGGGCGATGTCGTCGGCGATCAGCTGCTGCAGGGCGTGGGACGCGGCCAGGGCGTCGCTGGAAGGTGCGGGTAGTGTCATACCCGGCATTGTAGCGAATCGCGGCGCGGCCCCGCCAGCAAAGGACATCCTGTACAAAACGGCAAACCGGCCAATTCGACCATCCTGACAGCATGAGCACAGCACAGCAAGCGGGCGCCCCGGTGGCGCTCATCACCGGCGCCGGACGGCGCATCGGCCGCGCCATCGCGCTGGCCATGGCGCGCGCCGGCTGGGACGTGGCGCTGCACTACCGCGCCTCCGCCGCCGAGGCGGCACAGGCGGCGGCCGATATCGAAGCATTGGGGCGGCGCGCCGCCACCCTGCCGTGCGACCTGGCCGACGCGCAGGCCGTGCGCGAACTGCTGCCGCGCGCGGTCGCGGCCCTGGGCCGGGTCGATTGCGTGGTCAACAACGCTTCCCTGTTCGAATACGACAGCGCCACCGGGTTCAGCCCGGAACTGCTGGAGCGCCACATGCGCGCCAACGTGGCGGCGCCGCTGCTGCTGGCCCAGGCCCTGCACGCGGCCACCCCGGCCGGCAGCCAGGCCGTGGTGGTCAACCTGCTGGACCAGAAGCTGTACAATCTTAACCCTGATTTTATGTCGTACACGCTGTCCAAGGCCGCCCTGCACACCGCCACCACCATGCTGGCGCAGCAACTGGCGCCCACGGTGCGGGTGGTTGGCGTGGCCCCAGGCATCACCCTGGTGTCCGGCGACCAGAGCGAAGCCGGCTTCCAGCAGGCCCACCGCCAGACCCCGCTGGGACGCTCCAGCACCCCCGAGGACATCGCCGCCGCCGTGCTGTACGCGGCCACCGCGCGCGCCGTCACCGGCACCACCCTGCTGGTCGATGGCGGCCAGCACCTGATGCCGCTGGCGCGCGACGTGATGTTCCTCACCGAATAAAATATTTATACCGTTTAGCTTATTTTAGAGAGTAGCCCATGCTGACCCACCCCCGCCTGGCCGATTGCCGGCGCCTGTTCCTGCGCAACTACGAAGTGCTGATCAACATCGGCGTGTACGAATTCGAGAAAAAGGGCGAACAGCGGCTGCTGATCAATGTCGACCTGTACATCCCGCTGGAAGTCTCGACGCCCAGCCACGACCAGCTGGAGGAAGTGGTGGACTACGACTTCATCCGCGACACCATCGCCAGGCGCATGTCGCAAGGCCATGTGCAGCTGCAGGAAACCTTGTGCGACGACGTGGTGCGCGCCATGCTGGACCACCCGCGCGTGCGCGCCGTGCGCGTCTCGACCATGAAGCCCGACGTCTATCCAGATTGCGAAGGCGTGGGCGTGGAAGTATTCAAGATCAAGGACAACGTATGAACGCCGTCATCGACACCCCGGGCCTGAACGCCAAGTCGGCCGAGAAGATCGCGCTGGAAAACAACAAGCTGCACAAGCGCCTGTGCCGCCTGGTGGGCCAGGCCATCGGCGACTTCAACATGATAGAGGAAGGCGACAAGGTCATGGTCTGCCTGTCCGGCGGCAAGGACAGCTACGCCCTGCTGGACATCCTGATGACGCTGCGCGAGCGCGCCCCTATCCATTTCGACATCGTGGCCGTCAACCTGGACCAGAAGCAGCCCAACTTCCCGCCCGAGGTGCTGCCGGCCTACCTGGCCGAACTGGGGGTGGCCTTCCACATCGAGAACCAGGACACCTACAGCATCGTCAAGCGTTTGATCCCGGAAGGGAAGACCACCTGCTCGCTGTGCTCGCGCCTGCGCCGCGGCATCCTGTACCGCGTGGCGGACGAGCTGGGCGCGACCAAGATCGCCCTGGGCCACCACCGCGACGACATCCTCGAGACCTTCTTCCTCAATATGTTCTTCGGCGGGAAGCTCAAGGGCATGCCGGCCAAGCTGGTCTCGGACGATGGCAAGCACGTGGTGATACGCCCGCTGGCCTATGTGAAGGAAGCGGACACCGAGCGCTACGCCGAAGTGAAGAACTTCCCCATCATCCCCTGCGACCTGTGCGGCTCGCAGGAAAACCTGCAGCGCAAGCAGATCAAGGCCATGCTGCGCGAGTGGGAGAAAAAGCATCCGGGCCGGGTCGAGAACACCTATGCGGCCCTGTCCACCGTGGTGCCCTCGCACCTGATGGACCGCTCGCTGTTCGGCTTCACGGAACTGAAGGCGGACGGCCTGGCCAACCCGCTGGGCGACATCGCCTTCGACGAGGAACCGTGTTCGACCCCGGCCACGCTGCCGGGCATCATCCCGCTGCAGCAGGAATGAAAAAAGCCGGCTGCTGCCGGCTTTTGTTCAATACACCTTGGCGCTGCGCAACACCGGGTACAGGTTGAAACGCTCGTCCCACGAGGCGTGGCGGCGGGCGAAGAATTCCAGGCGCTTGGCCGGGCTCTGGCTGAATTCCGGATCGGTGTTCAGCTTGCGCTGGAATTCCGCGCGCAGGGCCGGGTCGGCTTCCAGCTGGGCGCGCGCCACTTCCTCGGCCACGTAATCCTCCATGTATTCCTTGCGCTCGAAGGCGTTGTTGAATTCGCCCCAGGCCAGCAGGCCGTCGGCGCCGCGCGGCTCCAGCAAGGTCATCACCAAACGCGCCTTGGGCTGGGCGATGGGCACGAACAGCGCGCCCTTGGCCAGCGGACGGCGCTCGCGCGCCCACTCGCCTTCCACCGCCAGCGACTGGTGGCCCTCGAACGATTGCGCGCCGAATTTGGTTTTGGTGGCGCGGAAGGTCTCCACCTCGGCCGCCATTTGCTCATCCTTGAGTACCTTGAACTCGACGCCGTGCTGTTTCAGCTTGGGGCCCACCCAGGCGGCGTGCGCCACCGGCACGATATAACCGCCCAGCGGCGCCGCCACCTTCAGGTCCGGCACGATCTCGTCGCGCAGCGGCACGGTCCACATTTGCGGCTTGGTCTCGTCATAGCGCGTCCACAGGCCGCCCGACACTTCCGAATGCTCGCGCGTGTAGGCGTACCCGGGGAACTGGATGGTCCTGGCGTTGTAGGTGGTGCGGTAGCTGAGCGGCACTTCCGAGCCGGCCAGCTTGAGGGCGCGGGCATCGGCTTCGCGCGTGGCGGCCAGCCAGTCCTTGCCGTGCGCGGCCACGTTGTTCAGCAGCGAGATGATGGTATTGTGGGTGATGCGCACCCGGGTCGGGTAATCCTTCCACGAGTGGGTTTCGACCAGCATGGCGAAACGGTTACGCAGCTGGAAGTAGCCGGTCGAAAAGCGCGGCGTGGCCATGCTGTCCTCGAAGCCGGACATCGGATCGTCTTCCTTGGCAAACGAGATGTAGAAGGACTTGGGATCGGCCCCCTGCTTGCGCAAGTCGTCCATCACGTTGTCGCGCAGGACGGTGCCGGCCTGCTTCAGGGCTTCGTCGCCGCCGTGGATGGGTTCGACCTGGATCGAGACGTCGGGCTGGAA
Organism: Duganella kummerowiae; assembly: GCF_053572355.1. Taxonomy (NCBI): domain Bacteria; kingdom Pseudomonadati; phylum Pseudomonadota; class Betaproteobacteria; order Burkholderiales; family Oxalobacteraceae; genus Duganella; species Duganella kummerowiae. The sequence goes on from NZ_JBKFEH010000008.1 coordinate 465,214, forward strand.
CTTGGCGCCGTCGGTCACGTGCAGGTCGATATAGGCCAGCGGGTCCCAGGCGTTGACCAGCGCCAGCATGGCCTGCATCTCGGGCGCATCGGCCTTGATGTAGTCGCGGTTCAGGTTGTAGTTTTGCGCCGTGGTGCGCCAGCCCATCTCCACCGGGCCGCGCTGGTTGGGGCGGTTCCACTGGCCGTAGCGCTCATGGCCGTCGACATTGAAGACCGGGACGAACAGCAGCACCTGCTTGTCCAGCGCGCCGGGCGCCAGCTTGTTGTCCAGCGCCTCGCGCAGGGCCAGGAAGCCGGCATCCTTGCCATCGATCTCGCCGGCGTGGATGCCGCCCTGCACCAGCAGCACCGGCAGGCCGCGTTTTTTTGCCGCCTCGGCCGTCAGCGCGCCGGTGCGAGAGACGGCCAGCGCCATCATCGGGCGGCCTTCCGGCGTGCGGCCGAATTCAAAGCAGCGCACCGCCTTGGGATAAGCCTTCTGGAACTGGGCGCACAGCGCGATCACCTCGTCGTAGCGGCCGGTGCGTTCGAAGCCCGAGCGCTCGGCAATGGTGGTGAGGGGTGCGGTTGCGGGGGAAGCGGCGGCGGGGGCCGCCTGCGCCAGCGGAGCGGCGGCGAGGGCAAGCAGTAACGCGGTACGTATCATCGGGGAGGGCTCCGGCAAAGGGAATAAAGTTCGCGCCCGGACGGCTATGGCATCCATCCAGGTTGCCGGAAATTATAGACGGACATGAGCTGCGTATCCATGTCGGGCCAGGCTATCGCATCTATTTCGCGTACGTGGGCGGCGCTATCATTTTATTGACGTGCGCTGGAAGCAAGACATCGCAATCGCGCGACGTTACACTCGCCATCAAGTTATTTCAGGATTGGAAAAGACGCCATGGACCAGCCTCACCGTGACCATGACGAAGCCACCACGGAGATGTTCCAGCGTGACCCCGCGCTGGCTATCGCTTACATAAATGATGTTCTCGCCGACGGCGACTACATGGATCTGCTGTCGGCCTTGCAAAGCGTAGGGTTGGCGTTTGGCCGCGAACAGCAGCTACCAGATCCGCATCCCTCTCTTGAAACCGTGCGCGCCATGCTGCGCGAGATGGCATCGAAGCTTAGCGCGCTCGTCCACAGCTGAACGATCGAAGGCGCGGCCTTGTGGGCCGCGGCCAGACCGGCGGGCCGGTGTGCGGATCCGCCGGGTTAAACACGCCGTGTACCGGAGGATGTCCGGAGCAAGGCGAAGGCGCCACCTTAGCAAGTTGGGAGCGCTACCGGAAGGAAGGATTTCGCGTTTGCTTATGCATAAAAAAGGCGGCCACGGAAGGCCGCCAAGGCGTGAGCGACGCGTGCCTACACCAGTATGGGCACGGGCCGCTCCGGCGCAGGAGCCGTGGCCGGCCTGGCCGCATGGAAGGCCTCGACCAGCGCGGCCTCCTTCTGTTTGGCCGCCTGCAGGTGGCGCTCCTTCACATGGCCATAGCCGCGTATGTCCTCCGGGATGCTGGCGATGGCCACCGCCTGGCCCAGGTTGTCCGTGCTCAGCTTGGGCAGCAGGGCCGACACGGTGGCGCGGTATTCGGCGATCAGCGCGCGCTCCATCTTGCGCTCGGCCGTATGGCCAAAGATGTCGAAGGCGGTGCCGCGCAAGCCCTTGAACCTGGCCAGTACGCCGAAAGCCTTCATCATCCAGGGCCCGAACTCGCGCTTGACCAGGTGGCCCTGGGCGTCGCGCCTGGCCAGCAGCGGCGGCGCCAGGTGGAACTTGAGCTGGATGTCGCCCTCGAACATGGCGGCCACCTTTTGCTGGAAGGCGCCATCGCTGTACAGGCGCGCCACTTCATACTCGTCCTTGTAAGCCATCAGCTTGTAGTAGTAGCGCGCCACGGCCTCGGTCAGGCGCGTGCCCTTGCCCAGGCGGGCCTCGGCCGTGCGCACCTGTTCGACAAAGGAGCGGTACTGCTCCGCATAGGCGGCGTTCTGGTAGGCGCGCAGCAGTTCGACGCGGCGCGCCACGATGTCGTCCAGCGAGATGGCGCGCTTGAACTCCACTACCTGCGTGGGCGCGGTCAGCCTGAGCACCACCTGCAAGTCGTGCGCCGCCACCCGGCCCCAGTGGAAGGCGGCCTTGTTGAAGGCCACCGACACGCCATTGAGTTCAATGGCCTTGACCAGCGCCGCCTCGCTCAGTGGCACGTGGCCTTTCTGGTAGGCGTAGCCCAGCATGAACATATTGGTGGCGATGGAGTCGCCCATCAGCGCGGTGGCAATGCGGCCGGCGTCGACGAAGTCCACGTGCTCACTGCCGCAGGCGCGCACGATCTCGCCGCGCGAGGATGAATCCGGGAATTGCCAGTCCGGGTTCTTCACGAAGGCCGCCGTGGTGGCGCCGGTGGAATTGATGGCGGCATAGGTGCGGCCGGAGTCCATGCGCGACAGGGCGTCCCGGCTGGCGGTCACGATCTGGTCGCAGCCTATCACCAGGTCGGCGTTGCCGGTGCCGACCCGGGTCGAGTGCAAATCCGCTTGATGGTCGGCCAGCTTCACGTGCGACATCACCGGGCCGCCCTTCTGTGCCAGGCCGCTCATGTCCAGCACCACCGCGCCCTTGCCCGCCACGTGGGCTGCCATGGCCAGGATCTGGCCCACGGTGACCACGCCGGTTCCGCCTATGCCGGTGATCAGGATGCCGAAGGGCTGCGCAGTCGAGGGCAGCACGGGCGTGGGCAGCGCCGGCAGGTCGGCGCCCTCGCCTGCGGCGGCCTTCTTCGGTTTCTTCAGCGCGCCGCCTTCCACCGTCACGAAGCTGGGGCAGAAGCCGGTGGTGCAGGAAAAGTCCTTGTTGCAGGACGACTGGTTGATCTGGCGCTTGCGCCCCAGCTCCGTCTCCAGCGGCTCCACCGACAGGCAGTTGGACTGCACCGAGCAGTCGCCGCAGCCTTCACACACGGCCTCGTTGATGACGGCCCGCTTGGCCGGATCGGGATACTCGGCGCGCTTGCGGCGCCGCCGTTTTTCGGAAGCGCAGGTCTGGTCGTAGATCATGGCCGACACGCCGGGCTGGTCGCGCAGCTCGCGCTGCACGTCCATCAATTCGCTGCGGTGGCGCACCGTGACGCCGGGCGCCCAGTTATAGTCGGACGGGTACTTGGACGGCTCGTCGGTCACCACGATGATGGGCGACACGCCCTCGGCCGCGATCTGGCGCGAGATCATGCCCGGGTCCAGCGGACCGTCGAAGGCCTGGCCGCCGGTCATGGCGACGGCGTCGTTGAACAAAATCTTGTAGGTGATGTTGACCTTGGCCGCCACCGCCGCCCGTATCGCCAATATCCCCGAGTGGAAATAGGTGCCGTCGCCCAGGTTGGTGAACACATGCTTTTCGTTGGTGAACGGCGCCTGCCCGACCCAGGTCACGCCCTCGGCGCCCATGTGGGTGAAGGTCGAGGTCTCGCGGTCCATCCACAGCACCATGTAGTGGCAGCCGATGCCGGCCAGCGCGCGCGAACCTTCCGGCACCTTGGTCGAGGTGTTGTGCGGACAGCCCGAACAGAAGAAGGGCGTGCGGTCGGTCTGCGGATTGGCCTTGGCCGGCACGGAGTTCAGCAGCAGCTCCTTCTGCTCCAGGTAGGCGATGCGCTCCTTGACGCGCTGGGCCACCGGATGGCCGTCGCAGTAGTGCATGATGCGGCTGGCGATGGCGCGCGCGATCTGCGCCGGGTTCAGCTCATAGGTGGCCGGCAGCAGCCAGTCGCCGTGGCCGGTGCGCGGATTGTTGCTCCATTCACCAGTGTCATCGAACTTGCCGACCACGCGCGGGCGCTGGCCGTCCGGCAGGTTGTACAGCTCTTCCTTGAGCGCGTACTCCAGGATCTGGCGCTTTTCCTCCACCACCAGGATCTCGTCCAGGCCGCGCGCGAATGCCTGCACGCCCTCGGCCTCCAGCGGCCAGGTCATGCCGATTTTGTACAGGCGGATGCCGATGTCGGCGGCGGCCTGCTCGTCTATGCCCAGGTCGGCCAGGGCCTGGCGCGTATCCAGGTAGGATTTGCCGGCCGTGATGATGCCGATTTTCGGCCTGGGGCTGTCCCAGATGATCTTGTTGAGCTTGTTGGCGCGCGCATAGGCCAGGGCGGCATACCATTTGTAGGTATTCATGCGCGCTTCCATGTCCAGCACCGTGTCCGGCCAGCGGATATTCAGGCCGCCTTCCGGCAGTTCGAAGTCGGCCGGGATGATGGTCTGCACCCGGTCCTGGTCGAAGTCCACCACGGCGCCGGACTCGATGATGTCGGTCACGCACTTCATCGATACCCACAGCCCGGTGTAGCGGCTCATGGCCCAGGCATGCAGGCCGTAGTCCAGGTATTCCTGCACCGAGGAGGGATACAGCACCGGGATGCCGCAGGCGTTCAGGATGTGGTCCGACTGGTGCGCGGTGGAGGACGACTTGGCCGCGTGGTCGTCGCCGGCCAGCACCAGCACCCCGCCATGCCTGGCGCTGCCGGCGTTGTTGGCGTGCTTGAACACGTCGCCGCAGCGGTCCACTCCGGGCCCCTTGCCGTACCACATGGCGAACACGCCGTCGTACTTGGCGTCCTTGAACAAGTTGGTCTGCTGGGTGCCCCATACGGCGGTGGCGGCCAGGTCCTCGTTCATCCCGGGATGGAACTTGATGTGGTGGGCGTCCAGGTGCTGCCTGGCCTTCATGGCCGTCATGTCGACCGAGGTGACCGGCGAGCCGCGGTAGCCGGTGATGTAGCCGGCCGTGTTCAGGCCCGCCTTCAGGTCGCGCTCGCGCTGCATCATGGGCAGGCGTATCAGGGCCTGGGTGCCGGTCATGAAGGCGCGGCCGCGTTCCAGCGTCCACTTGTCTTCCAGCGAGATATCGTCCTGGAATAGCTCGGGTCCCAGCATGCCCTGTTGAGGTGCAGTCATTGTTGTCTCCAGTTTTTGTAAAAGCCCGGTCCCTGGTAGGGCCCGGGCGTGCCGGCGCGTCGTCTTATGCGTTGCTGCCGGCTGGGTCCTTGAGTACCCCGCGTTTGATCTGGTCCAGCTCGATGGACTCGAACAAGGCGCGGAAATTGCCTTCGCCGAAGCCCTGGTCGCCCTTGCGCTGGATGATTTCGAAGAAGATCGGTCCGATCACGTTCTGGGTGAAGATCTGCAGCAGCAGCTCGCGCTCGTTCTCGGTGCTGTGGCCGTCGATCAGGATGCGCAGGCGGCGCAGGTCGTCCAGCCGTTCGCCGTGGTGCGGCAGGCGGCGGTTGACCAGTTCGTAGTAAGTCTCGATCGTATCCTGGAAGGCGATTCCGGCGCCCTTCATGCCTTCGATGGAGGTGTAGATATCGCCGGTGCCCAGCGCGATGTGCTGTATGCCCTCGCCGTGGTACTGGTCCAGGTATTCGGCGATCTGCGACTTGTCGTCCGAGGATTCATTGATGGGGATGCGGATCTTGCCGCAGGGCGAAGTCATGGCCTTGGATTTGAGGCCGGTCAGCTTGCCTTCGATATCGAAGTAGCGCACTTCGCGGAAGTTGAACATCTTCTCGTAGAAGTCGGCCCACTCCTTCATGCGGCCACGGTGCACATTGTTGGTCAGGTGATCGATATAGGTCAGGCCATGGCCCACCGGATTGGCCACGGCGCCGGGGATGGCCACGAAGTCCACATCATAGATGCTGATGTCGCCGATGGCGCCTTCCGCTCCACCATGCTTGCCGCGCCAGCGGTCCACCAGGTAAATCAGCGAATCGCCCACGCCCTTGATGGCGGGGATGTTCAGTTCCATCGGGCCGGTGCGGTTGTCAAAGCCCCAGGCGCCCTTTTCCAGCGCGCACTGGTAAGCGTAGGCAGCATCCTGCACCCGGATTGCGATGGCGCACACGGACGGCCCGTGCTGGCGCGCAAAGCGCTGGGCAAACGAATCCTGCTCGGCGTTGATGATGAAGTTGATCTCGCCCTGGCGGTACAGCGTCACGTCCTTGTGGCGGTGGCGGGCGATGGCGGTGAAGCCCATGCTCTCGAACAGCGCGCCCAGCGCTTTCGGTTCGGGTGCGGCGAATTCGACGAACTCGAAACCGTCGGTTCCCATCGGGTTGTCCCAAGGCTGAAATTGCATGCCTGTCTCCTGGTTATGGTTTTGAACCAGTATAGACCCCTGAGGCCAGCATTAAATTGCAAACAGTTCCTGCGCACTCCTGATTTGCGCAATAATATTGCTCTTATTTTGAATATTTGAGGTATTTATGACCAAAATTGCGCTCGACAAAACCGACCGCAAGATCTTGTCCATCTTGCAATCGGATGGCCGGCTGTCCAACCAGGACGTGGCCGAACTGGTCTCGCTGTCGCCCTCGCCCTGCCTGCGCCGCATCAAGCGCCTGGAGGAAGCGGGCGTGATACGCCAGTACGTGGCCCTGCTGGACCCGGACAAGATAGGCCTGGGCCTGCTGGCCTACGTCAACGTGCGGCTGGAAAAGCACAGCGACGGCGCCGCCATCAGCAATGCGCGCGCGCTGGGCGCGGCGGCGGCGCCGGCGGCGGTCTCGCCCCGGGCCGACTTCGCGGTCTCGGTGGAGCAGTGGCCGGAAGTGGTGGCCTGCTATGCCATGACCGGCGAGATGGACTACCTGCTGCGCGTGCACGTGGAGGACATGGAGCATTTCTCGCGCTTCATGATGGCCACCCTGCTGCGCCATCCGGCCGTGCTGGACGTGAAATCCTCGTTTGCCCTGCAGCGCATCAAGGACACTACCGCCTTGCCGTTGGTATAAACGTATCCGTAACGCAACAACTCGCCACCCCGATCGGCCATTTCCGGTCAGAAATATCGATCATTTGGGCTTTGGGAAGCCTTGCGTGAGAATATGTGAGAATTTCCCGGCGGACATACTATATGATGGGCAACACATCGTATGGGATGACGGAAATGCAATTGTCTTTCAAGCTACGGATCTGGGCCATCCCGGTCCTGGCCGGCCTGCTGTTCGCCACCGGCCTGGTGATCAACCAAAGCTACACCTCCTCGGCCCAGGCCCACATCGCGCGCGCCGGCGCCACTGACTATCCGGCGCTGGACCAGCTCAATTCCATGATACGCGACGTGCAAGCCATTTCCGAAGGCATGCAGCACGCGGTGGCCGATGGCGAGCAGGATGGCTTGACGGCCATCCAGGCCTCGGCCCAGCGCATCCGGGCCACCCTGTCGCGCTTAGGCCAGATCGAGGGCCATGGCCCGGCCGCCGCGCGCCTGGCCGGCGAATTCGACGCCTACCTGACACCCACCCTGAAAGCCGGCAAGATCATGCTGGGCCTGGACAGCGGCGACGCCCCCGCCACCATCGCCGCCATGCAGGCGGCGCTCAAGGTGCTGGACCAGGATCTGCACGCCAGCTACGGCGCCGAAAGCCGCCAGCTGACCGCCACCCTGGAAGACAGCGCGCGCGACGTGCGCCTCGTCATGCGGCTCAATATCGTGGTGGCGCTACTGACCGTGGCCTGCCTGGCGCTGGTGTCGCACTTCATCATCCGGCTGCTGTGGCGCCAGCTGGGCGGCGAGCCGGAATACGCGATCCGCATCGCCCGCACCATCGCCGAGGGCGACTTCAGCAGCCAGGTGCGCACCGCGCCCGGCGACCGGGGCAGCCTGCTGCTGAGCCTGCGCGAGATGCAGGACAAGCTGGGCGCCACCATGGCGCGCATCCGCGCCGCCGGCCAGACCATTGCCGGCGCCGCGCAGGAAATCGAATCGGGCAACGCCGACCTGGCCCGGCGTACCGAGCACGGCGCCGGCGCGCTGGACCAGACCGTCGAATCGATGCGCCAGCTGACCGCCACCGTGCGCCAGAATACCCATAGCGCGCTGCAGGCCAACCAGCTGGCCGAGGCCGCCTCCGGCGTGGCGCAGCAAGGCGGCGCCGTGGTGACCCAGGTGGTGGACACCATGGGCGCCATCAATGCCTCGTCGCGCAAGGTGGTCGATATCATCAGCGTGATCGACGGCATCGCCTTCCAGACCAACATCCTGGCGCTGAACGCGGCCGTGGAAGCGGCGCGCGCCGGCGAACAGGGCCGTGGCTTTGCCGTGGTGGCCAGCGAGGTGCGCAACCTGGCCCAGCGCTCGGCCGCCGCCGCGCATGAGATCAAGGCCCTGATCGACGCCTCGGTGGAACGGGTGGACGCCGGCGCACGCCTGGTCGACCAGGCCGGCGCCACCATGCAGGACATCGTGGCCAGCATCGCCCGCGTCACCGCCATCATGGGCGCGATCACCCAGGCCAGCCAGGCCCAGGGCGAGGACCTGGAACAGATCCAGTCGGCGCTGGGCGAGATCGACCAGGATACGCGGCAGAACGCGGTGCTGGTCGAGCAAGCCTCGACCACGGCGGTCTCGCTGCTGGACCAGGCCACCACGCTGGCCCAGGCGGTCAGCGCGTTCAGGCTGGATGCGCCGGGCGCCACGCCGCCGCGCCTGGCCGCCCCTTCCCCGTAATTTTTCGCCCCTCTCCTTTTGCCTATGAAACAGAAACTCCTTGCCGGCGGCAGTGCGCTGCTGCTGGCCGCCCTGGCCATGCCGGCCCACGCCGAACTGGTGGTGATCGTCTCGGCCAAGGCCAGCGCGCCCGCCAATGAGCTGATTTGCCAGGCCTACCTCGGCAAGACCAAGCAGCCGGTCCCGGTCAACCTGCCGGAGAAGAATCCGGTGCGCGACCAGTTCTATGCCAAGGCCTGCCACAAGGACCCGGCCCAGGTGCGCTCGATCTGGTCCAAGCTGATCTTCACCGGCGGCGGCACCCCGCCGCAAGAGGTCGATAGCGAGCAGGACATGAAAAAGACCGTTGCGGCCGATCCCAGCCGCATAGGCTACATCGACAAGAAAGACGTGGACGCCAGCGTCAAGATCATCGCCACCCTGAATTAACCCGAGCCTAACCATGAAGAAACTGATTTCCGTCCTGCTGCTGGGCGCCGCCAGCCTGTCCGCCGCGCATGCCGATGACCTGACCGTGTCCGGCTTCGCCACGCTGGCCGCCGGCAAAGCGTATGGCGGCAGCAGCGGCCAGTGGAACGCCTTCGACTGCCCCTGCTACATCGCCAACTACGAGCACGGCGCCGTGTACAACAAGAACCGCGTCAGCATGTCCGAAGAATCGCTGGCCGGCCTGCAGCTCAAGTACAAGATCAACGAACAGTGGTCGGCCACCGCCCAGGTGGTCAGCCGCGCGTCGGAAAACATGAAGGCCGACGTGGACTGGGCCTACCTGACCTGGGACATCACGCCCAGCACCACGCTGCAGGCCGGGCGCCGCCGCCTGCCGATCTACGCCTACTCCGACAGCGTCTATATCGGCTACACGCTGCCCTGGATACGGGTTCCGCAAGACATCTACGGCTGGGAAATCGGCGCCTACAACGGCGCCAACCTGAGCCACCGCGAAACGCTGGGCGACTGGGCCGTGATCGGTAACCTGTTTGCCGGCCAGGAAGTCAGCAAGAACAACAAGGAAATGGAGCGCATCTATTACGGCGCCAAGGTGGACGACGCCTGGAAGCACATCCTGGGCGGCTACCTCGACGTCTCCAACGACTACCTGGGCGTGCGCCTGATCTACATGCAGAACAGCATCCACCTGACCAGCTTCCCGGCCGACCCGGCGGACGCGGTCAGCATGCCCGGCGTGCGCCAGCGCATCCTGGGGCTGTCGGCCAGTCTCGACTACAACAACTTCCTGCTGCGCGGCGAAGCCAACACCTTCCGCCGTCCGGCCCTCGACTACAAGGCCACCAGCTGGACCGCCAGCGCCGGCTACAAGATCGGCGACGTCACCGCGCTGGCCGGCTATTCGCACTACACGGAAAAGCTGACCCCCACCTACCACGATCTGCAGATCGACAACACGCGCTTCGTCGCGCTGCGCTGGGACTTCCGCAAGAACATGGACCTGAAGCTGCAGTTCGACAAGGTGGTGGACCGCAGCGCCATCCCGTTCAGCGGCAACGCCAAGCTGGTGAGCGTGGCCATGGACGCCGTGTTCTGAACCCCGCCGGGGTACCTTATTTGCGGCCCAGCAGCTTGCCCAGCCACTTGACGGCGGCGCGCTTGTTGGCCTTGAGGGTGTAGTCGATCACTGCGAACTGCTCCTGCATGGCTTCCTGCAGCACGCTGGCCGGATTGGGCGGGGCCAGCTTCAGGTAGGCGTCCGACTCGCCATAGTCGCGGTGGATTTCCATGCCGGCCTTGCGCGCGATGTGCATCATGGCGGCGTTGGAGGACAGGCAGTGCATGAACAGGGTGTCGACATCGTTGTTGCGGCAATAGATGGCGGCGCGCTCGAACATGCGCGTGCCCACGCCCATGCCGCGCACCGACTTGCTGACCGAGACCCCGAACTCCGCCACCTTCTCCTTCTCGGTGACGGCGCCGTTGCCGGGCGCCTGTTCCTTGGGCGCGAAAGCCAGGTGGCCGACCGCCACCAGCTTGAAGGCGCCGCTGTAGACGCCGAACACCATGTCGTTGGAAAAATCGATCTTGTTCACATAGGCCACCACCTGCTCGTCCGGCAGGATGGTGCCGAAGCGCAGCAGGCGGTCGCGGTTTTCCAGCCCGAGGAAGTGCTTGATCATGCGGCGCCGGTCGCGCTCGCGCAGCTCCTTGACCGGCACCACGGGACGCTCCGGCTTGCCGTCCTTGTTTTTTCGCCAGCGGCGGAACGGGTTGGGGAACAGTTCGATCGAACTCATGGCGCCGCCTCCAGCGGCACCCCATCGCCATCCTCGCCGTCCGCGTCGCCGGCCCGGAGCGCGGCCTTGACGGCGCAAACGCGGGCGCGGTGCACCAGCTCCGGGATGCGTTTGGGATCGCTGGCTTTCTTGGCCACCTCGCCCGCGTTGACGCCGCGCGCGGCCGCCATGGCCGCCTCCAGGTGCGCCAGCTGCGGATAGGGTTGGTCGCGGAAGCTGGCCGTGGGGCCGCTGCGGCCGCGCGCATCGCACTGGGCCGCCAGCAGCAGCTGGGAGAAGCGGGCCGGCTTGCGGAAGGCGTCGCAGCGCTCCAGCAGCGATACGATGGTGCTGGGACGCAGCACCAGCGCGCGCGAGACATTGCCATGCTCGCGCGCCGTCATCACGGCCAGGTCGCGGCACTCGGCCGGCACCCGCAAGCGCTGGCACACCTGTTCGACCAGCTTGACGCCCAACCCTTCATGGCCGTGGTGCGCCGGCCATTGATCGGACGGCGTAACGCCCTTGCCCAGGTCGTGCATCAGACAGGCGAAGCGGGTCGGCAGTTCCAGCCCGGCTTCGGCGGCGCAGTCGATCACCTGCAGGATGTGGATGCCGGTGTCTATCTCAGGGTGCCATTTTTCCGGCTGCGGCACGCCCCACAGCGCGTCCAGCTCGGGCAGGATGCGGGCCAGGGCGCCGCAACCACGCAGCACCTCGAGCATGCGCGACGGCCTGGCTTCCATCAGCCCGCGCGACAATTCCTGCCATACGCGCTCGGGCACCAGGGCATCCACCTCGCCCTGCTCCACCATGCGGCGCATCAGCGCATTGGTTTCCGGCGCCACCGTGAAGTCGGCAAAGCGGGCCGCGAAGCGCGCCAGGCGCAGGATGCGCACCGGGTCTTCGGCAAAGGCGTCGGAGACGTGGCGGAACACGCGCAGCTGCAGGTCGCGCTGGCCGCCGTGCGGATCGACCAGGGTGCCGTCATCGGCGCGGGCAATGGCGTTGATGGTCAGGTCGCGCCGCACCAGGTCCTGCTCCAGCGTGACTTCGGGCGCGGTGTGGAAGGTGAAGCCCTTGTAGCCGGGCGCGGTCTTGCGCTCGGTGCGCGCCAGCGCGTATTCCTCCTGCGTGCGCGGATGCAGGAACACGGGGAAGTCCTTGCCCACCGGGCGGTAGCCCTGTTTCACCATGTCTTCCGGCGTGGCGCCCACCACCACGTGGTCGTGGTCCTTGACCGGCAAGCCTAGCAAGGCATCGCGGACGGCGCCGCCGACGACGTAGGTCTGCATCAGATCAATCCGGCATGTCGGCGTCGTGCCGGGGCGCCGTTTCGGTTTCGGCCAGCGCTTCCTGTACCCAGCGCGCCACGGCGGGATGGGACTCGACCCGGCGGCTATAGGCTTCCAGCGCCGGCGCCAGCGCCACGCCGTAGGTACGGAAACGCATCACCACCGGGGCGTAATAGGCGTCGGCAATGGAGAATTCGCCAAACAGGAACTGGTGGTGGCCGAAGCGCGCCAGGCATTCCTCCCAGATTTCGCTGATGCGGCCGATGTCGGCCTGCGAGCCATTGGTGCGGCCCTTGCCCGGATGGCTGGCGCGGATGTTCATGGACATGGCGGTGCGCAGGTCGGCAAAGCCGGCGTGCATCTCGGCGCAGATGGAGCGCGCCATGGCGCGCGCCGCCACGTCCTGCGGCCACATGTGCAGTTCCGGGAATTGCTCGGCCAGGTATTCGCAGATGGCCAGGCTGTCCCAGATGGTCATCTCGCCGGCCAGCAGCACCGGCACCCGGCCGCAGGCGGAATAGTCGGCGATGCGGGTGGCGGTGTCCGGCTGGTCCAGCAGCACCCGCACTTCCTGGAACGGGATGCCGAAGGCGGTCATGGCCACCCAGGGCCGCATGGACCAGGACGAGTAGTTCTTGTTGCCGATGACGAGGGTCAGGCCGGGCTCGCGCGCGGCGGCCAGCGCTTGCGTCAGGCTGGGATCGAGTTGAGTCTGCATGATGCGTCCGTAAAGTGGGTTGCGGTGGCGCCGCTAGCGGGAGCCAAAAGTGGTTTCCTGTTCTTCCTGCAGGGTGTAGCCCTTGGGTGTGACCACGCCCAGGCGCGCCTTGAGCGACTGCGGCCGGCCTTCGAACAGCACGGCGTAATACGTCGCGTTGGACATCACGTTCTTGACGTAGGTGCGGGTCTCGACAAAGGGAATGGATTCGATGAAGACCGCGCTTTCCATGGGCTTGGTGAGCGCGGCGCGCCAGGTGCGCAGCCGGCCCGGCCCGGCGTTGTAGGCGGCCGTGGCCAGCACTTCCGAGCCATCCATATTCCCCAGCACCATGTTCATGTAGTTCGCGCCCAGCAGGATGTTGGTGCGCACGTCGCTCAGCATGTCCTGCACGAAGTCAGTCAGGCCGATTTTCTTGGCCACCCAGCGCCCGGTGGACGGCATCACCTGCATCAGGCCGGAGGCGCCGGCATGCGACTGGGCGTCCATGATGAAGCGCGATTCCTGGCGTATCAGGCCGTACACCCAGGCCTTGTCCAGGCCCAGGGTGCGCGTGGTGGGATGCATGATGTCGTCATGCGGGGCCGGGAAGCGCTGGTTGTAATCGACCTGGATGCGGGTGCGTTCCGAGGTGTTGACCATGCGGTCCAGGATGTTGTTCTGGCGTGCGAATTCTGCCGCCGCCAGGTGTTCGCGCTCGCTCAGCCCGCGCAAGCCCCAGTTCCATTCGCGCGTGCCCTCGAAGCGCAAGCGCATGGAAAAGAACTTGAGCGCGCGCTGGAAGTTGGGGTTGGCGGCAATCGGCGCGATCTCGGCCTGGCTGATGGGCGCGCCCGGCGCCGGGATGGTGATCAAGCGGCCCAGCTCTTCGCTGGCCAGCTGGCCGTAGTAGTTGGACTGGTCGGCGATGCTGCGCAACAGCTGCTGCGCCTCGCCCAGCGGCTGGCCGGAACTGCCGTACTGGCTGGACGATTCGGCCATCAGGGCGCGGCCCAGCCAGTAGGTCCAGGCCGGGTCGTTGCGCAGGCTGGCCGGCATGGCGCGGATATTGTTGCGCACCTGCTTCCAGTCGCCGTCGCGCAGGGCGAAACGGGTTTTCCATTGCTGCTGGTCGATGGACAGCGGCGCGCCGTTGGACTTGCGCCAGTAGTCGGAGGTTTCCGGCGCCAGGGTGTAGGACGATTGCAGGGCGATGTTGGCCCAGCCGATCTGGCGTTCCTGCTCGCTCAGCCTGGGCGCGGCCTTGTTCAGCGCCAGCACGGCCAGCTTGACGCTGGTCTTGGCCAGGCGGCCCACGGCCACCAGGTAGATTTCATGCTCGGTGCGGCCGGCGCCAGGTCCCTTGGCCACGGCAATGGTGGGCAGGTCCACGGCCTGCGCCGCCTTCTTGTCGTTCCCGCCCAGCAGGGCCACGATGCGGCGCGCCTGGCCGGTGGCATTGAATTCTCCGGACAGGCGCAGCTGGGTGTACAAATCGTCCTGGCCGAACTGGCCGGCCTGGTACAGGGTGGCGATCAGGCCGGCGCACGGTTCGCCGTAGACGCTGGGCGCCACCAGCAGGGCGCGCGCCTCCTCGGCCACTTTCTGGCCCTTCACGGCGCGCGACTGCAGGGCATAGCACTTGACCTGGGTGTCGTCGTTCAGCACGAACAGCGGCAGCTGCTCGTCGAAGGTGGCCCAGTCGCGCTTGCGGCCCAGGTCCAGCAGCCAGTCGTTGCGCAGGCGGTCGGCGATGGCGTAGCCGTCGTAGCGGCGCAGGAAGTCGCGGATCTCGGCCTGGCTGGCGTCCTTGAAATGCGATTTCAGCCGATAATAATCGACGTAGGATGGAATCGCGTAGTTGGACAGGCGCGCGGCGTAGAAGTCGGCCTTGGCCGGATCGTCCGAACGCACCGCTTCGCGCAGCAGCAGGAAGGCATCGTCATCCTTGCGGCTGTCGGCGCCCGCTTGGGCGGCCAGGTCGTCGGCGCGGGCCGCCGGAGCCAGGCCACAGCCCAGGAACCCGGCCAGGACGATGGCGCCGGCTATCCATTTCGAAGCGTAAGTCAAAGTGCAACTCTCTTTAAGTCTGAACCAAATATGACCAGCGACCCTAGAATACCATGCGGCACCTCCAACCCACCAGCCAAGGCCGAGCTGCGGCGCCGGCTGCTGGCGGCGCGGCGCGGGCTGGATGCGGACACGCGGGCGGCCTGGGACCACGCCATCGGCGAACAGGTGGTGGCGTGGTGGCAGGCGCACCAGCCGGCCGCGCTGGGCGTGTACTGGCCGCTGCGCGACGAGCCCCAGCTGCACGCGGCCTACGCCCGGCTGGAGCGCCTGGGCGCGCGGCTGCTGCTGCCGGTCGTGGTGCAAAAAGACGCGGCGCTGGAATTCGCCGACTGGCGCATCGGCGAAGCGATGGTCAAGGATGGGATGGGGGTGGCGGTGCCGGCCGGGCTGCGCCTGCAGCCCTATCCGCCAGCCCTGCTGATACCGTGCCTGGGATACAACAGCGGCGGCTACCGGCTGGGCTACGGCGGCGGATTCTACGACCGCACCCTGGCGCGCGGCCCGCGTCCGCAGACGGTGGGCGTGGCCTACAGCTGCCTGGAGGTGGATTTCGCCAGCGACACGCACGACGTGCCGCTGGACGCGATCATTACGGAGGCCGCATAGCAGGACGTTCAGTATGGGCTGCCGCTTGCGCGGCAGCGACGTGCGCGCCGTGTCGCCCCCGCGCAGGCGGGGGCCTATGCTGAGCCTGCAGTATGGCGGCCTAGGCCAGCCGTTCCCACAGCGCCTTGGTCGGGCCGACCTGGTTCATGCTGTAGAAGTGCAGTCCGGGCGCGCCGCCGTCCAGCAGGCGCTGCGCCAGCGCCGTCACCACGTCCAGCCCGAAGGCCTTGATGGAGGCCGTGTCATCGCCGAAGCTGGCCAGCTTGAGGCGCACCCAGCGCGGGATCTCGGCTCCGCACATGTCGGAAAAGCGCATCAGCTGGGTGTAGTTGGTGATCGGCATGATGCCCGGCACGATGGGCACGGCGATGCCCAGCTTGTGCGACTGCTCGACAAACTGGAAATACGCATCCGCATTGTAAAAATACTGGGTGATGGCGGCATTGGCGCCGGCCTTCACCTTGCGTTCGAAGGCCAGCAGGTCGTCCTGCGGCGAACGGGCTTGCGGGTGCACCTCGGGATAGGCAGCCACCTCAATGTGGAACCAGTCGCCGGTCTCGGCGCGGATGAATTCCACCAGCTCGTTGGCATAGCGGAATTCGCCGGCTGCGCCGTAGCCGCTCGGCAGGTCGCCGCGCAGGGCCACCAGGCGCTTGATGTCGTGCGACTTGTATTCCTGCAGGATGGCGCGGATGGACTCGCGCGTGCCGCCCACGCAGGACAGATGCGGCGCCGCGTCCTGGCCGGCGGCCAGGATTTCCAGCACCGTGTCCAGGGTGCCGCGCTGGGTGGTGCCGCCGGCGCCGAAGGTCACGGAAAAATATTTGGGATGCAGTTCGGACAGCTGGGCGCGCGTGGCGCGCAGCTTGTCCGCCCCCTCCGCCGTCTTGGGCGGAAAGAATTCGATACTGAAATTAGGATTGCCCATCGTCGTTCTTCAAAAGTAAGGTGGACAGGGCCCAGGAAATCACGCTGTACAGGATGGCGCCGCCGATCGCCGCCCAGAAGCTGTCGACATGGAAGCCGTCCACCCACTGCGCCACCAGCCAGAACATGAAGCCGTTGACGACAAAGATGAACAGGCCCAGCGACAGAAAGGTCACGGGCAGGGTCAGGAGCAGCAGCACCGGCCGCACCAGCGTGTTTACCAGGCCCAGTATCAAGGCCGCGATCAGGGCCGCGCCTATGCTCGTGACATCGACGGAATGCATCAGGTAGGGCACTGCGAACAGGGCAGCCGCATTGATTAACCAGGTAAGGACCAAACGCATAAGATGGCTCGCTGATAAAAACAGGGCCGGCACTGCGCCGGCCCCGCTCATGGTGAATTAGTAGCGGTAGTGCTCCGGCTTGTACGGGCCTTCCTTGGTCACGCCGATGTAGGCGGCCTGCTCGTCGGTCAGCTCGGTCAGCTTTGCGTTGAGCTTCTTCAGCTGCAGGCGCGCGACTTTCTCATCCAGGTGTTTCGGCAGCACGTACACGCCGACCGGGTACTTGGCGGTGTTGGCGTACAGCTCGATCTGGGCGATGGTCTGGTTGGCAAACGAGGACGACATCACGTACGAGGGGTGGCCGGTGCCGCAGCCCAGGTTCACCAGGCGGCCTTCGGCCAGCAGGATGATGCGTTTGCCGTCCGGGAAGATCACGTGGTCGACCTGGGGCTTGATGTTTTCCCACTTGTATTTCTTCAGCGAGGCGACGTCGATCTCGTTGTCGAAGTGGCCGATGTTGCAGACGATGGCCTGGTCTTTCATGGCCAGCATGTGCGCTTCGGTCAGGATGTGGTAGTTGCCGGTGCAGGTGACGAAGATGTCGCCGTGTGCGGCGGCCTCGTCCATGGTCACCACGCGGTAGCCTTCCATGGCGGCCTGCAGGGCGCAGATCGGATCGATCTCGGTCACCCACACTTGCGCCGACAGTGCGCGCATGGCCTGGGCCGAACCCTTGCCGACGTCGCCGTAGCCAGCGATCACGGCGATCTTGCCGGCGATCATGACGTCGGTGGCGCGCTTGATGCCGTCCACCAGCGATTCGCGGCAGCCGTACAGGTTGTCGAACTTGGACTTGGTGACGGAATCGTTCACATTGATGGCGGGGAAGGCCAGCTTGCCTTCCTTGTGCATCTGGTACAGGCGGTGCACGCCGGTGGTGGTTTCCTCAGTCACGCCCAGGATGTGCGGCAGGCGCTTGGAGTACCAGGCCGGATCGATGGCCAGGTGGGCCTTGATGGCGTTGAACAGGCAGATTTCCTCTTCTGAGCCGGGGTTGGCCAGTACCGAAATGTCTTTCTCTGCACGGGCGCCCAGGTGCAGCAGCAGGGTGGCGTCGCCGCCGTCGTCCAGTATCATGTTGGAGTACACGGCGTTGCCGGCGGCGTCGGCCGGCCACTCGAAGATGCGGTGGGTGTAGTCCCAGTATTCATCCAGGGTTTCGCCCTTGATGGCAAACACCGGGGTGCCGTTGGCGGCGATGGCGGCGGCGGCGTGGTCCTGGGTCGAGTAGATGTTGCACGAAGCCCAGCGCACTTGCGCGCCCAGCGCTTCCAGGGTCTGGATCAGCACGGCGGTCTGTATGGTCATGTGCAGCGAGCCGGTGATGCGGGCGCCTTTCAGCGGCTGGGTGGCGGCGTATTCCTCGCGGATCGCCATCAGGCCCGGCATTTCGGTTTCGGCAATCTTGATTTCTTTGTTGCCCCAATCGGCCAGGGAAATGTCGGCGACCAGGTAGTCTTGTGCGGGTTTGAGTGCGGCGTTCATCACGCCCTCCTTTCAATTGATCGAAAAAAGTAACGTGAGCGCGGTTGCAGATGTCCGAGCCTGGCGAATCGGGCGATTCGTCGCAACGCTCCTCGGGAGGTGCATTTTAGCATCGTTGCGGGCGGATGGCGACGGCGTGCGCAAAATGCGACAGCGTTCAGGGCCGGGCGCCCTCCCCGGCCGCTCCCATGCGCAGGTAGACCAGGGTGTGGTCAGGCCAGCTGGCGTCGTCCAGCGGCACGGCAATGGAGCGGTCGGCACGGACGGCGCCGCTGGGGCTGAGGGCCACACGATCGCCGTCGCGCAGCTCGTAGGCGGTGTAGGCGCGCGTGGTGTCGACCAGCCTGAAACGCATGGCACCACAGCCCGTCGGCAGTACCGCGGCCAGGGTACGCTGGAAGAAATGCATGCCCGCAGCGCGCATTGCGTTCTTGACCTGGCATTCGAGGCGCAAGTCGCCCAGGCGCCGGGCGCCCTGCGGCAAGCCGGGCGTGTCGACCGACGGCTCGATGGCCACGGCGCCCTTCCTGCGATTGATGAGCACGTCGGCGTCGTCCTCCAGCGCGGCCGGGTCGCGCGCTATCGCTACCCGGCCGTTGGCCGACAGCGTCAGCGGTGCGCGATACCCGCGCCCGGCCAGCTCCAGCTGCACGCCCTGGGTTTTCACCCCGGGCAGCAGGCGGTACAGGCGGAAGGTCAGGCTGGACTCCGGCGCCAGCGCCAGGTGCTGCTGGTAGGCGTCCAGGCCTGCCGCCACGTGGGCGTAGCGCATCAGGACGGTACTGGCCTGGCCCGTGATTTCGACGGCGGGCAGGGCGGAATAGTCGTCGCCATCCTGGGCCGCCACCGGCCCCGGCCAGCAAGCCAGTCCTATCGCCAGTGCCATCGCCACGCAGCGCTGCCCCATGCCATCCTCCGCTTGCAGGAATATTAACTCGTGGCATTATATTCATGCCTGCCCGCGCGCCGGAGACGCAGCGCCAGGCACTTTCACACGCCACCCAAGGGAGCAGCGCTTGATACGATATGGTCCGTGGAGCACCACGCTGGGCCTGGCCGCCGGTTTCGGCGCCCTGGTGGCGCTGCTGTTGCTGCGCGCCGGCGGCAACCGGGCGGCGCAGCGCCTGCTGGCCGCCCTGCTGGGCGTGGCCGTGCTGCGCCTGATGCCCTATGTGCTGGGCTTTGCCGGGTTTTACGATGCCTATCCCTGGCTGTCGTTCGCGCCCTTCGACCTGGCGCTGGCCACCGGTCCGCTGCTGTACCTGTATGTGACGCGGCTGTCGGCGCCGCGCCTGCCCGCTGGCTGGGGCTGGCACTTCCTGCCTGCCGCCATCGACCTGGTCTACATGCTGTGGGCCTTCCAGCTGCCACTGGCGGACAAGCTGCGCTGGAACGATGGCGTGCACGAACCGTGGATCTCGCCGCTGCGGGATGCGGCCGGCCTGCTGTCGCTGGCCGTGTACCTGGGGCTGTCCTTCCGGCGGCGGCGGCGCTACCTGCGCTGGCTGCGCGAGCACCTCAGCGACCAGGACGCCTGGCGCCAGCCCTGGATCGCCAGCGTGCTGGCCGCACTCGGCCTGTGGCTGGCGGTGGCGGCCGGCTTCGACGCGGCCAGTTTGCTGGTTCATAAACTCAGCTATTACGAGCGCTACGGCCAGTATCTGGCGTTTTCCGCCATCATCCTGTGGCTGGGCCTGGAAGGCTGGCGGCACGCCGGACGTCCCTTCCCGCAGATGGCCCCGCCTGTACCGCCGCCGGCAGCGCCGGGACGCGACCGGGACGCCAGCGCCGCCCTGTGGCTGGAACGCATACGTCAGGAAGGCTGGTGGCGCCAGCCCGGATTGACGCTGGCCGAGGTGGCGGCCCGCCTGGGCACCAACGAAAGTTATGTGTCGCGCGCCTTCAACCAGGGCCTGGGCCGCAACTTCAACGCCGCCATCAACGCCATGCGGGTGGAAGCCGTGCAAAGCGCGATGTTGGCGGGAGATCAGCGCGACCTGCTGTCCCTGGCCCTGGATTGTGGTTTCTCGTCCAAGTCCAGCTTCAACCGCGTGTTCAGTGAACAGGCCGGGATGCCGCCGTCGGCCTGGCGCAAGGCCCATATCATGAAAACCACCGAAAATCCGGCTTCCGGGACGACGGCGGCAGGGGGCGGCGCCTAAGCTGGACCGGCACGGCGGGGATGGGCCCGGCCGGCATCACCGGAGTGTTTCATGTACCGCATCATCTTCAGTATCGCCCTGCTGCACGCCAGCGCCGCCCTGGCCGCCTGTCCCGCCCTGCCGCTGCCCGACGAGGAGCAGCCGGCCACGCCCGGTACGCCGGTCCCGTCCCTGGCGGCGGCGCTGGCGGGCGACTGGAAAGGCAGCCTGCAATACCGCGATTTCGGCAACGACAAGCAAGTCACCCTGCCCACCCTGGCCAGCTTCGACAGCGAAGGCACGGTCAGCTTCACCTACGACGATGGTCCGGGCAAGACGGTGCGCTCGACCGAGCAATGGCAGCTCGGCGCCGACGGCAAGACCTTCAACATGGGGAAATCGGCCCAGCCCATGCAGGTGAGCGTGCTGCGCGCCGGTCCGCAGGCGGACTTCACCCTGGTGGCGGTGGGAACGGGGGAGGAAAACGGCGCACCGGTGCTGGTGCGCGAGATGCTGGCCCGGCGCGCCGGCTGCCTGCTGATCAGCCGGCAGACGCAGGGCCTGGGCCAGCCGCTGCGCACCAGGCATAGCTACCGCCTGGAGCGCCAGCAGCCGTGAGGCTTACTTCAGGCCGGCAGCGGCGCGCAGGATGGCGGCCTTGTCGGTGCGTTCCCAGGTGAACTCGGGTTCTTCGCGGCCGAAGTGGCCGTAGGCGGCCGACTTGGTGTAGATGGGACGCAGCAGGTCCAGCATCTGCACGATGCCTTTCGGGCGCAGGTCGAAGTGTTCCTGCACCAGCTTGGCGATCTGTTCGTCCGGAATCACGCCGGTGCCTTCGGTATAGACCGTGATGTTGATCGGCTTGGCCACGCCGATGGCGTAGGACACCTGCACCTGGCACTGGCGCGCCAGGCCGGCCGCCACCACGTTCTTGGCCACGTAGCGGGCCGCATAGGCGGCCGAACGGTCAACCTTGGACGGGTCCTTGCCGGAGAAGGCGCCGCCGCCGTGCGGCGAGGCGCCGCCGTAGGTGTCGACGATGATCTTGCGGCCGGTCAGGCCGCAGTCGCCCTGCGGGCCACCGATGACGAAGCGGCCGGTCGGGTTGACCAGGTAGCGGGTCTCCTGCAGCCATTCCTTGGGCAGCACCGGCTTGATGATTTCCTCGATCACGGCTTCTTCGATCTGCTTGTGCTGCATTTCCGGCGCGTGCTGGGTCGACAGCACCACGGTGTCCACCGCCACCGGGCGGCCGTTCACGTAGCGCAGGGTGACTTGCGACTTGGCGTCCGGACGCAGCCAGGGCAGGCGGCCATCCTTGCGCAGCTGCGACTGGCGCTCGACCAGGCGGTGCGCGTAGTGGATGGCGGCCGGCATCAGCTCGGCGGTCTCGTCGCAGGCATAGCCGAACATCAGGCCCTGGTCGCCGGCGCCCTGGTCCAGGTCCAGGCCGGCGCCTTCGTCCACGCCCTGGGCGATGTCGGGCGATTGCTTGTCGTAAGCGACCAGCACGGCGCAGCCTTTGTAGTCGATGCCATAATCGGTGTTGTCGTAGCCGATGCGCTTGATGGTTTCGCGCGCCACCTGGATGTAATCGACGTTGGCGTGGGTGGTGATCTCGCCAGCCAGCACCACCAGGCCGGTGTTGCACAAGGTTTCAGCGGCGACGCGGGCTTTCGGGTCCTGGGCCAGGATGGCGTCCAGGATGGCGTCCGAAATCTGGTCCGCTACCTTGTCCGGGTGGCCTTCCGATACCGATTCGGAAGTAAAGAGATAGTCATTTGACATTGCAAGCTCCTGATACTGGTTTGTAAACTTGTCGCACAACCAATACGGCCTGCGACGCTTTAGCGATACTTATATTCCGCTTCGCAAGTTGTCTGTTAACTCAGCGGCTACTGCATACGTGTTATTTTACGCTTCTTAAAAAATTTTGGTTAGGCAATGGCACTTGCGCCAGAACGTCTGACCCCGATTCCATGCTTGTTTCACTGTTCCGTATCCTATCCATTTTCCCCCTGCCGCTGCTGCACGCCATGGGCGCCGCCCTCGGCTGGCTGGTGTACCTGGCCTCGCCCTCCTACCGCCGCCGCATGCGCGGCAACATGGAACGCGCCGGCTACTCTACCCATTTGTCCGCTGCTGTGGCCGAGGCCGGCAAGAGCATGTTCGAGCTGCCCTTCATCTGGTGCGCCGCCCCGGAGCGCGTGTCGCGCCACGCCAGCCTGGAGAACTGGCAGCTGGTGCAGGACACGCTGGACGCCGGGCGCGGCATTGTGTTCCTGACGCCACACTTGGGTTGTTTCGAGATCGTGGCGCAGGAAATCGCCCTGCGCACCGAGCTGATGGTAATGTACCGTCCGCCCAAGAAAGAAGCGCTGAAACCGCTGATCGAGGGCGCCCGCGCCCGCCACAACCTGCTGTTGGCTCCAGCCAACATGTCCGGCGTGCGCATGCTGGCCAAGACCTTGAAAAAAGGCAAACCCATCGGCCTGCTGCCGGACCAGGTGCCGCAGGAAGGCGAAGGCGTGTGGGCCGATTTCTTCGGCCGCAGCGCCTACACCATGACCCTGCCCGCCAAGCTGGCCCAGCTCGGTGACGCCGTCGTCATCGTCACCTACGCGGAACGGCTGCCGGGCGGACGCGGCTACGTGATCCGCTTCGTGCCCTTCGAGGCCAGCCTGGACGGCGACGCCGCCGCCCAGGCGCGCGCCATCAACGCCGCCATGGAACAGCTGATCGGCCGCGCCCCATCGCAATATTATTGGAGCTACAACCGCTACAAGGTGCCGGACGGCATAGCCGCACCGGACCAGGAGGCAGCATGAGACTGGTACTTGGCTTCATGTGGCTGCTGCACTGGCTGCCCCTGCCCGTGCTAGGCCGTTTCGGCAGCCTGGTCGGCAGCCTGCTGTTCCTGGTGCTGCGCAAGCGGCGCCATATCGCCCTGACCAATTTGCGCCTGTGTATGCCGGAGCTCACCGAGGCCCAGCGCGTGGCGCTGGCGCGCCAGCACTTCCAGGCCTATTCGCGCAGCGTGTGGGAACGCGCCATCCTGTGGTGGGCGCCGGAGTCGCGCCTGCGGCGCCTGATGACCATCGAACCGGGCCCGGAAGTGCCGGTGGCCGCGATGACGGAACGGCCGACCATCCTGCTGTGCCCGCACTTTGTCTGCCTGGACGTGGCCGGCGCCTCGATCGCCATGGTGGCCAGCGCCTCGTCCATGTACGTGACGCAGAAAAACGCCGCCTTCGACGCCGTGCTGCGCGCCGGCCGCGCCCGCTTCCGCCCGGTAAAACTGTTCACGCGCCAGGACGGCATCAAGCCCATCCTGCGCGCCCTGCGCGACAAGCTGCCCTACTTCATGCTGCCGGACATGGACTTCGGCGACAAGGATGCCGAATTCGTGCCCTTCTTCGGCATCGACGCCGCCACCCTTACCGCCACGGCCCGCATCGCGGCCGCAACCGGGGCCCAGGTGATGCCGGTGATCGCCACCTTCCTGCCCAATTACCAGGGCTGGCGTGTCAAGTTCTACCCGGTGTGGGACAATTACCCCGGTACCGACATGGTGGCCGCCACCCGCCGCATGAACGCCTTCATCGAAGACGCCGTGCGCGAGGCCCCGGCCGAGTATTTCTGGACCCACAAGCGCTTCAAGACCCGCCCGCCGGGCCAGCCCTCGCTCTACGATAAAAAACAATAGCAAGCATGAAACTCAAATTCACCAAGATGCACGGCGCCGGCAACGACTTTGTCGTGATCGACGCCATCCACCAGCACATCGACTTCACGGCCGAGCAATGGCGCCGCCTGGGCGACCGCCGCTTCGGCGTGGGCGCCGACCAGATCCTGCTGGTGGAAAAGTCCGAAGTGCCGGGCTGCGACTTCCGCTACCGCATCTTCAACGCCGACGGCGGCGAGGTGGAACAGTGCGGCAATGGTTCGCGCGCCTTCGTCAAGTTCGTGTCCGAGAAAGGCTTGACCGATCAGTCGCGCATCACGGTGGAAACCAAGGCCGGCGTGATCGCGCCGCGCCTGGAGGCCGACGGCAGCATCACGGTGGACATGGGCGCGCCCATCCTGGAACCGGGCCGGGTGCCGTTCGACGCCGAGGGCCTGCAGGGCATCACCCAGGGCCGCGACACGCTGTGGCCGCTCACGCTGGAGCTGGCCGGCAGCAAGGAGACGGTGCTGGTGTCGGCGGTATCGATGGGCAATCCGCACGCGGTGCAGGTGGTGGCCGATGTGGAGACCGCGCCGGTCGAGCTGACCGGCCCGCTGATCGAGCACCATGCGCGCTTCCCCAACCGGGTCAACGCCGGCTACATGGAAATCGTCACGCGCCAACACGTCAAGCTGCGCGTGTACGAGCGCGGCGCCGGCGAAACCCTGGCCTGCGGCACCGGCGCCTGCGCGGCGGTGGTGGCCGGCATCCGCCGCAGCCTGCTCGATTCGCCGGTGCGCGTCGATGCGCGCGGCGGCCAGCTGTCCATCGCCTGGGAGGGCGAAGGACAGCCGGTCTGGCTGAGTGGTCCGGCCGTCACCGTGTTCGAAGGCGAGATCGAGATCTGAGCACCTGGCCGGTCACGCCGCCAGGCAGGTCTTGAGCCGGTACAGGCGCTGGCGGTAATTGCCTTCCCATCCTTCCTGGCCGCCAGCGGCATCGAAGCGGCGCTGCACACGGTCCAGCAGCTGGCGCTCGCGCGCCGTGCCGAGCAGGATCAAACGGCGCTTGCTGCGCCCATAGCTGGCGCGGATATCCACCACCAGGCAATGGCCCTGATCGGCCGCCTTCACATCCAATAACAAGGCTTCGGCCCGGCTCAGGCCGAACGCGGCCGCCAGCTCCAGCCGTGCCGCCAGCAGCGGCCGGCTGGCGGCGGCATCCGCCGCCAGCGCGCGCAGCGCCTCGGCGGCCCAGGCTCGCGGCTGCGGCGCAGAGGCCACCCGCGCCAACGCATGCACGGCCTGGTCGCAGCCCTGGGCCGCCGCCTTCTGCAGCCAGTACGCCGCGCGCACGTCGCCCTCAGGCTCGGTGCGGCGCGAACGCCACGCGTGCAAGCCGCATTCGAGCTGCGCGTCGCAATGGCCCAGTTCGGCCGCACGCTCCAGGTGGCGCTGCGCCTCGGCCACGCATCGCTGCGAAAATTCCGGCTTCAGATAGATACGCGAGAGCGCATACCAGGCTTCCGCCAGCCCCTGCCCGGCCGCCAGCGTGAGCCAGCGGATGGCACGCTTGAAGTTGACGCTGGCCACGCCATGCGGCAACCGGCTGCCGTCGCTGCGCATGCGCGCCAGCCACAGGCCCAGCGCCAGCTGGGCGTGGCGGTCGCCGCCATATGCGGCCAGCTCACGGCACTGGTGCAGCTCGGCGTCGTGCTGCGGCAAGGAGGACAGCACGGCCGAGCAGCGCGCCAGCAATTCCAGCTGCGCCGGGAGCACGCTCCAGCCCAGCGTGCGCGCGGCGTCGGCATCGGGCGGCGCGCCGTGCAGCAGTTCGCGCACCAGCGGCATCACCTGCGGCAGATAGGCGCGCAGGCCGGCCCGCTCCCAGTCGCGGAACAGGGATGCATAGGGCGAGTCGTCGCCCCCCCCGCCCGCCTTGGCGGCCGGCAGCGCGCCGCCCTCCGCCGACGCGGATGGCAGCGTACTGGACGGCGCCGTGCCGGACTGCTGCGCCAGCAAGGTGCGGGCCTCGCTGCAGCCAGTACGGGCGGCGTCGGCCAGCGCATCGAGCGCCTTGCTGCGCAGCTGGGCGTCGGCCTGCTCCGGGGACTGCTCCAGCACCAGCCGGGCCAGCACCAGGCCGGCGCGCGCCACCCCGGCGTCGTAGGCGCGGTCGTACCATGGCAGCACGGCCGAATGGCAGTGGCGTGCATGTTCGTAGGGTATGTAGCGGCCGATCAGCATCCAGGCTTCGTCCTGCTGCTGCAGGGCGGCCCGGTTCAGCCAGTGCAAGGCGGTGGGCATGCTGCGCGGCAGGCTGGCGCCGCCGAACAGGTACAGCTTGCCCAGCGCCAGCTGGCATTGCGCGTCTCCAGCGCGTGCCCCCCGGATGATTCCCAACTCTTCCCGATTAGCCATCGTTGGTGGTGATGTTAAGAAGCTATGAGTCGGCCCATCTTGCCATGAAAAAAATTGCTCAGTCCGATCGAAATCGCTTACCTGCCCGCATTCGGCGGCCAGGCGTGCGTTTCGCGCCACACCGCGCACCCGAACCGGCGACGCGCTTGATGTTTCACAAATCGGGTGCCCCGTCCCGCCTTGTAACCTAGAGCTGCTTTGTAACCGCAAGGCAACGAAAGCGGCCTCAGGCACGGGAACCTGGGCAACCGTTACAAAAAAACCACATTGGGCCGGGGTTCCGCAGCTTTCGACCATCACAGCTGCCCGGAATCGACCATACCCGCAAGATGGCCGCGCCCTGCCAGTAAGGTTCGAGTCATCCCAGCTTCAGTAGTCCGACTCACTTTTAAAGGAAATACGCGATGAAAAAATCTTTAGTGGCCCTGGCCGTCATGGGCGCGGCGTGCAGCACCGCCCTGGCGCAATCCTCCGTCGCCATCTACGGCGTGGTGGACGTCGGCCTGTACAAGCGCAGCGGCGGCACCCTGTCGGAAGGCAAGCGCGACAACAACCGTATCGGCTTCCGCGGCACCGAGGATCTGGGCGACGGCCTCAAGGCCCTGTTCCAGCTGGAAATCCGCTTCGAGCCGGACACCGGCACCAACGAAAGCACCACCCGTCCGCTGTTCCAGGGCCAGAGCCGGGTCGGCCTGCAGGGCGGCTTTGGCACCGTGCGCCTGGGCCGCGGCCTGACCGCCTTCCAGGAAACCAGCCTGGCCTTCGAGCCGTGGGCCGGCATTCCCGCCGTGGCCGGTTTCCAGACCGACCTGCAGGTGGCCGGCTTCCAGACCGCCTTCGGTTCCGGCTCCGACCCCCTGGGTCCGGCCGGCAATTCCGGCAACCGCATGGCCAATGCGGTGTTCTACAACAGCCCGGTGATGAGCGGGTTCCAGTTCAACGCCACCGTCGGCACCAAGGAAAACAATGGCCTGGCCACCGCCATCATCGGCAAGGGCACGGCCGCCGCACCGCAGTATCCGGTGGGCGCCCAGGCCAGCGCCAATCCGTTCTCGCTGTCCGGCACCTACACCAACGGCCCGTTCGCCGGCATGCTGGCCTATGAGCGCAACGCCATCGAATCGAAGGTGTGGGCAGTGGGCGCCACCCTGGCGCCGGTGCAGGAATGGAAGCTGTTCGCCAACTACATCAGCCAGGACCAGAGCCACACCAAGTTCACCGATACCGACACCAAGGCCTGGGTGCTGGGCGCCAACTGGCTGGTCGGCCCCGGCAAGGTGCTGCTGGGCTACGGCCAGAAGAACCCGGACGGCTACGTGAAGACCAAGCAGGCCTCGGTGGGCTACGAGTACGACCTGTCCAAGCGCACCATCATCTACGTGGACGCTTCCAACCGCAAGCAGCCGCTGGCCCAGACCGGCGCCGGCATGAAGTCGGAAACCTCCGTCAACTACTACGACCTGGGCATCCGCCACATCTTCTGACGGGCTTGTAAGCAACAAAGGGCGGCCATGCGTGCATGGCCGCCTTCTATTGTGCGCGGGGTCGGTTAGAATGCCAGTTGCTTTCCCCTCACAGAACACATTCAATGAGCACCCAACTGGATTCCAACCTCGTCGCCCAATACCTGACCGAACATCCGCAGTTTTTCGACGAGCACGCCAGCCTGCTGGCCGACTTCAAGCTGGCCAGCGCCCTGACCGGCCGCGCCGTTTCGCTGCAGGAACGGCAGATGGAAGTCATGCGCGACAAGTACAAGGCGCTGGAACTGCGCATGTCCAACCTGATGCGCCTGGCGTCCGAAAACGAAGCCATCGCCAACAAATTCCACAAGTGGACCCAGATCCTGCTGCAATGCGAGGACGAGGGTTCCATGCCGCATGCGGTCGCCAACGGCCTCAAGGTGGCGTTCGAGGTGCCGCAAGTGACCGTGCGCATCTGGGGCGTGCAGCCCGACTACACCAGCGAGTGGTTTGCCAGCGGCGTATCGGACGACGCCCGCCTGTTCGCCAACAGCCTGCGCGCGCCCTACTGCGGCGACAACAAGGAATTCGAGGCGGTGCGCTGGCTGGACGACGCCAGCGGCGTCAGCTCCATCGTCATGATCCCGCTGCGCAAGCCGGGCGACAAGCAAGCCTTCGGCCTGCTGGTGATGGGCTCGGCCGATCCGGCCCGCTTCACCTCGCTGATGGCCACCGACTTCCTGGTCCACATGGGCGAGACCGCCAGCACGGCGCTGGCCTGGCTGCTGGCCTGAGCATGCAAAGGGCGGACACCCAGCTGGACGCCTACCTGGAGCATCTGCGCGCCGAGCTGCGGCTGGCGCCGCTGACCATCGCCGCCTACCGGCGCGACCTGCTGCAGCTGGCCAGCCTGGCCGGCGAAGGCGACTGGACCACACTATCCCAGCATGACATCCGCCGCCTGGCGGCGCGCCTGCACGCCCAGGGCCTGGGGCCGCGCAGCATCGCCCGCAAGCTGTCGTCCTGGCGCGGCTTCTTTGCCTGGCAAGGACGGCAAGGGACGCTGGCCGCCAATCCGGTCCAGGGCGTGCGCGCGCCGCGCCGTCCAAGGGGCCTGCCGCGCGCGCTGCCGGTGGACGACGCCATGCGCCTGCTGGACGCGCCGCGTCCGCACGCCGGCGACGCGCCCGAGGCCGACCAGCTGTGCAGCCTGGCCATGTTCGAGCTGCTGTATTCGAGCGGACTGCGGGTGTCCGAGCTGGCCACGCTGGACACCCACCACATGCCGGCCGGCCCGCACGGCAAGGCATCGGCCGGCTGGATAGACCTGGAGCAGAACGAGGTGCGCGTCACCGGCAAGGGCAGCAAGGTGCGCACAGTCCCGGTCGGCAAGGCCGCGGCCGCCGCCCTGCGCGCCTGGCTGGCCGTGCGGCCGGCGCCGGCCGACGGCTCGGCCGCCCTGTTCCTGTCGTCCAGGGGCACGCGGGTCTCGGTGCGCACCATCCAGCAGCGCCTGAAGGCGCATGCGATCGCCAGCGGCATGCCGGTGCACGTACACCCGCACATGCTGCGCCACTCCTTCGCTTCCCATGTGCTGCAATCGTCGGGCGACCTGCGCGCCGTGCAGGACATGCTCGGCCACGCCAGCATCGCCTCGACCCAGATCTATACCCAGCTCGACTTCCAGCACCTGGCCCAGGTATATGACCAGGCCCATCCACGCGCCAAATTAAAATAGCGGCGCCTTGATACGCCTCAACAGGCAATTTGCTAGCGTGCGCGAAATTCCGGCATAATCGACCGGTTACAGGGCCTGCCCTGACTTTCCCCCCAAGCTGACTGCACTCGCCTATGGCACTGATACCCACCACCATCCTCACCGGCTTCCTCGGCGCCGGCAAGACCACCCTCCTGAACCGTATCCTGCAGGAGCAGCACGGCCAGCGCATTGCCGTGATCGAAAACGAGTTCGGCCAGGAAAACATCGACAATGAGATCCTGGTGCAGGACAGCAGCGAGCAGATCGTGGAAATGAACAACGGCTGCATCTGCTGCACCGTGCGCGGCGACCTGATCGTGGCGCTGTCCGGCCTGGCCCGCAAGCGCGAGGCGGGCGAGCTGCAGTTCGACCGGGTGGTGATCGAGACCACCGGCCTGGCCAATCCGGGCCCGGTGGCGCAAACCTTCTTCATCGACGAGGAAGTGGGCACTCACTACATGCTGGACGCCGTGGTCACCGTGGTGGACGCCCGCCACGCCATGGAACAGCTGGACCAGTACGAGGAAGCCCAGCGCCAGGTCGGGTTCGCCGACAAGATCCTGCTGTCCAAGACCGACCTGGTCACGGCGGAACAGCTGGATGCGCTGCGCCACCGCCTGGCCCGCATCAACCCGCGCGCGCCGGTCAGCGTGTCCGACTTCGGCAAGGCCCCCATCACCGAGGTGCTGGACCTGCGCGGCTTCAACCTCAACGACAAGCTGGAACTGGATCCGGATTTCCTGGCGGCCGAGGAGCACGAACACCATCACCACCACGACCACGAGCATGGCGAACACTGCGACCACCCCAGCCACCGCCATGATCACCACGACCACCACCACGGCCACCACACCGACGAAGTGGCGGCCTTCGTGTTCAAGAGCACCCGTCCCTTCGACACCGCCAAGCTGGACGAGTTCCTGGGCGGCCTGGTCAACGTCTACGGACCGCGCATGCTGCGCTACAAGGGCGTGCTGCTGATGCGCGACGCCGACCGCAAGGTGGTGTTCCAGGGCGTGCACCAGATCATGGGCACCGACCTGGGCGCCAAGTGGGGCGAAAACGAAGTGCGCGAGAGCAAAATGGTATTTATAGGTAAAAATCTGCCCAAAGACATCTTTATTAGCGGATTAGAACAATGTCTGGTATAAACTAACCCGGCTTTTTTGTAGGGTTGGCAATGCGAGGCAAAAAGTGCCACAATCAGATCGACCTGCAACACCCCGGCAAGCAATTTGACAACTCGTCGTACGAAGGTAAGCGAAGTGATGACTAAAACCAACAAATCGACCCCCGCCGCCAGCGAACGCATTCTGACCGAGGAAGAAATCCTGGCGATGGATGAGAAGGATTACATGAATCCTGCTCAGATGGCCTTCTTCAAAGCCAAGCTGCAGGCGCTGGAGAAAGAACTGCTGAAAAACGCCGGCGAAACCACCGAGCACCTGCGCGAAACCGTACTGGTCCCCGATCCGGCCGACCGCGCCACCATCGAGGAAGAGCATGCGCTGGAACTGCGCACGCGCGACCGCGAACGCAAGCTGCTGAAGAAAGTGCAGCAATCCATCGTCGCCATCGATGGCGGCGACTATGGCTGGTGCGAGGAAACCGGCGAACCGATCGGCATCCCGCGCCTGATCGCCCGTCCCACCGCCACCCTGTCGCTGGAAGCCCAGCAACGCCGCGAGCTCAAGCAGAAGCTGTACGGCGACTGAGTCGCCGGCCACGCCGACACCGAAAGCACGCCTGTTGCAGGGCGTGCTTTTTTTACGCCGTTTTACGTCCGGCATGCTCTTGATGGGGTCGCTTCCATCGCCCTTGCCCGCCTTGCAATCGCCCGCCCCGTCCCCATGTTGGGCGGACACCATTGAGGAGTTTGTATGGAACAATTTCACGGCACCACCATCCTGAGCGTGCGCCGCGGCAACCAGGTGGCACTGGGCGGCGACGGCCAGGTCACGCTGGGCAATATCGTCATGAAGGGCTCGGCGCGCAAGGTGCGCAAGCTGTACCAGGGCAAGGTGATGGTCGGCTTTGCCGGCGGCACGGCCGACGCCTTCACCCTGCTGGACCGCTTCGAGGCCAAGCTGGAAAAACACCAGGGCAATCTGCTGCGCGCATCGGTCGAGCTGGCCAAGGACTGGCGCACCGACCGCGTGCTGCGCCGCCTGGAAGCCATGCTGCTGGTGGCCGATGCCCAATCGACGCTGGTGATCACGGGGAATGGCGACGTGCTGGAACCGGAGGATGGCATAGGCGCCATCGGCTCCGGCGGCACCTATGCCCAGTCGGCCGCCAAGGCGCTGCTGGAGAATACGGAACTGTCGCCCGCCGAGATTGTCAAAAAATCACTGACCATCGCCGGCGAACTGTGCATCTACACCAATCTGTCGCACATCATTGAAACCCTGGACTGACGGACCCCCCATGAACATGACACCGCTGGAAATCGTCGGAGAACTCGACAAGCATGTGGTCGGCCAAGGCAAGGCCAAGCGCGCCGTCGCCATCGCCCTGCGCAACCGCTGGCGCCGCCAGCAGGTCGAGGAACCGCTGCGCCACGAGATCACCCCCAAGAACATCCTCATGATAGGCCCGACCGGGGTCGGCAAGACCGAGATCGCGCGCCGCCTGGCCAAGCTGGCCGACGCCCCCTTCATCAAGATCGAAGCCACCAAGTTCACCGAGGTCGGCTACGTGGGCCGCGACGTGGACACCATCATCCGCGACCTGGTCGACATCGGCGTCAAGCAGACCCGCTCGGCCGAGGTGGCCAAGGTGCGCGCGCGCGCCGAGGATGCCGCCGAGGACCGCGTGATCGACATCCTGGTGCCGCCGGCGCGCGACTTCGGCTTCGGCAGCGGCACGCCGACCACCGAATCGGGCAGCGCCAACGCCACCCGACAGACCTTCCGCAAGCGCCTGCGCCAGGGCGAGCTGGACGACAAGGAAATCGAGATCGAGCTGGCCGAGCAGGCCCCGCAAATGGAAATCATGGCCCCGCCCGGCATGGAGGAAATGACGGAGCAGATCAAGTCCATGTTCTCCGGCATAGGCGGCAACCGCAAGAAGGCGCGCAAGATCAAGATCAAGGAAGCCATGAAGATCCTGGTCGAGGAGGAAGCCGCCAAGCTGGTCAATGAAGAAGAGATGAAGCAGAAGGCCATCCAGAACGTGGAGCAGAACGGCATCGTGTTCCTGGACGAGATCGACAAGATCGCCTCACGTTCGGAGATCGGCGGCGCCGACGTCTCGCGCGCCGGCGTGCAGCGCGACCTGCTGCCGCTGGTGGAGGGCACCACGGTCAACACCAAGTACGGCATGATCAAGACCGACCACATCCTGTTCATCGCCTCCGGCGCCTTCCACCTGGCCAAGCCGTCCGACCTGATCCCGGAGCTGCAGGGCCGCTTCCCGATCCGGGTCGAGCTGGAATCGCTGTCGATTGCCGACTTCGAGCGCATCCTGACCAGCACCGACGCCTGCCTGACCAAGCAGTACGAAGCCCTGCTGGCCACCGAGGACGTGAAAGTCGAATTCGCCCAGGAAGGCATACACCGCCTGGCCGAGATCGCGTTTTCCGTCAACGAGCGCACCGAGAACATTGGCGCGCGCCGCCTGTACACGGTGATGGAAAAGCTGCTGGAGGAAATCTCCTTCACGGCCAGCGAGCAGAGCGGCCAGACCATCGTGATCGATGCGGCCTACGTCAACCAGCGGCTCGATGCGCTGTCGGTCAACGAAGACCTGTCGCGCTACGTACTGTAATGGCAAACAAGGCGCTGGCCACGCGGCAGAAGATGCGGATACGGGTGGAGCCGTCGCAAAAGCCGCCGCGCAACCCGGTGGCGCTGGCGGCCAGGCTGCGCGCCGGCGGCGCCGGTCCGCACGCCAAGCCGCAAGCGTCCGAGCGCCAGGCCGCCAAGCGGGCCCTGGCCAAGGCCAGTCTTAAGCCCGATCCGGACGAATAAAAGGCGGGCGCCGTTGCTGGCGCCCGCTCCTGGCTTGATCTTCAGAATGCCACGCCGACGCCGGTTGACAGCATGGTGTGGTGGACCCGGTCATCGCGCCCCAGCTTGACGGGCGTGTAGCTGAGGTCGGTGCGCAGCCTGATCCTGTCGTTCACGGCGTACGACAGGCCTACGCCGGCCAGCAGGTTGCCGTAGTCCCTGCTTTGTCCACGCAGGTCGGCGCGGGTGTAGCCTGCGCCCAGGCGGGTGTGCAGCGCCGCCTTGCCGCCCAGGTTCAGCGCGGTGGCCCAGGCTAGTCCCACGCCCTCGGCGCGGATATCGTCCCGCGTACGGTAGCCGCTGAAATTGTTCTCGCGGCGCACGCCCAGGCTGTAGCCGACCAGTTCCAGCGACTGCACCTGCTGCATCTCCAGCGCCTGTACCGTGCCCAGCTCGTAGCCCAGATAGGCGCGGCCGCTCTGGCCGTTGCTGGCGTAATTGGACGCGACCCCGATATCGACGCCGGCATACCACGGCGACTGCTCCGCCGCACCGGCCATGCCGGCCGCCAGTGCCAGCAATCCTGCGTACAGTGTTTTCATGCTGCGCTCCCGTTTGGTGTTGATATGCGGCAGAGTTTGCTACAGCAGCGCACCTTGTACTACCGGATTATGCCAAATCCGATCTGCCACCCCGGCGGGTATCGTGCTACGATACCTTTGTTTATTTACCAAGCACATCCCATGAGCTCTCCCGAACTGCTGCTGCAGGTGCTGCGCACCCAGATGCGCGCCGCTGGCGTGACCTACAAGATGCTGGCCGAGCGCATCAGCATGAGCGAGTCCAGCGTCAAGCGCATGTTCGGGCAGCAGGACATGACCTTGTCGCGGCTGGCGCAGATCTGCAAGGCGGCCGGCATTGCGCTGGAGGACGTGCTGCGCGGCGCGGCCGACGCCACGCCGCACGCCGACACCCTCACCCTGACGCAGGAAAAGTCGCTGGTGGCCAATCCCCGATTGCTGCTGATGGCGATCTGCTGCCTGGGGCACTGGAGCGTGGAGCAGGTGCTGGAAACTTACCAGTTGAGCGAGACCGACTGCATCATGCTGCTGGCCGAGCTGGACCGCCTGGGGCTGATCGAGCTCAAGCCGCTGAACCGCTACAGCCTGCGGGTCTCGAACGCCTTCCGTTGGCTGGCGGACGGCCCGGTGCAGCAATTCTTCCGCGCCCACGTGGTGGACGACTACTTCAGCGGCGCCTTCAACGGCGGCGGCGAGACCCTGCTGTGTTTGCCAGCGCGCCTGTCGCAAGCCAGCGCGCAGGAGCTGCAGGGGCGCATACAGCAGCTGGCGGCCGAGCTGGCGCGCCTGCACCAGAACGACCGCCGCCTGGCGCCATCCGAGCGCGACGGCTTCACCCTGCTGGTGGGCTTCCGCTCCTGGGAATTCGCCGCCTTCACCGCCCTGCGCCGCCCCAAATAAACCCGATGTCCCCCGCCGGAAACCCTGGTGTAAATCCCAGTGTCCAACCCCAACCCCGGTGTCAGATCTGCCAATAGTACATGAGCTCGCTTTTTAAGGCAGACCCATGTACCAATGGCAGACCTGACACCCGGGGGATGGACACCTGGGGAGCGTTTAAGCCGTCTCTACCAGATGGGGCCGAGGAACATGTACAGACTGCTGGTGCTGCCCTTGGTCGTGCCGGCGCCGAAGTACAGTGGGCCGAAGCGGGTGTCGACCGCCACGAAGCCGCTGGCGGCCTGGCGCAGCGAGCCCCAGTGCAGCGGATTGCCGGGGCCGTAGCCGCCGCCCGCTTCCAGCGAAAAGCCCAGCCGCACCTGGCCACCCAGCGTGGCCGGCATGGCGCCTATGCTGCGCGCCATCACCACCCGCCCCAGCACCACGCGGTTGCCGGCGATCGATTCCGGCGCCGTGCCCGACAGCCGCAGGAAGCCGCCCAGCGACAGCGGCGCCGGCCCGCTCTGGCTGCGCGCCCATTCGGCATACACGTGGCCGGCCCAGCGCCCTGTATGGAAGGCTTCCAGCCCCTGCACGCTCTGCTGCGACAGCGGAATCGCGGAGCCGCCATTGCTGGATGAGCGCGCCCAATCCAGGCTGAACAGCGTGCCACGCGTGGGGAAGGCGATCGAGTCCAGGGTGTCCACATTGAACGCCAGCTCATGCACCGTACGACGCACCTTGGCGACGCTCAGGTCTTCCGGAATGCTCAGGTGCGAACTGACGCTCTCGCGCCCCACCGACAGCCGCAGGTCGCCCCAGTTGCCCAGCTGGCGCCCGAAGCCGATGCTGCGGGTGTTGTAGTTGTAGCGCTGGCGCGCGCGCCGGAAACCGCTGTCGCTGAACAGGTCGGCCGAGGCCGCGCCATATTGCAGCGCCGGGGTCAGGTACCACTGCGACCCCGGCCCCAGCGGCTGCCACCACTGCACACCCAGGGTGCGATTGGTGCCTATGCTGGCGCCCAGGCGCAGCTCGCCATCCCAGTCGTTCAGCGAGGACCGCACGTAAAGCCCCTTGAGCTCGAAATCACTGTTGTCGCTGAAGTCGCTGCTCAGCTCCAGGCCCAGGCGCAGCCGGCTTTGCGCCCACTCGGCCTCGGTCGGCTTGATCACCACGCTGCGCCCCGAAGCACCGTCATACACCTCGGTTTCGACCCGCGCCAGGTCGCCGCGCGCGAACAGCGAGGCACCAGCCTCCTGCGCCTGCTCCACCGTGACCGCCTGCCCCACCTTGAGGCCGGACTGCACTTCCAGCACCGTGGGATTGATATTGCCGCTGGGTTCGACCCGCACACCCACCAGGGTGCGGGCCTGGTCGGCCGCCGGCGGCGCCGCCAGGCGCGACTGTTCATAGGCAATGTAGTCCGCTTCCGGCAACGCCAGCTGCAGCAGCCGGGCGCTGGCGCCGCGCGCGGCCGCTTCGCCGGCGCGGATGGCGCGGTCGTGACGCGAGAAGTCGAGGAAGCTGATGCCGTCCAGGTTAGGCGCCAGCAAGATGTCCTTGGGCCCCAGCTCGCGCAGCGAGCGCTGCACGTTCTGCTCGGTGAGGATTTGCAGCATCTGCTGCGCCACGCCGATGGCGCTGCCCAGCTCCTTCTCCGGCGCCAGCGGGGTGCCGACGTTGACGGCGATGACCACGTCGGCGCCCATGGCGCGCGCCACGTCCACCGGCAGGTTGCGCACCAGGCCGCCATCGACCAGCAGCCGCTGCTTGACCCGCACCGGCGCGAACACGCCCGGCACCGCCAGCGAGGCGCGCATGGTCTGGAACAGCGGGGTGTCGCCCAGCTCCACCAGCTCGCCCGTGACCAGGTCCGAGGCCACCGATCGGAACGGCAGCTGCAGCTGGTTGACCGGCTTGTCGCGGGTGCCGGCCGGCAGCACGCTGGTCAGGGCCAGTTCCAGCGCCTCGTTCCCGGCGGCGGCGGGCGGCAGGGTCAGGCCATCCGGCTCGACCCCGAATTCGATGCGCGAGGGCAGCAGACGGTCTTCTTCGCGGCGGCGGTAGGCCAGCTGGTCGCGCGGCGGACGGTCGGCGATGACGGCATTCCAGTCGGTGCGCCGCACCAGCTGTTCCAGCCGCGCCACCGAGCTGCCGGCAGCGTAGGCGCCGCCGACCACGCTACCCATGCTGGTCCCGACCACGAAGTCGACCGGGACATGCAGCTCCTGCAGCACGCGCAGCACACCGATGTGGGCGAAACCGCGCGCCCCGCCGCCGGACAGCACCAGCGCCACCTTGGGCCGGTGCGGCGCGCCCAGCGGCGCCTGTGGCGGCAGCGGCAAGAGCTTGGGGGGTGGCGCCATCAGCGGACGCAGGGCGCCAGCCTCCGACGCAGCAGCGGCCTGCGCGGCGCCCTCCTGCGCGGCGGTCGCCTGTCCGGCAGGAAGCTGCATGGCGCTGCCCCCTGCGGCGCCGGCATGCGCAGCGGCCTGTTCTGGACTGTCCTGCGCGGCGCCGGCCTGCAAACCGCCAGCCTGAGTTGAGCCGGCCTGAGCGACGCCGGACTGCCCCGCCGCTTCCGGCGCCGGGGCGGCCCTGCCGGCGCCATGGCCGGGCAGCGCGGCCAGCAAGAGGACGGCGCCGCAGGCCGCCAGCCATCGGTGCCGGGTGCGCATGGCCGGCCTCACTTAGTTGTCGTTGCCGGGGGCAGGAGCGCCCGGGCGCGGGTTCTGGGCCGGCGGATTCTGCGGCGGCTGCACCGGCTGGGCCGGCGCCGTCTGCGGCGCGGCCGGGGGCTGCACATTGGCGGGCGGCGCCATGCCGGGCGTCATGCCGCCCTCGCTGCGCGCGCCCTGGTCGCTGGCCAGGTCCACACGCTTGACCACGCCGCCTTCCGACAGCAGCACATACTTGGGATGGACTTCCTTGACCGTCACGCCGGGCGCCACTTCGCGTCCCACGCCCAGGGCCACGGCCGGCTTGTTGTCGGCCGACAGGATGGCGGCGCTGGCGCCGCCGCCGCGCACCGAGGCCACCACACCCTTGAGCTGGTAGTTGCTGACCTGGGCCACGGCGATCTGGCCGCCAAACAGCCCCTGGGCCGCCGCGATGCCGGGCTCCGGCGGCCCCAGCATGGGCGGCGGCGCTATCGGGCGCTGCGGCGGCTTGAACAGCTGCAGTCCCCAATACGCCAGCGAGGCGGACAAGGCCACCACGGCGGCGATCGATACGAATAAGGGCAAACGCTTCATGGCTTCCTTTGTCAGCGCACCAGCTGGTTGATTTCTATGATGGGCATCAGCACCGCCAGCACGATCAGCAGCACCACCACGCCCATGGCCAGGATCAGCACCGGCTCCAGCAGGCCGGCAATGGTCAGGGTGCGGCGCTCCAGGTCCTGCTCCTGGGCGGCGGCGGCGCGGTCCAGCATGGCCGGCAGCTCGCCCGTGATTTCGCCGGCCCGTATCATGTGGATCAGCATGGGCGGAAAATGCTTTTGGGCCGACAGCGCGCGCGCCAGGCTGACGCCCTCGCGTACATTGTCGGTGGCCTGGTCGACGAGATCAGCCATGGCCACGTTGGACAGGGTGTCGCGGCTGGTCTGCAGCGCGCGCAGGATCGGCACGCCGGAACCGGAGGTGATGGCCAGGGTGCTGGCGAAGCGCGAAGTGTTCATGCTGCGCTCGAACTTGCCGTACAGCGGCGCGTCCAGCAGCCAGGTATGCCAGCGCCGCTTGAGCGCCGGGTTCTGCAAGGCCCTGCGCCAGCCGAACCAGGCGCCCACCAGCGCCACCGCCAGCACGATGCCGTAGTGGCGCACGAAGTCCGACACGGCCAGCATGACAATGGTCAGCAGCGGCAGCTTCTGCTTGGTGTTGGCAAACACCGAGACGATTTGCGGCACCACATAGGTCAAGAGGAAAATCACGATGGCAAACGCCACCACGCTGACGATGGCCGGATACAGGAAGGCCAGCCGCACCTTCTGCACCAGCGCGTTGCGGCGCTCGATGTAGTCGGCCAGGCGCGACAGCACGCGCGACAGCTGGCCGATCTGCTCGCCCGAGGCCACCAGGGCGCGGTAGATCTCGGCAAAGTCACGCGGATGGCGCGCCAGCACGTCCGACAGCGCGGCCCCGCCTATCACTTCGGAGCGGATCGAGGCGATCAGGTCGCGCACATAGGCCCGCTCGGCCTGCTCCAGCAGGGCGGTAAACGCCTGCTCCAGCGGCAGCCCCGCTTCCAGCAGGCTGGCCAGCTGGCGCGTGAACAGGGCCAGTTCCACCGTGGACAGGCGCTCGCCCAGGCCGCGGCGGCGGGTGGCGCCGCTGGCGTCGACCTGGGCCGCGATGGCGTCCACCTTGAGCGGCACCAGGCCCAGGCTTTTCAGCTCGGCGCGCGCCGAGCGCGGACTGTCGGCGTTCAGCACGCCCTTCTTGGTGGCGCCGCCGGCATCGACGGCTTCATAACGGAAGGCCGGCATGGCTTAATCCTTGGCCACGCGCAGCAGCTCGGCGCGGGTGGTGACGCCCTCGCGCAGCCAGCGCTCGCCATCCTCGCGCATGGTCTGCATGCCGGTGGCCAGTGCGGCCGCCTTGACCTCGGCTTCGGAAGCGCGGTCGTGGATCTGGGCCCGGATCTGCTCGGTCGTCTGCAGCAGCTCGTAGATGCCGACCCGGCCCTGGTAGCCCGTATGGCCGCACTGCTCGCAGCCGACCGCGTGCCACTCCTGGCCGTCGTAGCGCTTGCAATTGCCGCACAGCTTGCGCACCAGGCGCTGCGCCAGCACCCCCAGCAGGGTGGATGACAGCAGGAACGGTTCTATGCCCATGTCCAGCAAACGGGTGACGGCGGCGGCGGCGTCGTTGGTGTGCAGGGTGGCCAGCACCAGGTGGCCGGTCAGCGAAGCCTGCACCGCGATCTGCGCCGTTTCCAGGTCGCGGATCTCGCCTATCATGATCACGTCCGGGTCCTGGCGCAGGATGGCGCGCAGGGCCTTGGCGAAGGTCATGTCGATGCGCGCGTTGACCTGGGTCTGGCCCACGCCGGGCAGGTCGTACTCGACCGGGTCTTCCACCGTCATGATGTTGGTGGTGCTGGCGTTCAGCAGCGACAGCGCCGCGTACAGGGTGGTGGTCTTGCCCGAGCCGGTGGGTCCGGTGACCAGCACGATGCCGTGCGGCTGGTTGATCAGGCCGTTAAACTGCGGCAGCATGGCCTCGCTCATGCCCAGGTGCTGCAGGCTGAGGCGCCCGGCTTCCTTGTCCAGCAAGCGCAGCACGGCGCGCTCGCCATGGCCGGTGGGCAGGGTGGAAACGCGCACGTCGACCGGCTTGCCGCCTATGCGCAGGGTGATGCGGCCATCCTGCGGCAAGCGCTTCTCGGCAATGTCCAGCTGGGCCATGATCTTGATGCGCGACACCAGCGAACCGTGGATGGCCTTGCGCGGCCGCACGATGTCGCGCAAGGTGCCGTCCACCCGGAAGCGCACCACCGAGGTTTGCTCGAACGGTTCGATGTGGATGTCGGAAGCGCCGTCGCGCAGGGCCTGGGTCAGGAGCGCGTTGATCATGCGTATCACGGGCGCATCGTCGGACGATTCCAGCAAGTCCTCGATGGCCGGCACGTCCTGCAGCAAGCGGGTCAGGTCGAGGTCGGCGTCGAATTCGTCGGCCACCAGCGAGGCGTTGCCGCCGGCATTGGCATAGGCCGCCGCGACCGCCTCGTCCAGCTCGGCGCGCGGCAGGGTGTGCAGGCGTATGCGGCCGTAGCGGCGCGACACCTCGGCAATGGCGGACGGCGCGGTGGCGGCGCACACCAGCACCTCGACCTCGCCGTGGGGGGAGGCGTCGGCCGTGTCGCCGGCCCGGGCCAGCAGCAAGTGGTCGCGCGCGTAGGCGTAGGGCAGCAGGTTGTTCATTGCTGCGGCACGCCTTGCGGGGGCACGTTCTCGGCCGCGCCCGGCGCCTGGCGCTGGGCCGGCAGCGGCGCCGGCGGCACCGGCTTGGCCGTGACCGGGCTGTTGACCGGCTGGCCGTTCTTCAGCTCCGGCAGCACCGGCTGGCCGAAATCCGACAGCAGCGCGCTGGGCTTGGGCTGGATGGCTTGCTGGCCGGCGCGCATGTAGTCGTAGCGGTCGGCCGCCAGGCTGGAGCTCTGCTCCTTGGTGCGTATCACCACCGGGCGCAGGAACACCATCAAATTGGTTTTCTTGCGGGCGCGCGACTGCGACTTGAACAGGTTGCCCAGCACCGGAATGTCGGCCAGGCCATGCACGCCGTCGGTGGAGTCGCTGGTGCTGTCCTCGATCAGGCCGCCCAGCACGATGATCTGGCCATCGTCGGCCACGATGTTGTTCTCGATCACGCGGGTGTTCAGGGTCACGCCCGAGGTCGAGCTGATGGTCGACTTGTCCACGCTGGAAGTCTCGTGGTAGATCGCCATCTTGATGGTGCCGCCTTCCGAGATCTGCGGCCGCACCTTGAGCATCAGGCCCACGTCCTTGCGGTCGTAGGTCTGGAACGGATTGCTGCTGGTGGTGCTGGTGGTGCTGTACTGGCCGGTCAGGATGGGCACGTTCTGGCCCACCTTGATGGAAGCCAGTTCATTGTCCAGCGTGATCATGTTGGGCGTGGACAGGATGTTGGCGTTGCCGTCGCTTTCCAGCGAGTGCGCCAGCGCGCCCAGGCCCAGGCCGCCCGCGACCTGCTTGAACAGGCCGATCGAGAAGCCGTCGCCCGGCAGCGTGGTGCTGGTCGAGCTGGACAGGGCCGAGGTGGCCAGGCTGGTGATGCTGCCGCCGCTGCCGTTCGAATAGGACGACAGCCCGCCGATGCGGTAGGTGCTGTTGCTGTTGCCGGTGGCGCCTATCCACTGCACGCCGAATTCCGAGGCCTTGTCCGAGGTCACTTCCACGATCAGCGATTCGATGTAGACCTGGGCACGGCGCACGTCCAGCTGGTCGATCACGGCGCGCAGGTTGCGGTACACGGCATCGGGCGCGGTGATGATCAGGGTGTTGGTGGTGGCGTCGGCCTGGATGTAGCCGGCGCCGCCGCCAGCCTGCTGGTTGCTGGCGCCGCTGCCGGTCAGCAGCGGATTGGTCGGGCCGCTGGACGAGCTGCCGCTGCCGCTGGAGTTGCTGTTGGCGCTGTTGCCAAAGCCGCCGCCGGTGTTGCTGCTGCTGCCGCCCTGGCTGTTCTGGCTGCTGGTGCCGCTGGCGGAACTGCCGCCGCCGGAGGAGTCGCCGGTCATCACGGAACGCAGGGTGGCGGCCAGCTTGGTGGCCTCGGCATTCTTCAGGTACACCACGTGCACATTGCCCAGCTCGGTGGTCGGCTGGTCCAGCTTGGCGATCAGCGACTTGGCCAGGTTGGAACGGGCTTGCGAGGGTGCGCGCAGCACCAGCGAATTGGTGCGCGGGTCGGCCAGCACGCTGACCTTGGAATCGCCGCCGCCGGCGCCGCCGCTGCCGCCGGTGGAATCCATGAGCTTGTTGAGCATGGCGGCCAGGTCGCTGGCGATGGCGTAGCGCACCGGGATCACGTCCAGCTCGGAGGTGGCCGGGGCGTCCAGGGCGGCAATGATCTTGGCCAGGCGCGCCAGGTTGTCGGCGTAGTCGGTGATCACCACCGAGTTGTTGCCGGGGTTGGCGTTGATGGTGTTGTTGGGCGAGATCAGCGGGCGCAGCACGGTCACCACGTTGGCGGCCGACTCGAAGTTCAGGTGGAAGACCTGGCTGACGATCTGGTCGCCCTTGATCTTGGTGGGCGCCGAGCCCACCGTGATCGGCCCCGACTGCAGCTTGGCGTCCGCCTCCGGCACCACCTTGGCATAGCCGTCGCCGCTGACCACGGCATAGCCCTGCAGGCGCAGGGCGGTGGTCAGCAGGCTGAAGGCCTGGCTCTTGCTGATCGATTTTTCCGACACCAGGGTCAGCGTCCCTTTCACGCGCGGATCGATCACGAAGGTGATGTTGGTGTAGTGGCCCACCGCCTTGATCACCGATTCGATGTCGGCGCCGACGAAGTTGAGGGCGGCCTCGTCGCCGGCCTGGGCCAGCGCCGGCAGCGGCGCCACGATGGGGACGGCGGCCAGCGCGCCGCACAGCATGGCGCCTGCGCCCAGGCGGCGCAGGGCGGGAACGGCGGTGTGGGAGGACTTCACGGACGGTT
This sequence comes from Duganella kummerowiae, assembly GCF_053572355.1. Taxonomy (NCBI): domain Bacteria; kingdom Pseudomonadati; phylum Pseudomonadota; class Betaproteobacteria; order Burkholderiales; family Oxalobacteraceae; genus Duganella; species Duganella kummerowiae. The sequence goes on from NZ_JBKFEH010000008.1 coordinate 508,399, forward strand.
TTTTCATTATCTGAACTCTAAGGCGATGATGTTCTTCTCGCTGTTGGCACGGCGCTGACCCAGCAAATTCAACAGATTGGCCAGCGTATCTTCAAACCCGGCGGCGGCCTCGGCCTGTCCGGAAAACTGCAAACGGCCTTGATTCAGGCTGCCGGACCCGCTCAGCAGCAGCGGGCCTTTGATCGAACTGAGCGTCAGGCCGGCCTGCTGCCCATGCCAGTCCAGCGCCAGCGTGTAGCTGCCAAGCGGACGCACGGGCGACAGGCGCGAACCCATGTCCGCCATCTCCAGCGTGGTGCGGCCGTTGACGGCCAGCGCGCCTTGCTCCAGCACCAGCTGCAGCCCGGTCCACGACAGGCGCATGCTGCCGCTGGGCGCCAGCGTGTTCAGCGGCGCGCCCAGCCCGGCCAGGCCATCGGCCGGCAGCAGCAGGGCCGAGGGGCTGACCTGCCACTCGCGCCAGCCGCCCTTGAGCAGCACCGGCTGGGCCAGGGCGTCGGGATTGTCCAGCTGCACCTCAACCATACCCAGCAGCGCCAGCGGCGAAATGCGCCACTGGAAGCGCCCCGGCAAGAGCGGCGTCACCGGTCCATTGCCGCTGGCGGCGCCGCCGATGAAGGCCGAACCCCGCCACAGCGTACCCTGCGCGTCGCCCAGGGTCAAACGGCCGCCAGTGCGGTTTTCCACCGCGGACGCCACCCAGGTGGCCGGCAGGAACACCAGCAGGGTCAGCAGCGCAGTCAGCAGCGCCAGCAGCAGCCAGGACAGCTTGCGCCTCATGGGCGGCCCTGTCCCTGGTGCAGCGTCAGGATGGCGTCCACCTGGCCCTCCGGGCTTTGCGCCGTGAACGACGCTTCCTGCACGGCGATGCGGTAGTCGCGCCGCTGCACGTCCAGCCAGTCCACCAGGCCCGCAAAGGATACGCCTTTCAGCTGCAGCTTGGCGTATTCGCCGGTCAGGGCGATCGACTGCGCCGTGAGGCTGCGCGCCGCCAGGCTGGCGGTCAGGCTGTCCTTGCTCATGGGCGGCGGCGCGATGGCGGGCTGGCTGTTCAGGGCCGAGGCCTGCATGGCCAGGGCCTGCATTTCAGCGGCGTCCTGGCGCAGCTGCGGCAATTCCTTGCGCAGGCGCTCGCGTCCGCTCAGGGCCGGGTCCAGCAGCACCAGATAGAACAGCACCAGCGCCAGGAAGACGCCGCCCAGCGCCAGCATGCGGCGCTCCTGTTCGCTGCGGGCCTGCCACCATTGCTGGCCGCGCGCCTGCTGCGCGGCCAGGGTTTGCTTGAACTTGTTCATGCCTTTCCTCCGGCCAGGCTGATGCGCCAGGAGCCCGGTTGCGGCTCGGACAGCTCCAGCTTGCGCGCCGCCAGGGCGCTCCTGACCTGGGCCTGGGCCGCCGCGTCGACCACGTTGGGTTTGAGTTTGACCAGCAATGCGCGTTCCTTGTATTCCAGGGTATCGATCACATCCTTGCGGGGCAGCACCGACAGCGCTTCACCCAGGGCCGCTCCCAGGGCGGTGAATTCATCGGGGGCCAGCTGGCCGCTGTTGCCCTTGGCCGTGGCCAGGTTGCGCCGCATCTGCTCCAGCGGATACAGCGGCGCGTCGTTGGGGTAGGCGGCCTTGAAGGTGCGCAGCATGGCCAGGCGCACGGCGTCGGCCTCGCGCTTCATGCGCAGCCATTCGATGTTGAGGCCGGCCACGTTGACCAGCAGCGCCAGCAGCGCCAGCCGGACCGGCCAGCGCCATTGCTGCCAGCGGCGCGCCGTGGTGCCCAGCGCGCCCAGGCCGGCGGCCAGGTCGGGCTGGGCCGCGCGCGCGGCCGATATCCAGTGCGCCCAGTTATCCTCCGCCAGGGCGACGCCGTGCAGCTGGCCGGCGTCCGCCAGGCGCGCCAGCACCGGGGCGAACTGGGCCGCCAGCGCTTGCGGCAGGTACAGGGTGACCGGCTCGCTGCCGGCCAGCGCGCGCACGGTGTGCAGGGCTGCTTCCGGATCCAGCGCCAGGCTCAGGCCCACGCCCTGGAAGGGCGACTGGCGCATGGCCAGTTCATAGCCGCCCTCCCCGGCCGTGATGGCGGCGGATACGGCGCCGGGCTGGAACGGCAGGCACAGCTGGGCCGGCACGGCTGCCACCCGGTGCGCGCCCTGCGCCACCAGGGCCTTGACCAGCACTTCCAGCCAGGCGCGCTGGACCACGGCCACGGTACGCACGCCGTCGTCCTCGGCCGGGGCCGCGCCCAGCACGCAGTCGGCCGGATCGCCCAGCAGCTGGTCTTCCACCAGGGCCGGCAGGGCCGCCTTCAGGCGCGCGCCGGACAGCGGCGGCGCCGCCACGCGCAGCAGGCTGACGTCGGCCGCGGCCAGTATCAGCACCACGCGCTGGGCGCCGGCCACCAGCTGGCCCAGGTTGCCGAGCGCGTCCGCGCCCTGCTGCTGCAGGTGGCCGCCGTCGCCCACCAGCGCATAGGGGCAGGTCTGGGCCGCCCCGCTGTCGACGCTGGCACGGGCCGGATAGCGGATAAATAAGGTAGTCAAAGGAACTCGCTTTCGTTATGGCCGTTCAGTATCACCGTTCAGTATTCCCTTATCCACAGCACCGTGGTGCGGTAGCTTTGCGCGGCGTCGCCGCGCCGCAGCAGCGATACGGTGTCGAGCGCGGCGCGGTCCAGCCGTACGCTGCTCTGCACCAGGAAATAATTGCTGCGCACATCGATGGACACCCCGGCCGGCACCACCCGCCCGTTGAGCGCGGTGGTGAAATCGGCCGTGTTGCGATAGTAAATGCGCTGGCGCGTATTGACCAGCGCCGCCGCTTCCGATACCGACATATTCGGCACCAGCGCGGCCAGCACCTCGGCCGGCGCCGTGTTCACGTTGAGCGGGGTCTGCTCGGGCAGCAGCACCACCAGGTCGCGCAGCTTTTCGATGCTGTCGGCGGTAAAACCTGTGGTGGCCAGCAAGTCCTCGACCCTCTGCAGGGGCATGGGCTCGCTGCCGCCGCTGCCGGACGCGCTGGCGGTGGCGCCCGTGGTGGTGCCGGTGGTGCCCGTGGTGGTGGTGACGGCGCCGCCGCTGGTATGGGTCACAGTGGAGGTGCCGCCCGGCGGCAGGGCCGGGGTGGAGGCTACCTGGGTATTGGCCACCTGCTGGGCCACTACGGCGGCCAGGTTGGGGTCCAGCTGCACATAGCCCAGCAGGCGCTGCAACACGGCCAGCTGGGCCGGCTGCACGACGCGGTTCCTGGCCAGGTTATTCAGGTTGAAACGCCCGGCCGCATCCTGGATCTGGCCCGACAGGGTGGCGTTGTAATCCTCGCCGTCAGTGCGCTCGCGTTCGATGTACTGGTCGAGCCGGGTTTCGGCCAGGGGCGTGGCCCAGACCCCGCTGGCCGTGGTCAGGCCGGCCAGGTCGAGGCCGCTCTGGGTCAGTATCAAGCGGGTCCAGTCCAGCGCGCCGCGCAGTATCCAGCGCGTCTGCAGCTGCAGGCGCTGGTTTTCCATGGTGCGCACCTGCACCTGCTGCTGCCAGAACAGGCTGGCGACGATGGTCACCGCCAGGGTGGTCAGCAGCAGCGCCGTGATCACGGCCACGCCGCGCTGGCGGGTTTTCAGGGCCGGCTTCATATGGCCCCCAGCAGCAGGGCCTTGACCAGCGGGACCTCCTGGCCCTGCAGGCGCAGCGACACTTCCAGCCCGGTCGGCACGGCGCTGGCGGCGGGATTGACCAGCAGCGGCCCCTGGGCCTGGGCCGCCTGGGCCTGGCTTTGCTGCTGGGTGCCGTTGACGCTGCTCCAGCTGCCGTTGCGCCACAAGCGCATGCTCATGCCAGCCACGCCGCCCTGCAGCGCCACCGTGGGCGCGGCGTCGGTGTCGCCCAGCGCGGCTTGCCACAGGGTGTCGAGCTGGACCAGGTCGCGGGTGGCCTGCGATTCGCGCCGCAGCAGCACGCCGTCGCGCAGGCGGTAAGACACCACCTGCAGGCGCGACGGCTGGTTCTCGTTGAGCACCATGCGCACCAGGGTCAGGCGGTCGTCCTCGGCCTGCAGGTAGGCATGGGTGCCCATGACGCTGGTGCTGGCCAGGTTCTCGCAATCGTTCTGCATCTGGGCAAAGGCCAGCTGCATGCCGCGCGTCTGCTCCATCTGCAGGGTCAGGTTCTGGCGCGAGCGGATGATGCCGTCCAGCCCGCGCCAGCCCAGCACGGCGACGATGGCCAGGATGGTGATGGCCACCAGCAGCTCGATCAGCGTGAACCCGGATGCGCGCTTCATTGGTTGAGCACCAGCTGCACCAGCTTGATGATGCGCCGTTCCGGCTGGGCCTGGTCATACACGCTGACCTCGATGCGGCGCAGGCGCGGATTCGGGCTGACGATGACTTCCTCCTCGCACATCAGGGCCAGGTCGCCCTGCGGGCAGGCTACCGTGGTCTTGCCCACGCTGGGGAAGGTCTTGGACAGGCGCATCTGCACCAGGCGGTTCTCGGCCGACCAGGTCGCCATCATGGAGGCGCGCAGGCCGTCGCTGTTCTGGGTCAGGCTGCCGACCGCGCGCAGCGAGGCGCCCAGCGCGGTGCCGACGATGACCAGGGCCACCAGCACTTCCAGCAGGGTGAAGCCGGCGCTGCGGTTGGGGAAACGGGTAGCCATGCTCAATCGACCGTGAAATGGCCGACCCCGTCGGCGCGGATGGCGACGCTGCCGCCGTCGCCCGCCAGGGTCAGCACAAAGGGTTTGTCCACCGGCTCGCGCCCGAACACGATGCGTACGGTTGGACCGGGAATCTCGGGCTGGGGTTCCAGCATCAGGGTCAGCGGGCCGCGCTGGAACTGGCGCTCGCGCAGCAAATCGTCCTGCACCATGACCTGCCAGCGGCGGTCGTTGCGCACCAGGAAGCGGTAGCTGTCGGCCCCGGCCTCGAAGGCCACCAGGCGGTTGCGCACGATGGCCTCGTCGCGCGCCAGCTGCAGCAGCAGGGCGATGCGCTGGGCTTCCTGCTGCAGGCTCTGGCGCTGGTCCGGCATGGCGTTCAGCGACACCAGTCCCAGGGTGATGCCAAAGATGACCATCACCACCAGCACTTCGATCAGCGTGAAGCCGCGGGCGCCACGCTCAGGGCCGGCGCGCATGCCAGCTGCTCCGCTCAGTTATCCCAGGAGCCGATGTCGGCATCCTCGCCGGTGCCGCCGGGCTGGCCGTCGGCGCCCAGCGAGAACACATCGACCTCGCCCTTGAGGCCGGGCGACAGGTACTGGTACGGATTGCCCCAGGGATCCTTGGGCATCTTTTCCAGGTAGCCGCCGGCCTTCCAGCCGTTGGCGGCCGGGCCGCTGGTGGGCTTGGTCAGCAGCGCCTGCAGGCCCTGCTCGGTGGTCGGATAGCGCTGGTTGTCCAGCTTGTACAGCTTCAGGGCCTGCATCACGGTGGCGATGTCGACCTTGGCGGCCGCGATCTTGGATTCGCCGGTACGGCTCAGCAGCTTGGGCACCACCAGCGCCGCCAGCACGCCCATGATGACCACCACCACCATGATTTCGATCAGGGTGAAGCCGCGCTGGACACGGTGGGGGATGAAACGATTTTTCATGACACGCTAACCAAATGAGAAAGTGCAGAGTATAAGGCCGAAACGCCGCTGGTGACAGCTTGCGATTGGACCGGGCAGGGCTTAGCCGCCGCTTAAGCCAGCGGGTGGGCAACGCCGCTTTACGCTTCTTTACACCATGTTGATGACAGGGTGATTACTCTTGAGCATTACTGTGTGAATTACTCATGCCGGTGCGCGCTGGCCGCGATACGGCTGCGCGCTCCCTCGTTGCCGCCGGCCGCCTGCGAGCTGGACACCGGCGCGAGCGCCTTGAGCCGTGGCGCATCCGGTACGAACGGCGCGATGCCGAGCTCGGCGTCGACTTCGCGCGGATAGATCAGGTAGCCGCGCGTGATCACGGCCGCCACCTTGCGCACGTCCTCGATATTCCTGGTCGGGTCGCCGTCCACCAGCACCAGGTCGGCCAGCTTGCCGGGCGCGATGCTGCCGCGCTCGTGGCTGGTGCGCGTGTAGCGCGCCCCGTTGCGGGTAGCCACCTGCAGGGCCTGGACCGGGGTCAGGCCGGCCTTGACCAGCAGTGCCAGCTCGGAATGCAGGGTGAAGCCGGGCAGGTCGTCGGTGCCAGCCACGATGGGCACGCCGGCGCGGTACAGAATGCCGACGAATTCCACCATCCTGGCGTAGGATTTCTCGTAGCGCTTCTGGGTAGCGGCATCCGGAATCTTCATGCTGCCGACCGCGAAGCCGCGCGCCACGTCGGGCGGCATGTGGGACGCCACCGCCGCGTAGGGCTCGTTGATGTCGCCGTCGCGCTGCTTGAGGAAGGCGAAGGTGGCCAGGGTGGGGTCGATGGAAATCTGCTTCCTGGCCAGGTAGGCCACGAAGTCCTTGACCGGCCTGGAATTGAAATCGAGCCCGGCCACCTGCTCGGCCGGCAGCACGAAGCGGTTCAGGTTGCGGGTTTCCGTGTCAGGCTTGACGAGGAAGTTGAGCAGCACCTGGTTGATGTGCTGGATTTCGTCGTAGCCGGCGTCCAGCGCCTGCTGGGCGCGCAGCCCGGCAGGGATGTGGCCGGACACCCGCATGCCGCGGCTGTGGGCGTAGGCCACGGTCTCCTTCAGGATGGCTTTCGGGAAGGAATTGTAGATCTTCAGCTGCGGATAGCCGTGCTCGGCGTACCAGTCGATGGCGTTTTTGGCCTGGGCCAGGTCCTTGATGACGAAACCGCCATTCGAGCTGAAGGCGCTTTCGCCTTCCAGGAAGCCGGCCGGCACCACCTGCGGCATCAGCAGCTTGCCGGCAGCGGTTTCGTCCAGCATCAGCTGCAGCTGCTCGTTGTCGTTGCCCATGTCGCGCACGGTGGTGACGCCGGCCGCCAGGTGCAGTGCGCCGCCCCAGCGGTCCACGTGGCCGTGCAGATCGAACAGGCCAGGCAGCAGCACGCGGCCGCCGGCGTCCAGCTCCTGGACCGCGCCGCGTACCGGCGCGCCGGCCGGCAGCACGGCCGTGATGCGGCCGCGCAGCACATACACGTCGGATGGCGCGCCCAGGCTGGCCTTTTCGCTGTCGAACACGCGCGCATTGCGCACCACGGTCAGGCCGGGAAGCGGATGCTGCAGTTTGGCGGCCGCGTCTTCCAGCATCCTGGCTTCCGCCACTTTCTGGCGCGCGGCCAGGGTCTTGGCATTATCCTGCCAGCCTTCCGGCAGCATGCTGGCGAAGCCGGGAATGATGACGCCGAACAGGCGCGGCGCGTCGCCGGTGGTGGCCCAATAGAACGCGGGCGACAGGCCGACTCCGGTCTGCGCCACCAGCTGCACGGTTTGTTTTTCGCCGCCCTTGCGGACTTCCACCATGTCCAGCGCCTGCTGCGACAGGGTGCCGGAGGGCAGCAGCGGCAGCTTGCCGCCCGGCGTCCTGGCCAGCGCGGTGATGGCCGCCGACACCACTTCGAAGGAGTTGTTCAGCGGCAGGTAAGCAGCCGCACCGTTGACTGTCTTGCTGCCTTGCTCGGTGGTGGAACGCCAGCTGGCCTGGTCGCCCTTGCGCTCGAAATGCTCGTCGACCACGGCGCCGTAGGTGGAGTTGCCCTTGACCCGGTACTCGGTCATAGTGCCGTCGGGGCCGATGCGGAATTCTTCCTTCAGGTCGGGCCCGCGGCCGTTGTCCTTGAAGCTGAAGTCGACCTTGGTCAGGCCGTCGTCGCTGCGTTCGACCACTTGCTGCCCGAGGGTCTTGCCGTTTTCGGCGACGATCACGAAGGTGCTGGTGGTGCTGGCGGCCAGGGCCGGTGCGATCAACCCGGCCCATGCAGCGGCCAGCGGCAGGACGAACAATCGGTGCGGCTTCAAGGCTCTCTCCTCGGGTGACGAACGGTGGTTTTATGCGTGGCGGCCAGCGCACACCGGACAGGCCGGGTTGCGCGCCACCTTGATGCTGGTCCATTCCATGCGCAGGCCGTCCAGCATCAGCAGCCGTCCCGCCAGCGGTTCGCCCACGCCCATCAGCAGCTTGAGCGCCTCGGCGGCCTGGGCCGCGCCGACCACGCCCACCAGTGGCGCAAACACGCCCATGGTGGCGCAGGCCACTTCCTCGAAGCGCTGGTCCTCCGGGAACAAACAGGCATAGCAGGGCAGCTGGCCGCCGCGCGGATCGAACACGCTGAGCTGGCCGTCGAAGCGGATCACGGCGCCCGACACCAGCGGCTTGCCATGCTGCTGGCAGGCGCGGTTGACGGCGTGGCGGGTGGCGAAGTTGTCGCTGCAATCGAGCACGACGTCGGCCGTGGCCACCAGTTCCGCCAGGCGGGCGGCGTCGGCGCGCTCCTGCAGGGCGGTCACCTCGATGTCCGGATTGAGTTCCAGCAGCGCCTGTCTGGCCGACACTGCCTTGGGCTGGCCGACCCGTTCCGTCGTGTGGGCGATCTGGCGCTGCAGATTGGTGAGGTCGACCGTGTCGTTATCGACCAGGGTGATGCGGCCGACACCGGCCGAGGCCAGGAACAGGCTGGCCGGCGAACCGAGGCCGCCGGCGCCTATCACCAGCGCGTGCGCGTCCAGCAGGCGCTGCTGGCCTTCGATGCCGATTTCGTCGAGCAGGATGTGGCGCGAGTAGCGCAACAGTTGCGAGTCGTCCATCGGCGGCGGCGCGGCTATTTCACGGCCGGGGCGGCGGGCCTGGCGGGAGCCTTCTTGTCCCCCTTGGGCTCGGCCTTGGACGGAGGAGAGGCATCGGTCTTGCTGTCCGACTTGATCTCGCCCACCGCGGCGCCGGCGGCTGGCGCCGCGTCGCCCCGGGCCAGCTTGACCGGCAAGCCCTTGAAGTGGTTGAGGGCCTGGGCCAGCTGGAAGTCGTCCCTGGAGCCGAATTCCACCGGCTTGTACTTCTTGGCCATCTGCACCAGGCGCTCCTCGTCCGCTTCGCGGCGGGCGTTGCGCGCCGCCTCGGCGGCGGCGTCGGCGGCCTGGGCGGCCGAGTCTTCCTTGTCGTTGCCCAGGTGCTTCTGCAAGTCGGCCTCGCGCACGCGCAGGGCGTTCAGGCCGTCGCCGTCCGCATATTCATCGACCAGCAGGTCGGGCATGATGCCCTTGGCCTGGATGGCGCGGTTGTGCGGCGTGTAGTAGCGCGCCGTGGTCAGCTTGACGGCGGTGTCGGCCGACAGCTGGCGCAGGGTCTGCACCGAACCCTTGCCAAAGGTCTGGCTGCCCATGATGGTGGCGCGCTTGTAGTCCTGCAGGGCGCCGGCCACGATTTCCGAGGCCGAGGCGGAACCGCCGTTGACCAGCACCACCAGCGGCACGTCCTTGAGCGCGGCCGGCAGCTTGGCCAGCGGATCGCCGCCGCCATGGGTGGTGTAGAACTCGCGGCGGGCGTAGAAGGTCTGCTTGGATTCGGGCAGCTGGCCATTGGTGGACACCACCACCGCATCCTTGGGCAGGAAGGCGGCCGAGACGCCGATGGCGCCCGGCACCAGGCCGCCCGGATCGTTGCGCAAGTCCAGCACCAGGCCCTTGAGCTTGGGATCCTGGCGGTACAACTCGTTGATCTTCTTGACCATGTCCTCCACGGTAGGGTCCTGGAACTGCGCGATGCGCAGCCAGCCGTAGCCGGGCTCGACAATCTTGGCCTTGACGCTCTGGACCCGGATTTCCTCGCGCGTGATGGTCAGGTTGATGGGCTTGTCCTCATCCTTGCGCATGATGGTGAGCGCCACCTTGGAGTGCGGCTCGCCGCGCATCTTCTTGACCGCCTCGTCCAGGCTCTGGCCCTTGATCAGGGCGCCGTCGATGCGGGTGATCTGGTCGCCGGCCTTGATGCCGGCCTTGAAGGCGGGCGAGTCCTCGATGGGCGAGACCACCTTGATGTAGCCATCCTCCATGCCGACCTCGATGCCGATGCCGACGAACTTGCCGGATACGGTCTCGCGCATCTCGCGGAAGGCTTTCTGGTCCAGGTAAACCGAGTGCGGATCGAGCGAGGCCACCATGCCGGAAATGGCTTCCGTCAGCAGCTTCTTGTCGTCCACGCTTTCCACGTAGTCGGTCTTGATCAGGCTGAACACGTCCGACATCTGGCGCAATTCGTCCAGCGGCAGCGGCGCGGCGCCCAGGCGCTGCGCGATCGCGGAATATTGCAGCGACACGGCGATGCCGGCCACCATGCCCAGGCCGACCAGGCCCATGCTCTTGAGTTTTTTGCCCATGTAGGATCCGTAAATCTTGAGGCCGTTTCAAAATGGCCGTGGCGAGGCGCGGCGACGAAGACAGTGCGCCTGCACGGCAAGGAGCTGCAACGACGCCATGGTCATTTTGAAACGGCCTCTTAGAACCTGACCCAGGTCGCGGGGTCAAATGCCCGGCCCTGATGGCGAAGTTCGAAGTATAGCCCCGATTCCTCGTTGCCGCCGCTGTTTCCGGCGCTGGCGATGGTGTCACCTGCCTTGACCACGTCGCCGGCCCGCTTCAGCAGGGATTGGTTATTGCCGTAAATACTCATGTACTGCCCGCCATGGTCGACGATGATCAGGTTGCCGAAGCCGCGCAGCCATTCGGCAAACACCACCCGGCCGCCGGCAATGGCGTGGATCTCGGTGCCTTCGCCGGCACGGATGAACATGCCTTTCCAGGTGGGGCCGTCGCCGCGCTTGGCGCCGAAGCGGGCCGCCACCTTGCCCGACACGGGCGCGCGCAGCTGGCCGCGCAGGCTGGCAAACGCGCCGTCCGGTGCGGCCGGGGCCAGCGCCACGTCGGCCGGACGCGGCGCCGGCCGGGCTTGCAGCTCGGCCACGCTGGGCTGGGCCGGCTCCGGCTTGGGCGCAACGACGGCCGGCTGCTGCGCCACCTTGGGCGGCTCGATGGCGTCGGCCGGGGCCGGCTTGGGCGGCGGCTTGATGGTGCCGGACGTCGACTGGCCAGCCTTGGCCAGGCGCTCCTGCTCGGCTTTCAGGCGCGCTTCCTCTTTTGCACGCGCCTTGGCCGCGGCGAGCGCCCTGGCCTTCTCCTCGGCCTCGGCCTTGCGGGCGGCGGCCAGCTGCTCCTGGCGTTTTTTCTCGGCGGCGGCAGCGGCCGCCTGCTCGGCGATCAGCTTGTTGAGCTTGTCGATCAGGCCGCTCATGCGCTGTTCGTCGCGCTCCAGGTTGCCCGCTTCCTTGCGCTGGGCCGCCAGCTTGGTGGACAACGAAGCCAGCAGCGCGGCGCGGCGCGCCTTTTCCTTCTCCAGCAGGGCTTTCTGCTGCAATTGTTCCTGGGCTATTTCTTCCAGCTCGTCTTTCGCGTTCTGGGTCGCGGCCTGGTTGGTTTCCACCGCCGCCAGGTTGGCGCGCAGCGAGGCCAGCAGGCGCGCCTGGGCCTGCGACACATAGGCCAGCAGTTGCAGGTCGCGGTTGATGCGGTTGGGATTGTCGCCGGACAACAGAAGCTTGATGCGGTCTTCGTTGCCGGCCACGTAGTGCTCCCGCAGCAGCTGGGCCAGCTGCTTTTTCTGCTGCTCGACCACGGCGGCCAGGCGCTCGTGCTCGGCGGACAGCTGCTTGAGCTTGTCGTTGGTATCGCCCTGCTCCTGCTGCAAGTCGCGCAGGGCGCGGTTGGCGTTGGAAATGGCTTCCTCGGACTCGGCCAGGGTGTCGGCCGCGTCCTCGCGCGCGCTCTCGGTCTTGCCGATGTCGCGTTTCAGGGCCGACAGCTTTTGCTGCAGGCCCGAGCGCTCGGCTTCGGCCTGCAGCTTCTGCTTGCTGCGCTCGGTGGGCTTGGCCGGCGCCGCCATGGCGGGCGCGGCAGGCGCGCCCATGGCCAGCAGCAGGCCCAGCGCCAGACCGGGGACCCTGCCGCGCCGTATCAGCCGTCTTACCACGCCAGAAGTCAAATTACTTGGCCTTTCCCTGGTTGGCCACGGCGGCCTGGGCCGCTGCGATGGCGTCGGCGTCGCCCAGGTAATAGTGGCGGATGGGCTTGAGGTCGGCATCGAGCTCGTACACCAGCGGCTGGCCGTTGGGGATGTTGAGGCCGACGATTTCCTCGTCGCTAATGCCGTCCAGCATCTTGATCAGGGCGCGCAGGCTGTTGCCGTGGGCCGAGATCAGGATGTTCTTGCCGGCGCGGATGGCCGGGGCGATTTCCTCGTTCCAGGCCGGCAGCACGCGGGCCACGGTGTCCTTCAGGCACTCGGTCAGCGGGATGGACGACTTCGGCAGGCCCGCGTAGCGCGGATCGTTGAAGGAGGTGCGGTCGTCGCCCTCTTCCAGCGCCGGCGGCGGGGTGTCGTAGCTGCGGCGCCAGACCAGCACCTGCTCGTCGCCGTACTTGGCGGCGGTTTCGCCCTTGTCCAGGCCCTGCAGGGCGCCGTAGTGGCGCTCGTTCAAACGCCAGTCATGCTTGATCGGCAGGTACATCAAGTCCATGGAATCCAGGGTCAGCCACAGGGTGCGGATGGCGCGCTTGAGCACCGAGGTGTAGGCCAGGTCGAAGGTGTAGCCCGCTTCCTTGAGCACGGTGCCGGCCGCCTTGGCCTCGGCCACGCCCTTGTCGGTCAGGTCCACGTCGGTCCAGCCGGTGAAGCGGTTGGACAGGTTCCAGGTGGATTCGCCATGGCGCATGAATACGATTTTGTACATAGGATATTCGCAAAATAGTGGGTAGACAGGGCAGAGGCCAGGACGCGGCGGGCACCCGGGAACTCTTTCAGCTTCTATTTTATAATGCGCGGAATCACTTCAACCATTGGAACGCCGTGAAATTCTTCATTGACAATATTTTCCTGATCGCCATCGTCCTCGTGTCCGGCGGCGCCCTGCTGTGGCCGGCCCTGACCCAGCGCGGCAAGCGCGCCACCCCGCAAGAAGTCACGTTGTTGATTAATCGCGGCAAGACCACCATCTTGGACGTACGCGACGCCCAGGAGTTCAGCGCCGGTCATTTGCCCGACGCCAAGAACATTCCGCTCAAGGACTTGCCGCAGCGCGTGTCCGAGCTGGACAAGCTGAAGAACCGCGCCGTGGTGGTGGTGTGCCAGAAGGGCACGCGCGCCTTCGCGGCCTCCGCCCTGCTGCAGAAAGCCGGCTTCGCGGACGTGGTGAACCTGGAAGGCGGCATCGCTGCCTGGCAAAAAGCCGGCCTGCCGCTGGCCAAATAAGGGAGATTCGTATGACCGCACCTGTAATCATGTACACCACGGCCGTTTGCCCGTATTGCGTGCGCGCCGAGCGCCTTCTCACCGCCAAGGGCGTGAGCATCGAAAAGATCCGGGTCGACCTCGATCCGGAACAGCGCGTCCTGATGATGCAAAAGACGGGCCGCCGCACCGTGCCGCAAATCTACGTGGGCGACACCCACGTGGGCGGTTTCGACGACTTGTATGCGCTGGATCAAGCGGGACGCCTCGACCCCTTGTTAAATGCCTAAGTGTCGCCAAATATGGTGATGCGGCCGCAAAGGGGTTTCCAACCAAATTGGTTTTGATACAATGGCTGCCCACCATGCCGGGCGGCCCTGCCGCTCTTTGACACCATAACGAAAGCGTTCCATGTCTGACGAAAACCTGCAACCCGTGTTCCAAATTCAACGTGTCTACCTGAAAGACCTGTCGCTGGAACAACCGAATTCGCCCGCCATCTTCCTGGAGCAGGAAGCCCCGACCATCGAGGTGGCCCTGGACGTGGGCGCCGAGCCCCTGGCTGACGGCATCTATGAATCGACCGTGACCATCACCGTGACCGCCAAGGTCAAGGACAAGGTCGCTTTCCTGGTGGAAGGCAAGCAGGCCGGCATCTTCGAAGCCCGCAACATCCCTGCTGAACAGCTGGATCCGCTGCTGGGCATCGGCTGCCCCAACATCGTCTACCCCTACCTGCGCGCCAACATCGCCGACGTGATCACCCGTGCCGGCTTCCCGCCCGTGCACCTGGCCGAGATCAACTTCGAGGTGTTCTACCAGCAGCGCCTGGCCGCCATCGCCGAAGCGGCCCAGAACGCCCCGACCACCGACGCCACCCAGTAAGCGGGTCGCAGTAGTGCAATCCTGCCCAAAGGCCCTCCGGTCTTTGGGCTTGAGGCTGCTTTAAACTGGCCGTGGCGCCGCCGCGCCTCGCCGTGCAGGCGCAGTGTCTTTGTTGCAGCGCCACGCACCGGCCAGTTTAAAACACCCTCTTTTTATTTCTAGGACGGTATGAGCATACCCCGTTTGATCGCAGGCCTGGCCATGGCGCTGGCAGCGGCCGGCAGCCAGGCATTCGACTTCAAGACGGTGGGCGCCGCGCCCGTCATCCTGTACGACGCCCCCTCCACCAAGGGCAGCAAGCTGTTCGTGGTGCCGCGCGGCGCGCCGCTGGAAGTGGTGCTGACCTATGGCGAGTGGGTCAAGGTGCGCGACGTGACCGGCGAACTGGCCTGGACCGAGGCCAAGGGCCTGAGCGCCAAGCGCAACGTCATCGTGCGCACGCCCAACCTGAAAATCCGCGCCACCCCGGACGACAACGGCGCCATCGCCTTTGCCGTCGACAAGGGCGTGCTGCTGGAGGCGGTGGAAGCGGCGGCCGGCGGCTGGGTCAAGGTGCGCCACCGCGACGGCAGCGCCGGCTACGTCAAGAACGCCGATATCTGGGGCATCTAGTCCCGCATCCAGCCCCCCTTCCCATGCAAGAGCAACAGAATTCCTCCCCCGCCCGGCGCGCCGTGACGGTGCTGGGCGCCGGCGCCTGGGGCACGGCCGTGGCCATCGCCCTGGCGCAGCGCCACGACGTGCTGCTGTGGGCGCGCAATCCGGACGCCGTGCGCCAGATGGCCGCCGAGCGCGACAACCGCCCCTACCTGCCCGGCCATCCCTTCCCGCCCGGCCTGCACGTGACGGCCGACTTCGGGGCGGCCCTGGCCCACGTGGCCGCGCCGGGCGCCCTGCTGGTCGCGGCCAATCCGGTGGCCGGCCTGCGGCCGCTGCTGCAACAATTGCGCGGGCGCGCCATCCCCAACCTGGTGTGGCTGTGCAAGGGCTTCGAATACGAGACCGGCCTGCTGCCGCACCAGATCGTGCGTGAGCTGCTGGGAGACACGGTGCCGTGCGGCGCCCTGTCCGGCCCCTCGTTCGCGCAGGAAGTGGCGCGCGGCCTGCCGTGCGCGCTGACCATTGCGTCGGCCTCGGCGGCGCTGCGCGATTGCGTGGTGGGCGCCGTCCATGGCGGCAGCCTGCGCGTGTATTCCAGCACCGACCTGGTCGGGGTGGAAGTGGGCGGCGCCGTCAAGAATGTGCTGGCCATTGCCACCGGCGTGGCGGACGGCCTGGGACTGGGCCTGAACGCGCGCGCCGCGCTGATCACGCGCGGCCTGGCCGAAATCACGCGCCTGGGCATGGCCCTGGGCGGACAGGCCGAGACCTTCATGGGCCTGGCCGGCATGGGCGATTTGATACTGACTTGCACCGGCGACCTGTCGCGCAACCGGCGCGTGGGCCTGGGCCTGGCCGAGGGCAAGCCGCTGGCGCAAATCGTGCAAGAGCTGGGCCACGTGGCCGAGGGCGTGCCCTGTGCCAAGGCGGTGCGCGAGCTGGCTGCCAGGCTGGGCGTGGACATGCCGATCACCAATGCGGTGGCCGGGGTGCTGTTCGACGGCCACCCGCCCAAGGCCATGGTGACCCAGCTGCTGGCGCGCGACCCGCGCGAGGAACTGGCGCGTCGCGCCTGAGCGGCCTTATTCTTCCGCTTCTTCTTCTTTCGCGCCGCGCATCCACTGCACCAGCGGGTAGGCGTCGCGCCAGCCCGACACGATGGTCGGCACCAGCAGCTCCGGCTTGTTCAGGTCGGGCTTGACCTCGGTCCACACGAAAAAGCTCTTCAGCTTGATGTACTCGATATGCTCGGCCTCGGGATCGAAGCCCTTGGGCGGGCGCTGCAGCTTGCCCTCGTTCTGGATGTCGCCATAGGTGGCGCGCAGCTTCTTGTTCCTGATCGCCTTGGTGAAGCCGGCCGCATCGTCCACCAGGTGCTGGCGCAGCGCCTTCAGGCGGCCCGGCGGCGGCATGTATTCGCCGGCGCCGAACAGCAGCATGCCATTCTCGATGTGCATGTAGTAGGTGGGACCGCCCGCCTTGCTGGGCCGCCGCATGTCGTTGGGCGCGATGGCGGCCGAGAAGCGCGTCTTGTACGGACTCTTGTCATGGGCGAAGCGCACGTCGCGGTTGATGCGGAACATGGCTTTCTTGGGATTGCAGAACTTGACCGCCGGATCGGTCTTGCCCAGCTCGGCAATGAGCTCGGTCACCAGTTGCAGGAATTCCTCGCGCAGGATGTCGTAGCGCGGCTTGTTCATGATGAACCAGGGGCGGTTATTGTTCTCGGCCAGTTCGGCCAGGTATTGGGTCAGGTCGCGCAGGTGCATGGCTATGGTCGGTTGGGGGCGCGGAGGCTCAGCGGATATTGGACGGGCGCTTGCCCACCTTCAGCTCCAGCTTGGCTTCCTTGTTCTTGCGCAGGATGGTCATGGTGGCCGCTTCGCCCGGCACCAGCTGGGCGATCAAATTCATCATCTGGTTGGTGTCGGCCACCGGCTTGCCATCCACCGCCACCAGGATGTCGCCGGGACGGATGCCGCCCTTGTCGGCCGGGCCGTTGCGCACCACGCCGGCAATGATGGCGCCGCTCTGGCGCGTCAGGCCGAAGGTGGCCGCCAGCTCGGGCGTGATTTCCTGCGACTCCACGCCTATCCAGCCGCGCACCACGTGGCCGGACTTGATGATGGCTTCCATCACGGTCTTGGCGGTGGAAACAGGAATGGCGAAGCCGATGCCGACCGAGCCGCCGGTCTGCGAGTAGATTGCCGAGTTAATGCCCAGCAGGTTGCCGCTGGTGTCCACCAGCGCCCCGCCCGAATTGCCGAAGTTGATGGCGGCGTCGGTCTGGATGAAATTCTCGAAGTGGTTGATGTGCAGGTTGTTGCGGCCCAGGGCGGAAATGATGCCCATGGTGACGGTCTGGCCCACGCCAAAGGGGTTGCCGATGGCCAGCACCACGTCGCCCACCTGGGCCTGCTCGGCCTGGCCCAGCACGATCACCGGCAGCTTGTCCAGGGTAATCTTGATCACGGCCAGGTCGGTCTCGGGATCGGTGCCGACCACCTTGGCGGCGGCCTTGCGGCCATCGGTCAGTACCACCTCGATCTCGTCGGCCGCCTCCACCACGTGGTTGTTGGTGAGGATATAGCCTTCGGGCGAGACGATAACGCCCGAACCCAGGCTGGATTCCTCGTCGCTTTCCTCGTCGCGTTCGCCGAAAAACCGCTTGAAGAAGGGATCGCGCAGCAGCGGATGCTTGCCGCGCTTGGGCTTCTTGCTGGTGATGATGTTGACCACGGCCGGCATGGCGCGCGCGGCCGCGGTCCGGTAGGACTGCACCGCCGGGGCCGGCGCCTTGCCGGGACCGGCCTCCAGCATGGGTGCCGGATGGTTTGCGTCGCCCAGCTGCTGGGTGCGCACCGGCGCCTGGCCCTGCGGCCCCACCGCCACGTACACGAAGTACAGGGCCAGCAGCACCGTGACGGTTTGCGCAAACAGGAGCCAGAGTCGTCGCATGGCGGGGCGCGCGGCCGTGTCCAGGATTTATTTCTTCAGGGAGTCGCGGATTTCGCGCAGCAGCACGATGTCTTCCGGGGTGGGCGGCGGCGGCGGGGCCGGCTCGGCCGCTTTTTCTGCGTGGCGCAGGTTGCGCGCCTTGTTCATCAGGCGCACCATCTGGAAGATGACGAAGGCGAGGATGACGAAGTTCAGCAGGATGGTGAAGAAATTCCCGTAGGCGAACACCGCGCCCAGCTTCTTGGCTTCCGCCAGACTGAGCCCGGCAGCCTGGCCGTTCAGGGGGATGTAGTAGTTGGCGAAATCGAGGCCGCCGAACAGCTTGCCGATGGGCGGCATGATGATGTCCTGCACCAGGGAATCGACGATCTTGCCGAAGGCGCCGCCGATGATGACGCCGACCGCCAGATCGACCACATTGCCCTTCATGGCAAATTCTTTGAATTCCTGCATCATTGTCATATAGGCATCCTCGCTATGTGGTCATTTGTAAACAAAACTGCTGGTGGATCATACTATTTTTCCAATTAGAATCCAAACACGCTTGCCAGCTGCGCAATTGGAGGCCGTTTTTTGCTATAAGTTGCATAGGCATGCGCGGGGATACTACTTAATGACTAGTCAATGCATTTGCTTTAACTCGCATACCGCTTACTCTATAATTTCTGATTGCTAGTAATTAAGTTGTCGCCTCGAAAGTTTGGTTTCCTTTGGCACTTTGACTATGGGGTTAGTATGAGTATTGAAAAGCAAGTCGATCCCGGCCGCCGCGGTCTGCTCGTCGCGACGTGCGCGGCCGGCGGCGTGGTGGGTATCAGCACCGCCGGCGCACTGGTAAGCACCTTCCAGCCCTCCGAGCGCGCCAAGGCGGCCGGCGCCCCGGTCGAGGTGGATATTTCCTCGCTGCAGCCGGGCGAAATGAAGACCGTGGAATGGCGCGGCAAGCCGGTGTGGATACTCAAGCGCACCCCGGAAATGATCGCCTCGCTCAAGCAGACCGACGGCAAGGTGGCGGACGCCGAATCCAAGCGCAATCCCGATGAATTCACGCCCGAATACGCCCGCAACGAATGGCGCTCGCGCAAGCCCGAGCTGCTGGTGGCGGTCGGCATCTGCACCCACCTGGGCTGCTCGCCCTCCTCCAAGTTCACCCCGGGTCCGCAGCCCTCGCTGCCGGACGACTGGGCCGGCGGCTTCCTGTGCCCCTGCCACGGTTCCACCTTCGACCTGGCCGGCCGCGTGTTCAAGAACAAGCCGGCCCCGGACAACCTGCAAGTCCCCCGTTATATGTACCTGAGCGATAACAAGCTGCTCATCGGCAAAGACGAGAAAGGCGAGGCATAAACATGGCGGCGTTCAAGGAGACAAAATTCCCCCCCAACACACCGGCCGCGCAAAGAGCCCTGGGATGGGTGGATGACCGGTTCCCGCTGACCAAGCTGTGGAACGACCAATGGGGCAAGTACTACGCGCCCAAGAATTTCAATTTCTGGTACATCTTCGGCTCGCTGGCCATGCTGGTGCTGGTGCTGCAGATCGTCACCGGGATTTTCCTGACCATGCACTACAAGCCGGACGCCAACCTGGCCTTCGGTTCGGTCGAATACATCATGCGGGAAGTGCCGTGGGGCTGGCTGGTGCGCTATATGCACTCGACCGGGGCTTCCGCCTTCTTCATCATCGTCTACCTGCACATGACGCGCGGCCTGCTGTACGGTTCCT
The DNA here is from genome assembly GCF_053572355.1 of Duganella kummerowiae. Lineage (NCBI taxonomy): Bacteria > Pseudomonadati > Pseudomonadota > Betaproteobacteria > Burkholderiales > Oxalobacteraceae > Duganella > Duganella kummerowiae. The sequence continues at coordinate 527,715 of NZ_JBKFEH010000008.1, forward strand.
ACCGCAAGCCGCGCGAGCTGATCTGGCTGTTCGGCTTTGCCATCTTCCTGTGCCTGATGGCCGAGGCCTTCTTCGGCTACCTGCTGCCCTGGGGCCAGATGTCGTACTGGGGCGCCCAGGTGATCGTCAACCTGTTCGGCGCCATCCCGCTGATCGGCCCCGACCTGTCGCTGTGGATACGCGGCGACTACGTGGTGTCGGACGCCACCCTGAACCGCTTCTTCGCCTTCCACGTGATCGCCATTCCGCTGGTCCTGCTGGGCCTGGTGGCGGCGCACCTGATCGCCCTGCACGAAGTCGGCTCCAGCAACCCGGACGGCATCGAAATCAAGGAAACCCCGGGCCCGGACGGCCATCCGCTGGACGGCATCCCCTCGCACCCCTACTACACGGTGCACGATTTGTTCGGCGTGTCGATCTTCCTGCTGATCTTCAGCGCGGTGGTCTTCTTCGCGCCGGAAATGGGCGGTTATTTCCTGGAATACAATAACTTCCTGCCGGGCGACCCGCTCAAGACCCCGCTGCACATTGCCCCGACCTGGTACTTCACCCCGTTCTACTCGGTGCTGCGCGCCACCACGGCCGACTTCATGTACGTGCTGATGTTCGCCGTGGCCGCCTACGTGGTGTTCATCTGGCTCAAGTCGCGCCTGCCCAGCATGGTCAAGACCGTGATTGCCGTGGTCGGCCTGGTGGCCATCGTCGGCATGCTGCCGCAAGTGCTGGACGCCAAGTTCTGGGGCGTGGTGTTCTTCGGTTCCTCGGTGGTGCTGCTGGCCTTCCTGCCATGGCTGGACCATTCGCCGGTGAAATCCATCCGCTACCGTCCGAACTGGCACAAATACGTGTACGCCGTGTTCGGCCTGTCGTTCCTGACCCTGGGCTACCTGGGCACCCAGCCGCCGACCGAGGCGAAAACCATTGTTTCCCAGGTTTGCACCTTGATCTACTTCAGCTTCTTCCTGCTGATGCCATGGTGGAGCGCCATGGGCACCTTCAAGAAAGTGCCCGACCGCGTCACCTTCCATGCGCACTGACAGTTGACTTAGCTCAAGCAAACAAAGGACAATACATGAATTTTCCGAAAAAAGTACTTGCCATCCTGGCATTGCTGCCCGGGATGGTGTTTGCAAACGAAGGCGGCATCGCCCTGGACAAGGCGCCGGACCGGTCGAACAACCTGGCGGCGCTGCAGCACGGCGCCAAGCTGTTCGTGAATTACTGCCTGAACTGCCACAATGCTTCGTCGATGCGCTATAACCGGCTGCGCGACCTGGGGTTGACGGAAGATCAGATTAAGAACAACCTCTTGTTCACCGGCGAAAAAGTCGGTGACATGATGACCACCACGATGAACCCCAAGGACGCGAAGGCCTGGTTCGGCGTGGTGCCGCCGGATTTGTCGGTGATCGCGCGCGCCAAGGCGTCGGGTGCGGGCACCGGGGGCGACTATCTGTACACTTACCTGCGCACCTTCTACAAGGATGACACCCGCCCGACCGGCTGGAACAACCTGGTGGTGGCCAATGTGGCGATGCCGCATGTGCTGTGGGAGCTGCAGGGGGTGAACAGAGCCAAGATGGAAGAAGTGGCCGATCCCCACGAGGAAGGCAAGAAGGTGCACCAGTTCGCCGGTTTCGAGCAAGTCGCGCCGGGTAAGCTGAAGCCGCTGGAGTTCGACAACGCCGTGGCCGACCTGGTCGGTTACATGGAATGGATGGCCGAACCGGCACAGCAGACCCGCAAGCGCCTCGGCGTGGTGGTGGTGCTCTTCATGGCCTTTTTTGCGCTGCTGGCCTGGCGCCTGAACGCATCGTTCTGGAAAGAGGTCAAATAAAGCGAGGGCGCCGGCTTGCCGGCGCTCGTTTCATGTTACCCGTGCTGGCGGGTAAGATTCAGGGTGAGCCGTTCGCGGCATCACCCTATATTTGTTTCTAAGGAACTATAAAGATGATGGTTCTCTACTCGGGCACCACCTGCCCATTTTCGCAGCGCTGCCGCCTGGTCCTGTTTGAAAAAGGCATGGACTTCGAAGTGCGCGACGTCGACCTGTTCAACAAGCCGGAAGACATCTCCACCATGAATCCCTACGGCCAGGTGCCCATCCTGGTCGAACGCGAACTGATACTGTACGAATCGAACATCATCAACGAGTACATCGACGAGCGCTTCCCGCACCCCCAGCTGATGCCGGCCGATCCGCTGATGCGCGCCCGCGCCCGTTTGATGCTGTTCAACTTCGAGAAGGAATTGTTCGTCCACGTGCACGTGCTGGAAAGCGAGCGCGCCAAAGGCAACGACAAGAGCCACGACAAGGCCCGCGCCGAAATCCGCGACCGCCTGACCACCCTGGCCCCGCTGTTCCTGAAGAACAAGTACATGCTGGGCGATGAGTTCTCCATGCTGGACGTGGCCGTGGCACCGCTGCTGTGGCGCCTGGACCATTACGGCATCGAGCTGTCCAAGACCGCCGCGCCGCTGATGAAATACGCCGAGCGCATCTTCTCGCGCCCGGCCTACATCGAAGCGCTGACGCCGTCCGAAAAGGTGATGCGCCGCTAAGCGGACGCTTCCCGCCCTGGGTGGCCGCCGTCCCGCACACGGGCGGCGGCCGGCCCGGTTTACGCAAGACCAGAACCTATGTCCGAGATCTCAACCAAGCCCTATCTGCTGCGCGCCATTTACGAGTGGTGCACCGATAGCGGCTACACGCCCTACCTGGCCGTCAAGGTCGACGCCGCCACGCAGGTGCCCATGGAATACGTCAAGAAGGGCGAAATCGTCCTCAACATCAGCTTCGGCGCCACTTCCGGCCTGAAGATGGACAACGACAGCATCCGCTTCCACGCCCGCTTCGGCGGCGTATCGCGCGAGATTTTCGTGCCCGTTAATAACGTGATGGCGATTTATGCCAGCGAGAACGGCCAGGGCATGGCCTTCGAGCCGGTGCTGGACGCCCCGCCGCCGCCGCGCGAACCGGAAGCGGCGCCCGCACCTGCGCCATCCCTGGCCGCCGTGCCGCCGCCGGCCCCGCTGGCCGACGAGCCGTCCGCCGGCCCCGACAACGACAACGAACCGCCGAAAAAGGGCGGACGCCCCACGCTGACCCGCATCAAATGACGTCAGATAGCGTATAATCAGCTTCGATCACGCCGGCTTAGCTCATTTGGTAGAGCAGTTGATTTGTAATCATCAGGTGGCCAGTTCGAAACCGGCAGCCGGCACCAATCAATTTAAGGGCTTACAGCAATGTAAGCCCTTCCTCTTGGTCCAGTGTCAACACACTATCAGCGACTCCTGACTGTACACTATTTCGGTTGAAGATACTTTGCAAGTCGATGTCTTCGACATGTCGGTGAAGTACCTTTACAAACGTCTTCAAAATCGACAAATGATTTTGATATGTCGATTTCTTGGATATGTCATCACAACATGTCCATTTTTACGGAAAAAATCGACATGTTCTCCCGATCTGTCGATTTGGACGACATGTCCTATCTGATCAGTTCGGCATATAATGCCATCAACAATCTCCCATTTACTTTAATATCATCCAACATACTGTTGCCATATCAGTACAGAAAACATAATTATGCCTGTTCGGGACTTCGTTGCCCTGCCCCAGCGCGACATCGGATACGGTGTGACGCAGCAGCATCGCCACGCCATGCTCGTCCAGCGGTTGGCCGTTGATCGAAAAAATGTCGCTGGGCGTTTCATCCGGCGGCAATAGCTGGATCGCGCCCACGCAGTCGCGCCCTACAGCCTCCAGCAACTGGTGTGGCGCGATGCCGTCTGTGCTGAAGTGCCGTGCTATTCGGCGGCGTATGGTATCGCTGTCGGGCAGCAGATTATCGAAGTAGTTCGCCACGACCTGTCCACGATGTGGCGCGTTGCCTGGCAAAAATGGCAGCGACAGTGATAGCGGCCTTCCCTGCTCGTCGTTCGCCCATTCGTCAAAGTAGGTCAGGGTATTATCGTTGGCCGCGGCATCCCAATAGCCGACCGGCGTGCCGTTGAGCCAGATATGCAAGCGCTGGGCGTGTGCGCGGCGTCCCGTGCTACCAGTCCTCTACGGTCTTGGAAGGGGGTTGTATCCTGGCTGGTGCGGCCACTCTTGCCTTGCGGCGCACACTGTCTGATGACGCCGAAACAACCGTTCCGGATGCCACCTCTTCACCAGATGCCACAACCTGGCTCACGCCTATTTCGACGCCGAGTAAGCGCAGAATGGTGAACAGCCGCTCGACACTGGTGGTGGCCGGGTTAGCCTCTATCTTGGCGTAACTCTGCTGGGTCACCCCGAGCAATTCGGCCACTGCTGCTTGCGACAGGCCCAAGCGCTTACGGAACCCAACCAGCAATGGTCGCAATTGCTGCACAGTTTGGATTGGATAATTCATGGCCGCCAATCTGGTAAATATCGAATACAGCTTTAAGGTTGTTTTTATATATCACAACCCAGAGGTTGTAAAATGATTTTACAACTTATAATCTGTTACAGCTACCATTGCCCCAGCCCGCCCATCAACATTTTGTATCGGCATATTTCACGGAGCCGACAGTGTCACGCCGCTGGGCTACACTGGCTTTTCAACCAACATGAGGGAGCCAACATGCCCCGTCCAACCGCTGCCGACTTTGACCCCGAAGTACTGAAACTGTTCGACCAGTATGTCCATGGCGGCATCAGCCGCCGCGATTTCCTGTCCTCGGCCACGCGCTACGCCGTGGGCGGCAGTACCGCCGCCGGTCTGCTGGCCTCACTCAGCCCCAGCTTCGCGGCGCCCCTGGTCAAGCCGGACGATAGCCGCCTCAAGGCGCGCTATGCCGAGCTGCCCTCGCCCGATGGCAATGGCAAGGTGCGCGGCTATCTGGTGTCGCCGGCCAGGGCCGAGGCCAGGCTGCCGCTGGTGCTGGTGGTGCACGAGAACCGCGGCCTGAACGCGCACATCGAGGACATCGCGCGCCGCCTGGCGCTGGACGGCTTTATCGCTTTCGCGCCGGACGCCCTGTACACGCTGGGCGGCTATCCGGGCGATGAGGACCAGGCTCGCACCCTGTTCAGCAAGCTGGACCAGAACAAGACGCGCGCCGATTTCGTCGCCGCCGCGCGCTGGCTGCAGCAGCTACCGGCAGGCAATGGCAAGCTGGGCGTGGTGGGCTTCTGCTATGGCGGCGGGATTGCCAACTATCTCGCCACCCAGCTGCCGGATCTGAAGGCGGCGGTGCCGTTCTACGGCGCCCAGCCCAGGAGCGGCATCGAAAATATCAAGGCCGCCCTGCTGATCCACGACGCCGGCAACGACGAGCGCATCCGCGCCGGCTGGCCTGCCTACGAGCAAGCCCTGAAGGCGGCCGGCGTGGCCTATGAATACCACGTCTACCCCGGCGTCGAACACGGCTTCAACAACGATACCACCCCGCGCTACGACGCCGCCGCCGCCAAGCTGGCCTGGCAGCGCACCACGGAGTTGTTCAAGGCCAGGCTGGCCTGAGAGGTAATGTGCCGGCCCGGCCGCAGCCGGATCCGGCCTTTTGATCTGATGTACATCAAGCAGCGCGCACACCACCGCAAGCTATAATGCGCATACTTCATCACATTTCTGATGCGCATCGCAACATCATGAAATCCCCTCAAAAACTCCCCGCAAAAAAGGCAACAAACATCACGCTGTCGCTTGATGTGTATCAAGCCGCAAAAAGCCTGGGTATTAACATTTCACAGGTTTGCGAACAGCGCTTGCGCGAAGAAATTCAACTGCGTAAAGAACAGCAATGGAACGTGGAGCATGCAGCGTTCCTGGCTGCTTACAACCGGCGGGTAGAGGAGGAAGGCCTGGCCCTTGAAGAGTGGCGGTCGTTCTGATGAGCCGCTTCGATATTTTCGCCAATCCGGGCAAGAACCGGCGCAACATTCCTTATCTGGTCGATGTGCAAAGCAACGTCATCAGCGGATTGGCCACCAGGATAGTTGTGCCGCTCCGTCCCTTGTCGGCGTTTTCATCCATGGCCTTACCACCAGATCTATTCCCCATCATCACGGTCCATGGGCAAGATCATGTCATGGACACCCCGCAACTGGGCGCTATCCCGTCAAGCGAGCTCAAAGTCCATATCGCTTCGGCGGGCATGCAGCAATTCGACATCTTGTGCGCCCTGGACAGGGTGTTCGGAGCGTACTGAGTCCCTTCCTTATCGCACGCCGCGCCGGGTATCCGGCACGGGAATGCGCTCCCCTTGCGGCGACACGATCCAGCCCGCCAGCTTGCCTTGCAGTGCGGCGAGCTCACCGTCAGCAATCTCGACCAGGAGATTGTCGCCGCTGTGATGGATGACGCGTCCGTGCCCGCTCGCGCCCACCAGGGCCAGCGCCTGTTCGGTGGACACGGTCGCATCAGGGGTGCGCCGCAGGATAACTTGGCTCATGAAACCAATATAGCACAAGCACCGCGCCGCTCAGGGCAGCATGCCCAATCCTTCCAGGTTCTTGGGGAAGCCCAGTGGCTGGGCCGCCGCGTTGATCACGGCCAGCATGGCGATGGCGCGGTCGCGGTTGCGCTTCATCTTGAGCACCTTGGGCTGGGCGGCCAGCAGCGCGGCGGCGGCGCCGGTGGCGGCCGGACAGGCCATGGAAGTGCCGCTCATCACGCCATACACGCCGCCCGGCAGGGTGGACACGATGCCGACACCCGGCCCGGTCAGGTCGATTTCCGGCCCCACATTGGAAAACTGCGCGATGAACAGCTGCGGGCTGCTGCTGGCCGCCGGCGGCACCACGTCCAGCGCCTCGGTGGAGTTGGCGGGGAAGGTGCCCTGCCGCCCGGCGGCCGAGACGGCGATGGATTCCGTCCAGGCGGCCGGATACGACACTGGCTGGCGTCCATCATTGCCTGCCGCGACGATGCACAGGGTGCCCTTGTCGTACGCGTCCTTGATGGCGTCGTGCACCGCCTCGTCCGGCGAAGCGCCGCCCAGGCTCAGGTTCAGCAAGTCGCACCGGTCCTGCACGCCCTGCTCTATGGCGCGCAGGATGTCGTAGTTGCTGGCGCCGCCGCCAGCATTCGGGAACACGCGGTAGCTGTACAGTTCCACCCCGGGCGCCACGCCCTGCTTGCCGGCCGGCGCCTTGCCGCGGGCGCTGATAATGCCAGCCACATGGGTGCCATGCTCGCCTTCCTCTTTGGCCGGTCCCCAGCCGCCGGCGTCGTTCTCGTCGGCGACGAAAGCGGCGCCGCCCAGCACCTTCAGGTCCGGATGCTTGCCATCGACCCCGGTGTCGATCACCCCGACCCGCACACCGGCGCCAGCATCGGCCGCGTGGGCGCCGTAGGCTGTATCGAGGAAGTCCGGCACGCCCAGGTCGACCGGCGCAATGCTGACGCTGCCGCCATTGCTGATTTTCACGGCGCGCTCGCACAGGCCCCAGTAGCCGGCCGGCCCATAGATGAGCAGCAAGTCCAGGGTCTTGCTGGAAGTGGAAAACTTCAGGGTGACCACCCCTTTGGCATTGGTGACGCCCTGCTCGCCCTGCCGCTTGTCGAAGCTGGTGAAGGCTACGACCTGGGCGCCGCGCACCGGCTTGCCGCTGGCGGCATCGACCACCTTGAGGTTGATGCCGGCGGTCTTGGCGGCAACCAGCTTGCCGCTGCCGGCGCGCTGTTCGATGGCCAGCCTGGGGCTGCGCGCCACCTGGTAGCGCACCAGCGGCACCAGCTTGACGCCGGCATTGCTGGCCTTCAAAGCGGTGGCGGCGGCATCGCTAAGCTCCACCAGCTTGGGGCCGGTGTCCGCGCTCGAATGCAGGATCTTGATGGCCGCCGCCGGCTTGACCGCGCCCTTGGCCAGCCCCTGCGCGCCCAGCCTGGCCGACAAGGCAGACGAAAAGCCAGCCTGCGGCGCCAAGGTCTCCCGCAGCGCCTCGGAGCGCAGGCCCCGGCTGGGCAGCAATACATAGCATTGAACAGGGACAGCCGTGTTGTGTGATTTTGTCGCCATCGGACTCCACCTTTGTTTGAAGGATAGGCGCTGCATGGTCCGCCGGGTCGCGCCTTGGCCGGTACGGCAATTATTGCCGCAAGGACGTTACCAAAATATCACCAAACATCACAACTGGCGAAAAATGTCCGCAGAAATAAAAAATCCCAGCCATGAAGGCTGGGATCTTTGCATTGGGCCCGTGACGGATTTAGAACGGAATATCGTCATCCATATCCGAAAAATTCGGCGCCGGCTTCGGTGCCGGGCGTGGCGCCGGAGCCGCTTGCTGCGGGCGCGGAGCCGGACGGCTAGGGGGCGCGTCGTAACCGCCGCCGCCCATGTCGTCCATGGAATCGCCGCCGCCCATGCCCTGGCGACCGCCCAGCATTTGCATGTTTTCCGCGATGATGTCGGTTGCGTATTTCTCGACGCCGTCCTTGTCGGTGTACTTGCGGGTCTGCAGGCGGCCTTCGACGTAGACCGAGGAACCTTTTTTCAGGTACTGGCTGACGATTTCCGCCAGGCGGCCGAAGAAGGAAATGCGGTGCCACTCGGTGAGCTCTTTTTGCTCGCCGGTGTTGCGGTCCTTGGACCGGTAAGAGGTCGCCACGGCAATGTTCGCGATCGCGTCGCCGCTGGGCATGTAGCGGACTTCGGGGTCGCGGCCCAGATTGCCGACGATGATGACTTTGTTGACTGATGCCATGAGAGAAAACTCCTGAGTTCGCGCTTGAAAAATGCTCAAACGGGGATTATATGCCAAGCCTGCGCGCCTTCCCCACTTTTGAATGCACGCAACCAAATACTGGTATTATATACAGTGTCTCGCCATGCGAACACGAGATAGCTCAACACCTGCGCTCGCGTTTGCAAACCCGGCTATAGTATCGGGTTGGCCCCCGCTCCTATTGAAAGCAAGGATTCCATGGAACAGATCCGCATCCGCGGCGCTCGCACGCACAACCTGAAAAACATCAATCTCGACCTGCCGCGCAACAAGCTGATCGTGATTACCGGCCTGTCCGGCTCCGGCAAGTCGTCGCTGGCTTTCGATACCTTGTATGCGGAGGGCCAGCGCCGCTACGTGGAGTCGCTGTCGGCCTATGCGCGCCAGTTCTTGCAGCTGATGGAAAAGCCGGACGTGGACCTGATCGAGGGCCTGTCGCCGGCCATCTCCATCGAGCAGAAAGCCACCTCGCACAACCCGCGCTCGACGGTGGGCACGGTGACCGAGATCCACGACTACCTGCGCCTCTTGTACGCGCGCGTGGGCACGCCGTATTGCATCAACCACCCGGACCAGGCCCTGGCTGCCCAGACCGTGTCGCAAATGGTGGATGCCGTGCTGGCCATGCCCGAGGGCACCAAGCTGATGGTACTGGCGCCCGTGGTGGCCAACCGCAAGGGCGAGCATTCCGACCTGTTCGAGCAGATGCAGGCCCAGGGCTTCGTGCGCTTCCGCGTGCAGAGCGGCACCCACGACGCCAAGATCTATGAAGTGGACGACCTGCCCAAGCTGAAGAAAACGGAAAAGCACACCATCGACGTGGTGGTGGACCGCATCAAGGTCACGCCCGACCTCAAGCAGCGCCTGGCCGAAAGCTTTGAAACCGCGCTGCGCCTGGCCGACGGCCGCGCCGTGGCGCTGGAGATGGATACCGGTGCAGAGCACGTGTTCTCCAACAAGTTCGCCTGCAACACCTGCGGCTACTCGCTGCAGGAGCTGGAGCCGCGCCTGTTCTCGTTCAACAACCCCATGGGCGCCTGCCCCGAGTGCGACGGCCTGGGCCATATCGAATTCTTCGATCCCAAGCGCATCGTGGCCTTCCCCAACCTGTCGCTGGCCTCGGGCGCCGTCAAGGGCTGGGACCGCCGCAACCAGTTTTATTTCCAGATGCTGTCCAACCTGGCGGCCTATTACGGCTTCGACCTGGACCTGCCCTTCGAGAAGCTGCCGAAATCGGCCCAGGACGTGATACTGAACGGTTCCGGCAAGCAGAACATCCCCTTCACCTATGTCAACGAGCGCGGCCGCGCCGTGGTCAAGGAACACACCTTCGAAGGCGTGGTCAACAACCTGGCGCGGCGCTACCGCGAAACCGATTCCATGGCGGTCAAGGAAGAGCTGGCCAAGTTCATCAACGAGAAGAAATGCCCGTCCTGCGAGGGCGCACGCCTGCGGGTGGAAGCGCGCTATGTCAAGGTCGGCACCGGCAAGCAGGAAAAAGCCATTTACGAGATTGCCGAGAAGCCGCTGCGCGAAACCCTGAGCTTCTTCGAGCAGCTCAAGCTGCGCGGCGCCAAGAAGGATATCGCCGACCGCGTGGTCAAGGAAATCGTCTCGCGCCTGCAGTTCCTCAACAATGTCGGCCTGGACTACCTGTCGCTGGACCGCAGCGCGGATACCCTGTCGGGCGGCGAGGCGCAGCGCATCCGCCTGGCTTCGCAGATCGGCTCCGGCCTGACCGGCGTCATGTACGTGCTGGACGAGCCTTCCATCGGCCTGCACCAGCGCGACAACGACCGCCTGATCGACACCCTCAAGCACCTGCGCGACATCGGCAACAGCGTGCTGGTGGTGGAGCATGACGAGGACGCCATCCGCACCGCCGACTACATTGTCGACATGGGCCAGGGCGCCGGCGTGCACGGCGGCGACGTGATCGCGGCCGGCCCGCTGAAGGACATCCTGAAGAACAAGCAGTCGCTGACGGCCCAGTACCTGAATGGCACCAAAAAGATCACGGTGCCGGCCAAGCGCCATGAGGCCGATCCGGACAAGCAGCTGGTCATCACCGGCGCCACCGGCAACAACCTGAAGAAAGTGACCCTGTCGCTGCCGGTGGGCCTGATGACCTGCGTGACCGGCGTGTCCGGCTCCGGCAAGTCGACCCTGATCAACGACACCCTGTTCCCGGCCCTGTCGCGCCACCTGTATGGTTCACAGACGGAGCCGGCGCCGCACGACAGCATCAGCGGCCTGGAACACTTCGACAAGGTGATCTCGGTGGACCAAGCGCCCATAGGCCGCACCCCGCGCTCGAATCCGGCCACCTATACCGGTTTGTTCACGCCCATCCGCGACCTGTTCGCCACCGTGCCCACCGCCAAGGAGCGCGGCTACAGCGCCGGGCGCTTCTCGTTCAACGTCAAGGGCGGCCGCTGCGAAGCCTGCCAGGGCGACGGCGTGCTGAAAGTGGAAATGCACTTCCTGCCGGACGTGTACGTGCCCTGCGACGTGTGCCACGGCAAGCGCTACAACCGCGAAACGCTGGAAGTGCAGTACAAGGGCAAGAACATCACGGAAATCCTGGACATGACGGTGGAGGACGCGCACGAGTTCTTCAAGCCGGTGCCGCTGATCGCCCGCAAGCTGCAGACCCTGCTGGACGTGGGCCTGGGCTACATCAAGCTGGGGCAGAGCGCCACCACCTTGTCGGGCGGCGAGGCGCAGCGCGTCAAGCTGTCGCTGGAGCTGTCCAAGCGCGACACGGGACGCACCCTGTACATCCTGGACGAGCCCACCACCGGCCTGCACTTCCACGATATCGACCTGCTGCTGAAGGTGATACACCGCCTGCGCGACCAGGGCAATACCCTGGTCATCATCGAGCACAACCTGGACGTCATCAAGACCGCCGACTGGGTGGTGGACCTGGGTCCGGAAGGCGGCGCCGGCGGCGGCCAGATCATCGCCACCGGCTCGCCGGAAACCGTGGCCAAGAATGCCGCCAGCGTGACCGGCAAATACCTGGGGCCGCTGCTCAAGCAAAAATAAGGAGTGCATCATGCGCGTGCTCGTATTCGGCAATTCCGGTTCCGGCAAGTCGCACTACGCGATCGGACTGGCGCGCGAATACGGGCTGGCGCGGCTGGACCTGGACACCGTGGTGTGGGAGCCGGGCCGGGAAGCCTGTTTGCGCAACAATGCGCGGCGGCCGTGGGAGCGGCACAAATACGCTTCCATGGAAGCGCAGCAAAGCATGCTGCCGGTGCTGACCAACTGGGTCGAGATGTATTACGAGCGCAGCGACAACTGCTCCTACGTGTGGCACCGCAGCGTGTACGACGGCTTTGAGGGCAGCAAGCGCGAAATCACGGCGCTGGAAGAACGGCCATGAGGCGCGATCCGACTCCGTCCACCCTGGACCGCATGGTGGACCTGGCGGCCGGCCGGCTGCCGCAGGACGGGCGCAGCGGCACCAGCATACCCTTTTTGTCCCTGATACGCTCGTCGCGCGTGACGCCGGTCTCGCGCGGCGTGCTCAAGCCATCGTGCTGCGTGATCCTGCAGGGCGGCAAGCAGGTGCAGCTGGCCGACGAGGTGCTGCACTACGGTCCCGGCGAATTCCTGGTGGTGACGGTGGACATGCCGGCTGCAGGCAGCATCGTCAACGCCAGCCCGGACCAGCCCTATCTGCTGATCAACGTGGAGCTCGATCCCAACGAGATCGCGGCCGTGGTGCTGGAGGCGAAAATCGATTTGTCGCGGCCCGGCGAGCCGGTGCGCGGCGCCTTCGTCGGCCGTGCGGACGAGTCCATGCTGGACTTGCTGCACAAGCTGCTGCGCCTGCTGGACGCGCCGGCCGCCGAAGCGGCTTTCCTGGCCGTGGGCCTGAAGCGCGAGCTCCTGTACCGGCTGCTGGCCGGCCCTTACGGCCCGCAGCTGTACCAGAACGTGGTGCTGGACCAGCAAGACCAGGGCATCAGCAAGGCCATCGCCTGGCTCAAGGAGAACTACGCGCGTACGGTGCGGGTGGAGGAACTGGCGGCCGCCACCAACATGAGCGTGTCCAGCCTGCACCACCGCTTCAAGGCCGTTACCACCATGGGGCCGCTGCAGTACCAGAAGCAGCTGCGCCTGCAGCAGGCGCGATTGCTGTTGCTCAATGGCGCCGCCGACGCCAGCACGGCGGCCTACAGCGTGGGCTACGAGAGCCCCTCGCAATTCAGCCGCGAATACCGGCGCCTGTTCGGCGCCCCGCCCATGCAGGACGTGAAGCAGCTGCGCGGGCAAATGCAGGATCGGGCAAACATCGTGCAGGAAACGCCCTGATACGGGCCGGACGGTTTTCCTAGAATGGCTGCACCTCAACGCCAACTGGAGAACCACCATGCGCACCATAGAGCATATCTACGTCAACGGTGAATTCGTCACCCCGCACGGCACGGAATTGGCCGACCTGATCAATCCTTCCACCAACCAGCTGCTGGGCCAGGTGCGCCTGGGCGACGCCAAGGATGCGGAGCGCGCCATTGCGGCCGCCAAGGCCGCCTTCCCGGCCTGGTCGCGCACCACCATCGCCGAGCGCGCCGTCTACCTGCAGCGCCTGCACGACGCCGTGTCGGCCCGTGCCGACGATGCGGCCCAGGCGCTGGTGCAGGAATACGGCGGCGCCGCCAACGCCAGCCTGGCGCGCGCCCGCCTCACGGCCCAGAACTTCCTGCTGATGAAGCAGACCATGGAGGAATACGCCTTCGAACGCACCGTGAACAGATCGAAAGTGGTGATGGAGCCGCTGGGCGTGGCCGGCATCATCACGCCATGGAATTCCAACGCCCACTTCATCGCCAGCAAGGTGGCGGCCGCGATTGCGGCCGGCTGCACGGCCGTGGTCAAGCCCAGCGAGCTGAGCGCGATCCAGACCCAGGTGCTGCTGGAAGCCATGCACGAGGCCGGCCTGCCGCCGGGCGTGTTCAACGTGGTCAATGGCCGTGGCGACACGGTGGGCGCCGCCATCGCGGCGCATCCGGACGTGGCCAAGATGTCGTTCACCGGCTCCACCGCCGTTGGCAAGGGCATCGCCCGCGCCGCCGCCGAGACCCTGAAGCGCGTCACCCTGGAGCTGGGCGGCAAGGGCGCCAACCTCATCCTGGACGATGCGGACTTCGAGCATGCCATCCCGGCCGCGCTGCGGGCCTGCTACCTGAACAATGGCCAGGCTTGCATCGCCGGTTCGCGCCTGCTGGTGCCCGCGAACAGGCTCGATCAGGTCAAGCAGCTGGCGGCCGAGGCCGCGGCCACCTTCAAGGTCGGCCATCCGGCCGACCCCAGCGTGAACATCGGGCCGCTGGTCAACCGCAAGCAGTACGAGCGCGTGCAGCGCTACATCGCGCTGGGGCTGGAGCAGGGCGCCGAGCTGGTGGCGGGCGGACTCGGGCACCCGGAGGGACTGGAACAGGGCAACTTCGTGCGCCCCACCGTGTTTGCCGGGGTGACGCCGGACATGGCCATCGCCCGCGAGGAAATCTTCGGCCCGGTGCTGTCCATCCTCACCTACCGCGACGAGGAAGAAGCCATCGCCATCGCCAACGCCACCAGCTACGGCCTGCAATCGTACGTGAGTTCGCGCGACCTGGCGCATGCCGGCCGCGTGGCGGCGCGGCTGCAGGCGGGCCGGGTCCACATCAACGGCATGCACGACGACATGCTGGCGCCCTTTGGCGGTTTCAAGCAATCCGGCCTGGGCCGCGAGTTCGGACCCTTCGGGCTGGAAGCCTACCTGGAGCCGAAAGCCATCCTGGGGGCGGAGGTGCAATACGCCTGAACAGGCCGCGCACGATATGAGGCGTAGTCTTACACGGAACTCGTGCGCATGGGTTTGATGTTAGATTGGCAAATAAACCTTCTACCTACCCATGCCATGAAAACCTTCCACTGCGACCGCTGTGCACAGCAAATCTTTTTTGAAAACACCCTCTGCTTCAACTGCGGCAGCACGCTGGGCTACCAGCCGGCCCAGCGTACCGTCAACAGCTTCGAGCCGGCCGGCGAGGCCGGCAATCTATGGCGCAGCCTGAACCGCAAGGATGAAGGCAAGCTCTATAAAAAATGCATCAACTACGTGGAGCACGATGTGTGCAACTGGATGCTGCCGGCCGACGATCCGCATGAGCTGTGCGCGTCCTGCCAGCTGACCGTGGTCATCCCGGCCCTGTCCACTGAAAAGAACCGCATCCTCTGGTCGCGCCTGGAGGCGGCCAAGCGCCGCCTGCTGTTCTCGCTGGCGGCCTTGAACCTGACCCCGGCATCCAAGGAAGACCAACCGGAGACCGGCCTGGCCTTCCAGTTCCTGGAGGATGGTGTGACGGACGAGTGCGTCATGACCGGCCACGCGGACGGGCTGATCACGCTCAATATCGCCGAGGCCGACCCGGCCGAGCGCGAGCGCACGCGCGAGCAGATGCACGAGCGCTACCGCACCCTGCTGGGACACTTCCGCCACGAAAGCGGCCACTATTATTTCGACCGGCTGGTAGCCGGCAGCCCCTGGCTGGAAGGCTTCCGCGCCCTGTTCGGTGACGAACGCGAGGATTATGGCGAAAGCCTGAAGCGCCACTACAGCGACGGCCCGCCAGCCGACTGGGAGGCGCGCTACGTCAGCAGCTATGCCAGTTCCCATCCCTGGGAAGACTGGGCGGAAACCTGGGCTCACTACCTGCACATGCTCGACACGCTGGAAACGGCGCATGCCTGCGGCCTGTCGCTGC
Source organism: Duganella kummerowiae (assembly GCF_053572355.1). NCBI lineage: Bacteria > Pseudomonadati > Pseudomonadota > Betaproteobacteria > Burkholderiales > Oxalobacteraceae > Duganella > Duganella kummerowiae. The sequence goes on from NZ_JBKFEH010000008.1 coordinate 543,186, forward strand.
ACCCGGCCAAGCCGGACGAGCCGTCGCTGGACCGGGTCACTCTGCCCACCCGTACCGATACCTTCGAGGACACCCTCAGCGACTGGTTCGCCCTGACCTACGTGCTCAACAGCCTGAACCGCAGCATCGGCATGCCCGACTCCTATCCGTTCAAGCTCAGCACGCCGGTGTGCGACAAGCTGGCCTTTGTGCACCGGGTGGTGCGGGCGCAGCTGGCTTGAATCAAAACGGCAGGAAGTCGTCGTTGCAATCGGGCAGGGAGCGCAGCAGGGCCAGCACGCCACTGCGGTGGAGCAGCCAGGCGGCGGAGGGGATGAGTAGCAGCAGGGCGAGCATGGCGAACTCCTCTTTCGCACATGCGTGCGAAACTTGGTCAAAAAAAACCGTGGCTTAGAACCGGGGTTCTTAAACGGTGTCGTTGAAGCTCTTGTAAGTCGAGATCAGGCGGTTGAAGGCGCGCTGCATGTGCTTGAGCGCCTCGTCGTCATGCAGGAAGCGGGCGTCGTGCAGCAGGCCGACCACCAGGCTGTAGATTTCGTACACCAGCTGGCCAGGGTCCGTGTCCGGCCGCAAATGGCCCACTTCCATCGCTTGCAATATCGTGCGGCGCAGGGTGGCGCGCCAGCGGTTGACGCCCTCCATGATGCGGTCGCGCAGGGCGCCGCTCTGGTCGTCGTACTCGAAGGCGCCGGCCGTGTACAAACAGGTGCAGCGCAGCGCCTCATTGGCGGCGCGCCTCGCCCAGTTGTTCACCATGGCCTGCAGGCGCGGCAGGCCGCGCGGCTGCTGCAGGGCCGGCAGCAATATTTCTTCGTTGAAGCGGCGGTCGTACTCGTCCAGCACAGCCTGCTGCAGGGATTCCAGCGAGCCCACGCGCGAGAACACCCCGCTCTTGCTGATGCCAGTGCGCTTGGACAGCTCGCCCAGCGACAGCTTGCCGATGCCGTCGGCATAGGCCATGTCCATGGCGGCCGCCAGGATGATGGCGTAGGTCGCTTCGCTCTTCGCAGTCAGGGTATCCATGGGGCTTACTTTAGCACAGGTGTGCGAAATGTAAACCAAAAAATGGCGCGTATCGCTACGCGCCATTGTTATCCTGGATCAGGGCTGGATCAGCGCGCCAGGCGGCTTTCCAGTTCGGCTTTCACCGCAGTCAATTCCTTGGGCAGGTGGTAAGCCAGCTTGTCGAACAGTTCGCCATGCAGCTTCAGCTCTTCGCGCCATGCATCCTTGTCAATCGAGGTGATGGTCTCGAACTCTTCCTCGGTGAACGGCAGGCCGTCCCAGTTCAGGTCGCCGTAGCGCGGGGTCAGGCCGAAGATGTTTTCCACGCCGCCGGCCGTGCCTTCGATGCGTTCCAGCATCCACTTCAGCACGCGCATGTTGTCGCCGAAGCCGGGCCACACGAAGTGGCCGTTCTCGTCGGTGCGGAACCAGTTCACGCAGTAGATCTTGGGCAGGGCGGCGGCGTTGGCCTTGCCGATCTTTTCGCCCAGGTTCAGCCAGTGCTGGAAATAATCGCTCATGTTGTAGCCGATGAAGGGCAGCATGGCGAACGGGTCGCGGCGCACCACGCCCTGCTGGCCGGCGGCGGCGGCCGTGGTTTCGGAACCCATGGTGGCGGCCATGTACACGCCTTCGACCCAGTTGCGGGCTTCGGTCACCAGCGGCACCGTCGTGGAGCGGCGGCCGCCGAAGATGAAGGCCGAGATCGGCACGCCGGCCGGATCGTCCCAGGCCGCGTCGATCACGGGGTTCTGGGTGGCGGCCACGGTGAAGCGGGCGTTCGGGTGCGCGGCCTTGGTGCCGGAGGCCGGGGTCCAGTCCTTGCCCTGCCAGTCGATCAGGTGCGCGGGAGCCTGCTTGCTCAGGCCTTCCCACCACACGTCGCCGTCATCGGTCAGCGCCACGTTGGTGAAGATCACGTTTTCGCGCAGCGAGGCCATGCAGTTGAAGTTGGTCTTCTCGTTGGTGCCGGGGGCCACGCCGAAGTAGCCCGCTTCCGGGTTGATGGCGTACAGGCGGCCGTCCGCGCCCGGCTTGATCCAGGCGATGTCGTCGCCGATGGTGGTGATCTTCCAGCCGTTGAAGTTGCCCGGCGGGATAAGCATGGCGAAGTTGGTCTTGCCGCAGGCCGAGGGGAAGGCGGCCGCCACGTAATGCTTCTCGCCCTTGGGCGATTCCACGCCCAGGATCAGCATGTGTTCGGCCAGCCAGCCGGGGTTGCCGGCCTGGGCGTCCTGGTGGCCCATGTTGGAGGCGATGCGCAGGGCGAAGCACTTCTTGCCCAGCAGGGCGTTGCCGCCGTAGCCGGAGCCGTAGGACCAGATTTCGCGGGTCTCGGGGAAGTGCACGATGTATTTGGTGGCGTTGCAAGGCCACGGCACGTCCTGCTGGCCGGCCGCCAGCGGCGCGCCCACGGTGTGCACGCAGGGCACGAATTCGCCGTCCGTACCCAGCACGTCGTACACGGCGCGGCCCATGCGGGTCATGATGCGCATGTTGACGGCCACGTAGGGCGAGTCGGACAGTTCCACGCCGATGTGGGCGATGGGCGAACCCAGCGGGCCCATGGAGAATGGCACCACGTACAGGGTGCGGCCCTGCATGCAGCCGTCGAACAGGCCGTTCAGGGTGCTGCGCATTTCCGCCGGGGAGATCCAGTTGTTGGTCGGGCCGGCTTCTTCCTTGGTGGCCGAGCAGATGAAGGTGCGGTCTTCCACGCGCGCCACGTCGGTCGGGTCGGAGCAGGCCAGGTAGGAATTCGGACGCTTTTCCTGGTTCAGCTTTTTCATGGTGCCGGCGGCAACCATCTCGGCGCACAGGCGGTCGTATTCTTCCTGGGAACCGTCGCACCAGTAGATGCGTTCCGGCTTGGTGAGGGCGGCGATTTCGGCCACCCAGTTGATCAGCTTCTGCTGTTTGACGTAAGCTGGGACGTTCAAAGCGGCAATGCCACCCATGACGGGTTGGTTCATACTACCTCCAATGCTAATTAAGAATTCCGCAGGTTCCCTGGCAGGATCGTCGTCAGCCTCGTGGCTCGCTCGGCTCTGCATGCGACATGCGGCGGCGCTACGGCGGTCTTGCCGTGATGCCCGGATAACCCACAGGCATCAACTTTAACTATGTAGTAATAGTGAGGGAACATGAACCAAGGCGTTACGTTGCCACACCCTGATTTTCCGGCCGATTGTACACCTGTCCGCCTTTGCTTCCGACAGAAATGTAGGAGAAATGTCCCAGTAATGTAGTAGGCTATTCCGATCTTTTCCCAACGTGTTATTTCGCTACGAAATAATGTGTCAACTCTGACTACGCCGATGAAAATAGCGATACTTGACGATTACCAGAACGCAACCCCGGCCCTGTCCTGCTATGCGTTGCTGAAAGACCACGAGGTCAAGGTGTTCAACAGCACCACGCGTGGCCTGGGCCAGCTGGCCATCCGGCTGGCGCCCTACGACGCCCTGGTGCTGATACGCGAACGCACCCATCTCAACCGCGCCCTGCTGGCCCGGCTGCCCAACCTGAAATTGATCTCGCAGACCGGCAAGCTGGCCGGCCATGTGGACGTGGCGGCCGCCACCGAGATGGGCATCGCGATCGCGGAAGGGATAGGCTCGCCCACCGCGCCGGCCGAGCTGACCTGGGCCCTGATCATGGCGGCCGCGCGCCGCATCCTGCCTTATGCCAGCAACCTGAAGGACGGGCTGTGGCAGACCGCCTCCATCAATCCGGCGCTCAACGGCCTGGGCTTCGTGCTCAAGGGCCGCACCCTGGGCATCTGGGGCTATGGCAAGATCGGCAAGCTGGTGGCCGGCTACGGCCGCGTGTTCGGCATGCAGGTGCTGGTGTGGGGCAGCCAGGCCAGCCGCGACGCCGCCGTGGCCGACGGTTACCTGGCGGCCGCCTCGCGCGAGGCCTTCTTCGAGCAGGCCGACGTGCTGAGCCTGCATTTGCGCCTGAACGCCGCCACCCGCGGCATCGTCAAGGCGGCCGACCTGGCGCGCATGAAGCCGGAAGCCCTGTTCGTCAACACCAGCCGCGCCGAACTGGTCGAGGACGGCGCGCTGGAGCACGCCCTGCAACAAGGGCGCCCGGGCCAGGCTGCGCTGGATGTGTTCACCTCGGAACCGCTGGCGCCCGACTCGCCCCTGCTGCGCATCCCCACCGTGCTGGCCACGCCACACCTGGGCTATGTGGAGCGGGACAGCTACGAGCTGTATTTCCGGCACGCATTCCAGAATGTGGTGGATTTCTTCAACGGCAGTTGCGGCGCCATCCACAACCCGGATTATGCGGCGCGAGTCCGTTAATTCTCGGGCACGCCGAGCTTGATGGCCGGCGTGGGCATGACGTGCACCTTGGACCAGAGGCCATGCCAGCCGGGCGGCCAGGTGACGTCCGGACCGGAATACGCTGGAAGGCCGGCGCGCACCGCCACCACCGGCACCGGCGGCATGTCGCGCAGCGGGCCGCCATCCGGACGCTGCATGTCCAGGCTGTACATATAGCCGGGCAGCAAGGCCTGGCACACGCTGTCGAACCAGGCCGTGTGGTCCTCGTCGCGCCCCAGGGCCTGGGCCAGGCCTTGCGGGTCGAACTTGGCCAGGGCGTGTATCAACTCCTCGGTGCTGGCGCCGGGACTGTCGCCCCAGCCCATGACGGGATTGACGTTGTAGTCGGCGCCCGAGCCATACCAGCCCTCGCGCCAGGAGCGCTGCATCCAGTCGCGCTGGCCGGTGAACAAATGCCAGCGCCAGTGCAGGCCGGACGGCTTGGGCCAGGAATACAGGTACAGGCGCTGGTAGCCGGCCCGGTGCAGCTCGCGCACCACGGCCATCAGGCGCGCGTGCGGCATGCGGTCGGGCGGGGCGCGCCGGAACAGGATGGCCTCGCCGTCGGCAAACTGCACCTCGTCGGTGGACAGGTTCAGGTCCAGCGCGCGCGCCTCGTTGCCGAAGCGGGCCGCGATCCAGCCGGTCAGCAAATTGACCGACGTGATGACGCCATAGCCGCGGTGGCGATGGAAGATGACGGTTCCTGGAGCGAGCGCTTTCATGGCGGGACGGGATGCACAAAGATCACAGTGTAGGCATAGTTTGCCTCGTTTTCCAGTCCAGCGCGGCAAACTTTTTTGTGCCTGAGGCGCCAACGGTTTGGGTTATGATGCAGCTCATTTTACTCGCACTATCCCGACATCATGACCTTACGTATCATCGCCACCGGTGGCACCTTCGACAAGCATTATGACGAAATCAACGGCAAGCTGGGCTTCGCCGACAGCCACGTGCCGGCCCTGCTGGCGCGCTGCCGCCTGACGGTGGACGTGGCGCTGGAACAGCTGCCGCTGATGGATTCGCTGGACATGGTGGATGCCGACCGCGAACGCATCCTGGCTTCCTGCCGCGCCGCCAGCGAAAACGCCATCGTCATCATCCACGGCACCGACACCATGCCGCAGACCGCCGGCGTGCTGGGCCCGGCCAAGCTGGGCAAAACCATCGTGCTGACCGGCGCCATGATTCCTTACGAAATCGCCAATTCGGACGCCATGTTCAACCTGGGTTTCGCGGCCGGCGTGGCGCGCACCCTGCCGCCCGGCGTGTACGTGGCCATGAACGGGCAGATCTTTGCCTGGGATAATGTACAGAAGAATAAGGCGGCCGGGGTGTTCCAGCCGCTGTAAAGAACAAGGGGGCCGTGGCCCCCTTGCTTATTTTGGCGCGGCCAGCAGGCCGTGTCCGGCGCCCGATTGCAGGGCGCGCAGCTTGAGGCCGGGGTCGGCCTCGCCCGATGCGGCGGACCAGGCGTGGCCGTCGGCGCCGAATTGCAGCAGGGCGCCGGCCAGGCGGCTGACGCTGGCGGCCAGTGTGCCCGCAGGCTGGCCTTGCTGACCTTGCTGCCCCGGCTGCGTCAGGCCGCCCGCACCGGTCGGCAGTGCCATATCCTGCGCGCCGTAGGCCGCAATCGCCTGCGACAGGGCGCTGACCTTGCCTGCCGTGCCCTGGGCGAACCAGACGTCGGCCGCCGCGTGCTGGCTGCCGTCCGCCGTCTCGTAGGTCGAGGTGATGCCGATGATGTTCCCATGGTCGGTCCCGCCGCCCACCCGCATATCCAGGTTCAGCTGCGTGATGCCCAGCGCCGACAGGCTGTTGAGCTCACCGGCTTGGCTGACGCCATCGGCATTGGCGTCCACCCACACCCGCAGGCTGCCGTAGGCGGCGTCCTGGGCGTTGATGACGCCGTCGCCATTGCTGTCCAGCTCGGCCAGGGCCTGGTAGCCGTTGTCGGCCTTGCTACCATTGGCCAGCGTGGCGCCGGAACCAAACAGCTCGCTGCCATCATTGATCCGGCCGTCGCCGTTGCGGTCCAGCGCCAGCAGGCCGTCTCCCTTGCCGACCCAGCCGGTGGCGCCTCGCTGGCCGCTGGCGGCTACATCGAACTGCACGCCGGCCGACAGGCCCAGGGTGGTGATGCCATTGCCGTCCAGGTCCAGCACGATGGGGGTGGCGAACGGCATGGCGCTGGTCTGGGCCGTGGTCAGGGCATCCTTCTGTTCCTGGCGCATGGCGTCGTACTGGGCCTGGACGAAGGCCTTGGCCTGGGTGGTAGTGATGGCCATGGTCTGGGCCACGGTCAGGCTGCTCATCTGGGCCGTGCTGATGGCCTTGATCTGGCCTGCGGACAGGGCCGCAATGTCGGCCGCGTCGATGGCGGCGATGTTGGCCGTGCTGAGGTCGGCAATCAGGGCCGTGCCCAGTGCCGCCACTTGCCTGGACGACAGGGCCGCCATTTGCGCGGCCGTGAACTGGCTGGTGGCCGCGCCCAGGTGCTCCGGCGCCAGCGCCGCGATCTGGCGCGTGCTCATGGCGGCAATCTGGTTGTCGGTCAGGGCCAGGGTCTGGGCCGAGGTCAGTCCGGCAATCACGGCCACATTCAGGGCGGCCACATCGGCGATCTCGATGGAGCTGATCAGGCTGGCGCTGATACGGCTGAAGGAAGCGCTGCCCAGCGCGGCGGCCTGGGCCGTCGTCAGGGCCGCCAGCTGGCTGGCGTCCAGGGACGACAGCACATAGCCCACCCGCCCGGCCGCGTTCAGCGCGGCCGCGTTCAGGGCCGCCACATCGGCTTCTTCCAATCCCGCCACCTGGGCCGTGCTCAGGGAGGCCAGCTGGTTGCTGGTCAGCGCCGCCGCCTGTGCCGTGCCCAGGGCGGCAATGTGGCCCGGGGCCAGGGCCGCGATCTGGCTGGTCTTGAGGGCGGCGATGGCGGCCGTCCTGAGCGCGGCCAGGTCGGCTTCCTCGATGGCCGAGATCAGCCCGGTGGACAGGGCCGCCACCTGGGCCACGCTCAGCGACGCCGCCTGCTGGGTGGTCAGGGCTTGCAGCTGGTCAGTGCGCAAACCGGCCAGGGCGGCGGTGGACATGGCCGCCACCTGCGCCGTGCCCAGCAGCTCGAAGTGGGTGGCGCCGGTCAGCGGGTCCATCGCCAGCCGGGGCAGCTGGGCCGAGTTCAGGGCCGCGATGGCGGCGGTACGGATGGCGCGCAGGTTGTCGTCTGCAATGCTGCCCACATCGGCCGCCGACAGCGAGGCGAACTGCACCGCGCTCAGCGCCGCCACCTGCTGCGAAGTCAGGCTGTACAGCTGGGCCGTGCTCAGGCCATTGAGTTGCAGGGTGCCGAGGGCGGCAATCTGGCGCGTGGCCATGCTGCTGAGCTGGTCCGTGCTCAGCTGCGACAGCAGGGCGGTCGGCAGCGAGGCCACCGCGCCCACGCTCAACGCCGCCAGGTTGGCGGTGGTGAAGCCGGACAGGGTGGAGGTCGACAGCGCGCCGATCTGGGCGCTGTTCATGGCGCCCAGCTGGGACGTGGTCAGCACCGCCAGCTGCGCGCTGGTGAGGGCCGCCACCTGCGCGGTGCGCAGGCCGGCAATGGCCGAGCTCTTGAGCACAGCGAAGTCCTCGGCCTCGATGGCGGCGATCAGGGCCGTGCTGAGCGCGCTCAGCTGGGCGCTGCCCAGCACCGCGGCCTGGGACGTGGACAGGGCTTGCACCTGGGCCGTGCCCAGGCCGACGATGGCGGCCGTGCGCAGCGCCGCGATCTGGGCCGTGGTCAGGGCATCGATACGGCTGTCGCCGCTGCCAAGTGCATCCTTGCCCAGCACCGCCACCTGGTCGGAATTGAGGGCGGCGATGGCGGCCGTCTTCAGCGCCGACAGGTTGGCGCTGGCCAGGGCCGCCACGTCGGCGGTGGACAGGCTGGCTACCTGCGCCGCGCCCAGGGCCGCGATCTCGGCCGAGGTCAGGCTGTAGATCTGGCTGCTGTCCAGGGCGTTCAGCTGGGCCGTGGTCAGGGCCGCCACCTGGCGCGTGCCCAGGCTGGACAGCTGCAGGGTGGAAAGGCCGGCCAGCACCTCGGCGCGCAGCCCGGCCACGGCACTGGTGGCCAGGGCCGAAATGTCCTCGGCCTGCAGGCCGGCCAGGGCGTCCGTGCCCAGCGCGGCCAGCTGGCGGCTGCTCAGCATGGCGATCTGGGACGTGCTCAGGGCCGCCACCTGGGCGCTGTCCAGCGCCTGCATCTGGGCCGTGCCCAGACCGGTAATGGCGGCCGCGCGCAGGGCGGCGATATCTTCCGTTTCCAGCGCGGCAATGGCGGCCGTGGACAGCGCGGACAGCTGCTGGCTGGCCAACACGGCGGCCTGGGCCGTCGTCAGGGCCACGGCCTGGGCCGTGCCCAGTCCCAGCAGGGCGCTGCTGCGCAGGGCGGCCACCTGCGCCGTGGTCAGGGCCGAGAAGGCATCGCCGCTGGCCGCCAGGGCGGACAGCTGCACCGACGTCAGGCCGGCCACGGTGGCGGTTCGCAGGGCGGAAAGATCGTCGCTGGCCAGCGCCGCCAGGTCGGCCGTGGACAGGCCGCCCAGCTGGGCGGAACCGAGCGCGTTCAGCTGCGCCGTGCTCAGCAACTGGACCTGGGCCGTGGTCAGGGCCGCCAGCTGCTTGCTGGTCAGGGCAGCTACCTGGCGCGTGTTGAAGCTGCCCAGCTGGGTCGCGTTCAGCTGCGAGAGCAGACTGGTGGTCAGGGCCGCGATGGCGTTCGGGCTGAGCGCCGCCAGTACGCTGGTGGGGAAGCCCATGATGGTGGCGCTGGCCAGTGCCCCCACCTGGCTGCTGTTCATGGCGGCGAACTGGGCCGTGGTCAAGGCCGACAGCTGGGCGCTGTCCAGCGCCGCCACCTGCGCCGTTTTCAGGCCGGCGATGGCGCCGGCCTTGAGCGCGGCAATATCTTCCGTCTCCAGCGCCGCCACCTGTTCGGTGCTGAGCGCGCCCAGTTGGGCGCTGCTCAGGGTGTTGGCCTGCAGCGTGGAGAGGGCCGCGATCTGGGTCGTGCCCAGACCGGCCAGCGCGCTGGTGCGCAGTGCGGCGATCTGGGCCGTGGTCAGGGCCGCGATGCTGCTGTCGGCGCTGCCCAGCGGGTCCTTGCCCAGCACGGCCAGCTGCTCGGAACTGAGCACGGCGATGGCGGCCGTCTTGAGGGCGGACAGGTTGGCCGTGGCCAGCGCGGCCAGGTCTTCGGCGCCCAGGTTGTCGAGCTGGGTGGCGCTCAGGGCCGCCACCTCGGCCGAGGTCAGGGCGTAGATTTGCGCGCTGCTCAGGGCGTTCAATTGCAGGGTGGACAGCGAGGCCACCTGGCGCGTGCCCAGGCCGGCAATCTGCGCCGTGCTCAGGCGCGCGATCGCCTCCGTCGACAGGCCGGCCACGGCCAGCGTGCCGAGGGCGGAAATGCTATCGCCGCGCAGGCCGGCCAGGGCCGCGCTATTCAGGGCGGCCAGCTGGCGGCTGCTGAGCGCGGCCAGCTGCGCCACCGTCAAGGCTGCTACCTGGCTGCTGTCCAGGGCCGCGACCTGGGCTGTGCCCAGGCCGGCAATCGCCGCAGTGCGCAGGGCGGCGATATCTTCCGTCTCCAGCACGCCGATGGCCTCGGTGGACAGGGCGGACAACTGCTGGCTGCTGAGTACGGCAGCCTGGGCCGTGGTCAGGGCCACGGCCTGTTCCGTCGTCAGGCCGCGCAGCGCGCTGCTGCGCAGGGCCGCAACCTGGGCCGTGCCGAGGACACCGATAGGGCTGGCGCCGGCCGATCCGCCCAGCGCAGCCAGCTGGTCCGAGCTGAGTCCGGCGATGGCGGCGGTGCGCAGCGCGGCCAGGCTGTCGCTTTCCAGCGCATACACGTCGGCGGTGGACAGGCCCACGATTTGCTGCGAGCCCAGCGCGCCGATTTGCTGCGAACCGAGCTGGCGGATCTGGGTGCTCGACAGGCCGGCCAGCTGGGTGCTGGACAGGGCCGCGACCTGGCGCGTGGTCAGGCTATCGAGCTGGGCCGAACTCAGGGCCGACAGCAGCCCCGTGCCCAGGGAGGCCATGGCGGCCGGGCTCAGGGCCGCCAGCACGGCGGTGGGGAAGCCGGCGATGGTGGCGCTGGACAGGGCGCCCACCTGGCTGCTGCTGAGCGCCGCGAATTGGGCCGTGGTCAGGGCCGACAACTGGCTGCTGGTCAGGGCCGCTACCTGGGCCGTCTTCAGGCCGGCAATGGCGCCGGCCTTCAGGGCGGCGACGTCGGCCGTCTCCAGCGCCGCCACTTGCGCGGTGCCAAGCGCGCCCAGCTGGGCGCTGCCCAGGGTGGCGGCCTGCAGCGTGGTCAGGGCCGCGATCTGTTCCGTGCCCAGGCCGATGATGGCGGCGGTGCGCAGGGCGGCGATCTGCGCCGTGGTCAGGGCGCCGATGCTGCTGGCGGTGCTGCCCAGCGGATCGGCGCCCAGGGCGGCCAGCTGGTCGGAATTCAAGGCGGCAATCGCGGCTGTCTTGAGCACCGCCAGGTTGGCGGTGGCGATGGCGGCGATGTCTTCGGTGCTCAGGCTGCCCAGCTGCTGCGAGCTGAGCGTGGCCAGCTCGGCCGAGGTGAGGGCGTAGATCTGGCTGCTGTCCAGGGCGTTCAGCTGCGCCGATCCCAGGGCGGCGACCTGGCGCGTGCCCAGGCCGGCCAGCTGGGCGGTGCTGAGGCTGGCGAAATAGTCGCTGGACAGGGACGCCAGCGCGGCGGTGGCGATGGCGGCCATGTCCTCGGCCTGCAGGCCGGCCAGGGCGGCCGTGCCCAGCGCACCCAGCTGGCGGCTGTTCAGGACCGCGATCTGGGCCGTGGTGAAGGCGGCCAGCTGGGCGCTGTCCAGTGCGGCCACCTGCGCCGTGTTCAGTCCGGTAATCGCCGCCGTGCGCAGGGCGGCTATGTCTTCCGTCTCCAGCGCGCCGATATTGGCGCTGGACAGGGAGGCCAGCTGGGCGCTCCCCAGTGCGGCGGCCTGGGCCGTGGTCAAAGCCACGGCCTGGGCCGTCGTCAAGCCTTGCAGGGCGCTGCTGCGCAGGGACGCCACCTGGGCCGTGCCCAGCCGGGCAAATTGGCTATCGGCATCGAGAGCGGCCAGCTGGCCGGAACCCAGGGCCGACAGGGTGGCGGTGCGCAGCGCCGCCAGGGTATCGGTGGCCAGCGCCGCCATGTCGGCCGTGGACAGGCCACCCAGCTGCTGCGAACCGAGCGCGCCGACCTGGGCCGAGGACAGGCTGTGGATCTGGCTGGTGCCCAGGGCGGCCAGCTGGTTGCTGGTCAGGGCCGCGATCTGGCGCGTGCTGAAGCTGGCCAGCTGGCCGGCGCTCAGCTGCGACAGCAGCACCGTGCCCAGGGCCGCCACCGCGGCCGGGCTCAGGGCCGACAACACGCTGGTGGGGAAGCCGATCAGGTTGGCGGTGGACAGGGCGCCCACCTGGGCGCTGTTCAAGGCGGCGAACTGGGCCGTGCTCAGCGCGGCCAGCTGGCTGCTGGACAGGGCCGCCACCTGGTCAGTGCCCAGGCCGGCCAGGGCTGCTGTTTTCAGGGCCGCCACATCGGCGCTTTCCAGCGCCGCGATCACGGACGTGCCGAGCGCGCGCAGCTGGCTGCTGTTCAAGGCGGCGGCCTGGGCCGTGGTCAGGGCCACGGCTTGTTCAGTGGTCAGCCCGGCCAGTGCGGCACTGCGCAGAGCGGCGATCTGGGCCGTGGTGAGGGCGTCGATGCGACTGGCGCCGCTGCCCAGCGGGTCATTGCCGAGGGCGGCGATCTGGCTGGAGTTCAAGCCGGCAATGGCGGCCGTCCGCAGCGCCGCCAGGTTGGCGGTGGCAATGGCGGCCAGGTCTTCGGTGGACAGGGCGCCCAGCTGCAGTGAACCCAGGGCGGCAATCTCGGCCGAGGTCAGGTGATAGATCTGGGCGCTGTCCAGGGCGTTAAGCTGGTTGCTGCTGAGGGCCGCCACCTGGCGCGTGCTCAGGCCGGCAATCTGCGCCGTGCTGAAGCCTGCGAACAGGGAGGTCGACAGCGCGCCCAGGGCGCTGGTCGAGAGCGCGGCCAGATCTTCCGGCTGCAAGCCGGCCAGGGTGTCGCTGGACAGGGCGCCGGCCTGGCGGCTGTTGAGCGCGGCGGCCTGGGCGGTGGTGAAGGCGGCCAGCTGGTCGCTGCCGAGGGCGGCCAGCTGGTCCGTGGTCAGGCCGGTGATGGCGGCCGTGCGCAGCGCGGCGATATCGACGGTTTCCAGCGCGGCCACGGCGTCGGTGGACAGGGCGGCCAGCTGGGCGCTGCCCAGCGCGGCGGCCTGGGCCGTGCCCAGGGCCACGGCCTGGGCCGTCGTCAGGGCCGCCAGCTGGTTGCTGCGCAGCGCGGCCACCTGGGCCGTGCGCAGGCTGGCCAGCTGGGCGGTGCTCAGCGAGGACAGCAGGGACGGCGCCAGCGACGCGATCACGCCGGTGTTCATGGCCACCAGGTCTTGCGACGGCAGGCCGATGAAGGCGGCCGTGGCCAGCGCGCCCACCTGGGCGCTGTTCAGTGCGGCGGCCTGGGCCGTGGTGAACGCGGCCAGCTGGGCGCTGCCCAGCGCCGCCACCTGGGCCGTCTTCAGGCCGGCCACGGCGGCCGTGCGCAGGGCCGCCACATCGTCCGTGCCCAGCACGGCAATGGCATCGGTAGCCAGAGCGGCCAGCTGGGCGCTGCCCAGCAGCGCGGCCTGAGCCGTGGTCAAACTGGCGATCTGCTCCGTGCTCAGGCCCTTCATTTGCGCCGTCGTCAGGGCCGCCACCACGCCGGTGGCCAGGGCGCGCAAGCCATCGCTGCCCAGGGCGGCCAGGTCCGATCCCTCCAGCCCCGCCACCTGGCGACTGGCCAGCGCGGCCAGCTGGGTGGTGGACAGCGCCGCCAGCTGGGTGCTGGACAGGGCCCGCAGCTGGGCGCTGCCCAGGCCGGCCATATCCTGGGTTTCCAGCGCCTGCAACTCATTGGCGCCCAGCACCGCCACCAGGGAGGTAGTGAGCGCCGCCACCTGTTTCGAGGACAGGGCGGCGATTTGCGCGGTGGTGAAATAGTCGGCGCCGGCGTGGGCCGTGCCCAGCGCGGCCATCTGGCGCGTGCTGAGCGCCGCGAGCTGGGCCGTGCCCAGGTCGCTCAAATGGGTGCTGCCCAGGGTGGCCATGACGGCGGTGGACAGCGCGGCCACGTCCACCGTCTGCAGCGCGGCCACGGCGGCGGCGCTGAGGGCGGCGAAGCTGCGCGAACCCAGCGCGCCAACCTGGGCCGAGGTCAGGGCCACGGCCTGGTCGGTGGTCAGGGCTTGCATGAAATCGGAGGACAGCAATCCGGCGCCGTTCAGGGCGGCGGTGCGCAGGGCGGCCACGTCGGCGGTTTCCATGGCGGCCACATTGGCGGTGGTCAGCGCCGCCAGCTGGGTGCTGGACAGGACCGACACCTGGGCCGTGGTCAAGGCTTGCAGTTGAGCCGAAGTCAGGCCCGCCATTTCGGACGTGGTCAATGCCGCGACGTCGGTGGTGGACAGGCGCGGGATTTCGGAGGCGGGGAGATTGGAGACCGGAATCAGGCTCATAACTGTTCCTTTTTTGCTAACACCCCACTATAGCAAAAAAAGGGCCTAATTTCTACAAGGCAACGAAAATATTTGATTGCCGGTAAACAAAGCATGCCGTCCAGCTAACTGCCGGGCGGCATGCGCAATCTTGCCAATACAGTCACAAATGCGGGCTCAGGCCTTCGCCTCTCCTCCGAGCGCCTCCACCACATCGGCCAGAAGCTTGCTCAATTCGCCAGTCATCAGCATGAAGTCGCCATCGAAGCGCTCCTCCTCATTGCGGTTGCTGGATGTCTCTTTTTCGTCCAATACGTCCAGCGGCTTGACGCCCTTGATGGCCAGCGCCTCGGTCAGCACGAAGGAAATCTTGCTATCCCAGGTCATCGCCAGCCGGGTGCACTGCTTGCCGGCCTTGATGTGGCGGCGCACTTCCTCCGGTTCCAGCGAGTGCTTGACGTAGCGCACGGCGGCCTTGCTTTCGCCGGTGGCGCGCAGTTCGGTGTCCATGTCCACGGTGAAGCCGGCCGGCGCCTCGTCATGCTCCAGCCAGCCCGTCATCACGGCCACCGGCGAGCGCTGCACGCGCAGCGATTCCAGCGGCATGCGGTCCACGGCCTTCAGCAGCAGCTTGATGACTTCGTCGGCCTTGGCCGGGCTGGCCGCATCCACCACCAGCCAGCCGTTGACCGGGTCTATCCAGGTCCAGACGTTGCTGCGGATGGAGAAGGCGCGCGGCAACAGCTCGTCGGCCACGCGCTCCTTGAGTTCCTTCATGGCTTTCTTGCCGGGGGCAAAGCCCTGCTGTTCTTCCAGCTCGGCGGCGCGCGCCTTGGCCACCTGGTTGATGACGGTGGCGGGCAGCAGTTTTTTCTCGGTGCCCAGCAGGATCAGCATTTGCTTGTTGACCACGTGCACCAGGCCACCGTTGGGACGCGGCTTGTCCCAGCCCTGGCGCAGCAGTTCATTGCTGCTGGCCGGGGTGAAGGCGTGGGGTTCCAGCGCCTGTTCCAGTTGTTCGGGGGTAAAGGCCCAAGGGGCCGGCAGACGGTAGATCTGGAGATTCTTGAACCACATGAATGTTAGCCTTGTTTTAAGATCGGGATTTGGGCGGGAGCGCCATTTTACACAAGCGGAAGGGCCGTAGAGGCCATTTCAAAATGAGCGTGGCTAGGCGCAGCGACGACGACAGTGCGCTTGCACGACGAGGAGCTGCAACGACGCCATGGTCATTTTCAAGTGTCCTCTCAAGCGAACAACTCGCCTTGCACCGGCAGTGCCTTCGCCGATACCGCGCCGGGCCGTTCCAGGGTGCTGGCGCGTACGCCCAGGAGGCGCAGGCGGCGCTGCAGCGGCACCCGTTTCAGGCATTCGCGCGCGGCCTGCAGGATGGCGGCGGCGTCCGCCACCGGCTGCGGCAGGGTCACGTTGCGGCTGACGATCTGGAAGTCGTCGTAGCGCAGCTTGATGCTGATGGTGCGGCTGACATAGCCCTTGCGCCGGATATCCTCGGCAAGCCGGCTGCACAGCGAGGTCAGGATGCCGGACAGGGTGTCGCGGTCCTGGCGCGCGTGCAGGTCGCGCTCGAAGGTGGTTTCGCGGCTGATGGACTTGGTCTCGGTGCGGTTGGCCACGGCGCGGCTGTCCACGCCATGCGCGGCCTCGGCCAGCCAGGCCGCATAGTGCAGGCCGAAATGCTGCTGCAGCAGGGCCGGATCGGCCTCGGCCAGCTGGCCTATGGTGTGGATGCCCAGGCCGGCCAGCTTTTCCGTGGCCTTGGGGCCGATGCCGTTCACCTTGCGCACCGGCAGCGGCCAGATGCGGTCGGGGATGTCCTGGTAGCCGAGGATGGTCAGGCCGTCCGGCTTCTGCAAGTCGGAGCAGATCTTGGACAGCAGCTTGTTCGGGGTGATGCCTATCGAGCAGCTCAGGCCGGTGGCGTCGCGCACGGCCTGCTTGATGCGCCGTCCCAGTTCCTCCGTTTCTCCCTCCACGTGGGTGAGGTCGATGTAGATTTCATCGATGCCGCGGTCCTCGAATTCCGGTGCGATGCTGGCCACGGCCTGCTTGAACAGGCGCGAATAATGGCGGTAGGCGTCGAAATTGACCGGCAGCAGGACGGCGTCCGGCGCCAGCCTGGCGGCCTTCATCAGGCCCATGGCCGAGCCCACGCCCAGCGCACGCGCCTCGTAGGTGGCGGTGGTGATCACGCCGCGCCCGGCATAGTCGCGCAGGCGGGCGAAAGTGCGGCTGCCGTCCGCGTTCACCACCGGTTCCGCATGGCGGCCGCCGATCACCACCGCCTGCCCGCGTAGCTCAGGGTACTGCAGCAGCTCCACGGAAGCGTAGAACGCATCCATGTCGAGGTGGGCGATGCGCCGGTGGTCGTCAAACATGGCGGGCTGGGATTTTACGTGAATTTCACTGTGATTCCATACAGTATCGCCGCAAACGGCTGGCGCCGCAAGCCCGGCCGCGAGCCTCCCGCCGGCCGGTACGCCAGTGCGTCCCGCCTGCGGCAGCGCGAAGTGTTGCAAATGCGCACAGCCGAGAATGCGTGGCGGCAGAGTGAGAATGTGTGAGTTTTTATTTTCCTGACCATTTTTTTGTATCCCATGATCAATATTTGTATTGATTTTGGAATGACGCTGTTACAGACTTGTTACAGATATGCGCCCAGCGGCACCACGACGTCGTGCCGTCGCCGGCGAACGAATTCACATTGCTGGCCCAACCTCCGCCGCTTCATCGTCACCACATTCATAAGGCGGAACAACACCATGCAATCACCCACGACTCCTGCGGCCACATCACATTTCGGCATCGGCACACGCCTGTATCTGGGCTTCGGTTCCATCGTCGCCATCATGCTGGTGTTGCTCACAGTGGCCTACAGCAACTTCTCAAAACTCAACCAGGCCAATGGCTGGAACGTGCATACCTACGAAGTGCTGGGCACCAGCCAGGAAATACTCGAGGGCCTGATCAACATGGAGACGGGTGAACGTGGCTTTGCGCTGACCGGCGCGACCGCGTCCCTGGAACCTTACAACGCCGGCAAGGCCTCGTTCCAGAAGAACCTGGCCAAGGTCAAGTCGCTGACCGCAGACAACGACAAGCAGCAAGCCCGCCTGAAAGCGCTCGAGCAGCTGGAACAGCAATGGCGCACCACCGCCGCCGAACCGGCAATCGCGCTGCGCCACGCCGCCAACGCCGACAGCAGCAAGATGGAGGCGCTGATCGTGTTCGAGCAAAGCGCCAAAGGCAAATCGCTGATGGACCAGATGCGCGACACGCTGAAGCAGCTGGCGGATGCGGAACAGTCGCTGCTCACCGAGCGCGCCAGGCATGCGGCATCCCTGCAGGCTTCCACCAATGCCACGCTGATAGGTGGCGGCGCGCTCGCGGTGGCACTGTCGGTCTTGCTGGCGATACTGCTGGCGCGCACGGTGCTGGTACCGCTACGGGCGATCTTGCGCGCCACGGAAGACTTGCGCAGCGGCGACGGCGACCTGACCTACCGCTTGCCGCCGCAACAAGCCGAGTTCGGACAGGTGGCCACGTCGCTCAATGGCTTCATCCAGAGACTGCATGACATCATCACCGATGTGCGCAACGGTACACTGACCATCGCCTCGGCCAGCCAGGAAATTGCGAGCGGCAACCTGGACCTGTCCTCACGCACCGAAGAGCAGGCCAGCTCACTGGAGGAAACGGCGTCGTCCATGGAAGAACTGACTTCCACCGTCAAGCAGAATGCCGACAACGCCCGCCAAGCCACCGGCCTGGCCACCAGCGCCGCCGACGTCGCGGTCCGCGGCAGCACCGTCGTGTCCGAAGTCGTACAAACGATGACAGCAATCAACGACTCCGCCCACAAGATTTCCGACATCATCAGCGTCATCGACGGTATCGCCTTCCAGACCAACATCCTGGCCTTGAACGCAGCGGTCGAAGCGGCCCGCGCTGGCGAACAGGGCCGCGGTTTCGCGGTGGTCGCCAGCGAGGTGCGCAACCTGGCGCACCGCTCGGCGACCGCAGCCAAGGAAATCAAGCTCCTCATCAACGATTCCGTCAACAAGGTAGAAAACGGGACCAAACTGGTGGGCGACGCCGGCAACACCATGGGCGAAATTGTCGCCAGCATACGCCGCGTGACCGACATCATGGGAGAGATCAGCGCCGCCAGCACCGAGCAGGAAGCCGGCATCATGCAGGTGAACCAGGCCATCAGTGAAATGGACAGCGTGACCCAGCAAAATGCCGCACTCGTCGAAGAAGCGGCAGCCGCCTCCCAATCCATGCAGGACCAGGCGCGCTACCTCGAGCAAGTGGTCGGCGTGTTCAAGCTCGACAGCACTGACAACGGCGCGGTCCACGGCATCCATAGCGGCGCCGCCAAGCCGGCCAAGCCAAGGCCGCGGCTGGCGCTGGCGTCGTCCTGACGGAGCAGCAGCGGCCCGTGGCGGCCGAGATGGAACAGGCGGCGGCCAGCGTGCAGCAGGCCCCCGTCGCGGCCGTCAGCGTATTCCGGCCATAAAGACCAGTTTCGGAAAGGCAATGTTACACTGACAAGGTCTGCCATCAGAGTCCAGTACGCCATGCGAGCACGCCTGACCGGAGTATCGATACTGCTGTTTGCCGCCCAGGCCGTCGCCGCCGGGTTACCTTGCCCCACCGTGCTGCGCGCCGGTGTCAGCGACCTGGGCTATGCTGCCTACCAGGAGAACGGCCAGCTCAGGGGGACCTCGGTGGACATCATCGCCGAACTGGGACGGCGCACCGGCTGCCGCTTCCAGGTCGACTGGTATCCGCGCAGCCGCCTCTACCTGCAGTACGAGGCCGGCCGCATCGACCTCGCCATGGCCTCCTCGCGCAATGAAGAACGCGACCACTACGGCCGCTTCATACCCTACACCTACACCACCTTCGAGCTGCTGCTGGAGCATCAGAAAGACTCAGGCCACTACACCAGCCTGGCCGATTTCGCCGAGCGCGGCAGCGGACGCCTGAACGTCACGCGCGGCATCTATTATCCGCCGGAGGTGGAGGCCCAGTTCGAGCGCCTGCGTCTGTCCGGCCGGCTGGAATACGTCAACGACTACGATATCGTGTTCAAGAAGATCAGCGCCGGCCGCGCCGAGGGCACGCTGGCGCCGCCCGTCATCAGCCTGCTGCATATGCAGCGCTACGGACTGGCGGCACGCATGGCGGCCATGCCGGTGGCGGAAACGCCGCGCCGCCTGATCGGCGTGTACGCGGCGCGCGCCACCGTGCCGGAACCGCTGTACCACGCCCTCGCCGGTGTGCTGCACGACATGGTGGTGGATGGCACGGTCCAGAAAATCCATGCGCGCCACCTGGGGGCGGAAGTCAGCAAGCGCATCTATGCGGGCGGCATAGGCGAGATCCTCGACGCGCTCAAGCCCTAGCAGCCATGCCGAGGCGCGCAGCCGATGCTGGCACGGCGCCACCATGTTGACATGCCCTGTCAGGCTTCGACCAGGATGGCTCGGAAGTCGTTGACATTGGTGCGCGTGGGGCCGGTGCACACCAGGTCGCCCAGGGCGGCGAAATAACGGTAGCCGTCGTTATTGGCCAGCAGCGCCTGCGGGTCCAGGCCCAGCTGCGCGGCGCGCGCCAGCGTGTCCGGGGCTATCAGGGCCCCGGCGTTGTCTTCGGTGCCGTCGATGCCGTCGGTGTCGCAGGCAATGGCGTGCACGCCGGGCGCGCCATTGAGCGCGATGGCCAGCGCCAGCAGGAATTCCGCATTGCGTCCGCCGCGCCCGTGGCCGCGCACGGTGACGCTGGTCTCGCCGCCGGACAGGATCACGCACGGCCTGGGCAAGGGCTGGCCGTGGGCCAGCACCTGGCGCGCGATGCCGGCGTGGACGATGGCCACCTCGCGCGCCTCGCCCTCCATGCTGTTACTGAGGATGAGCGGGGTGTAGCCGGCCGCGCGCGCGGCCTCGGCCGCCGCCTCCAGCGCCTGCTGCGCGCTGGCGATGATGGCCACGCTGTTGCCGGCCAGGCGAGGGTCGCCCGGCTTGGGCGTCTCCTGCGCAGGGTCGGCCAGCAGGGCGCGCACCGCGTCCGGCGCCGGGATACCGTACTTGTCCAGGATGCGGCGCGCCTCGGCCTGGGTGCCACGGTCGGCCAGGGTGGGGCCGGAGGCCACCACCGAGGGATCGTCGCCCGGCACGTCCGACACCACCAGCGTCGCCACGCGCGCCGGATGGCAGGCCAGCGCCAGCCGCCCGCCCTTGATGGCCGACAGGTGCTTGCGCACGCAATTCATTTCCGCTATGGGCGCGCCGCTATTGAGCAAGGCCTTGTTGATGGCGCGCTTGTCCTCCACCGTGATGCCGGGACCGGGCAAGGTCATCAGCGCCGAGCCGCCGCCCGAGATCAGACACAGCACCAGGTCGTCCGCCGTCAGGCCCCGCACCAGTTCCAGCATGCGGCGCGCCGCCACGTGGCCGGCATCGTCCGGGACCGGATGGCCGGCTTCGATCACTTCGATGTGGCGGGTGTCGGCGCCGTGGCCGTAGCGTGTGACAACCAGGCCGCTGAGCGGGCCTGGCCAGCTGCGCTCCACGCCTTCCGCCATGCGCGCCGCGGCCTTGCCTGCGCCTATCACCACGGTGCGTCCCCTGGGCGGGGGCGGCAGGTGCGGCGCGATGGCGTGCAGCGGGTCGACCGCCTGCACGGCGGCGCGGAACAGGTCCAGCAGGATGGTGCGCGGCTTGCTCATACGTGGTCTCCTTGTGGTTGGCCCGCCGCCAGCGCCAGCAAGGCGCCGAGCAGCAGGCTGGCGGCCAGCAGGACCATGCCGGCCGCCGTGCTGCCGGTGGCGTCACGGATGGCGCCCACCAGATACGGACTGGCGAAACCGGCCAGGTTGCCGACCGAATTGATCAGCGCGATCCCGGCCGCCGCCGCCGTCCCGCCCAGCATGGCCGTCGGCAGGCTCCAGAATATCGGGAAGGTGGTGAGGATGCCGGCCGTGGCCACGCTCAGGGCGGCCAGCGCCAGCAGCGTGCTGTCACTATAGACCGTGGCCGCGCACAAGCCCAGGGCGCCGGCCATGGCGGCGCCGGCGATGTGCCAGCGCCGTTCGCCGCTGCGGTCGGAATGGCGCGCGGCCAGCACCATGGTCACGGCCGCCGCCACGTAAGGAATGGCGCTCAGGAGGCCGATCTGGAAAACATTGCCAACACCGCTGTTCCTGACCAGCTGCGGCAGCCAGAAGCTGACGCCGTACAAGCCCATCACGCACAGGAAGTACAGCAGCGCCAGCAGCCACACGCGGCCATCGGCAAACAGCCGGCGCAGCGGCGGATGCCGGCGCGCGGCCTGCTCGCCGGCCAGGGCACGTTCCAGCGCCAGCTTTTCCTCCTCGCTGAGCCAGCGCGCGGCGCGGATGCCATCGTCCAGGTAAAACAAGGTCCAGATACCGAGCAGCACCGAGGGCAGGCCCTCCAGCAGGAACAGCCACTGCCAGCCCGCCAGGTCCAGCAGCCCGGCGCAGGACTGCATGATCCAGCCCGACAGCGGCCCGCCCACCACGCCGGCCACCGCCACCCCGCTCATGAAGAAGGCCACCATGCGCGCACGCCGCTGTGCCGGATACCAGTAGGTGAGGTACAGGATCACGCCGGGGAAGAAGCCCGCCTCGGCCGCGCCCAGCAGGAAGCGCAGGACATAAAAGCTGGTGGCGTCGCGCGTGGCCATGAGCGCGGCGGAGATCAGGCCCCAGCTGATCATGATGCGCGCGATCCAGCGCCGCGCCCCGGCGCGCAGCATCAGCAGGTTGGACGGCACCTCGAACAGAAAGTAGCCGATGAAAAAGATGCCGGCGCCCATGCCGTACACGGTGTCGCTGAAACCGAGGTCTGCCTGCATCTGCAATTTGGCGAAGCCCACGTTGGCCCGGTCCAGGTAGGCCGCGACGAAGCACAGGAACAGGAAGGGCATCAGCCGCCGGCTGACGCGGGCATACAGGGCGTGGAGGGCATCGTCGTTCATGGCGCGATGGTGCCACATTGTGCGCCACATCGCGTGCCACATATTTATGCAAAAACACCGGCGCGAATTATTTTTAAAAAGACCCTTGCGGAACGCGCAAAGCGCCCTGTAGAATACGGCCTCGTTCAGCAGTTGTGACAAACGCTGAAATGTTTTCTGAGGTCTAGCGGGTGCTTAGCTCAGTTGGTAGAGCGGAGCCCTTACAAGGCTTAGGTCGGGAGTTCGAGCCTCTCAGCACCCACCAGCAAGAAACATAAAACGAATTAGGAGTGGTAGTTCAGTTGGTTAGAATACCGGCCTGTCACGCCGGGGGTCGCGGGTTCGAGCCCCGTCCACTCCGCCAATATTCCCTGGGGGCCCGATTCGTCGGGCCCTTAGTCATTTCCGCGCCAGTTTTCGCGGGTCGGCTGCACCAGTTACGAGAGTCCGTGACCATGTCTGTCTCCTTGCCAGGGTGTTTCAACATGAGCGTGGCCAGGCGCGGCGACGAAGACAGTGCGCCTGCACGGCGAGGAGCCGCAACGACGCCATGGTCATGTTGAAACGCCCTGCGCCGCATCCCTACCTGGGTTTCAGGGTACGCCTGGCGCGCCATGCGCTGCGCCAGTTTTCGGTCAGCCTGGGCAACTCCCTGGAAATCATCCTGCTCGGTTTCGGCCCGGTGCTGGTGGGCCTGCTGGCTTGCGTGGCCCTGCCCGGGATGTATGCCGCCACCCAGCCCTGGCCCATCGCGCTGGCCCTGCTGGCGGGGCAAAGCCTGATTGCCTGCCTGCCGGTGCTGCTGCTGCGTAAGCGCCTGCTGCCGGCCGCCGTGCTGCACTGGAGCCGCGCCCTGCCGATACCGCCCGCGCTGCGCTGGCTGGCCGATGGCGCCGTGGCGGCGCTGATCGCGGTGCCGCTGTGCGCCGCCTATGCGGTCTCGATCGCGATCTGGCTGTACCAATGGCCGGACTGGCTGCGTCCGGTGGTGGCGCCGGCGCTGGTGCTGAGCGCCGTGTCGCTGCTGGCCGGATGGCTGCTGGCCACGCTGGTGCTGGCCGTGCGCGCCCGCATGCCGTCCGCGCCGCGCCTGGGCACACGTCTTGCCGCCGCCAGCGCCTATGCGCCGGCCAGCGGTCCCGCCGCGCGCGGACTGAAGGCCGGCCTCAAATCCGGCCCCTATTACTGGCGCCAGCTGTTCTGGCTGCCGTTCTGGCGCGGCGAGAACGTGGTCGGCCTGCAGCAGACCGTGCTGCTGGCGGCCGCCCTGCTCAGCGTGGTGCTGTGGTTGCTGCGTCCGCCCGTGGTGCCGGCCGTGCTGTGGGGCTCCTGCGCCAGCCTGTTCCTGATGCTGCTGACCGACCGCGGCGACAAGGCCGTGACCGAACAAGTCACCCTGCTGCGGCCGGTGCTGGCCGGCTGGCCCATTGCCTCGCAGGGCTTGTTCCGCTGCGCCATCGGCTTCAGCCTGCTGCCCGGCCTGTGCGTGCTGGCCGTGTTCAGCGCACTGGTCCTGGGCCGCACCGGAAACTATAGCCACACCGTGGCCACCGTATGGATCTGCGTGGCCGCCGTGGCCCAGCTGGCGGTGGTGCTGCTGCGCGGCCTGACGGCGCGCGGCCGGGTCGCCCTCGTCATCGGCAGCATATTGATCCTGACCGCCATCGGAAGCGAACTATGGAACTGACACCCATCCTGCGCCTCAGCCAGCTGAGCTTTGAATTCGCCACCCGTCCCCTGTTCCAAGGCTACAGCCTGGCGCTGGGCGCCGGCGTGACCTGGCTGCGCGGCGAGAACGGCGCCGGCAAGACCACGCTGCTGAAACTGGCGGCGGGCGCCCTGCTGCCGCATGCCGGCAGCATCACGCTCGATGGCATCGACAGCAAGGCCAGCCCGCTGGCCTACCGCCTGCAATCTTACTACTGCGGCGGCGACACCCCGCAGCTGCCCTGGCTGACCGTGCAGGAAGTGCTGGACCTGCATCTGGCCCTGTATCCGGACGCCCAAGCCGCCGCCCTGGATGCGGAACTGCGGGCGCTGCATTTGCTGCCCGCGCTGCGCCAGGCGGTCACCACGCTGTCGCTGGGCCAGCACAAGAAGATGCAGCTGGCCCTGGCGCTGTCGCTGCCGGTACGCCTGCTGCTGATCGACGAACCGTTCAATGGCCTGGACGTGGACGCCGTGGCTTATCTGCGCGCCCGCCTGGCCGACCCGCAGCGGCTGGCGCGCCAGTGCATCGTGCTGACCAGCCACCTGGAACCGCAAGTGCCGCTGGCCGCCACGGTACAGCTATGATGGCCCGAGCTGTGATGCCTTAACAACACCGCCATGTGCAGGTGCAACAAAAGCGGCGACAATAGCCATACGTTCAGCTTGGACGTTTTCCCCACCCTGGAGTTATCTTGATTTTCGGCTTCCTCAAATCGCCCGTCCTGTCGCCGCGCCTGCTGCGCCTGAAGGAATCGGCCCTGTTCGCCTCGCTCACGCCGCTGGAACTGCAGATCGTGGACGGCCTCATGCACGAGCGGCGCTACTCAGCCAATGAGGTGGTGTTCGACGAGGGCGAGGAAGGCCAGGCCCTGTATCTGGTGATGTCGGGCCAGGTGCGCATCAGCCGCGAGGTCGATGGCGTGACCGAAGTGGTGGGCGACCTCGGTCCCGGTTCCTTCTTCGGCGACCTGGCCCTGCTGGACAACTCGCCGCGCAACGCCCAGACCCGCGCCACCGAGAATTCCGAGCTGGCCGTGTTCTTCCGCGCCGACTTCATGGGCCTGATGGAAACCGACGCCGTGATCGGCTACAAGATCTCGCTGGCCCTGGCGCGCCACATCGGCACCCGGCTGCGCGAGTGGATGGCCGGCATTCCCCAGCACGAGGCCCTGTGATGCAGGCGCCACGCCAGGAACGTTCCGGACCGGTGGTCTGGTGCGGCATCATTGCCGTCACCTGCGGCCTGCTGTTCCTGCTGCAGCAGGTGCTGTGGCTGGCCATTCCCTTCCTGCTGGCCATCATCCTGTACTACATCCTGACGCCGCCGGTGCAGCGCCTGCTTCGCATGGGCCTGAGCCAGGACGCCGCCGTGCTGCTGGTAGGGACCGTGTTCGCGCTGGCGGTGGCGCTGCTGGTGCTGGCGGCGGCCTACTGGAATGCGGCCGGCGAACCGTCCGAAACGCCGTGGCAGGATACGTTGGGCACCTACATCTCGGGCGGGCTGACCTTCGTGCGCCGCACCCTGTACGCGCTGGAGCAGCAATTCCCCATCCTGCGCCAGGTCAAGCTGGCCAAGACCCTCAACAGCCATATCGCTTCTTTCACCGGAACGTATGTGCAGAAGCACCTGACCGACATCCTGGTGTCGATCGCGGCCTGGCTGCCGTCGCTGCTGCTGGCGCCCTTCCTGGCCTTTTTCTTCCTGCGCGACGGCCTGCGCTTCAAGAAGTTTTTGGCGCGCGCCGTGCCCAACGCCTTCTTTGAAAAGACCCTGTGCCTGCTGCACGAGGTCGACCAGACCGCCCACAACTACTTCCAGGGCCTGCTCAAGCTGACCCTGATCGATACCGTGGTGCTGGCCAGCGGCCTGTGGGCCATCGGCGTATCGGCGCCGGTGGTGCTGGGCCTGATCGCCGCGCTGCTGGCCTGGGTGCCCTATGTGGGCTCCATCGCCGGCTGCATGCTGGTGGTGACGGTGGCTTCCACCGACGCGCCACACGATCCGGCCATCGCCTACCTGGCCATCAGCGTGTTCATCGCCGTGCGGCTGCTGGACGACTTCATCTTCATGCCCATGACGGTGGGACGCAGCCTGCACATCCACCCCTTGATCACGGTGCTGATGATCTTCATCGGCGGCGCCGTGGCCGGGGTGGCGGGCCTGATGCTGGTCCTGCCGCTGCTGGGCGTGGTGATGGTGGTGGGCGAAACCCTGGGCCGGCTGATCACCAACCCCAGGCTGCGCGCACGCCACCGCCACGCGATGGCGTTGCGGGCCAAGCAGGCCAACGCCGACCTGGTCGTTTAGAACCCGTATCAAAAAGACCATGGCGTCGTTGCCGCGCCTTGCCGTGCAGGCGCACTGTCTGCGTCACCGCGCCTAGCCCTGCTCATTTTGAAACGGGTTCTTGGCAGACTGTTTTTCACCAACGGCGGTGCGATTTTTACCTCACCTTTCCGTCGCAGCCAGTAGCTGTGCTCTAATCGGGGTGTCGCTGACGCAGCGATCCAACCGTGGAGGTGGACATGGTAGATTTCGACAGGCGCGGCCTGCTGCTGGCGGCCGGCGGCGTGCTGGCGGCCGGCGCGGCCGGGGTCCCGGCCTGGGCGGCTCCCGAGCCGGGCCGCAAGCTGGGCTACGCCATCGTCGGCTTGGGCGGCTACGGGTTGGGCGTCATCATCCCGCAGTTCAAACACTGCCGGCACAGCAAGCTGGTGGCCCTGGTCAGCGGCGACGCCGCCAAGGCCAGGCGGGTGGCGGCCGAGCATGGGGTGCCCGGGCACGGCATCTACAGCTACGACAACTACGACCGCATCCGCGACAATCCGGACATCGACATCGTGTACGTGTGCCTGCCGGTGTCCATGCACGCCGAGTACACCATACGCGCCGCGCAGGCCGGCAAGCACGTGCTGTGCGAGAAGCCGATGGCGGTATCGTCGGCCGAGTGCGAGGCCATGATCGCCGCCTGCAAGCAGGCCGGCAGGAAGCTGATGATAGGCTACCGCTGCCACTTCGAGGCCACCAACCTGGAAGCGCGGCGGCTGGCGCGCGCGGGCGAGATCGGCAAACTGCGCTACTTCCGTTCCGAGCACGGCTTCACCCAGGGTAATTCCAATTCCTGGCGATTGAAGAAAGCCATGTCGGGCGGCGGCTCCATGATGGACATGGGTATCTACGCCCTGCAAGCGGCGCGCTACATGACGGGCGAGGAACCGGTGTCGGTATATGCGCACGAAACCACCGACCGCAGCGACCCGCGCTTCCGCGAGGTGGAGGACATGATCGAGTTCCAGCTGGAGTTCCCATCCGGCGTGATCGGCTCCTGCATGTCCATGTACAGCGCCAACCAGAACCACATCCTGCTGATGGGCGACAAGGGCCGCATCGAACTGGAGCCGGGCACCGGCTACGGCGGCAACCGGCTGTGGGTGGGGCGCGGTCGCGAGAACGAAGTCACGCCGCCGCCCGGCCCCGGCGCTACCCAGTGGGCGGGCCAGCTGGACCATCTGTCGCTGTGCGTACAGCAGAACAAGGAGCCCATCGTGCCCGGCGAGGAAGGCTTGCGCGACATCCGCATCATCGAGGCCGTGTACCGCTCGGCGCGTGAGCAGCGGCGGGTATCGCTGCGCAGCTCAATCAGCTAAGACGCTACCCGTTTCAACTCATCCAACAGACTGGGATGAGAAGAGAAAATCTCCCATTCCGTGCTGTCGATCGCGCGCAGGGCAACTTCGCATTGCTGAAAATCCTCATTTTCGAGCATGCCGATAGTCAGGCGATCAATATTCAACACAGCGACCACCAGGCAATCGATCGTGTATTCCAAACCCTTGGCAAATTTGCACACCTCGCTCCAAGTCTGCAACAAACCGGTAGGTTGCTCGTGCAACTGCCGCTGAAATTCACCAAATGATAGCGGCGCAGGCATTTTCCCGACACCATCAAATTCCACGATACTCCACACCCAGTCGTTTGCCGGAATCTTTCTCAGCAAGTCGGCCAATTGAACACGCGTGCCGTTTGCCCGATACATGGGCACCGTCAAGGCCGCCATATCGCCACCTTCTTTCCGCAAAGGCTGCGCCGGGCCATGCTGCGCTGTGCCGCCGGTTGGGTTAGGGACATAGCGGTGTTCATGCGGATTGGTATGGCTCCCAGGCCGGCCATGGTCTGTAAAATCAATATCCTTGATGGGCCGTCCATCGGTATCCCATACCCGAGCCTGATCGTATTTTCCATATCGTCCGTCCTTTTGGCCCAACTGGCTATATGCGCCCTCTGCCTCCGGATCACGCAGTGGCGCGCCATTTGCATCGCGGGGCAGCTCCCGGTCAGGAAAGCCGCTCCCTTGACGAGACGCCTTACTTCCATGTCGGGTGGCTGATGTCATGTTGAGGATTTGACTGCAAAAATCCTCATTCGACCAGCCGTCAAATCAATAAGGTGAACCGCTGACGCCCAGGTGGATTTGCCACAGCGCGGCGGCGCCGGTCAGGTAGAGGGTTTGGCCGTCCTTGCCGCCAAAGGCGGCATTGGTGATGTTGGCGTCGACGTGGATCGTGGCCAACTGCCTGCCCTCGGGCGTGAAGACGCGCACGCGTTTGGCTGCGTGCTCGGTCACGTAGATATTGCCGTGGCAGTCGACCGCCATGCCGTCCGGACCGTTCAACCCTGTCACCAGGTCGCGCCCGGCCTGCGGTTCGCCGTCGCGGATGGGGTGGGCGCGCAGGATGCCGTCGGCCGCGTTCACGTACAGCACGTCGCCGGCCGGCGACAATGAAATGCCGTTCGGATTCCTGCGGCTGCCATCGACCAGGGTCACCTTGCCATCCGTGGCGACCCGGTACACGCCCGTCACCGGTTGCCCGCCCGGCGCCGCCGCCTTCTGGTAGTCGGGATCGGTGAAGTAGATCACGCCATCGGCCGCGATGGCGATGTCGTTGGTGGAGTCGAACACTTCGCCCTGGTAGCGCTCGGCCACCGGGGTGCGCTTGCCGCTGGCGACCACGTAGCGCGACAGGGCCTTGTACTTGTGGGTGGCTGCGATCAGGTCGCCACGGGCGTCCACCGCCAGGCCGTTGCTGCCGCTATCCTCGATCACGGTGCTGACCGTGCCGTCGGCGGCCAGCTTGCGGATGCGCGAGGCGAACGGCGGCTGCACGTTGAAGTCGGAAAAATACAGCGCGTCCCTGATCCACACCGGTCCCTCGTACAGCGAGGGTTCCGCCCGCGAGGGCGCGGCGGCGGCCACGCGCTGCGCCGTCAGCTCGCCGGACGGCGCCTTGCCGCAGGCAGGGGCCGCGGCAGCAGCGCCGCCGGCCAGCGCCAGCAGCATGGCGCCCACGGCGCGGGTCAGGGAAAAAGCAGACTCAGCCATTTGCCATCCTTTCCGAAAAAGGGAATGCCATGGTAGCACCCGCATAAAAAAAATGCCGCCCCAGCCAGCGGCTGGAACGGCATACATGGGCAATCAGTACCGGACTCAGGCGGCCACGGCGGCCTGGGCGGCAGGCGCTTCCGCCGCTTCCTCGTCGCCCGAACGTATCAGGTGGTCGAAGGCCGACAGCGCCGCTTTCGCCCCCTCGCCGGTGGCGATGATGATTTGCTTGTACGGCACCGTGGTCACGTCGCCGGCCGCGAACACGCCCGGCACCGAGGTCTGGCCGCGGGCGTCGACTTCGATCTCGCCGTGGCGCGACAGGGCCAGCGTGCCTTTCAGCCATTCGGTGTTGGGCACCAGGCCAATCTGCACGAACACGCCTTCCAGCTCGACCTTCTTCGCCTCGCCGGACACGCGGTCGGTATAGCTCAGGCCGTTGACGATCTTGCCGTCGCCGTGGATCTCGGTGGTCTGGGCCGAGACGATCACGGTCACGTTGGGCAGGCTGCGCAGCTTGCGCTGCAGGACCGCGTCGGCACGCAGCTCGGCGCCGAACTCGATCAGGGTCACATGCTTGACCAGGCCGGCCAAATCGATGGCCGCTTCCACGCCGGAGTTGCCGCCGCCGATCACGGCCACGCGCTTGCCCTTGAACAGCGGGCCGTCGCAGTGCGGGCAGTAGGCCACGCCGTGGTTGCGGTATTCCTTCTCGCCCGGCACGTTGATCTCGCGCCAGCGGGCGCCGGTGGCCAGGATCACGGACTTGGCCTTCAGCACCGCGCCGGAGGCGGTCTGCACTTCGACGATCTTGCCCGGCACCAGCTTGGCGGCGCGCTGGGTGTTCATGATGTCGACTTCGTATTCCTTGACGTGCTGCTCCAGCGCCACGGCAAATTTCGGGCCGTCGGTTTCCTTGACCGAGATGAAGTTCTCGATGGCCAAGGTGTCCAGCACCTGGCCGCCGAAGCGCTCGGCCAGCACGCCGGTCTTGATGCCCTTGCGGGCCGCGTAGATGGCGGCCGCGGCGCCGGCAGGGCCGCCGCCGACGATCAGCACGTCGAATACGTCTTTCTTGCTCAGTTCGGCCGCCTGGCGCACGCCGGCGTTCTTGTCCAGCTTGGCGAGGATTTCCTCGACATTGGTGCGGCCCTGGCCGAAGTGCTCGCCGTTCAGGAACATCATGGGCACGGCCATGATCTGGCGCGCCTCCACTTCTTTCGGGAACACGCCGCCGTCGATGGTGGTGACCTTGATGCGCGGGTTGATCACCGACATGGCGTTCAGCGCCTGCACCACTTCCGGGCAGTTGTGGCAGGACAGCGAGATGAAGGTCTCGAATTCGTAATCGCCGTCGAGGTTGCGGATCTGCTCGATCACGGCGTCGTCAAACTTGATGGTGTGGCCGCCCACCTGCAGCAGGGCCAGCACCAGGGAGGTGAATTCATGGCCCATGGGCACGCCGGCGAAACGTACGCCGATGCCGGTGCCGGGGCGGTTGATGCTGAACGAGGGTTTGCGCTCGTGGTCGTCGCTGCGCTCGACCAGCGTGATCTTGTCGCTCAACAGGACGATGTCCTGGAGCAGATCCTGCATCTCGCGGGATTTGGCGCTGTCGTCGACCGATGCAACGATCTCAATCGGTTGCACGACCTTTTCCAGGTAGGTTTTCAACTGGGCTTTGAGATTTGCATCCAACATGATATTTCCTTCTCTGTAAGAACTTTAAGCGTATGCCGGTCCCGGATGCCCGGGGAGCCGGCATCGCGGGTACTACAGTGTTTGTTGAATAGGCTTCAACGTCGATCCGTTAATTAGATCTTGCCGACCAGGTCCAGCGACGGGGTCAGGGTGGCGGCGCCTTCCGACCATTTGGCGGGGCACACTTCGCCCGGGTGGGTAGCCACGTACTGGGCGGCTTTCACTTTGCGCAGCAGTTCGGAAGCGTCGCGGCCGATGCCGTTGTCATGCACTTCCAGCACTTTGATCAGGCCTTCGGGGTTGATCACGAAGGTGCCGCGCAGGGCCAGGCCTTCTTCCTCGATCATCACTTCGAAGTTGCGGGCCAGGGCGCCGGTCGGGTCGCCCACCAGCGGGTATTGCACTTTCTTGATGGCTTCCGAGGTGTCGTGCCAGGCTTTGTGGGCGAAGTGGGTGTCGGTCGAGATGCCGTACACTTCCACGCCCAGTTTCGAGAATTCAGCGTAGTTGTCCGCCAGGTCTTCCAGTTCGGTCGGGCAGACGAAGGTGAAGTCAGCCGGGTAGAACACGAACACCGACCATTTGCCTTTCAGCGATTCCTCGGTCAGATCAATGAACTTGCCGTTGTGGTAAGCAGTGGCCTTGAAAGGTTTGACTTGGGTGTTGATCAGGGACATGGTGTTTTCCTCGTGGGGTTGTGAATCAATGAGACGCCAGTGTAAAGGCTTTTATGCGATTTGCAAAATTGATTGTCGCAATAGTTTCGATTTGTTTTTACTATCGAAACACGCTGCGCCGATTATTATCGCCGTTCCGGCGTGGATGTGGAGCAGCTCAGGCGGCGGGCTGGGTAGCGATGGTGACGCCGACGATCTGCGGCGCGCCAAACGGGCCGGACAGGGAGAAGGCGGCCACGCTGCGCTGCTCATCCCAGTCGATATGGCGCTCGCGTCCAGGGCCGCCGAACACGAAGGGACCGATGCGGAAACCAGTGGCGGCCGCCCACTTGGGGCGGTGGGCGGCATAGGTTTCGGCCGAGACCGCCACCCGCACGCGCGGGTTGAGCACGGCCAGCATGCCGGTCTTCATCAGCGGCAGCAGGCCGCCCTGGCCCAGCACATGGTTCCCCCCCTGGCCGGCGGACCGGGAAAAGCCGCTCAGGTAAGGGCCGTCGGCCAGCGGCGCCACGCCGGAAAACCAGCGCTCGGGCGTAATGGCGATGTGTTCCAGGGCCGCGCTTTCCACCGTTACCGACAGCTGCAGGTCGGCGTAGAACTCGTCCAGGCGCTGCCATTCGCCGTGCAGGTGGATGGCGAAGCAGGGGTGGTCCACATCATCGGCCTGGCCGGCCCAGGTGTAAACCCAGTGCTGGGCCTGGCCCTGCTGGCGGTAGCGCAGCGGGGCGGCCATGCCGGCGGCATGGCGATCGGCCCAGGCGCGGCTGTCCGCGCTGGTGTGCCAGGCAGGCACGGCGGGGAAGGCGGCCCCGGCCTCGCTCAGCGGGACACGGTGGCGCTCGTCGGCGTACGCGCCCACGGCGGCCGCCAGCAGCGGGCTGTCGCAGGCGTCCAGCAACCTGCGGTAGTCGCCCAGGTCGCCCGCCATCCAGCCCAACTCGTTTGCGATCTGGGTCCGGTAGACGCTGCCCGTTTCGGTATTCAGCCAGGCCATGAAGGGCAGGCGCGCGGGCCCGCTCAGGTAGGCGCTGTGGGCCTCGGCGATGGTGCACTCGACCATGCTGGCGTCCGACAGCAGGGTCACCTGGGCCGCTTCCAGCGCCGCCTGGCGCGCCCCGCCGGCCTCGGCGGCCAGCACGCACAGGAACTGGGCGTAGGCGTGGTCGTAGGCCGGTGCGGTGGAGTGGTACTCCGCCACCGCGCTCCAGGACGGGATGGCGGCGCAGAAGTTGTACTGGGCGGAGTCCATGCGGCCTGCGTCAGTGTGCCAGTCCCAGGGCACCGGCTGCGACAGCAGCTGGAACGAGGATGGGTCCAGGCCCAGCGGCGCCCGCATCAGCAGGCCGTACAGGACGGCGTAGGCATGCTGCTCTTCCTTGAGTTTTTGCGGCGACAGTTTGCTGGGTCGCACACGCAGGGGGTACAAATTCATCGCACGAACATTCATGGTGGTCACTTCCTGGAGCGGAGTCGCGGTGATGGCGCGTGCTGCCAGCTAGTCAAGAAGCATGCCAATGCTGAAACGGCCGATTTCGCCGCCGGCTGCGCCCGGCGGGGTCTCGACGGGGTCTCGACGGGGGCTCGACGATATGTCAATGACATGTAAAATGGCATGTCAATGACATAGCCCCACAATCCCACTACCACCGCGCGTGCATACAACCGACCCCGACCTCACCCTGACGTCCTATCTGGCCGCGCCCGGCCAGGATGGGGTGCGCCTGCTGGCCCTGACCGTGCTGTGGCATCCGGAGGCGGCGCGCATCGGCGAACAGCATGTGCTGGCCGACGGCGCCGAACTGGCCCTGCACCGCTACGCGCCGCCGTTCGCCGCACCGGGCGGGGCGGCGCTGCCGCTCGGGCATCGCGGCATTTCGCGCGAGGCCACCGTGCTGCGGCGCGGGCGCGACGACAGCGTGACCATCGCGCCACCGGCCAGCCGCATGCTGGTCGAGCTCAACGGGCAGGCCTGCGCCGGCGCCGTGACGCTGGAGGCGGCGCAAGTGTCGGCCGGCGTGGTGCTGGGCCTGGGCGGGGTGCTGCTGTGCCTGCATTGGATGGACCGCCTGCCGCAGCACCATGCGGTCTGCGCCTTCCTCGGCGCGGGCGCGGCCGCCATCAAGGTGCGTGAGCGCATCCGGCAGGCGGCGGCGGTGGACGTGCCGGTGCTGCTGCTGGGCGAGACCGGCACCGGCAAGGAAGTGGCGGCCCAGGCCATCCACGCGGCCAGCGCGCGCCGTGGGGCGCCGCTGGTGGCGGTCAATATGGCGACCCTGCAGGAATCGCTGGCGGCGGCCGACCTGTTCGGCGCCGAGCGCGGCGCCTACACCGGCGCCAGCGCCACCCGGCGCGGATTGTTCGCCGAGGCCGGCAATGGCGTGCTGTTCCTGGACGAGATAGGCGCCACCCCGGCGCCGGTGCAGCCCATGCTGCTGCGGGTGCTGGAAACGGGCGAATACCGGCCGCTGGGCGGGGCCGCCGTGGCGCGCAGCCAGGCGCGCCTGATCGCTGCCACCGACCGGGATCTTGACGATGGCGGCTTCAGCCAGCCACTGCTGCGGCGGCTGGAAGGCTATGTGCTGCGTTTGCCGCCGCTGCGCGAGCGGCGCGAGGATATCGGGCTGCTGGTGCGGCACTTTGTGCAAGCGTGGGAGGCGCGCAGCGGAGCGCCGGCACCCGAGTTGCCGGTGGCTTTTGTCAGCGCGCTGTGCCTCTATGACTGGCCGGGCAATGTGCGGCAGCTGGCCAGCGTGGTGCAGCGGGCGCTGATTGGTTTGCAGGGTGGGGAGTTGCCGTCGCTGGCGGAGCTGGCGGGGATACCCGCGCGGGCGGTGCAGGTTGATGAAGGCGATGAAGAAGCTACTCCTGGCGCGCCGCGCCGCCAACTGGCGGACATCGATCACGGCATGGTGCTGCAGGCGCTGGAACAGCACGGCTGGCGCATCCGCGCCGCCGCGCTGGCGTTAGGCATATCAAGGCCGTCGATGTACAAGCTGATCGCCGCGCATCCAGAGATCCGCAGTGTGGAAAAGATCCCGGTGGCCGAAATCGCTGCCACCGTAGCGCTGCATGACGGCGACCACGAACGTTGTGCCTCGGCGCTAAAAACGCCAAGCGAGGCGCTAAGGCGCCACCTAAGGCAAGATAATCAACTCAGGTCTGCTCGCTCTGGCATCCTGGAGGATTGACACCAGTTCCGACCTCACTTTCGGGATCAAAGCACAGTACTCGCAATTCAGCGCGGCCATTCGCACGGCGGATGCGGATAGTCAGGCAGCAAGACAATTCCCAACGGCCGTGTACCTTGGTTACATCCAATTCTCCGGTCCAGTCCTGGATAATCAAATGCCGTCCATCTTTCTGGGGTTTCGTGGTCGTGTGAAACTCCGGATTAATCGATAACACTGCGCCTTTTCCTTGCTCAAACATTGAAGGTAAAGAATACACCGTAGGAACTGTCGGACCGCAAGATATAAGTTGCGGCTCGGTCAGGAAACTACATTGAATAACATCAAAGCCCACAAAATCCTCTTTGCCGCCGCCCACAACTTGCAGACCTACTTGTTCCCCAGGATAAAAATATAGCGAACCTGCGTACTCTCCCTCCTCTGGAGTCGGCGGAATACCGGATGTTGATGCTTGCTGTAGCGACCTATCCAACTTGTAGTTCAATTGATTGCTGATCTGGTCAGCATCAAAACGAATAGTGAGCAAAACACGTTGCGGAACAGGATGAGTCATGGTGAAGTTTCCGTTATAGAGCTGGTGGGGTGGAAAAGCGGATCACGTCGTAGTGCTAGCAAATCAGGTTCTGATGCAATCAATTTCGCAGGGTAGCCTAATTCTTGCGCCTGCCTCAAATGTGAAATAGCCAAGCGCCGCTCTCCAGCCAGTTCACAAGCAACTGCAGCTCGAAAACGCACATCAGCATTGTTCGGCGCTAAACTGACCGCACGGGATATCCATTCCAGTGCCGCCGTGGGCGGTTCCAAATGGGCCAAATAAAGCCCGCGGCGGGAGAGAAATACGGGATCATCCTGAGAACGTTCTAACTCAAGCTGCTGTAATTCCAAAGCCCGTCGGTATGCACGCCGTGAATCCTCCATACGCCCCGGTATCCAACGCAAGGTATCTGCCAAGTTAGCCCATTTTAAAGCAACATTTGGACCACCTCGAGAGGCAGATACCGCGTGCTCGAATGCACTGGCCGCCGCTACATAATCGCCCCTGGCAAACAGGGTGGTACCAAGGTTGCTGTATAGAACACTACTGGGCCGAATTTGCAGCCCCTGTTGCAAGGTATGCAAAGCATCATCTTCTCGCCCTTGACGCAATAAAGCCGCGCTCATGTTGGCATAGGCAAAGCTGGCATCTGGTGCTAGCAGCAAGCTGCGCCTGAAAGCCTGCTCCGCACTCGCATAGTCACCTTGCACATAGAACAGCACGCCAAGCTGATCGATAAAGTTCCTTTCCTGAGGAAAGCGCTGTATCGCCAAATCTATCTGTGCACGCTGCTCCTTATATCGCCGAGTGCGCTGAAGAATGCCAATCTTGACATACCATGCCATGGCCTCATTTGGATCCAGAGACAAGGCTCGATCGATCGTCAACATTGCCTTTTGAGTATCACCTCGCACTAATTGCACGAACGCCAAGGCGGTATACGCCAACGCTAACTGATCATCCAGCTTCAGTGCAAATTGCGATGCTACATCAGCACGTTGGAGCCAAGTCTCATCACGGCCACTGCCATTATATAAAAAGCAATATGCAATCGCACTTCCAGCTACCGCAGCCGCATGACCGGGGCTATGCGCCAGTACACGGTCGAACTGGGCCAATGAAGCCTCTAGCGCCCCGTCTCGATCAAATACCCGTAATCCATCCATTCCCTGCTGCAGGGAACGCTGCTCTGAATACGGCGCCCAATCCTGCACCCACTCGGCCGGCGCCCAGCGCCAGGCGGCGCCCGCGATCAGGACTGCGCCCAAGCTGGACAGCAGCGCGACCCGGGCCCACACCGGCAGGCGGCGTCGGGGCACAGCGCCGGCAGTCGCTACAGGGAAGGCGCGCCGCAGCAGCGCCGTCGGCAACGCCAAGGTCCAGTTGGCCGGCACCACGGCCGAGGCCGGATCGCGTAGGGCCGCCACCCGCTGCGCCACCGCTTCCATGCTGGGCAGGCGGCGCGCCGGTTCGCGCGCCGTCATGTCCAGCACCAGCTGGCGCAAGGGGGCGGCGATGTCCGGCCCGAACGGCCATTGCTCGGAACTCGATTGCATCTGGGCCGCCGCCAGGGCCAGCCCCTGCAAATCGGCGAACGGCCGCGAGCCGGTCAGCATTTCGTACAGGATGATGCCCAGCGCGTAGATGTCTCCGGCCGGGTCCGGCGCCGTGCCCTGCAGCCGCTCGGGCGACATGTAGGCAATGGTGCCTTCCTGGCTGAACGGGGACATGGTCTGGGTCGCCAGCGGGTCGATGTGGCGCGCCAGGCCGAAGTCCAGGATGCGCACCGCGCCGGACGGCTCCAGCATCAGATTCGACGGCTTCAGGTCGCCATGCACCAGGTTCTGCCCATGCGCTTCCTGCATGGCGGCCGCCACCTGGCCGGTGATGTCGAGCGCGCGCGACGGTTCCAGCGGCGCGCCCTGCAGGGCGGCGCGCAGGGTGTGGCCGGGCACCAATTCCATCACGATCGATTGGCTCCAGCCATCCTGTTCCAGCGCGTGGATGCGCACGAAAGCCGCATGCTGCAGGGACGCCGCCAGGCGCGCCTCCTTCATCAGGCGTTCGGCGCCGCCGTCGGCGCTGGCCAGGCGCAGCCGCTTGAGCGCGACCAGGCGCTGCAGCCGCTCGTCCCAGGCCGCATAGACTTCGCCAAAACCGCCTTCGCCCAGGCGCTCGCGCAACTGGTAATGGCCGATCTGGCCGAGCTGGTCCGGCCCGGATGCCACTGCGCTTGCCTGCATGGAGATAACCGCTTCCTTAGAAAGCTGGCAAAAATTTTGCCATTAGGAATGATTATTCAATTCTAAAATATGTTTGTCAATCATCAGCGGACGGCAAAGGGGCCTGGGCCTGCAATAATTGATCAAATTGCTCGGCCGGCACCGGGCGCGCGAACAGATAGCCCTGGCCGTAATCGCAGCCGGCCGCCAGCAGCAGGTCGCGCTGCTCGGGCGTTTCCACGCCCTCGGCAATCACGCGCAGGTCCAGCTTGTGCGCCATCACGATGATGGCCTCGGACAGCGCCATGTCGCTGGAATCGGGCGCCAGGTTGCGGGTGAAGGAACGGTCGATTTTCAGGTAGTCGATGTCGAACTTCTTCAGGTAGGACAGCGAGGAATAGCCGGTGCCGAAGTCGTCCAGCGCCACCTGGATGCCGGCGTCGCGCAGCTGCAGCAGGCGGTCGGTGACGGCGCTGCTGGCGTCCAGCAGCAGGCCTTCGGTGATTTCCACCACCACCGCCTCGCCCGGCAGGTCATGGGCCTGCAGCTGGCGCAGCCAGCCCTGGTAGGAATGGCCCTCGCGCTGGAACTCCAGCGGCGACTGGTTCACGCTGAGCTGGAATTCCGGGTGATAGCCGCTGCGCCAGCGCCGCAGCCAGGGCAGCGACTGCTCGAACACCCACTGGCCGATTTCGGCGATCAGGCCGCTGGACTCGGCCAGCGGGATGAATTCCAGCGGGCTGACCTGGCCGCGCAGCGGGTGGTTCCAGCGTATCAGGGCCTCGGCCTTGTGGATGCGCCCCGTGCGCAGGTGCACGATGGGCTGGAAGTACAGCTGCAGCTGGCCGCCCTTGATGGCGCCGCGCAAGTCGTTGGTCAGGCGCATGCGGTTTTGCGCCGCCACCTGCAGCGCCGGGGTGAAATAGCTGTAGCGGTTGCGGCCGGCGCCCTTGGCGGCATACATGGCCTGGTCGGCGTGCTTGAGCAAGTCGTCCACCTGCACGGCGTCGTCCGGGTACAGGGTGATGCCTATGCTGGCCGACACGAAGGCCTGCTCCTGGCCCAGGGTGAAGGGTTGCAGCAGGCTGTCGATGATGTGCTGGGCGATGCGCTCGACCCGGCCGCCATCTTCACCCAGTTCCGCCAGGATCACGGTGAATTCGTCGCCGCCCAGGCGCGCCACCGTGTCCGACTTGCGCACGCAGGCGCTGATACGGCGCGCCGCATCGACCAGCAGCACATCGCCCAGCTGGTGGCCCAGGGTGTCGTTGACTTCCTTGAAGTGGTCCAGGTCGATGAACAGGATGGCGATGCGGCTGCCGTCGCGCTGGCTTTTCAGCATGTCGTGGCGCAGCCGGTCCAGGAACATGCGGCGGTTGGGCAGCTGGGTCAGGGTGTCGAAGTTGGCCTGCTGCCAGATCAGGGCCTCGGTCTGCTTCTTGTCGCTGACGTCCTCCATCATGCACAGCCAATGCGGCTGGCCATGGCCGTCGGCCGCCGCCGTCACCGAGACCTCGACCCAGGCCGTGTGGCCATCCGGGCGCTGCAGGCGGCGGGTCAGCTTGAAGCCGCCGATCTCGCCTGCCCGCAGGCGCGCTATCTGGGCTTCCACCTGGGGCAGGTCGTCCGGCCGGCCCGGCTCGTGCCAGCGCCCGGCGCGCAATTCCTCGGCGCTGTAGCCGGTGATGTCCAGGTAGCGCGGATTGATGTCCAGCAGCTGGCCGCTGCCGGCGTCAACCAGGGCGATGCCCAGCGGCGCCGCCTCGAACATGGTGCGAAAGCGCAGCTCGCCGGCGCGGATCGCCTCCAGCGCGCGCTTGCGCTCGCGCGCCAGCTGGCTGAAGTGGATGGCGGCCCCGGCCACCAGCAGCACCAGGGCCACCCCGGCCACCCGGTACAGCCACACCAGGCTGGTGCGGGCGCCGCCGTCCAGCTTGTACAGGAAGCCGCTGAAATCGGCGCCGTGCGGCATCAGGCCCAGGCCGGCGTAGACGTCGGCAATGTGGCGCCAGCGGTCCGGGTTCATGTAGCCGATTTCCACCAGCACCGGCTGCACCAGCGGCACCATGGCGCGCGCCTCGTACAGCAGGTGCTGGCGGTCGTGGCGGCGGCTGTACTTGTTGAGGATGAGGTCGGCGATCTCCTCCTGGTGGCCCATGGCGTATTGCCAGCCGCGCATGCTGGCGGCGCGGAAGGCCTTGACCCGCTCCGGGTGGGCGGCCAGTTCGCCCTCGCTGGTGAACAGGTTGTCGCCGTAGAAGTCGATGCCGGCCGCGCGCGGGCTGTAGACATCGTAGGGGAAGCCGGCGCGGTCGTAGAAATCCGGCTCGTTGGTGGTGTAGATGGCCTGGGCGTCCACCTTGCCGCTGATCAGGTCGTCCGGATTGAAGCTGTGTTCGACGCGCTGGATGTCGGCCGCGCCGATGCCTTCCTTCTGCAGGTAGGCCAGCAATTCATCGGCCTCGCTTGCCTCCTCCACCAGCGAATCGAGCATGACGCGCTTGCCGACGATGCGGCGGATGTCCGGTTCCGGCCCATCCTGGCGCATGGCCAGGGCGTAGGGCGTGTGCTGGAACACCACGCCCAGCACCACCAGCGGCCGCCCGCGCATGCGCGCCAGCAGCAGGCTGCTGCTGCCGACCCCGAACTGGGCCCGGCCGGCCAGCACTTCGCGCTCCGGCGCCTGGCCATCCTTGCCTTCGACAATGCGCACGTCCAGGCCGGCTTCGCGGTAATAGCCTTTTTCCTGGGCCGCGTAATAGCCAGCAAACTGGAACTGGTGGCTGTGCTTGAGCTGCAGCACGACCTTGTCCTGCGCCGCGCCCAGGGCGGGCAGCAGCACCAGCGCGGCCAGCCAGCGGCGCGGCGGCAGGAAAAAACGGACAAGGGCGGTCAGGTTGGGCAAGGCTGGGTTCCGAAGCGAAGTCGACAGTGCGGATTGTAGCGCCCCGCCCGGCGCCTACCCAGTCTTCGGGCGCGGGGCGGTGACCTGCCTGTAACCTTTTATTGGTTGGGCAGCATGGCCGGGGTCAGCTGGTTGGTATTGGCGCCGCGTCCCAGCTGGCCCTCCAGCCCGCGCCCGAAGCCCCAGGCGGTGCCGTCGGTCTGCTGCCCGTAGCTGTGCCAGGTGCCGGCCGATACATAGGCCCAGTTGGTGCCGGTGCCGATCTGGACCGGCGACACGCTGTCGACGCTGGTGCCATTGCCCAGCTGGCCGTAGGCGTTCGAGCCCCAGCCCCACAGCGCGCCCTTGTTGCTGACCGCCATGGTGTGCAGGCCGCCAGCCGCTACCACGGCCCAGTTGTTGGCGGTGCCGATGGCCAGCGGCGAGGTGGCGTTGGTGGTGGTGCCGTCGCCCACCTGGCCGCTGCTGTTGTCGCCCCAGGCGTACAGGGCGCCGTCGGCGCGGATGGCGGTCGAGTGCATGGCGCCGGCCGAGATCGAGGTCCAGGTCGAGGTGCCTATCTTGGTCGGGGTGGTGACGTCGGTGGTGCCGGCATTGCCGATCTGGCCGCTGGCGTTGCCGCCCCAGGCGTACAGGCTGCCATCCTTGAGCAGCCCCAGGCTGTGGGTGTCGCCGGCCGACACCGCCAGCCAGGTGGTCAGGGTGCCGATCTTGGTGGGTTGCAGCTTGTCGACCACGGTGCCGTCGCCCAGCTGGC
The DNA here is from genome assembly GCF_053572355.1 of Duganella kummerowiae. NCBI lineage: Bacteria > Pseudomonadati > Pseudomonadota > Betaproteobacteria > Burkholderiales > Oxalobacteraceae > Duganella > Duganella kummerowiae. The sequence continues at coordinate 584,202 of NZ_JBKFEH010000008.1, forward strand.
CGTTGAAGTTGCGGCCCCAGCCGTACAAATTGCCGGTCTTGTCGATGGCGAAGGCGTGCGCCTTGCCGGCCGCCACATACACCCAGTTGGCCGTGGTGCCGACCTTGGCCGGGGTGGCGTGGTCGACCACGGTGCCGTCGCCCAGGCGGCCGTTCTGGTTGAAGCCCCAGGTCCACAGCGTGCCGTCGCTGCGCAGGGCGACCACGAACTGCTCGCCCACGGCGACCTGCTTCCACAGCTTGCTGGCGCCGTTGACTTCGGTCGGGGTGTTGCGGTCGGTGGTGGTACTGTCGCCCAGCTGGCCGCGCAGGTTGGAGCCCCAGGCAAACAGGCTGCCGTCGTTCTTGCGGGCCAGGGTCTGGTTGCCGCCGGCGATCACCATGCCGGCCGTCCACGGCGCGCGCACGGTCAGGGTGGTGCTGCCGACCACGCTGCCGACGGTGGCGGTCAGGGTGTCGGTGCCTATCGACACGCCAGTGACCAGGCCGCTGGTGTAGACCACGCTGGCGTTGCCAGTCTTGGCGGCCCAGGTCACGCCGGTGGACAGGGCGTTGGTGCTGCCGTCGCTATAGGTGCCGGTGGCTACCATTTGCTGCGACAGTCCGATGGAAATGGTGGGATTGGCCGGCGTGAGCGCGATGCTCTTGAGGGTGGGACCGGTCGGCGTGCTGGTGCTGCCGGAATCGCCGCCGCCCCCGCCACCGCAGGCAGCCAGGAGGGCGAAGACGGGAGCCAGCAGCAGGGCGGCGCGGGAAGCGGGTGTTTTCATGTTGTTCCAGTTCATGGCAAAAGGCCAGCATGCCGCCAGTGTAGCCCGGGGCCTGCGGCGCACATCGGCGGAGCAGGCCTGGAAATGGCTGGCAATTGTGGAAATACAACATGAGGCGCGCAGCCAGCATCCTCAGCATGGAATGCCGGCGGCAATGACGTGCGAACGCCGTCTCACCCTGGCCGCCGCACCGCCACCGTCGCTGCCGCCGGCAGCCCATGCCGAGCCGGCAGGCCGGCGGCTTACTTGCGCCCGCGCGGAGCGGCCGCCGCCGGCTTGGCCGGCTTCTTCACCTTGATGGTGTCCAGGATGGAGGGACGGGCCTTGTCCTCCACGGCCTGGCGCGCCGTCAGCGAGCCGGTCAGGGCGTTGGGCTTGCCACGGCCACCGATGACCGGCGCGGCCTTGCCGCCGCGCTGGCCGCCGCGCTTGTCGGCGCCCGGCGCCAGCATGGGCATGGCGCGCTTGCCCTGCGCGGGCTTGAAGTTTTCCTCGCCCACCACATACGGCGGGATCAGGTGCCGTTCGCCGGTGCCGATCAGGTCGCCCCTGCCCATGCGGCGCAGGGTGTCGCGCAGGATGGGCCAGTTTTTCGGATCGTAATAGCGCAGGAACGCCTTGTGGGCCTGGCGCTGCTTGAGCGTGCGCGGCGTTTCCACGGTTTCCGAATCGTCGGTCACCTTGTGCAGCGGATTCTTGCGCGAGTGGTACATGGCGCTGGCCATGGCCATGGGGGTCGGCATGAAGGTCTGCACCTGGTCCAGGCGGAAGTTGTTCTTCTTCAGCCACAGGGCCAGGTTCAGCATGTCCTCGTCCGAGGCGCCCGGGTGGGCCGCGATGAAGTAGGGGATCAGGTACTGCTTCTTGCCCGCCTCCAGCGAATACTTCTCGAACATGGCCTTGAATTCGTCATAGGCGCCTATGCCGGGCTTCATCATCTTGCTCAGCACATTGGTTTCCGTGTGCTCGGGCGCTATCTTCAGCAGGCCGCCCACGTGGTGGGTCACCAGTTCCTTGACGTACTCGGGCGAGCGCACGGCCAGGTCGTAGCGCAGGCCGGACTGTATCAGCACCTTTTTCACGCCGGGGATGGCGCGCGCCTTGCGGTACAGCTTGATCAGCGGATTGTGGTTGGTACCCAGGTTGACGCAGATCGAGGGGTACACGCAGGACAGGCGGCGGCAGGTTTTCTCGATCTCCGGGTCCTTGCACGACAGGCGGTACATGTTCGCCGTGGGGCCGCCCAGGTCGGAAATGATGCCGGTGAAGCCCTTGGTCTTGTCGCGGATGTGCTCGATCTCGCGCAGGATGGAGGGCTCCGAGCGGCTCTGGATGATGCGGCCCTCGTGCTCGGTGATCGAGCAGAAGGTGCAGCCGCCGAAGCAGCCGCGCATGATGTTGACCGAGAACCGTATCATTTCCCAGGCTGGGATGTTGGCGTTGCCGTAGCTGGGGTGCGGGGCGCGCGCGTATTCGAGGTCATAGACATTGTCCATCTCGTCCATGCGCAGCGGCAGCGGGGGCGGATTCATCCACACGTCGCGGTCGCCATGGGCTTGCACCAGGGCGCGCGCATTGCCAGGATTGGATTCGAGGTGGAACACGCGCGAGGCGTGCGCGTACATCACCGGATCGGTGCTGACGGTTTCGAACGAAGGCAGGCGCACCACGGTCTTGCGGTGCTTTTCCGCTTCCATGGCGCGCCGTTCCTCGCGGCTCATGATGCGGATGGGCTTGACCACCTCGGCCTTGGGTTCGACCATGGCCGGATTGACTTCCTCGCCGGCCTGGCCCTCGGCCTTGGGCGCGCCATTGTCGGTGGCGCAGGTGGGCGAGTTGGGCGTGACCATCAGGTAGGGATCGATATGCTTGTCGATCTTGCCCGGGGTGTCCACGCGGGTGCTGTTGTGCACGCCCCATTCCTCGCTGGGCATCCAGCCGCCCGGCACCAGGAAGGCGGTGCCGCGCAGGTCGCGGATGTTCTTGATGTTCTCGCCCTCGGCCATGCGGCGGGTCAGGTCCACCAGGGCGCGTTCGGCGTTACCGAAGATCAGCATGTCGGCCTTGGACTCGAACAGCACCGAGCGGCGCACCTTGTCCGACCAGTAATCGTAGTGGGCGATGCGGCGCAGCGAGGCTTCGATCGAGCCGATCACCACCGGGGTGCCGGGAAACGCTTCGCGGCAGCGCTGGGCGTACACGGAGACGGCGCGGTCGGGGCGCTTGTTCGGTTCGCCGTTGGGCGTGTAGGCGTCGTCCGAGCGCGGCTTGCGGTCGGCCGTGTAGCGGTTGACCATGGAGTCCATGTTGCCGGCCGTGACGCCGTAGTAAAGGCGCGGCTTGCCCAAGGCGCGGAAGGCGTCGGCCGACTGCCAGTCCGGCTGGGCAATGATGCCGACTTTATAGCCCTGGGCTTCCAGCAGCCGGCCCACCAGGGCCATGCCGAAGCTGGGATGGTCGATGTAGGCGTCGCCGGTGACGAGGATGACGTCGCACTGCTCCCAGCCCAGGGCGTCCATTTCGGCGCGGGACATGGGAAGGAAAGGCGCAGCGGGAGCGCGCGCGGACCGCTTGGGGACGGCCGCGAATAAATTGGTAGGGGAGTTCATCGGACAGCATTGTACCGGAAACACTCCCCGGACGCTCGTCCCCTGCCAATTTTTTGGGCAATGCCGCTACAGAATCCTTAGTGTTTTCAACAACTTGGCTATATGACTCTCAAATCCCCATGTTGGACAGGATGCGGCCCAGCTCGCGCAGCGCCGGTTCCAGGGTGGGATGCTGGGCGGCGAACCTGGCCGACAGCTCCTGGGCCCGTTCGGCCAGGCCGTAGGTGGTGCTTTCCGCCTGCTCGGCGGCCTGGCGGCGTTCCAGCAGGGCCTGGATATCGCCGTCCAGGTGGAACAGCAATTCTCTCAGCTCCTCATCCACCGGACCGGCATGGACCAGCTGGGCCTGCAGATCCTTGAGCGTATGCTTCAGATGACTTTCCATTTTTCTCGTCCTTAAATAGCTACGGGGGCGAGTACATTTTGACACAAAACCAGTAGCGCTCCTTTACGGCCACAGTAGTTACGATTGATTCATACCGTGATTCAAACGCCGTGTCCGGTCAGGTAAAACGCGGCCCAGTAAACTGGCTGCGGATAACGGGCCTGCAATGCCTGCTGGGCGTGGCGCAAGGCGGCGGCCTTGCTCTCGCCCCGCTTGAGGTTGCGGTAGAACGCAGTCATCAGCACGGCCGTGGCCTTGTCATCCACCGGCCACAGACTGGCGATGATATTGCTGCTGCCCGCGTACAGAAAGCCGCGCGCGAGCCCCACCATGTCGTCGCCGCTCATAGCACTGCTCAGCCCGGTTTCGCAAGCGGACAGCGTGACCAGTTCAGCGTCCAGCCGCAAGCCGTATACCTCGGCCACGGTCAGCGAACCGTCATTGTCGCCGTCCGCGGCCAGCATCAGGCGCGAGGCCAGTGGCGCGTCACCCTTGAATTCGCCGTGGACCGCCAGGTGCAGGTAGCGGAAAGCGCCAGCGTTGCGCTTGAACTCGGTCTCCGACGCGGCTTTGCGGGTGACCACGCGGTGCACCGGCAGCAGGTCTGCAATCAGCCTGGCTTCGGTCTCGGCACTGGGCAGGTCCCATGCTGCCCGCCCCAGGTCTGGATTGCCGAAGATAAGGATGTTGTCGATCGCTTGCGCGCGCGGCGCCCGCAGGTAGTGTTGCACGCTGGCGCTGGGCAGGAAGCGCAGCTGATGCGTCGCCAACAGGTAGTCCTGGCCGTCGTGCAGGGCGCCGAACGGCAGGTAATGCAGCGCGCCGTGCGGGACGATCAGCAGGGGACGGCCGGCGATCATGGCCGCAACCGGCGCCAGCAGCTTGCGGTACAGTGCCTGGCCGGCCGCCAGCGCGGCGCCGTCCTGCTGTTCTATCAACTGGCGCAAGCGGCGCACTTCCTCCTCCAGGCCTGCCCCATCGGCCACGGCGCTTATCTGACGTCCGGCGTCCACGGCCACCAGCACCAGCTGCTGGCCGCTCAGGTAGTATTCAACCAGCACTTCATCGGCATGCAGATGGGCACGCACCTGCTGCAAGGATAGCGAGTTCACGCTGACCAGCGAGGCCAGCGCCGGATCGCCGGCCTTCAGCTGGCGTGCCTGGTCTCGCCAGGCCGCCAGTTGGTCGTCGCCACCTCGCGCCATGTCCAGCGGCAGCTGGACATGGGCCTGCGCGGCCGATGCCTGGAATCCCGCCAGCAGGCGTCCGCTTCCGGCGCTTTGCGGGAGTACTGGACTGGCGCCGCGCCCGGCCAGCAGGTCGACCAGGGCCCTCGACTTGGAACGCTCCATCAACTCGTAGGCGGACTCGGTCCGGCCCAGCGCCAGCGCGGCATCCACGGCCCGATGATACAGCGCCTGCTTGTCGCCGACGAAACCGATCTTGCTGGCCTCGGTATCGATGCTGGCGCGCTGCTGTTCAACCACCTCCAGCGCCTGAAGGTACCAGTCCAGTGCGCCAGCCAGATCCTGCTCGCGGTCGGCAATGCGGCCGCGCTCATTCAACAGCAGCCAATATATTTCGCCGTTGGCGCGTACCTGCGGCAGCGCTAGCAGCCGCTCCAGGCCGGCCTTGGCGGCCGACACCCGGCCGGTTTCCAGTAACGCTTTGTTGAACATGAAGGCGCGCGGCAACTCCGCCCAGACCCAGTTGTTGACGCCAGTGAAATAGCCCCCGCTGAACAGGCGGTCCAGGAACACGTTGACGCCAAACTGCTTGTCGCCCTCCAGCACGGACAATACGCCAGCATAATCGCCCAAAGCCATGCGCACGCGCGCCAGCGCCAGCGTCCTCGCGCCCGCATAGTCGCCGGTCAGACCCGTACCAGCCCGCGCCAGCTGCGCCGCCAACTCCTGCGCTTCGCTGCGCTGTCCGGCCAGCACCTGGGCGATGGCGAGGGCCGCCTGGCTGTTGAACACCATGTCAAGGTCGTCGCTGCGTTCAGCCTTGAGCCAGTCCAGCGTGCGGCGCGCGGTGGCAGCAGCCTCCGGGTATTGGCCCAGTTCAATCTGGGCCTCGGCCCGCATCACGCCCAGGGCCGGGGTGGCATCATCGAGGGCGAACAGACGGGTGGCGTGGTCGCCCGGCTGGCGCAGTGCCTGCTCGAGCTGGTCCAGGCAGGCCAGCAGTGGCCCGTAGCGTTTGGTGCGGCTATAGGCATAGCACAGGGCATGGCGGTCGCGCACGTCGAGCGGCGCGCGTGCGGCCTGGGCTTCCAGCATCTGTTCCAGCAGGTCGTAGCGGCCGCTGGCGGCCAGTGCCACCTGCTCGGTACCGGAATCGGCCCGGGCCGGCGCCAGGCAGGCCAGGCTGGCCAGCAGCACGGCGAAGGCGCGGCGAGCAGCCTTATCAGAACCAGTAGCCGACGTTGACATTCACGCCGCGCGTGGATTTGCTGCGGAAATAGTTCAGGCCGGCGCGGGTATAGCTGCGCGCATTGCCAGCCGCGCGGTTGGTCCCCAAGGTCACGCCCAGTTCCTGGCTACTGTCGAGGAAAGGCTTGTCGCCCACATAGCGGGTATCGATCAGCGACCACTCCAGCGCCATCTTGCCGCCAAAGGCATCGGTCGGGGTGGAGTACATCAGTCCATTGCGGGTCATGGTCAGCTTGACGTCGGGATCGAAGGAATAGTCGCCGCTGGAGAATTTGCCTGTGCGATAGTAGCCAAGCATGTTACCGATCGCCAGCGCAGGGCCGCCCAGCGGCACCACGTAGGTGCTCATCAGGCTGGCCGACATTACGCTCGACACGGTGGCGCGGTCGCGCGAGGCCACGAGTGAATACTTGACGCCCGGTGTCAGGCTCCAGCGGTCGCTGACCGGCAAGCGGTAAGCAAGGCCAAAGCCTCCATTGACGCTGATGGCGTCGCCCACCTTGACCACCGTCAGCGGTACGCTCAGCACCAGCTGGCGGCGTGGATCGATATCGTTTCGTATCGTGTAGGTCAGCGGGATCAAGGTAGTCTTGACCTTGTCGCCGCTGCCATCGACCTGGTAGCTGCCGTAGCCGATGCCCACCCCCACCAGGTTGTTGTTCCCCCCACTCGCACCAGCGGCCGCGCCTTGCGGACTGGCAATCTGGCTGGCGGTATCGAACGAGGTGTCGAAATCGGTCTGGCCAGCCACAGGAATCGAACCGCCGACGCCCGTGATAGGACTGGTGGCCGAATGCATGGCCTGGTAATGGATGATGCGGCCCAGGATGTCCGTCTTCTTGATGTAATCGACGAACTGCTGCTCGGAGTCATCCCGGGTGAGACCGGTAAAAGCGCCGCTTAGGCCCAACTCGGGAAAACTGTACTTCAGGCGAGTGGAGTTGGCGTCGTAGCTGAACAGGATCGAGATGTCATTCATGCGCGCCTGTAGCGAGGCGGCCGAGGTCTGGGTATAGGAAGCGTTGCTCAGATTGAAATTGTCCAATCCATCGAGAAAGTCATCCACCTTGGAGCCACACAGGGTGGCGCCCTTGGTGCCGCCTACGTCGATGCGAATACCATAGGAGCGGTCGCACACCAAGGTGTTCTGCGCCCAAGCTGGAAGGGTGGCGCAAGCTGCCATGCCCAACAACACTGCTGTCAGTTTCATGATCATCCTTTTTATGAGTAGAGCCTGTATGGGATACAGGCAGTCTAGAAGCGCCGTTGCGAACTAAACAACCCTCAAATGAGTGATGAACACAAAAATAATTATAAGATAGACATGATGGCGCCGCCGCCCTGACAGGCGGCGGGCGCGGGCCGGCTTACTTCTCGGTCAGGCCGCGGCGTTCCAGCAGCGGCTCGATTTTCGCATCGCGGCCGCGGAACTTGCGGTACATCTCCATCGCGTCCATGGTGCCGCCCTTGGACAGCAGCATCTTGCGGAAGTAGTCGCCATTCTTGCGCGACAGGCCGCCATGCTCGTTAAACCATTCGACGGTGTCGGCATCGAGCTTCTCGGCCCACAGGTAGCCGTAGTAGCCGGCCGAATAGCCGCCCGAGAACACGTGCGAGAAGTAGGTGGTGCGGTAGCGCGGCGGCACCGGGGCGAAATCAACCCCGGCTTCCTTTAGCGCGGCAGCCTCGAAGCCCAGCACGTCGGTCGGGATCTGGTTCACGCCCAGCTGGTGCCATTTCTGGTCCAGGATGGAGGCGGCCAGGTACTCGGTGGTGCGGAAGCCTTCATTGAATTTCTTCGATGCGACCACCTTGTCCAGCAGCTCTTTCGGCATGGGCGCGCCGGTCTGGTAATGCTTGGCGTAGTTGGCCAGCACCTGCGGCTCGGCCATCCACATCTCGTTCACCTGCGACGGGAATTCCACGAAGTCGCGCGGCACGCGCGCCAGGCGCGGGTACTTGATGTCGGCGAACATGTAGTGCAGCGCATGGCCGAACTCGTGGAAGGCGGTGCGCACTTCGTCATAGGTCAGCAGGGTGGGCTCGCCATCGGCCGGCTTGGGGATGTTCAGGTGGTTGGCCACCACCGGCTTGTAGCCGGTCAGCGCCGATTGCGACACATAGGAATTCATCCAGGCGCCGCCGCGCTTGTTGGCGCGCGCATAGTAATCCATGATGAAGATGGCCAGCTGCTTGCCGTTGGCGTCGAACACATCGAAGGTGCGCACGTCCGGGTTGTACACCGGCAGGTCCTTGCGCTCCTTGAAGGTCAGGCCGTATTCCTTGTTGGCGGCGTAGAACACACCGTTCTGCAGCACGCTGTTGAGTTCAAAGTAGGGGCGCAGCTGGTTCTGGTCGAAGGCGTAGCGCTGTTCGCGCACCTTGTCGCTGTAGAACGACCAGTCCCAGGACGCGACCTGGAAGCCGCCTTGTTCGGCATCGATGACTTGCTGGATCTCGGCCGCCTCTTTCTTGGCGTTGGCCACCGCCGGCTTGGCGAATTCGGCCAGCAGCTTGTTGACGGCGGTGGTGTCGCGCGCGGTCTGCTCCGACAGCGAATACGCGGCAAAGCTCGGGTAGCCCAGCAGGGCAGCCTTCTCGGCGCGCACCTTGGCGATCTTCAGCACCACCTCGCGGTTGTCGAATTCACCGCCATGGCTGCCGCGCGCCAGCGACAGCGCCATCAGCTTCTCACGCACGGCGCGGTTGGTCAGCACCGCCAGGTTGGCCTGGCCGGTGGTGTTGACCACCGGGATGGCGAACTTGCCTTCCAGGCCGCGCGCGGCGGCAGCCTTGGCGGCGGCGGCGATGGCCTGGTCGGACATGCCGGCCAGTTCGGCGCGGGTGTCGACGATCAGGGCCGAGGCGTTGGCTTCCTTGAGCACGTTCTGGCTGAAGGCGGTGGTCAGCTTGGCCAGTTCGGCGTTGTAGGCTTTCAGCTTTTCCTTGTCGGCGTCCGACAGCTGGGCGCCGGCGCGCACGAAGTCATTGTAGTAGCGCTCCAGCAGGTACCTGGATTCGGTGTCCAGGCCCAGCTTGTTGCGCTTGTCGTACAGCGACTTGATGCGGGCGAACAGCTTGGGATTGAGACGGATGGCGTCGCCGTGGGCGGCCTGCTTGGGACCCAGTTCGCGCTCCAGCTTTTCGAAGTCGGGATTGGTGTTGGCGCCCGACAGGTTGCCGAACACGGCCGACACGCGGCCCAGCAGCTGGCCGGATTTTTCCATGGCCACGATGGTGTTCTCAAACGTGGCCGGCTTGGGATTGTTGGCGATGGCCTCGATCTCGGCGGCGTGCTGGCGCATGCCTTCGGCGAAGGCGGGCGCGTAGTCCTCGTTCTTGATCTTGTCGAACGGCGGATAGTGCAGCGGCAGCGGGCTGACCTGGGCGAACGGATTCGAGGCCGGCAGCAGGGAAGCCGGTTCGGCGGCCATGGCGGAAGCGCTGCAGATGGCGGCGACGGCGAGGAAGATGTGGCGGTTCATGTACTCTCTCTTGATCTTGGTATAGCTTGGTATAAACGGTATGGATTATTTCAGGCCGCGGCGTTCCAGCAGCGGTTCGATGACCGGATCGCGGCCACGGAAGTTGCGGAACAAATTCATGGCGTCGTCGGTGCCACCGCGCGACAGCAGCTTGGTACGGAACCAGTCGCCGTTCTTGCGCTGCAGGCCGCCGTTTTCCTTGAACCACTCGACGGTGTCGGCATCCAGTTTCTCGCTCCACAGGTAGGCGTAGTAGCCGGCCGAATAGCCGCCCGAGAAGCTGTGCGAGAAATAGGTGGTGCGGTAGCGCGGCGGCACCGGCGCGAAGTCCACGCCCATGTCCTTCAGCGAAGCCGCTTCAAAGGCCAGCACGTCGGTCGGCACCTGGGCCGGGGCCAGCTGGTGCCAGCGCTGGTCCAGCAGCGAGGCGGCCAGGTATTCGGTGGTGAGGAAGCCCTGGTTGAACTTCTTGGAGGCGATCACCTTGTCCAGCAATTCCTTGGGCATGGGCGCGCCGGTCTGGTAATGTTTGGCGTAGTTGGCCAGCACTTCCGGCCACACGGCCCACATCTCGTTGACCTGGGACGGATACTCGACGAAGTCGCGCGGCACGCTGGTGCCGGAGAAGCGCGGATACTTCACGTTGGAGAACATGCCGTGCAGGGCGTGGCCGAACTCGTGGAAGGCGGTCTTGACTTCATCGTAGGTCAGCAGAGTAGGCTCGCCGGCTGGCGGTTTCGGGATGTTCAGGTGGTTGGCCACCACCGAGTGGGTGCCCATCAGCGCCGACTGCGACACGTACTCGTTCATCCACGCGCCGCCCTGCTTGTTGGAGCGGGCGTACATGTCGGCGATGAAGATGGCCAGCTGCTTGCCGTTGGCGTCGAACACATCGAAGGTGCGCACGTCCGGGTTGTACACCGGCAGGTCCTTGCGCTCCTTGAAGGTGATGCCATACAGCTTGGTGGCGGCATAGAACACGCCGTTCACCAGCACGTTGTTCAGTTCAAAGTAGGGCTTGAGCTGGTTCTCGTCGAAGGCGTAGCGCTGGGCGCGCACCTTGTCGCTGTACATGGCCCAGTCGGCGGCGCCGACCTGGAAGCCGCCCTTCTCGGCATCGACCACGGCTTGCAGGTCGGCTGCTTCCTTTTTCGCGTTGTTGACGGCCGGCTTGGCCAGCTCGCCCAGCAGCTTGTTGACGGCCGTGGTGTCATGCGCGGTCTGGTCTTCCAGCGAGTAGGCGGCGAAGTTGGCGTAGCCCAGCAGGGTGGCCTTTTCAGCGCGCGCCTTGGCGATCTTCAGCACCACCTCGCGGTTGTCGAATTCGCCGCCATGGCTGCCGCGCGCCAGCGACAGCGCCATCAGCTTCTCGCGCACGGCGCGGTTGGTCAGCACGGCCAGCGGCGGCTGGCCGCTGGTGTTGACCACGGCCACCGCGTACTTGCCTTCCAGGCCGCGCGCCTTGGCCGCTTCGGCGGCGGCCTGGATGGCGGCCTCGCTCATGCCGGCCAGTTCCTCGCGCGTGTCCACCACCAGGGCCGAGGCATTGGTTTCCTTCAGCACGTACTGGGTGAACGTCGTTTGCAGGGTGGCGATGGCGCCGTTGATGGCTTTCAGCTTGTCCTTGTCGGCGGCCGACAGCCGGGCGCCGGCGCGCACGAAGTCGGTGTGGTAGCGTTCCAGCAGGTGTCTGGATTCGGGGTCCAGCTTCAGCTTGTCGCGCTGGTCGTACAGCGATTTGACGCGCGCGTACAGCTTTTCGTTGAGGTAGATGGCGTCGCCGTGGGCGGCCAGCTTGGGCGACATCTCGCGGTCGATCTCGTCCAGCTTGTCATTGGTGTTGGCGCCCTGCAGGTTGCCGAAGGTGGTCTGCACCCGGGTCAGCAGCTGGCCCGATTTTTCCATCGCCACGATGGTGTTCTCGAACGTGGCCGGCTTGGGATTGTTGGCGATGGCCTCGATTTCCTGGAGCTGGATGCGCATGCCCTCGACAAAGGCCGGCTTGAAGTGCTCGTCCTTGATCTTGTCGAAGGCCGGGTAATGGAAGGGCAGCGGGCTGACCGTGGCGAAGGGGTTGCCTTGCAGGGCGGGCGCCACGGGGGCGGCCAGCACCACCTGGGACATCGCCAGGCCCAGGCTGGCGGCGATGATGAGCAGTTGCGGACGGGGCATGGATCTCTCTCGATAAACACAGCGAAGGGCATGCTGGCAAATCAACAATGCAGCATGGAACCGCAAGATCATAGCAGCCGTGTTTTGCCCCGTCATCCGCAAAAATTGCTGCATTGCACATCTTAGGAATTATGCAGGTTAGACTGAATATTCCATGGTTCTTGTATCGCTTTGTGTCGGATCTGTCGCCTTTTCGGCACAACGGTCAATTAATGTGTGTTCTCCATGCGGCGGTCGGGGATGAACCAGATCATGGCCACCAGCACATACACCGCAAAGCCCAGCCAGGGCTGGACGAAGGACAGGCCGACTCCGGCCAGGTACAGCAGCATGGACAGCGTGCCCTTGCGGTCCTTGCCCAGGGCGGCCTTGAGGGCCTGGTTGCGCCCGCTCATGCAGTGCGACAGCACGATGAAGGACGTGCCGCACATGAACAGCACCAGGCCGTAGCAGGCCACCGGCAGCGCGGCGAAGTGGTTCTCGCCCACCCAGCCGGTGACGAAGGGCACCAGCGACAGCCAGAACAGCAGGTGCAGGTTGGCCCACAGCGCGCTGCCCGTGACCTGGGTCACGGTGTGCATCAGGTGATGGTGGTTGTTCCAGTAGATGCCGACGTAGATGAAGCTCAGCACGTAGCTGAGGAAGACCGGCAACAGCGGCCGCAGCGCCTCCAGGTCGTCGCCATGCGGCACCTTCAGTTCCAGCACCATGATGGTGATGATGATGGCGATCACGCCGTCGCTGAATGCTTCCAGCCTGCCTTTGCCCATGCCTGTCCTTTCAATGGTAATCGTCTTCCCGCTGGTGCCGTACCGCGAGGACGGTCACTGTATCCTTGCCATCGATTTCATACAAGGCGACGTAGCCTGCCCGGCCAAAAGGGATAAGCAGTTCGCGCATGAGAAGATTGTTACTTGCGGCCTTTGGCGTCGGCCAGCATGCGTTTCAGACGGTTTATGACGACATGGGCCGTGACATATTTACTGCTGGCGCGCGCTTCCTCTGCTGCTGCCAAGCCCCGCTCAATGAAGTCATGCTGGTGCTGGCGCCGCGCTACGCGGTCGCGTATGGATTTAGCAGACATTGGGCTCTCCCGTATCTTACGCAACTGAATGACTTGATCTTCGTTACGATAGACAGATTGTTGATTAAACAATAGAATTTCGGCTTACATAATACATAACTTCAAGACGGAGACGGCATGGGCGGCAAGCGGAAATATCTTGGATGGGCTGGCGTCGCCTTGGGCGCAGCCATGGGGATGAATACGGCGTGGGCGACGACGCCTGTCATCACCAACGCCGTGGCGGACTTCAACAGCTGCGCCAGGCCGGAATGGCCGAAGGAAGCGCTGCGCAAGGAGCAGACCGGCACTGTCACCCTGTCCTTCCTGATCGGCGACGACGGCCAGGTACTCGATGCCCTCGTCAAGAAGTCCAGCGGCTTTCCACTGCTGGACCAAGCGGCGCTGGAAAGCATACAGCGCTGCAAGTTCAAGCCGCGCACCGTGAACGGCGTGGCGGTCAACGGCTGGACCCCGATGCAGTATGTGTGGAGCATCGATTCCAAGGAAACCAAGGCCCAAGCCATCGCCACCGCCCAGCAATACCGCGATGCCGCCGCCGCCGGCGACCCGGCAGCCATGCACAAGCTGGCCCTTATGTTCAACAGCAATACCGGCATCCAGCCCAGCGCCGACAGCTACCTGAAGCTGCTGCAGGCCTCCGCCACCCGAGGCTATGCGGAGGCACAGTACGACCTGGCCAACAGCCTGATGTACGGCATCAAGCAGCCCAAGAACGTGGAGCAGGCCGTGGCCTGGTACCGCAAGGCGGCCGAGCAAGGCCATGTGCAGGCGCAAACCAAGCTGGCTACGCTGTACAACAGCGGCCAGGGCGTGGCGCGCGATCCGTCGCAGGCGGCGATCTGGTACCGCAAGGCAGCCGACCAGGGCGACGCCGGCGCGGCCTATCGCCTGGGCCGGATGTTCGAGTCCGGCAGCGGTGTCGAGCAAAGTTACGCCGAGGCGGCCGCGCTATACCGGCGTGGCGCCGAGGCTGGTTCATCCGAAGCGCAGGAGCGCCTGGCGAATTTATACCTGCAGGGACGCGGCGTGGAGAAGGATGAGGCGCAGGCTGCCGGGCTGCTGCGCAAGGCGGCCGAGCAGCGCGAACCGGGCGCTGAGGCGGCGCTGGCGCGCCTCTACTTCGCCGGCGCCGGCGTACCGCGCGACGACGCCGAAGGCGCCAAGTACCTGCGCCGCGCTGCCCGCGGCGGCGACTTCGGCGCCATCCGCCTGCTGGCCGAGAAACTGGCCAGCGGAGAGATCCCCGCCAGCGGCGCCGCAGACAGCGCCACGTGGACCGCCAAGGCCGCCGCCGTCAGCGGTTTGCCTCAGCAGGAATAAAGCGAACTTGCGGATGGATCAAAACTTGAGCAATGCGATCGGTATGCCCAACTTTTTCGCTGCATCCGCCATGGCCTGCTTCAGGCGTCAGATATGCCACCAATACGCTGGTGTCGACATAACGCATCAGTAGCGATCGCTGTCCCTTAATTTACGCATGAACTCGCCGGCCTGCTCGACTTGCCTGGGTATGCCGGCGCGCAGTTGCGCCAGGCTGGGAAGCTGCTGCTGTTGGGAGACGCTTTTTACCAGCCGGACCACTGCCTGCCCTCTCCGGGTGATGGTCACCTGTTCTCCTGCTTCCACCAACGCAATCAAACGGCTCAACTCAACCTTGGCTTGCGCCACCGTGAACGTGTGCATGATGCCCCCATGGCTAACGGTAGTCAGACCATCATAGCACTGACTAGCGGTCAGGCGGCATCTTCCTGCATCCGGTCCACGATCACGCAATCGCGGCCGGCATGCTTGGCGGCGTACAGGCAGCGGTCGGCGGCGGCCAGCAGGGTTTCGGCGTCGGCCAGGCGTTCCTTGTGGAAGCTGGCCACGCCTATCGACATGGTCACGTGCGGCCGCACCGCCTTGGGCGCGTGGGTGATGGCCAGCGAGGCAATCTTGTTGCGTATCGCTTCCGCGTGCACGGCGGCCTGCTCGGCCGTGGTATCCGGCAGCACCGCCGCGAATTCCTCGCCGCCATAGCGCGCCGCCAGGTCGGCCGGACGCTGCAGCATGGAGGCGAAGGCTTCCGCCACCATGCTCAGGCACGCGTCACCCTGCTGATGGCCGAAATGGTCGTTATAGGCCTTGAAGGAATCGATATCCATCAGCAGCAGCGACAGTGCATTGCCGTTGCGCTGTGCCCGGCGCAGTTCACGATCCAGGGCGACGTCGAAGTGGCGCCGGTTGGCGATGCCGGTCAAGCCATCCACATAGGATTGCGCGCGCAGCGCCTCGGCCTGGCCGCGCAGCAGGCGCTCGCGTCCGACCGTGTTGCTGACATCGCTGACCTCGATCAGGCAATAGCGTTCCTTGCCCTCGGTGAAAGGCGTCACCGACACCGCTTGTTCGATGCGCTCGCCGCCCCAGGTCCCGGCCGGAAACAGCGGGAAGGGGCTGCGGTTGAGCGCCTGCGGCAGCTGGGTCGGCAGGTTGCTCACCAGGGCGCTGTGCACGGCCTGCTCCAGGCGCTGTCCGGCCAGCTCGGAAAACAGTTCGAACAGCTCATTGCCCTGCACCCGGCTGGCCGAAAGTCCCGAATGGCTGGACATCCACTGGTTCCACAGCACGATGCGCTGGCTGGTGTCGAGCACGATCAAGCCCAGGTTGGCCAGCGCCAGCACGCGGGCATACAGCTGCGAGGGCGGCAGGGCGCTCATGCGCACACCTTGTGGAGGCCAGCGGCGGGACAGGATAAGGCAATGATGTGGTCGTGCATGCAGACTTTCCAATCAGCAATCAGGTTGCAGCGATTATAAGCGCAGCGGACGAGGCATTCATTTATCCCTACCCAATTTACTTTTTTGCAGGGGCGCTAGCATCAATGTGCCTGACCTGACTACCCCATGAAGGAGACGCACATGGCTATGCGCGGCCTGATCTGGACCTTGGCCCTGGCCAGTGGCTGGACACAAGCTGCCGGCCCTGAGTTGACAGAGCGCTTTCATGGTACCGGCCGTGCATGCTCTGGCGAATTGATCATCCGGCAGGCGGCTATTTCCTGGGTCACGCCCTTCAGCACCTGCGCTTCCGTGCCTGATGAACTGCTGGAACAAGGCAACGATGGCGGTAACGAACGGCGCACATACCGTTTGTTGCAAGCACCGCCGGCATGCCGCTATCGCATACTGTTCCTTACTCACGATAAATCCATGAGTCCGAATGCAGGCTGGGAGATCACCGCTTACGGACAAGAGCAAAGCTATCGCCGCGATAAGGAAAGCGGCTACCAGGCCGATGCCCCGGACATGATGTCCTGCTACTTGCTGCGTCAACCAGGAAGACATGCCAACCCACAGGGCTAGAGCTTACGCAGTATCCACGCATGGCTATGGGCCAGCACCTGCCGGGCCATGCGGAGCGGGAAGCGGATGAAGCCGTGCGGCGCTTCGGGCGGCAGTTGCACCTCCACCTCGGCGCAGCGGCCCCAGCGCTGCGCCAGTTCCACCGTATCGTCGCGCAGCGGATCGAGTTCGCCCGCGAACAGCAGCGCCGGCGGCATGCCGGTCCAGTCGCCGTACAAGGGCGACAAAGGCGGCTGGCGGCGCTGCTCATCGCTCATGCCGGGCGTGAGTAGCCGCAGCCCTTCCACCATGCCCGGACCGTCCAGCACCAGGGTATCGGCGCCGGCCTGGCGCACGCTGGCCGTGCCGGCCAGATCGTAGACCCCGTAATACAGGACCGCGCCGCGCACGCGCCGCAACAGCTCCGGCCAGGCCTTCAGGCGCAGCAAGGTCGCCGCTGCCAGGTGTCCGCCGGCCGACTCGCCCACCACGATCACGGGCAGGCCGGCCAGGACCGGTTCTTCGCTGTCCAGCAGCCAGCGCGCGGCAGCCAGGCAGTCGTCCATGATGCCCTGGATGGGGATGAACACCGCCAGCCGGTAGTCGACCGACACCACCGCCACCTGGCAGGCCAGCGCCAGCGCGGCGTTCTGCGGATCGTCCATTTGCGCATTGCCGATCACCCAGCCGCCGCCGTGAAAATCCAGCACCACGCCGCGCACCTCCCCGGGCGGCCGCAGTATCCTCACCGGCACCCGCACGCCTCCAGTCGCCACCACGCGCCGCTCCACCGTGACGCCCTGCCGCGCCAAATTGCGTCCGCCGCCCACTTGCGACATCTTCAGCAGGGACTGCACCAGCAGCGGCGTGTAACGGTTGCGCACCTTGAAGCGTGGCAGCAATGCCAGCCTGCGGTTGAAACCGCGCGCCTCGTCCAGCGCCTGCGTATCGAAGGAGAGTTGCGTCATCGGCGCCGGGCATCGCGTATCAGTAGTGCGGCGGGCGTTCGTTGATGGGGGCCTGGCCGTTGTGCTGCTGGTCGCGCAGGCGCTGGGCCAGGGTGGCGCACAGCAGCTCCAGCTTGTCGATCTGCTGTTGCTGCTCGTAGATGCGCTGGTTGAGCGACTCCACCAGGTCTTCCTGGTGGGCCAGCTTGATTTCGATGTCGATGAAGCGGTCTTCTATACTCATGGGGACTCCTGCTGCAAAGCCGGCATTCTAGCCCGCCGCCGGCGGCTTGGGCGTGGCCAGCAATTCCTTCATACGCGCCAGGCGCTCCTTGGGCGACAGCACTTCCGATTCCATCGGCGGCGCCGTGCCTTCGTCCAGCTGCATCTCCTTGATGAAGCGCGAGGGGTCGCAGTGCACCTGTTCGCCGGCGCGCTTGCGCTTCTTGCACCAGCTGATGGTCAGGGTGCGCTGGGCGCGCGTGATCCCCACATACATCAGGCGCCGCTCCTCCTGCACCCTGGCCGCGATGCTCTCGGCCGGCGCGTCCGGATCGCCCTTGTGCGGCAGGATGCCTTCCTCGCAGCCGACCAGGAACACGTGCGGATACTCCAGCCCCTTGGAGGCGTGCAGGGTCGACATGCGCACCGCGTCCGGGTCCTCGTCCTGCCCTTCCAGCATGGACATCAGGGCCACCATCTGGGTCAGCTCCAGCACGTTCTTTTCCTCGCCGTCGCGATCCTTGCCGCCGCGCCCCCGGTCCTTGAGCCAGTTGACGAATTCCAGCACGTTCTGCCACTTGGCCTGGGCCGCGCGCTCGTCGAACATGTCGTACAGGTAGGATTCGTAGTTGATCGCTTCCAGCAGGTCGTCCAGCACCTCGGCCGCGTTGTCGCCGCTGCCGGACGGTCCGGGACGCGAGGCGCGCGATTCCAGGTTGTTGATGAAGTTGCAGAATTCGCGCAGGGGATTCAACTGGCGGTCATTCAGCAGCCCTTCGATGCCGCCCTTGAACACGGCCTCGAACAGCGAGCATTGCCACTGTCCGGAGAAGGTGCCCAGGGTCTCCAGGGTGGACTGGCCCACGCCCCGGCGCGGCGTGGTCACGGCGCGGATGAAGGCCGGGTCGTCGTCGGTGTTGGCCAGCAGGCGCAGATAGGAAATGATGTCCTTGATCTCGGCCTTGTCGAAGAAGCTCTGCCCGCCCGAGATGGTGTACGGGATGCGCTCCTTGCGCAGCGCCTGCTCGATGATGCGGGCCTGGTGGTTGCCCCGGTACAGGATGGCGTAGTCCGACCACTTGTTCTTGCGCTCGAAGCGCGCCGCCGAGATCATGATGGCCACCTGGTCGGCCTCCTGCTCGTCGTTGGGCATGCTCATCACCTTGATCGGCTCGCCCAGGCCGTGCTCCGACCACAGCGATTTCTCGAACAGCTTGGGATTGTTGCCGATCACCGCGTTGGCGGCCTGCAGGATGCGCGTGGTGGAGCGGTAGTTCTGCTCCAGCTTGATCACCTTCAGGTCGGGGAAATCGGTCTGCAGGGTTTTCAGGTTCTCGACCGAGGCGCCGCGCCAGGCGTAGATGGCCTGGTCGTCGTCGCCCACGGCGGTGAACATGGGCTTCTTGCCGATGCCGGTCACCATCAGCTTGACCAGCTCGTACTGGCAGGTGTTGGTGTCCTGGTACTCGTCCATCAGCAGGTAGCGCAGGCGCCGCTGCCATTTGTCGCGGATGGCCTCGTTATCGCGGAACAGCACCACCGGCAGGCGTATCAAGTCGTCGAAATCGACCGCCTGGTAGGCCGACAGGGTGGCCACATAGCTGCGGTAGACACGCGCCGCCATGGCCTGGTCCTCGTCCTTGGCGTTGTGGAGGGCCGTGTCGGGATCGACCAGGCCGTTCTTCCACAGCGAAATCTCGGTCTGGATGGCGCGCACCACCTGCTTGTCGGTGGTCAGCGCCATGTCCTGTATCAGCGAGCCGCAGTCGTCGCTGTCCATGATGGAGAAGCGGTCCTTGAGGCCGACGCCGTTGGCTTCCTGGCGCAGTATCCTCACGCCCAGCGAATGGAAGGTGGACACGGTCAGCTGCTTGGCCTGCTTGGGCTGCTTGAGCAGCTTGGCGATCCGCTCCTGCATCTCCAGCGCGGCCTTGTTGGTGAAGGTCAGGGCGGCGATGCTGCGCGGGTCGTAGCCGCGGTCCTCGATCAGGTGGGCGATCTTCTGGGTGATCACGCGCGTCTTGCCCGAGCCGGCGCCGGCCAGCACCAGGCAGGGGCCGTCCAGGTAGGTGACCGCCTGGCTTTGCGGGACATTCAGGCCGAATTGGGGGACGTGGGACATCGTTTAGAGAGGAGAAACACAGCCGCTCATTGTAACAGCGCCAGCCGTCCCCATATCCTCCGGTAGACAGCATGGCGGCGCGTATGCGTTACCATGGCTTACAGGCGCCGCGCGCCCCAGCTTATACAGGGTACAACCATGAAATTTGAACATCTGATTGAAATCAACGACCCGCTCAACCCGCTGATGGACGCCCTCAGCCACGAGCAGGTGTGGCGCGGCCTGGTGCTGCGCGCCGAGTCGCCCAAGCTGTTCGTGCCCTACCTGGACGAGGCCGATATTTTCGACCGCCACACGGCCGGCTTCAGCCGCCGCCTGCGCTACGGCCAGGTGGTAATCGAGGACAAGGTAGTGCTGGACCCCATGCGCGAGGTGCGCTACGACATCGCGGCCCAGCAGGACATCAGCGCCTCCAGCCTGGTCATGTCCATCGAGGACCATGGCGAAGGCCGGCTGTACGTGCGTTTCCGCTATGACGATGGCAACGACGAAGCCACCGACGCCGCCAACGCCATGTACAACGACATCCGCCGCTCGGCCTACAAGGAATCGGACATCGACACGGTGGGCATGATGCGCGAACTGGCGTCCTCGGGACGGCTGGATGCCGTGCTCAACTAAGGCGCCGGCGTGCAGTCCACGCAGGGATGCTGGCCCACCGGCTCGTTGGCCAGCTGGTGCGCCAGGTCGCGCAGGGCGGTGCGCAAGCCCTCCTCCACCACCGGATGGTAGAAGGGCATGTCCAGCATGGCCGCCACGGTCAGCCCGGCCTGGCGGGCCCAGGCCAGCAAATGGCCGATGTGCTCGGCGCGCGGCCCTATCATCTCGGCTCCGAGGAAACGGCCGGTGCCATACTCGCCGTACACACGCAGCATTCCCTGGTTCTGCAGCATGACCCGGCTGCGGCCCTGGTTTTCAAATGATACCTTGCCGATGGCGAAATGCTCGCCGTGGCTGTCGCCCAGCTCGCGGTAGCTGACGCCGGCCGTGGCGATCTGCGGTTCGCAGAAGGCGATGCCCAGCGGCGTGCGGCGCAATCCCGGCTGCACCTTGGGATAGCGCGCCGCGTTGTCGCCCGCGATGCGGCCCTGGTCGGCCGCTTCCGGCAGCAGCGGGCGTTCGTCGTCGGCGTCGCCGGCAATGAAGATGTGGCTCTGGCCGCACTGCATGGTGCGGCTGTCGTACAGCGGTACGCCGGCGCGGTCCAGCGCCAGCCCGGTGTGCTCCAGGCCGATCTTGTCCACATTCGGGCTGCGGCCCATGGTCACCAGCAGGTAGTCGTAGCGCTCGCTGGTGGCGTGGCCGTCGGCGCCCACGCTGCCGACCAGCACCCCGTCGTCCTCGTGCGTCACAGAGGCCACCGGGGTCTGGAAGCGGATATCGAGTTCCTGCGACAGCGCCTTGCGCGCCACCTCCAGCAGCACCGGGTCGCTGAGCTGGGCCACGCTGCCGCCGCGCGCGTAAATGGTGACCTTGACGGCCAGACGGTGCAGGGCCTGGCCCAGCTCCAGGCCGATCACACCGGCGCCCACCACCGCCACCGAGCGCGGCAAATCGGTCCAGTCGAACACGGCGTCGCTGGTGATCACGCGCGGACCGGCCGTCTTCCACTCCGCCGGCACCACCGGCGAGGAGCCGGTGGCGATCACCACGCGCTGGGCCTCGATCACGGTGTGCTCGTCCACCTGCAGGCGATTCGGTCCAATGAAGCGGGCATGGCCGCGTATCTTGTCCTCGGCGGGAATCTCGTCCACGCCCTCCAGCACGAAGCCGACAAAGCGGTCGCGTTCGCTGCGCACGCGCGCCATCACGGCCGCGCCATCGATGCGGATCTCACCCGGATGCACGCCGAAGGCAGGCGCCGCCGCCAGCCCATGGGCGGCCTCGGCCGCCGCGATCAGCAGCTTGCTGGGCATGCAACCGACCCGGGCGCAGGTAGTGCCGTACGGCCCGCTTTCGATGAGCAGCGTATGCTTGCCTTGTGCGCGGGCGGCGCGGTAAGCCGTCAGGCCGGCGGTGCCGGCCCCGATCACGGCCACCTCAGTGTGCAGGGTGTTCATGCGTTCTCCGTTTTCTCTGCTGCAAATCAACACGCGCATGGTAACCTTTTTCTGGGTTTTACTTCGGGGCAAAACCAGCTTAGGATTGCATTTTGGAATTTATTGATATCGGGACCCTATGGAAGCCTTGGACTACCGCGCACTGGCCATCCTGGACGCCGTCGCCACCCACGGCGGCGTGGAACAGGCCGCGCGGGCGCTGGGCCTGGGCGTGCAGGACGTGGCGCACGCCATCCAGTCCCTGGAAGACGCCTGCGGCCGGCTGCTGATCCTCCCCGGTCCGCCGGCCGTGGCCACCCGGCTGGGCCAGCGCCTGATAGCCCACCAGCGCGGCGTCCGGCTGATGGAAGCGTCGCTGGACATCGACCTGGGACGGCCGGTCAGCCTGCCCCACATCGCCCTGGCGGTGGAGGCGGCCAGCCTGGCGACCTGGTTCCCCCTCTGCTTGCACCCGCTGCTGTCGCCGCCGCGCTGCCAGCTGGCGCTGCAGGCCGCTCCCCGCGCCGAGGCGCTGCGGCTGCTGCGCTCGGGCGCCGTGTTCGGGGCCGTGGCGGCGGCTGCGGATGGCACGGACGACAGGTGCCTGGACGATGACGGGGTGGACGATGACGGGGTGGACGATGACGGCGTGGACGAGCAAGGCGCCGGCGTGGCGGATACCTGCGCCGGAGCGGTCTCCATCGGCGCCGCCCCTGCATGGCGCGGCGCCATCCGTGTCACGCCGCTGGGCGCCATGCGCCACGTGTGCGTGGCCACGCCCGCTTTCGCGGCACGCTGGTTCGGCGACGGCTTCTCGGCCGAGGCGGTGGCGCTGGCCCCCTCCGTGGTCAGCGACCCGGCCGCCATGGCGCGCCTGCTGCGCGAGGCGCTGGGCGTGCAAGGCGGCCATCCGCGCCACCGCATGCCGCTGTCGGCCGCCACCAGCGAATGCATCTACGGCAGCCTGGCCTATGGCTTGATGCCCATGGCCCAGGTGGTCGGCGCCCTGTCCAGCGGCAAGCTGGTGGAACTGGCGCCCGCGCATCCGGTGGATGTAGCGCTGGAATGGCATGCGTGGCCGCTGGAGACGCCCTTCACCCAGGCCCTGTCGGAACAAGTGCTGGCCACGGCGCGCCGCTATTTACTCTAAATATCGAGCGGATCGACTTCCAGCGACCACTTGACGCGGCTGACGCGGGTTTCGCGCAGCCTGGCCATCCACTGCTTGAGGAAAGCCTGCAGCGCCGGGCGCGAGGACGACTCCACCAGCAGCTGCGCGCGGTCCACGTTATGCACCCGCGTCAGGCTCATGGGAATCGGATCGTTGATGGTGATGCCGGGATGCTGCACGCAATCGCGCGCCTGCGACAGGAACTCGATGGCCATGGACAGCTCCGGCGCCTCGGCGCGCAGCATGGCCTGGAACAAGTAAGGCGGCAGCGCGGCCTGCTCGCGCTCTTCCAGCAGGGCGCTGGCAAAGTGGTCGTAATCATGGTTGACCACCGCGCCATACAGCGGGTGCTGCGGATAGCGGGTCTGTATCAGCACCTCGCTGGGGGAGCCGCCCTCGCTCTGCCCGGCCCGTCCGGCGCGGCCGGCCACCTGCATCAGCTGCGCGAACAGGCGCTCGCTGGCGCGGTAGTCCTGCGAGAACAGCGCCGTATCGGGATTCAAGATTCCCACCAGGGTCAGGCGTTTGAAGTCATGGCCCTTGGCCACCATCTGGGTGCCGACCAGGATGTCGACCTCGCCCCGGTGCACGGTATCGAACGCGGCCTGGGCGCTGCCCTTGCGGCGCGTGGAGTCGGCGTCAATGCGCAGGATGCGCGCCTCCGGGAACATCGCTTGCAGCCCCTCCTCCACGCGCTGGGTGCCGCGTCCCAGCGGCTGCAGGTCGACATTGCCGCAGGTCGGGCAATGGCGCGGGATGCGTAGCTCCAGGCTGCAGTGGTGGCAGCGCAGCCGGTGCTCCGGCTTGTGCAGCACCATGAAGGAGGTGCAGCGGGTGCAGTTGCTGATCCAGCCGCAGGACTCGCAGCAGATCACGGGCGCATAACCGCGCCGGTTCAGGAACAGCAGCGATTGTTCGCCACGCTCCATGCGCAGCTTGAGGGCCGCCACCAGTTGCGAGGTCAGGCCGTCCTTGGGCTTGTCGCGTTCCATGTCCAGCAGGCGCACGCGCGGCAGCACGGCGTTGCGCACGGCGCGCTCGCGCAGCTCCAGCTTGCGGTAGCGCCCCGAGCTGGCGTGGTGCCAGGTTTCCAGCGACGGCGTGGCCGAACCCAGCACGATGGGGATGGACAGCTGCCAGGCGCGCCACACGGCCAGGTCGCGCGCCGAATAGCGCAAGCCTTCCTGCTGCTTGTAGGAGGGATCGTGCTCCTCGTCGATGACGATCAGTTTCAACTGGGGCAGCGAGGACAGGATGGCCAGCCGCGTGCCCAGCACGATGCGGGCGCGGCCCTGGTGCGCGGCCAGCCAGTGCAGCATGCGTTCACCCTCGGACAGGCTGCTGTGCAGGGTGGCCAGCATCACGCCGGGGAAACGCGCGCGGATATTGCCCTCCAGCTGGGGCGTGAGGTTGATCTCCGGGACCAGGATCAGGATCTGGCCGTCCGGCTCGCGCGCCAGCACCTGGGCGCAGGCTTGCAGGTAGACCTCTGTCTTGCCGCTGCCGGTCACGCCATACAGCAGCGTGGGCGCGAACCCCCGGGCGCCGCCGATGGCGTCGGCGGCCTGCTGCTGGGCCGCGTTCAGCACCGGCATGTTGGCGGGGGCCGGGTCGTGGCTGTCTTCCAGCTTGGCCAGCTTCTTCAGGGCCCGGTCCAGCGCCACCGTGGTGGCGGTGCGGGCATTCCTGGGCAGGCCGGGCAGCGCCACCTCGCCCAGCGGACGCTGGTAGTAATCGGCGGCGAAACCGGCCAGCGCCAGCCATTGCGGCGACAGCGGCGCCAGCTGGGTGCGCACGGCCAGCGCATCCTTCAATTTATCGGCCGGCACCTCGGTGTGCTCGTGGACCGCCACGATCAGGCCCACTACCTCGCGCCTGGCGAAAGGCACCAGGGCCAGTTGGCCCACCTGCGGCCTGGCTTCCGGCGCGCACGGCCAACGGTAATCGAACACGGCGTTCAGCGGCGTGTCTAGCGCGATCTGCAAGATGCAATGTGGGGAGGGCACTGGCGACTGGGTGAAAACGGGAGCGGCCATTGTACCCGATGGCGGCGCCATTCCCACGTCGGGACAAGTATCCACAGTTTTTGTGGATAACTTTGTGGAAAAGGGAAAATTAATTAGGGGAAAGCAGTCTGTTTCGGCTTGCAAGCATCCCGAACAGCCTCAAAACCGGACTTTTTTCCCTTTTAAAATCAATTACTTGGAAAACGCTTCAGAGAGGGGCCGAATAGCCCGTCGCTCGCGTCCCGCTGTGCATAACTGAAGTATTGTTGGGAATTACTCCAGCGCTAGCAACCATTTCCCTGCTTAAAATATGTGCAATGCAGCATATTTTCTGTGCAAATAGGAAACGTTTAGGCTAAGTCACGGTTTACTAAGCGATTTTCTTTTTTATCCACAGTTTTAGTGGATAACTTTGTGAACAACGGGCCGATAAACTAGTTTCAGACCCGGAATAACTTTTCCACATCCCCCGTCCGCCACGTCTTGTACCTAGAATATATCTTTTCAAATCAATGACTTGCAGCGTGACGGGAAGGCCGGAAAATAGGCTTGCCAGTTATTTCAGCACAAAAAAATATTGTGCATAAGTCGTTCTGCTGCACTGGGAAGCCGGTTCAAAACGAGCAGGGCTAGGCGCGGCGACGAAGACAGTGCGCCTGCACGGCAAGGAGCCGTAACGACGCCATGGTCATTTTGAAGCGGGTTCTTAGCGGGCACGCTGGCTGCGGCTGTACTGGTGCACGGTCTCCACCATGGCGGCCACGTTGTCCGGCGGGGTGAACTGGGAAATGCCATGGCCCAGGTTGAACACATGGCCGTGGCCGGCCGACGGCGTACCATAGTCGTCCAGCACCTTGCGCACCTGGTCGGCGATCTGCTCCGGACTGGCGAACAGGATGGCGGGGTCCAGGTTGCCCTGCAGCGCCACCTTGTCGCCCACCAGGCGGCGCGCCTGGCCCAGGCTGGCGGTCCAGTCCAGGCCCACGGCGTCGGCGCCGCTGGCGGCGATTTCTTCCACCCAGTGGCCGCCGCCCTTGGTGAACACGATGGCCGGGATGCGCCGGCCATCGTGCTCACGCTTGAGCTGGGACACCACCTCACGCATGTAGCGCAGCGAAAACTCCTGGTAGGCGCCGTCGGCCAGCGCGCCGCCCCAGGAATCGAACACCATCACGGCCTGGGCGCCCGCCTCGATCTGGGCGTTCAGGTAGGCCGCCACGGCGCGCGCGTTCACCGCCAGCAGGTGGTGCATCAGGTCGGGGCGGTTGTACAGCATCTTCTTGATGGTGTGGAATTCGCGCGAACCTTCGCCTTCCACCATGTAGCAGGCCAGGGTCCAGGGGCTGCCGGAAAAGCCGATCAACGGCACCCGGCCGTGGAGCTCGGTGCGGATCTGGGTCACGGCCTTGAACACATAATCGAGCTTGTCCAGCTCCGGCTCGCGCACGGCCAGCACCTCGGCCTCGGTGCGCACCGGGCGCTCGAATTTGGGGCCTTCACCTTCGACGAAATGCAGGCCCAGGCCCATGGCGTCCGGCACTGTCAGGATGTCGGAAAACAAAATGGCGGCATCCAGCGGATAGCGGTCCAAAGGCTGCAGCGTGACTTCGGTGGCGTAGTCGGGATTGGTGGCCAGGCCCATGAAGGAACCGGCCTTGGCGCGCGTGGCGCGATACTCCGGCAGGTAGCGCCCGGCCTGGCGCATCAGCCACACGGGGGTGTAGTCGGTGGGCTGGCGCAGCAACGCGCGCAGGAAGGTATCGTTCTGGAGCGGAGCAAATTGGGGCATGGGAGCTATCGGCAACGGGTAAAAGGGTATTATCGCATCCCCCGCCGTTTTTTCATGCGTAAGAGGAGAGACCATGAGCACCGCCAACCACACCATTGCCCCTTATGGCGCCTGGCCTTCGCCGCTGGACGCGGCCCACGTGGCCGCCGGCGCCACCCCGCTGGCCCAGCTGGCCCTGGACGGCGACGCCATCTACTGGCTGGCAGGGCGCGCCGCCGAGGCCGGCCGCAATGCCCTGCTGCGCCGGCGCGGCGGCGCCACTGAGGAACTGACCCCGGCGCCGTGGAATGTGCGCACCCGGGTACACGAATATGGCGGCGGCGCCTATCTGGTCGATGGCGATACCGTCTACTTTTCGCATTTTGCCGACAACGTGGTGTACCGCCAGGTGGCCGGCGCCGCGCCGCAAGCCCTGACCCGTCCCCAGCATACTCCCGCCAGGCAGCGCTTTGCCGATTTCGCCATCGACCGCGCGCGTGGCCGCCTGCTGGCGGTGCGCGAGCTGCATGGCGAGGATCACGCCCATCCCGTCAACACGCTGTGCGCCATCGCCGCGGACGGCGCCGAGACCGTGCTGGCCCAGGGCCACGACTTCTATGCCGCGCCGCGCCTGTCGCCGGACGGCGCGCAGCTGGCCTGGCTGAGCTGGGACCATCCGCGCATGCCCTGGCAGGGCACGGAACTGTGGCTGGCCGAGGTACGCGCCGACGGCAGCCTGGGCCAGCCGCACCTGGTGGCCGGCGGTCCGGAGGAAGCCATCTGCCAGCCGGAGTGGTCGCCGGACGGCGTGCTGCACTTCGTGTCCGACCGCAGCGGCTGGTGGAATCTGTACCACCTGGAGGGCGACGGTCAGGCGCGCGCCCTGTGCCCCATGGAGGCCGAATTCGGCGGCCCGCACTGGAACTTCGGCAACGCCATGTACGGCTTCCGCTCGGCCGGCGAGATCGTCTGCACCTATATCGAGAATGGCGTCAGCCGCCTGGCCACGCTGGCGGTGGACAGCGGCCAGCTGCAGCCCATCGCCAATCCGTATGAAGAAATCCGCGAACTGCGGGTGGCGCCCGGTTATGTGGCCCTGCTGGGTGGCAGCCCCACTATCGCGCTGGAGCTGGCGCGCATCGACCTGGCCAACGGTGAACTGGAGGTGCTGGCGCGCTCCATCGCCGGGCTGCCGGATCAAGGCTATCTCTCCATCCCGGACAGCATCAGCTATCCGTCGGCCAACGGCCGCACCGCGCACGCCTTTTATTACGTGCCGCGCAACCGGGACGTGGCGGCGCCAGCCGGCACCCTGCCGCCGCTGATCGTGATCAGCCACGGCGGCCCGACCGGCATGGCCACCAGCACCCTCAAGCTGGCCACCCAGTTCTGGACCTCGCGCGGTTTTGGCGTGCTGGACGTGAACTACGGCGGCAGCACCGGCTTCGGGCGCGCCTACCGCGACGCGCTCAAGGGCCAGTGGGGCATCGTCGACGTCGAGGATTGCATAGCCGGCGCGCGCGCCCTGGTGGCGCGCGGGCTGGTCGACCCGGAACGCCTGATCATCCGTGGCGGCAGCGCTGGAGGCCTGACCACGCTGTGTGCGCTGACCTTCCACGACGTGTTCAAGCTGGGCGCCAGCTACTACGGCGTGTCCGACCTGGAAGGCCTGGACCAGGACTCGCACAAGTTCGAGTCGCATTACAATGCCTACCTGATCGCGCCGCAGCCGCAGGCCGCCGCCATCTACCGCCAGCGCTCGCCCATCCACCATACCGACAAGCTGGCCCGCCCCATGATCTTCTTCCAGGGCCTGGACGACAAGGTCGTGCCGCCGCAGCAGTCGGAAGCCATGGTGGCGGCGCTGCGCGCGCGCGGGGTGCCGGTGGCCTATGTGCCGCTGGAAGGCGAGGGCCACGGCTTCCGCAAGGCCGAGAACATCGTGCGCACGCTGGAGGCCGAGCTGTACTTCTACCAGCGCATGTTCGGCCTGCACGACCCGGCCGCGCCCGCGCCGGTGTCCATCGACAACCTGAAGCAATGAGTATCACCGTATGACCGACACGCAGCTGCAGGCCGAATTCGACGCGCTGGCATTCAACGAGAAAATGGTGCTGGCCCTGCTGGCGCTGGTGGGCGAACCCATGGGCCGCACCGCCATCCTGGACCACCTCAAGCTGGCACGCATCGAGGACGACAACGGCGCGCCCTACACCGTGGCGACCCTGGACGAAGCGCTGCGCAAGCTGGAGCGGGTGGCTTTCCTGAGCCAGGTGCTGGGGCGCGGCTTTGCCTGCAATCCCAAGCTGCGCTGGCCGGCCATGCGCGCCGCCATCGGCACCCATGCGCTCGATGACCTGAGCCAGGCCTACGATGAGCTGGCGCCGCTGCGCCAGACCTGGAACAGCACCGAGCCGCGCAGCTACCGGGCCGGCATGGCGCGCCTGCGCATGGCGCTCTTGCGCGGCCAGGCGCCGCAGCAGGTGCTGCCGCTGCTGACCTTCTGCCTGGGCTGCTATGAGGCGGCCCAGCTGCATCCGATTGTCGATATTTTCGGCCGCCCCTTCGAGCCGGGCATGCTGGCCCGCGTGCACCCGCTGCTGCAGGACGATGTGCTGACGGTGCTGCTGCAGCACACCCAGCGCGAACCGCGGGCCGCACCCACCGTACGCGCCTTCATCGAGCAGCACTTGGAGCGGCGCCTGGCCGCCAAGGATGATGTCAGCCCGGTGCTGCGCCTGGCGCTGGCGGAAGACGCCATCCTGTGCGGCCGCCTGGACGACGCCAAGCGCTACCTGGACCGCACCGGTGGCGCCGTGAGCCAGTTCCTGGCCAGCGTGGTGGTGCTGCTGCGCGGGGCCAGCGGCGCCGCCATCGCCGGCTTCGACGCCGCGCTTAAGACCATGCGGCGCGAATCAGGCAAGCGCAAGCAGGTCTTCAGCGGCATGGGTGGCCATTTGTACGTGCTGTCGCTGCTGCGCGGCGACGCCGCCCAGGCCAAGGCGGCCGAGGCATATCTGGACATCGCCGTGCGCGCGGCCCACAATCCGGACAGTCCGGTGCACCAGCAGCTCGACATGCTGCGCCAGATTCGCGGCGGCGTGCTGCAGGCCGAAGCCCTGGCCAGCCGTCCGTGGGAAAGCGGGCTGCAGGCGCAAATGTTCCAGGCCCTGCTGTTCTACTGGCTGTCGCACACGCTGCTGCACCGCCACCTGGACCAGGTGCGCGAACTGGCGAGCCAGGCCGAGGCGGCAGGCTACCACTTCATCGCGGCCCAGGCGGCGGCCGTGCTGGGCCACATGGGCGAGGCCGAGCAGGGCGTGCGCGCCGCCGCCCTGCGCAAGCAATACGGCTTCGCCGACCTGACGCCGTGGTTCGAGCGCCAGGAAGCGTGGCAGCGCCAGCTCTCGGCCCTGATCAACCTGCAGCAGCCGGCGCCGGCCGAGCGCGGCGCCACCCGCCTGGCCTGGATGCTGAGCTACGACCCGCGTTACGGCCTGACCGCGATCGAGCCGCGCGAGCAGAAGCGCGACGCGCGCGGCATCTGGAGCAGGGGCCGCGCCGTGGGCCTCAAGCGGCTGCGCTTCGAGACCGAGCAGTTCGACTACCTCACGCCGCAGGACATGCGCGCGGCCGAGACCATCAGCGTGGCGCACCGCGGCTACCAGTCGTCCGGCCTGGCCTACGAGATCGACCCGCAGCGCGCCGCGCCGGCCCTGGTCGGCCATCCGCTGCTGTTCTGGGCCGATGCGCCGGACGCGCGCGTGGACCTGATCGCCGGCGAGCCGGAACTGTTGATACGCAAGAGCGACGGCAACCTGCACCTGAGCCTGCAGCCAGCCATTCCCGACGACGGCAACCGCCTGATCGTCACGCGCGAAACCCCGACCCGGCTGCGCGCCATCAGCGTCACCGATGAACACCGCCGCATCGCCGCCATCGTCGGCGACGGCCTGGTGGTGCCGGAGCACGCCGAGGCCCAGGTGATGCAGGCCATAGGCTCGGTCTCCTCGCTGGTGACGGTGCAGTCGGACATAGGCGGCTCCTCCTCCAACATCGAACAGGTGCAGGCCGACGCCCGCCTGCACCTGCACCTGCTGCCCTACCAGCACGGCTTGAAACTGCAGATACTGGTGCGGCCCCTGCCGGACGGCGCCTACTACGCGCCCGGCAGCGGCGCCGAGAGCGTGATTGCCGACGCCGGCGGCCGCCCGGTGGAAGCCAAGCGCCAGCTGAACGCCGAACGCGACGCCCAGCGCCAGCTGGTCGAGCACTGCGACGTGCTGCTGGAGGCGGAGCAGGAGCACGGCGAATGGGCGCTGGGCCAGCCGGCCCTGTGTTTGCGCCTGCTGGAGCAGGTCCAGGCCCTGGACCCGGACAGCATCGTGCTGGCCTGGCCCGAGGGTGAGCGCTTCCGCCTTACCAACAAGGCTTCGTCGCAGCAGCTGCGGCTGGCCATCAAGAGCCACAAGGACTGGTTCGCGGCCAGCGGCGGCCTGGCCATCGACGAAACCAGGGTGCTGGACCTGCGCACCCTGCTGGACCTTATCGCGCAGAGCAGGAGCCGCTTCGTGGAGCTGGGCGAGAACCGCTTCCTGGCCCTGACCGAGGAGCTGTACCGCAGGCTGCAGGAAATCTCCGCGTACGGCGACCCGACCGCCGACGGCGTGCGCCTGCATCCGCTGGCCGCGTTCGCGCTGGAGGAACTGGCCGGCGAGGCGGGCAGCCTGAAGGCCGACCAGCGCTGGAAGGAACACCTGGAACAGATGGAGCGGCAGGCCGCCTTCGTGCCGCAGCTGCCCTCCACCCTGCAGGCCGAGCTGCGCGACTACCAGCTGGAAGGCTACCAGTGGCTGGCGCGCCTGGCCCACTGGGGCGTGGGAGCCTGCCTGGCCGACGACATGGGCCTGGGCAAGACGCTGCAAACCCTGGCCCTGCTGCTGGCCCGCGCGCCCGAGGGTCCGGCGCTGGTGATCGCGCCCACCTCGGTGTGCCTGAACTGGATCAGCGAGGCGGCCCGCTTCGCGCCCACGCTCAAGGTGCGCCTGTTCGGCGGCGGCGACCGCGACGCCTCGCTGGCCGGACTGGGCGAGCACGACGTGGTGGTGGCCAGCTACGGCCTGCTGCAGCTGGAAGCGGCGCGCTTTGCCGCCGTGCGCTGGCATACCATCGTGCTGGACGAGGCCCAGGCCATCAAGAACGCCGCCACCAAGCGCTCGCAGGCGGTGATGGCGCTGCAGGGCGATTTCCGCATGGTGTGCACCGGCACCCCGCTGGAAAACCACCTGGGCGAGCTGTGGAATTTGTTCCGCTTCATCAATCCGGGCCTGCTGGGCAGCCTGGAACAGTTCAACCTGCGCTTTGCCGCACCGATCGAAAAGCCGCAGGACCACCGCGCCACGGCGGCCGCGCGCCAGCGCCTGCGGCGTTTGATCCAGCCCTTCATCCTGCGCCGCACCAAGACCCAGGTGCTGGACGAGCTGCCCTCGCGCACCGAGATCACGCTGGAGGTCGACCTGTCGGCCGAGGAAACCGCGCTGTACGAATCGCTGCGCCGCGCGGCGCTGGACAACCTGGAACAGGTCGAGGGACCGGCCGAGAAGAAATCGATACAGATCCTGGCCGAGATCATGCGGCTGCGGCGCGCCTGCTGCAATCCCAATCTGGTGGCGCCGGAGCTCAAGCTGGCCAGCAGCAAGCTGGCCGCTTTCGCCCGCCTGCTGGAAGGGCTGCTGGACAACCGCCACAAGGTGCTGGTGTTCAGCCAGTTCGTCGACCACCTGGGCCTGATCCGCGACCATCTCGACCAGCACAAAATCGCCTACCAGTACCTGGATGGCGCCACCCCCATGGCCGAACGCAAGAAGCGGGTCGACGCCTTCCAGGCCGGCCAGGGCGAGGTATTCCTGATCAGCCTGAAAGCGGGCGGGGTCGGCATCAACCTGACCGCAGCCGACTACGTGGTGCACATGGACCCGTGGTGGAATCCGGCCGTGGAAGACCAGGCCTCGGACCGCGCCCACCGCATGGGCCAGCTGCGCCCGGTGACCATCTACCGGCTGGTGGCGCGCCACACCATCGAGGAGGGCATCGTCGAGCTGCATGCCCACAAACGCGAGCTGGCCGACAGCCTGCTGGAGGGCAGCGACGTGGCCGCGCGCATGTCGGCCGGCGAGATGCTGGCCATGCTGCAGGAAGGCCTGGCGCGCTGAAATCCGGTTACAAACTGGCGGACTCCCGGTACGCCCAAACGGGCTGATTAATGTTAATCTCCACCGCTTCGGGCCGGGCGTGCAGGGCGCGCCCGGTCCAAAACGCTGACAAGGTAGTAGACACATGATCAAATCCAAGATTGCCCTGGCCGTCATGGCGGCCGCCCTGGCGTGCGCGCCGGCCGGCGCCGCCACCACGCACAAGAAACCCGCCGCCGCCAAGACCAAGGGCGGCGCCAAATCCTCTGCCCACGGCGGCAGGAAATCCGCCAAGGGCGGCAAAGCCAGCGGCGGCAGGAGCAAGGCCGTTGCGGCCGCCACGCCCATGATCAAGGCCACGCCGTCCGAACGGCGCCAGGACAAGGCCATGGACGCCCTGTCCGGCCAGTTCATCAACGCCCTGTGGCGCATCGATTCGGAAAGCGCCATCTACGCCGGCAAGTACGACACCGCCGCCAACCTGACCGTACCGGACCGCGCCACCCAGGCCGCCCAGCTGGCCTTCATCGACGACTGGCTCGGCCGCTTCGCCAAGGTTGACGCGCGCCAGCTGTCGCCCAAGCAGCGCACCGACCTGGCCCTGCTGGTCAACAAGCTCAACACCGACCGCTTCAATCTCACCACGCTGCGCGAATTCGAATGGAATCCGGCCAGCTACAACGTGGCCGGCCCCATCGACCTGGTGCTGCACACCGAGTACGCGGCCCAGCCGCAGCGCCTGCGCACCCTGCTCAAGCGCATCGCCAGCATTCCGGCCTACTACGAGGCCGCGCGCGCCAACATCGTCAACCCGACCCGCGAACATACCCGCCTGGCGATTGCCCAGGCGCCCGGCGTGCAGGCCGTGCTGACCGACCTCGACAAGGCGGCCCAGGCTTCCATCCTCACGCCCATCGAGAAGCAGCAATACACCCAGCGCGTCAACGCGGCGCTGTCGGCGGTGGATGGCTATATGGCCTTCCTCAAGGACCTGGACCAGAACATGGATACCAAGGGCCGCCGCACCTTCCGCCTGGGCCGCCAGTTGTATGAGCAGAAGTTCGCGCTGGAGATCCAGTCAGCCAGCACCGCCGAGCAGACTTACCAGAAGGCCCTGGCGGCGCGCGAGGAACTGCTGGCGCGCATGGACCAGTTGTCCGACCAGCTGTGGACCCAGACCATGGGCGCCGCGCCCAAGCCGGCCGACCGTTACGCCAAGATAGGCGCGGTGATCGCCAAGCTGTCCGAGCGCCATGTGGCGCGCGAGGATTTCGTCAGCGAGATCAAGCGCCAAGTGCCGCAGCTGCAGGACTGGGTGATCAGCCACGACCTGCTGACCCTGGATCCGAACAAGCCGCTGGAAGTGCGGCCCACGCCCGCCTACCAGGCCGGCGTGGCCGGCGCCAGCATCGACGCGCCCGGCCCCTACCGCCCGCAGGACCGCACTTACTACAACGTGACGCCGCTCGATGGCGCCACGCCGGAAGCGGCCGAAAGCAGCCTGCGCGAATACAACCACTGGATACTGCAGATCCTCAACATCCACGAAGCCATCCCCGGCCATTACGCGCAGCTGGTGTACGCCAACAAGTCGCCCTCCATCGTCAAGTCTCTGTTCGGTAATGGCGCCATGGTGGAAGGCTGGGCCGTGTATGGCGAGCGCATGATGCTGGAGTCCGGCTACGGCGGCGACACGCCGGAAATGTGGCTGATGTACTCCAAATGGAATTTGCGCAGCGTGACCAACACCATCCTCGACTACAGCGTGCACGTGCTGGGCATGACCGAGGAGCAGGCCATCGACCTGCTGACGCGCCAGGCCTTCCAGACCCGCAGCGAGGCGGTGGAGAAATGGCACCGGGTGCAGGTCTCGTCGGTACAGCTGACCAGCTATTTCAGCGGCTACAGCGAGATCATGGAATTGCGCGAACAGCGCAAGCAGGCGCTGGGCGACAAGTTCAACCTCAAGCAATTCCACGAGCAATTCCTCAGCTAC
Source organism: Duganella kummerowiae (assembly GCF_053572355.1). Taxonomy (NCBI): domain Bacteria; kingdom Pseudomonadati; phylum Pseudomonadota; class Betaproteobacteria; order Burkholderiales; family Oxalobacteraceae; genus Duganella; species Duganella kummerowiae. The sequence goes on from NZ_JBKFEH010000008.1 coordinate 618,926, forward strand.
GGCAGCGCGCCGGTGCGCATGATACGCGAGCTCATGAGCCAATAAGCGCGCGCCCGCGGCCCGTGCCATGACGGGCCGCAAGCGGCGCCGGCGCTTGCCCCGGTAGGATGGTGCAGTCCCGCGTTTCTGCTACCATCCAAGGAGGGAGTGATCATGACCATGCCGGTACCGTTTGACACCCACGCTTACATCCATACCCTGATACAGGCGGGCTTCCCGCCGGACCAGGCGGAAGCACACGCCCAGGCACTGATCGACGCCCTGGTCAGCGCCACCGTCACGCCCGGCGAGCATATAGTGCTCAAGGTGGAATTGCTGGCGCGTATGGACGGGCTCAGAAACGAATTGCTGGCCAGGATGGACATGCTCAGGGACGAAATGCTGGGCAGGATGGACATGCTGAGGACCGAGCTGTTGGCCCGCATCGAAAAGCTGGAGGCGGACTTGACGGCACGCATCACAAAACTGGAGGGCCGCGTGAATATATTGTATTGGCTGGCTGGCGCCACCCTGCTGTTGCAAGGCGTGACGCTGGCCCTGGTGCTCAGGCTGCCCGGTTAGCCAACTCGGCGTGGCGGAAGGCCGCTCAGGATTGCTCTTCCGGAGCCTGGGTCGCCCGCACGAACATGGGAGCCACAAACAGGCCCAGCTCGTACAGCAAGCACATCGGGATAGCCAGCGAGAACATGCTGACCGCGTCCGGCGGCGTGACCACGGCGGCCACGGCAAACGCGCCCACGATGGCGTAGGGACGGATCTCCTTCAACTTGTCAACGCTCACCAGGCCCATGCGCACCAGGATCACCACCACCACCGGCACCTCGAAGGTGGCGCCAAAGGCCAGGCACATGGACATCACGAAGTCCAGGTAGTTCTCGATGTCGGGCGTGACGGCGATGGACTGCGGCGAGAATTCGGCAATGAAGTGGAACACGCGGCCGAACACGAAGAAGTAGCAGAACGCCACCCCCAGCATGAACAGCAGCGAGGACGAGATCACCAGCGGCGCGATCAAACGCTTCTCATGCGCGTACAGGCCGGGCGCGATGAAGGCCCACAGCTGGTACAGCACCCAGGGCAGGGCCAGCACCAGCGCCACCACCAGGGTCACCTTCATGGGCACCAGAAAGGGCGAAGTGACGCCGGTGGCGATCATCTTGGAGCCGGCCGGCAGCGAGGCCAGCATGGGTGCGGCGATGATGTCGTAGATCCTGGCCGGACCCGGATAAATCATCAGCCCCACGCACACGATCAGGATGCCGATGACGGCCTTGACCAGGCGGTCGCGCAGCTCGACCAGGTGCGAGATAAAGGTTTCCTCGCCGCTCGCAGGTGTAGTCATTTAATAAAACGATGTGTTGGAGGAGGAGCGCGGACGGAAGCGGGCCACGCGCGCGGCGCCGGAGGTCACGTGCGACTTGCCGCCATGCCGGTGCTTGTACCAGGCCGGAATGGCCGAGCTGCGCACCAGCTTCTTGCGGCGGAACTCACGCGCCTTGCGCTGCTGGTCCTCCGCCGTGGCGGTGGCGATGCGCGGCGCGTCCACGCTGCTGGGCGCGCCATGGCTGTCGTTCCACGCATTTTCCATTTCCGACACGTGGGAGGAAATGGATTGCTCGACATCCTGCTTGACGGCCTGGGCCGCGTCCTGCACTTCCTTGTGCAGGTTGCGCAGCTCTTCCATTTCGATTTCGCGCGTGACTTCGGTTTTCACCTGGTTCAGGTAACGCTGGGCGCGGCCGTACAGGGTGCCGGCCATGCGCGCCACCTTCGGCAGTTTTTCCGGACCGATGACGACCAGGGCGACGACGCCGATGATGGCTAGTTTGGTGAGACCGAGATCGATCATAAGGGTTCAGCCAGGAGCAGGCGGGCCGCGGCCCGCGGCGCTCACTGCTTGCTCTTTTCCTTGGCCTCGACGTCGATGGTGGATTTGTCGGCGACTTGCGACGGCGCGGCCGGCGACTTGTCTTCCTCGCCCTTGATGCCGTCCTTGAAGCCCTTCACGGCCTTGCCGATGTCCGACCCCACGTTACCCAGCTTCTTGGTGCCGAAGATCAGGATCACCACCACCAGCAAAATTGCCCAATGCAACCAGCTACCAGTACCCATTTCTATTCCCCTAAGCAGGCGCGCACGCCCAGAAAAAAACCATCAAAGCCTTGCAAACAGCAACAGTATAAGCGATGCGCCCCCTGTCATGGTGCTGTCATCTCCGCAAAGCAAGTATGCAGATATGCAAGTTCAGTGTTCGCCGCGCCAAGGATGGGCGCCGCCTATCACGTGCAAATGCAGATGGTACACCTCCTGCCCGCCATCCGGCCCACTGTTGATCTGGGTGCGGAAGCCGCCGGTCGGGGTACCGTCGGCATCATAGCTGACTGCGCAGCCGGCTTCCTCCGCCAGACGGGGGGCCAGCGCCAGCAATTTGCCCAGCAGCGGGGCCTCGTTGGCGCTGCAGTCGGACAGGGTGGAATAGTGTTTCTTGGGGATGATCAGCAAGTGCACGGGCGCGGCCGGACGGATGTCCTTGAAGGCCAGCAAGTCCTCGTCTTCGTAGACGGTGGTGGAAGGGATTTGCTTGGCGGCGATCTTGCAAAACAGGCAGTTGTCCACGGGGGCTCCGGTTTAGTCGTGTTTCTGGGCTTCGGCGGCGTCGCGCAGCTCGTCCTTGCGGGCCGCTTTCTCTTCCAGCCCGGACATGCCCTCGCGCCGCGCCAGCTCGTCCAGCACCTGCTGCGGGGTCAGGCCGAACTGGGCCAGCATCACCAGCGTATGGAACCACAGATCGGCGCACTCGTACAGCACCTTGCTGCTGTCGCCGGCCACGCGGGCGTCCTTGGCCGCCATCACGGTCTCGGTGGCTTCCTCGCCGACTTTTTTCAGGATGGCGTCGTCGCCCTTGGCAAACAGGCGCGCCACGTAGGAGGCGGCCGGGTCGCCGCCGTTGGCGGGCTTGCGCGATTCAATCAGTTCCGCCAGGCGGTCCAGTACAGTCGTCATGTGCTTACTTCTTGGGTGGGGTGGAGGGCGGCGGCTCGGCCGCGCCATTGTCGGCATAGATGGTGGTGGGGTCTTTCAGGACTGGATCGACGGCATGCCAGTCGCCGTCGGCGGCGCCGCCCTCGAACTTCTGGAAGAAGCAGGAGTGGCGCCCGGTGTGGCAGGCGATGCCGCCGGCCTGCTCGACCTTGAGCAGGACCACGTCCTCGTCGCAGTCGAGGCGGATTTCCAGCACCTTCTGGGTGTGGCCCGATTCCTCGCCCTTGTGCCACAGCTTCTTGCGCGAACGGCTCCAGTACACGGCCTCGCCCAGCTCGACCGTCTTGGCCAGGGCGTCGCGGTTCATCCAGGCGAACATCAGGATATCGTTGCTGCCGGCTTCCTGGGCGATCACCGGCACCAGGCCGTGCTCGTCCCACTGGATCTTCTTCAGCCATTTGGCCTTGCTTGCCGCAGTTTGCATAGTGTGTTCCTGCTGGGTTAGGACAGGCGCATGGGAATGCCCTGGCGCGCCATGAATTGCTTGGCCTCCTGCACCGTGTGCTGGCCGTAGTGGAAGATGCTGGCCGCCAGCACGGCGTCCGCCTTGCCCTGCTGTATGCCGTCGGCCAGGTCCTGCAGGCCGCCCACGCCGCCGGAAGCGATCACCGGGATGCTGACTGCATCCGACACGCCACGGGTCAGGCCCAGGTCGAAGCCGGACTTGGTGCCATCCTTGTCCATGCTGGTCAGCAGGATCTCGCCGGCGCCCAGCTGCTCCATTTTTTTCGCCCACGCTATGGCGTCGAGGCCGGTGGCCTTGCGGCCGCCGTGGGTGAATACTTCCCAGCGCCCGGGCGCGGTCTGCTTGGCGTCGATGGCCACCACGATGCACTGCGAACCGTGCTTCTGCGAGGCCTCGTACACCAGCTGCGGGTTGGACACGGCCGAGGAATTCATGCTGACCTTGTCGGCGCCGGCGTTCAGCAGGCGCCGCACGTCGGCCACCTCGCGCACGCCGCCGCCCACGGTCAGGGGGATGAACACCTGCGAGGCCACGGCTTCGATGATGTGCAGGATCAGGCCGCGGTTGTCGCTGGTGGCGGTGATGTCGAGGAAGGTCAGCTCGTCGGCGCCCTGCTCGTCGTAGCGGCGCGCGATCTCGACCGGATCGCCGGCGTCGCGCAGTTCAGTGAAATTGACGCCCTTGACGACGCGCCCGTCGGTCACGTCCAGGCAGGGGATGATACGTTTTGCAAGCATGGTGGATTCCATGGGCCCGCGCGGGGCCCGTTTTAAAAGGCCTTATTCGGCCTCGTCTTCGTCGATCAGGTCGCCGCTGAGCTCGTCCGCGCGCAGCTGGGCCGAGGCCAGGTCCAGCGTGCCCTCGTAGATGGAACGGCCGCAGATCACGCCTTCTATGCCCTCGTCCTGCACCGCGCACAGGGCTTCCACGTCGGCAATGTTGTGCAGGCCGCCCGAGGCGATCACGGGGATCTTGACGGCCTGCGCCAGCTTGACCGTGGCTTCGATGTTGACGCCGCCCATCATGCCGTCGCGGCCGATGTCGGTGTAGATGATGGATTCCACGCCGTAGGCTTCGAACTTCTGCGCCAGGTCGATCACCTCGTGGCCGGACATCTTGCTCCAGCCATCGGTGGCCACCTTGCCATCCTTGGCGTCCAGGCCGACGATGATGTGGCCGGGGAAGGCGCCGCAGGCGTCGTGCAGGAAGCCCGGCTCCTTGACGGCGGCGGTGCCGATGATGACGTAGCTGATGCCGGCGTCCAGGTAGCGTTCTATGGTGTCCAGGTCGCGGATGCCGCCGCCCAGCTGCACGGGGATTTCATCGAGGTCGTTGTCCTCGGCATAGTCCTGCACCACCTGCAGGATGGACTTGATGGCGGCCTCGTTCTTGGGCTTGCCGGCGAAGGCGCCATTCAGGTCCACCAGGTGCAGCCGGCGCGCGCCCTGCTTGAGCCAATGGAGCGCCATCTCGGCCGGATCTTCGGAAAATACGGTGGCGAGTTCCATATCGCCTTGTTTCAAGCGAACGCAGTGACCGTCTTTGAGGTCGATGGCAGGAATGAGCAGCATGATCTAGGTAATCGGTTAGGAGTGGAGTGGTGGTTCAGGGTTGCCAATGCACGAAATTCTTATACAACTGCAAGCCGGTGGCGGCGCTTTTTTCCGGGTGGAACTGCGTCGCGAATATATTGTCGCGCGCCACCGCGCAGGCGAAGGGCTGGCCGTACACGGTCTGGCCGACGGTATGGGCGGCGTCGGCCGGCTGCGCAAAGTAACTATGCACGAAATAGAAATAACTGTCGTCCGGTATGCCTGCCCACAAGGGATGGGACGCGCTTTGGCGCACTTGGTTCCAGCCCATTTGCGGCACCTTGAAGCGCGAGCCGTCCTCCTGCAGCTGGCCGTCCAGCTGGAAGCGCACCACCTTGCCGGGCAACAGGCCCAGGCCGGCGGCATTGCCTTCCTCGCTGACATCGAACAGCATTTGCTCGCCCACGCACACGCCCATCATGGGCTTGCTGCGCGACGCTTCCAGCAGGGCTTCCTGGACCCCGGACTCGCGCAGGCTGCGCATGCAGTCCGGCATGGCGCCCTGGCCGGGCAGGACGATGCGGTCGGCGCGGGCAATATCGGCCGCCTCGCCGGAAATGAGCACCTCGGCCTCGGGCGCGACGGCGCGCAGGGCTTGCGCGACCGAGCGCAGGTTGCCCATGCCGTAATCAACTACTACGATTTTTTTCATGATATGGAGGCTTACAGGCTGCCCTTGGTCGAGGGGATGGTGCCGGCCGCGCGCTCGTCGCGCTCGGCGGCCATGCGCAGGGCGCGGCCGAAGGCCTTGAACACGGTTTCGCACTGGTGGTGGGCGTTGGTGCCGCGCAGGTTGTCGATGTGCAGGGTCACCAGGGCGTGGTTGACGAAGCCGCGGAAGAATTCCAGGGTCAGGTCGACGTCGAAAGTGCCTATCATGGCGCGCGTGAACGGGATGTGGTACTCGATGCCGGGCCGGCCGGAGAAGTCCAGCACCACGCGCGACAGGGCCTCGTCCAGCGGCACGTAGGCGTGGCCGTAGCGCTTGATGCCTTTCCTGTCGCCGATGGCCTTGGCCACCGCCATGCCCAGGGTGATGCCCACATCCTCCACCGTGTGGTGGTTGTCGATGTGGATGTCGCCGGTGGCCTCGATGTCGAGGTCGATCAAGCCGTGGCGGGCGATCTGGTCCAGCATGTGATCGAGGAAGGGCACGCCGGTGTTCAGCTTTTGCTGGCCGGTGCCGTCCAGGTTGATCGCGACGCGGATTTGCGTCTCGTTGGTGTTGCGCGTGATTTCTGCGGTGCGGTTCATGAAAAGGGCTCTTGCTATGGTCTTAAGCTGCTGCCACCGATGCGGCCAGCGCATCGAGGAAGGCGGAATTCTCTTCCGGGGTGCTGACTGTGATGCGCAGACAATTGGCCAGCACAGTATGCATTTTACTCACATTTTTAATTAACACCTTGTGTGAGAGGAGTTTCGCATAGGTATCATCAGCATCGGCGACCCGGATCAGGATGAAATTGGCGGCCGAGGGGAACACTGCCACCCCGTGGATTTTGCCCAGCGCATCGGCCAGGATGGCGCGTGCGCCGCGCAGCGCCTCGGCCTGGCGGTCCAGCACGTCCAGGTGGTCGAGCGCGAATTCGGCCGCCGCCTGGGTCAGCACGTTGATGTTGTAAGGAGGCCGCACTTTGTCGAATTCAGCCAGCAAGGCCGGGGCCGCCGACATGTAGCCGAGGCGAATTCCGGCCAGGCCCAGCTTGGACACGGTGCGCATCACCACCAGGTTGGGAAACTCCGGCAGGCGGCCCATGAAGCTGTGCTGGGCAAACGGCTCATAGGCTTCGTCCACCACGCAGATGCCGGTCTGGCCCAGGGCGGCGATGATGGCCTCGACGTCGGCAGCCTCGAACAAATTGCCGGTGGGGTTGTTTGGATACGACAGATACACCAGCGTGGGCCGGTGTTCGGCAATGGCGGCCAGCATGGCCTCGCGGTCCAGGGTCAGGTCGGCGCGCAGCGGCACGCCCACGTAATCCATGCCGGCAAACTGGGCCGAGCGCTGGTACATGACGAAGGACGGGGTGGGCGCCAGCACCGTGGCGCGCCGCTCCTGCAGGGCGCAGGCCATGTCCAGGATGGAGATCAGCTCGTCCGAGCCATTGCCCAGGATGACGTCGTAGCCCGGCGGTACGCCCAGCCGTTCGCGGATGCGCTGCTTGAGCGGGCCGTAGCCAGCCGCCGGATAGCGGTTCAGGGCCACGGCCGCCAGGCGCCGGCCCAGCTCCTCCAGCAGGTGGTCCGGCAGCGGATAGGGGTTTTCCATCGCGTCCAGCTTGATGTAGCCGCCGGCGTCCGGCACCTGGTAGCCATGGATGGCGCGCACGTCGGACCGGATGGTGTTGGCGATGAGGGTGGCGAGGGCGGACATCTGGCTGGCTCCTGGGATGCTATGCGGTGGCGGCGGCCGGTTTTCGGGATGCCGTTTTCTTGGCGGCAGCGGGCTTGACGGCCGGTTTCTTGCCAGCCTGCTTGCTGGCGGCCTGCTTGACGTCGGCCTGCTTGGCTGGCTTGGCGGCTTGCTTGACTGCCGGCTGGCTGGTCGGCTTGCCGGGGCTGCCTGGCAGGTAGTCTGGCACATCGCCAGCGGCCACGGGGGGCGCTTCGGCCGCATCGCGCGCCGGCTTGCGGCGCGGCGCCGCTTTTTTCGCGGCCGGCGCCTGCCCCGCCCCGGCGGCCAGGCCGGCGGTCAGGCGCTGCTCGATGATGGCGCAGTAATCGGGATTGAGCTCGAAGCCGACGAAATGGCGGCCGCTGCGGCGCGCCGCGATGGCGGTGGTGCCGCTGCCCATGAACAGGTCCAGCACCACGCCGCCCGGCGGGCAGGAGGCTTTCACCATGCGTTCGATGATTTCCAGCGGCTTCTGGGTCGGGTGGTCGGCGCGCTCCGGGTGCTCGCGGTGCAGGCGCGACACGCTCCACAAATCCTTGGGGTTGTAGCCCACTTCCAGCCACTTGGCGCCGATGAAGATGGAGCGCGAACGGGCCTTCTTGGTCTCGGCGTCGTAGGGGATGCGCACCGCGTCCAGGTCGAAATAATAATCCTTGCGGCGCACGAAAAAGCCTATGGTGTCGTGCACCGAGGAAAAGCTGCGCACGCTGCCGCCCATGGACGGCACCCGGCGGTCCCAGATGATCTCGTTCATCATGGTCATGCGCTGTTTCAGCATGACGAAGATCTCGGGCGAATAGCGCCAGGTCAGGAAGATGTACAGGCTGCCGTTGGGCTTGAGCTTGGGCAGGGCGGCATCCACCCATTGCTCGGTCCAGCGCAGGTAGTCGTCCACGCTTTGCTGGTCCGAGCCGTTGCCGTAATCCTTGCCCAGGTTGTAGGGCGGATCGGTCAGGATCAGGTCGATGGAGCCATCCGGGATGCGCGCCAGTCCGGCCAGCGCATCCTCGCAATAGACCTGGTCCAGCCAGGCGGGCCGCTCCTCGCGCTGTTCCACAGTCTCAGGCCTTCAGGCGCAGTTCGGCGCTGCGGGCGTGCGCCTGCAGGCCTTCGCCGTAGGCCAGTTCGGCCGCCACCTTGCCCAGGGTCTGGGCCCCGGCCTCGCTGACCTGGATCACGGAGGAGCGCTTCTGGAAGTCGTACACGCCCAGCGGCGACGAGAAGCGCGCCGTGCGCGAAGTCGGCAGCACGTGGTTGGGACCGCAGCAATAGTCGCCCAGCGACTCGGACGAGAAACGGCCCAGGAACATGGCGCCCGCGTGGCGGATGCGCTCGGCCCAGTGCTGCGGGTTCTCGGCCGAGATCTCCAGGTGCTCGGCGGCAATGCTGTTGGCGATGGCGCAAGCTTCTTCCATGTGGCGCACCAGCACCAGCGCGCCGCGGTCGGCCAGCGAGGTGCGTATCACGTCCTGGCGCGGCATGGTGGGCAGCAGTTTTTCTATGCTGGCTTCGACCCTGGCGATGTAGTCCGCGTCCGGGCACAGCAGGATGGCCTGGGCCAGCTCGTCGTGCTCGGCCTGCGAGAACAGGTCCATGGCGACCCAGTCCGGATCGGTGGTCCCGTCGCACAGCACCAGGATTTCGGACGGGCCGGCAATCATGTCGATGCCGACGACGCCGAACACGCGGCGCTTGGCGGCGGCCACGAAGGCGTTGCCGGGGCCGACGATCTTGTCCACCGGCTCTATGCTCTCGGTGCCATAGGCCAGCGCGGCCACGGCCTGGGCTCCGCCTATGGTGATCACGCGCGTCACGCCGGCAATGGCGGCGGCGGCCAGCACCATCTGGTTCTTCACCCCATCCGGGGTCGGCACCACCATGGTGATGTGCTGCACCCCGGCCACGTGGGCCGGAATCGCGTTCATCAGCACCGAGGATGGGTAGGCGGCCTTGCCGCCCGGGACATAGATGCCCACGCGGTCCAGCGGCGTGACCTTCTGGCCCAGGATGGTGCCGTCGTTCTCGGTGTAGGTGAAGCCGTTCAGCTCTTGCTTCTGGCGCTCGTGGAACACGCGGATGCGCTGCGCCGCCGTTTCCAGCGCCGTCCTTTGCGCCGCCGGAATCGCCGCCAGCGCGGCCTGCAATTCCTCCTGGGCTATGTCAAAGGCGGCCATGCTGGCGGCGCCGCCGTTGGGGATGCGGTCAAAACGGTTGGTGTATTCCAGCACGGCGGCGTCGCCGCGTTTTTTTACGTCGGCCAGGATGGAGGTGACGGCGCTTTCGATGGCGTCGTCGGTGCTGGCCTCGAAGGCCAGCAGACTGTCCAGGGCTTGCTGGAAGTCGGGCTGGCGGGTATCGAGCTTGGTGATCCGGATGGTCATGATGGCGGCTATTACTGGCTATTGCTCTGTTTGCGGGAGGCGCGTTCGAAGGCGGCGATGATGGGCTGCAGGCGCTCGCGCTTGAGCTTGAGCGCGGCCTGGTTGACGATCAGGCGCGAGGAGATGTCCATGATGGCTTCCACTTCCACCAGGTTGTTGGCGCGCAGGGTGCCGCCGGTGCTGACCACGTCGACGATGGCGTCCGACAGGCCCACCAGCGGCGCCAGCTCCATCGAGCCGTACAGCTTGATCAGGTCCACGTGCACGCCCTTGGCGGCGAAGTGCTCGCGCGCGGTCTGCACGAACTTGGTGGCCACGCGCAGGCGCGCGCCCTGGCGCACGGCGGTCTCGTAATCGAAGCCGGCCTTCACCGCCACCGACATGCGGCATTCGGCGATGTGCAGGTCGACCGGCTGGTACAGGCCCTCGCCGCCGTGCTCCAGCAGCACGTCCTTGCCGGCCACGCCGAAGTCGGCGGCGCCATGCTGGACGTAGGTCGGCACGTCGGTGGCGCGCACGATCAGCACGCGCACATCGGGGTCGTTCGTGTCCAGGATCAGCTTGCGCGAGGTTTCCGGGTTCTCCGACACGGTGATGCCGGCCGCTTCCAGCAGCGGCAGGGTGTCGTCGAAGATGCGGCCCTTGGACAGCGCCAGGATCAGTTGCGTCATGTGAGTTCCAATTTACTGTTATCGCCAGCTCGGTCATTCCCGCGCACGCGGGAATCTATGCTGAGTGTGCCCTCACGCTCAGTATAGGCACCGCATGCGCGGCGGTCCGCCGCTGCGGTGCGACCGCGGCGCTTATTTAATCCGCTTGATGTCGGCGCCCACGGCCGACAGTTTCACTTCCATCTGGTCGTAGCCGCGGTCCAGGTGGTAGATGCGGTCGATCAGGGTCTCGCCGCGCGCGGCCAGGGCGGCGATCACCAGCGAGGCCGAGGCGCGCAGGTCGGTGGCCATCACGGGCGCGCCCACCAGCTGCTCGACGCCCTTGATGAAGGCGGTGTTGCCGTCGGTTTCAATGGCGGCGCCCAGGCGGTTCATCTCCTGCACGTGCATGAAGCGGTTCTCGAAGATGGTCTCGGTGACGCGGCTGGCGCCGTCGGCGATGGTGTTCACCGCCATGAACTGGGCCTGCATGTCGGTCGGGAAGCCCGGGTATTCGGTGGTGCGGAAGCTCACCGGCTTGGGACGCTGGTCCATCCGGGCGCGTATCCAGTCCTCACCCACGGTCAGCTGGACGCCGATCTCGCGCAGCTTGTCCAGCGCGGCGTCCATGATGTCTACCCGGGTATTGCGGATGGTGATGTCGCCACCGGCGGCGGCCACCGCGCACAGGAAGGTGGCGGCTTCGATGCGGTCCGAGATCACGGCGTGGCTGGCGCCATGCAGTTCCGGCACGCCCTGGATCACCAGGCGGCTGCTGCCTATGCCTTCGATCCTGGCGCCCATGGCCACCAGCAGGTGGGCCAGGTCGGTCACTTCCGGTTCGCTGGCGGCGTTTTCCAGGATGGTCTCGCCCTCGGCCAGGGTGGCGGCCATCAGCAGGTTCTCGGTGCCGGTCACGGTGATCATGTCGGTCACGATGCGCGCGCCTTTCAGCTTCGCGCACTTGGCGTGGATGTAGCCGGCCTCGATGGTGATCTCGGCGCCCATGGCCTGCAGGCCCTTGATGTGCTGGTCCACCGGGCGCGAACCGATGGCGCAGCCGCCCGGCAGCGACACCTTGGCCTGGCCGAAGCGCGCCAGCAGGGGACCCAGCACCAGGATGGAGGCGCGCATGGTCTTCACCAGCTCATACGGCGCCTCCAGGGTGGTGATGTCGGAACCGTTGAGCGTGACGCGGTCGCCGTCCTGCTGCACCTTGAGGCCGGTCTTGCCCAGCAATTTCAGCATGGTGGCCACGTCGTGCAGGTGCGGCACGTTGGACAGCTGCACGTCGCCGGCCGTCAGCAGGCCGGCGCACAGGATGGGCAGGGCCGCGTTCTTGGCGCCCGAGATGGCGATGTCGCCCTGCAGGCGGCGGCCGCCCTGGATGAGGAGCTTGTCCATGCTTATCCTTGGTATTCTTCGGGGGTCAGGGTTTTCATCGACAGCGCGTGGATTTCCTCGCGCATGCGGTCGCCCAGGGCCGCGTACACCAGCTGGTGGCGCTGGATGGGACGCTTGCCGGCAAAGGCCGGCGACACGATGACGGCGCTGAAGTGCTGGCCGTCGCCCTCCACTTCGAGGTGGGTGCATTCCAGGCCGGCCGAGATATAGCCGTGTATCAGTTCGGGGGTAGTGGTCACGATGGAGTCCTTACAAATTAATGGCGCAGGCGGTAGCCGCTGCGCAGCAGGCGGATGGCGAGCAGCGCCAGCACCACCAGGAAGGCCGACACGATCAGCAGGCTGGTCCACGGGTTCACATCGGACTGGCCGAAGAAGCCGTGGCGGAAGCCGTCTATCATGTAGAAGAAGGGGTTCAGGTGCGACACCGTGAGCCAGAACGGCGGCAGCGAATGGATGGAATAGAACACGCCGGAGAGGAAGGTCAGCGGCATGATCAGGAAGTTCTGGAACGCGGCCAGCTGGTCGAATTTTTCGGCCCAGATGCCGGCGATCAGGCCCATGGTGCCGAGGATGGCGGCGCCCAGCAGGGCGAACACCAGTATCCACAGCGGCAGGGCAAAGCTCAGGTGGGCGAACCAGGCCGTGATCACGAACACGCCCAAACCAACCACGATGCCGCGCACCATGGCCGCCAGCACGTAGGCGGAAAAGATTTCCCAGTGCGACAGGGGCGTGAGCAGCACGAACACCAGGTTGCCGGTGATCTTGGACTGTATCAGCGAGGACGAGGAATTGGCGAAGGCATTCTGCAGCACGCTCATCATCACCAGGCCGGGGATCAGGAAGGCGGTGTAGCTCACGCCCGGATACACCTGCACCCTGCCCTCCAGCACGTGGCCGAAGATCAGCAGGTACAGCATGGCGGTCAGCACCGGCGCGGCCACGGTCTGGGTGGCCACTTTCCAGAAGCGCAGGGTCTCCTTGTAGACCAGGGTGCGGAAACCGGTCGAGATGAAGTTCATACGGTCCCCTTGTCCATGATCTGGATGAAGATATCCTCCAGATCCGCTTGTTGCAATTGCATTTCGTCGAACACGGCGCCGGCCGCGCGCAAGCGCGCCAATATGCCTTCCACTTCCGCATAGTCGTTGATGCGCAGGCTGTATTTCCTGCCGTGCTCCGAGGTTTCGGGATGGGTGACCAGATGCTGCAAATCCGCCGGCAGCTCGCCCTGGGTCATGTTGACGATCAGCTGCGAGCCGGAGATGCGCCGTATCAGGGCCGCCATGGTGTCCAGCGCCACCACCTGGCCAGCCTTGAGCATGGCCACGCGCTTGCACATGGCCTGGGCTTCTTCCAGGTAGTGGGTGGTCAGCACCACGGTGTGGCCTTCGCGGTTCAGGCGCGAGATGAACTTCCACAGGGTCTGGCGCAGTTCCACGTCCACCCCGGCCGTGGGTTCATCGAGCACGATCACGGGCGGCTTGTGCACCAGGGCCTGGGCCACCAGCACGCGCCGCTTCATGCCGCCGGACAGGGCGCGCATATTGGTGTCGGCCTTGTTGGTCAGGTCGAGGTTGTGCATCACCTCGTCGATCCAGGCGTCGTTGTTGGACAGGCCGAAATAGCCCGATTGCAGGCGCAGGGTCTCGCGCACGGTGAAGAAGGGGTCGAACACCAGTTCCTGCGGCACCACGCCCAGCTTCTTGCGGGCGGCGCGGAAGTCGCTGACCACGTCGTGGCCATGGATGGAAATGCTGCCGGCGTCCGGCCGTATCAGGCCGGCGATGCAGGAAATCAGGGTGGTCTTGCCGGCGCCGTTGGGGCCCAGCAGGCCGAAAAACTCGCCTTCCTCGATGGAGAGCGACACGCCGCCCAGCGCCTGGAGCGACTTGTAGCGCTTTTGGACGTTGCTGATGTGGATTGCTGTCATGCTTGACTTATCGGTTGCGCGGCGGCCGGTGCCACCGCTGGGTGCTGCGTTGTGGGCTGATGCGCTGGCCGCGGCGCTGTGGCGGCGGCAACGTTCAATTATATTGGATTTTGGTCCGGGACTGCCGGACCGGGCCTTACTGCGGACGGGGAGCGGGGGCGGGGGTCAATGATGGTGGGAATGGCCGGCAGCGGCGGCGCTGTCCAGGCTGGCCTTGGCGGCCTTGCCGGGGTCGGCCACCGGGGCGAACTCGGCGTGCGCCGGGTTGGCCGCCAGCGAGGGCGTGGGGTCCAACTGCACCGAGGCCGGGAACACCAGCGAGCACACGCCATACAGCTTGGTCAGGCTTTGCAGGGCCGGCGGCAGGTTTTTCAGCTCCAGCTGGAAACCGGCTTCCTGGGCCGCGCGCTGCCACGACAGCATGACCGACACCGCCACCGAATCCACCGTCAGCACATGGCGCAGGTCGAACTCGCGCTGGCCGGCGCGGATGGCGGCCAGGCCGCGCTCCAGCGCCGCGGTGGCGTTGAGCACGGTCAGTGAGGTCAGGGACTGCATGTTGTCGGCGGCGTCGGACATGGCGGTGTTGTTTTCTTGATGGTTACTTGGAGACCGGAGGCGCTTTCAGCGGCTTGCTGGCCAGCTTCTTGTTCTTCTCGGTCAGGGCCTTGATCAAGCCATCGACGCCGCCCTTGCTGATTTCGGAGGCGAAGGTGCCCTTGTAGGTTTCCACCAGCCAGGCGCCCAGCACGTTGATGTCATAGATCTTCCAGCCGGCCGGGGTCTTTTCCACGCGGTAGTTCAGCGGGATCGGGTCGCCGCGGCTCATGTTGACCTGGGAACGCACTTCCACCTCGGTGTCGCCGGGGTCGGCGCGCAGCGGCTTGAATTCCACGGTCTCGTTCTTGATCTGCGACAGGGCGCCCGAGTAGGTGAAGATCAGCAGGGTGCGGAATTGCTCGGACAGGGCTTTCTGCTGCTCCGGGGTGGCGTCGCGCCAGAAGCGGCCGGCCGCCAGCGAGGTCATGCGCTGGAAGTCCACATAGGGCAGGATCTTGCTTTCCACCAGGTCCATGACCTTTTTCGTGTCGCCGGCCTGGATCGCCTTGTCGTTCTTGGCGGTGTCGATCACTTCCTGGCTGATGCGCTTGACCAGGGCGTCCGGCGCCTCGCTGGCCGGCGCGGCGGCGTAGGCGTTGAAAGCCAGGGACACGGTGGCCAGGGCCAGCAGTTTCTTCATCAGAGTCATAGTTATGCCTTAAAAAGTTGTATTTCGGATCACAGGCTGGCGTTCGCCGCAGCCGGTGCGCCCGAGTTTAACTCTTTTGGCGGCGTTTCGGATGACACGGGTGCGTAACTTTCCAGCGACGCAGTCGGCTTGGCGGCCGGCTTGGCGTCGTCCTCATCCTTGTCCTGCTTGGGCTTGCGGCTCTCGCCGCCGTCATCGATCTGGCTCTGGCGGCGCTGCAGGTAGCCGTCGCGCAGGAATTCGTAGCGGTCCAGGGCGGCGTCTTCCAGCAGGCTGGAAGCGTCCAGAAGCTGGGCGCGGGTATCGATCACGCGGATGCCGGTGCCGATGTTGCGCAGGTAGGTGGGCTCCTTGTAGCGCCAGATGTCGCCGGCGATGTCCACCGGCAGCGCCACCGTGTCGCGCACGGTGGACGGGCCCAGGATGGGCAGCACCAGGTAGGGACCGGAATCCACGCCCCAGTAGCCCAGGGTCTGGCCGAAGTCTTCCTTGTATTTCTTGATGCCGGCTTCCGAGGCAATGTCGATCAGGCCGGCAATGCCCAGGGTGGAGTTCAGCGAGAAGCGCATCAGGTCGCTCATGCCGGCCTCGCCCTTGCCTTGCAGCAGGGCGTTGATGGCGCTCCAGGCGTCGTTCAGGTTGCCGAAGAAGTTGCCCACGCCGGTCTGCACGAAGCCGGGCACGATGTCCTTGTAGGCCGTGGCCACCGGTTTCAGCGCGTATTCGTCGACCGTGTCGTTGAACTTGAAGGCGGCCCGGTTGTAGCTCTCGAACGGGTCGCGCGGGTTGGGACCGGCGCAGCCGCCCAGCAGCAGCGCCGCGCCCAGCGCGGCCGTCATGGCGGAAATACGGCTAGCTTTGTTACGGATCATTTATCGTCCTTTCCTTCGGCTGCCTTGCTGTAGATGAACTGGTTGATCAAGTCTTCCAGCACGGCGGCCGATTGCGTGCGGGCGATCTTGTCGCCGGCCGCCAGATTGTTGGTATCGCCACCGGCTTCGATGCCGATGTACTGTTCGCCCAGCAGGCCGGCCGTGAGGATCTTGGCCGAGCTATCCTTGGGAAATTTATAACCTTCTTCCATGTTCAAGGTTACCAGCGCCTGGTAGCTCTTGTCATCAAACTTGATCTCTCCCACACGGCCTACCACCACGCCGGCCGCCTTGACGGCGGCCTGGGGACGCAGGCTGCCGATATTGTCGAACTTGGCCGTGATGGCGTAGGTCTTGCCGAACGACAGCGAGCTGGTGTTGCCGGCCTTAAGGGCCAGGAAGAACAGGGCGGCCACGCCGACCACAATGAACAGGCCGACCCAGACATCGAGAGATTTACGTTGCATAGCGTATCCTTAAAATTCTTTTTCTTCGTTATTTACTGAACATGAGCGCGGTCAGCATGAAGTCCAGCCACCAGATCATCAGCGAGGAGATCACCACCGTGCGGGTGGTGGCGCGCGCCACGTCTTCCGGGGTGGGCTTGGCCTCGTAGCCCTGGTACAGGGCGATGAAGGTGATGGCAATGCCGAACACCACGCTTTTCACGAAGCCGTTGATGATGTCCTTGTACAGGTCGACGCCGCCCTGCATCTGCGACCAGAAGGCGCCGTCGTCGACGCCGATCAGCTGCACGCCCACCAGCCAGCCGCCCAGCACGCCGACGGCGCTGAACACGGAAGCGAGCAGCGGCACCGACACCACCCCGGCCCAGAAGCGGGGAGCCAGCACGCGCTGGATGGGGTTGACGGCCATCATTTCCATGGCGGACAGCTGCTCGCCGGCCTTCATCAGGCCGATTTCTGCGGTCAGCGAGGTGCCGGCGCGGCCGGCAAACAGCAGGGCCGTGATCACCGGGCCCAGCTCGCGGGTCAGGCCCAGGGCCACCAGCAGGCCCAGCGATTGCTCGGCGCCGTACTTGTTCAGAGTGTAATAGCCCTGCAGCCCCAGCACCATGCCGACAAACAGGCCGGACAGGGTAATGATCAGCATCGAATAATTGCCGATGAAGTGCAGCTGCTCGACGATCAGGCGCGGGCGCTTGAGCAGGCCCGGCGTCAGGCCCAGCAGGGTGACGAAGGTGCGCGCGCCATAGCCTATGCTTTCAACGAAGTCGCGCAGCGGCGCGCCCAGGCGCGACAGCAGGCCGGAGACGATGCCGGCGCTCATGGGTGGACTCCCAGGCCCAGGTCGTCGGCCAGCGACTTGCCCGGATAGTGGAAGGGCACCGGACCGTCGGCCTCGGCGTTGACGAACTGCTTCACATAGGGGTCGGTGGACACCATCATCTCGGCCGGCGTGCCGTGCGCGACGATCTTGCCTTGCGACAGGAAGTACACATAGTCGGCAATCGAGAAGCTTTCCTTGACGTCGTGCGAGACCAGCACCGTGGTCGAGCCCAGCGCCGTGTTCAGGTTGCGTATCAAATTGGCGGTCACGCCCATGGAAATCGGGTCCAGGCCGGCAAACGGTTCGTCGTACATGATCAGTTCCGGGTCCAGGGCGATGGAACGGGCCAGGGCCACGCGGCGCGCCATGCCGCCCGAGATCTCGCCGGGCTTGAGCTTGGCGGCGTTGCGCAGGCCGACCGCGTGCAGCTTCATCAGCACCAGGTTGCGTATCAATTCCTCGGGCAGGTCGGTGTGTTCGCGCAGCGGAAAGGCCACGTTTTCATAGACGGTCAGGTCGGTAAACAGGGCGCCATGCTGGAACAACATGCCCATTTTCCGGCGCAGCAGGTACAGGCCGGCGGTGTTCAGCTTGTGCACCACCTGGCCCTGCACCTTGACCTGGCCCTTTTGCGGGCGGATCTGGCCGCCGATCAGGCGCAACACCGTGGTTTTACCGCTGCCCGAGCCGCCCATGACCGCCACCACCTTCCCCTTGGGGAAGTCCATATGGAGACCGGACAAAATGGCCCGCTTTCCATAACTGAAGTGTAAATCGCGTATTTCGACTAGATTTGGCACGTCGGAGCTCATTGTTTTTAATGCCGTATTGTAGTGCAGAAAGGTCAATCTCTGCTGGAAGCCCCCGGTTTCTCTATTAAATGGAAACAGGTGGGTAGCAGATAGTACAACACTACTGAACCTCAAGTCAGCAATTTACATCAGGCATGTTTTGTTACATACGGCCGTGCCGGATGCAAAAAGGCCGGGGGCGGCGGAGCCTCGCTCCCCCGCCCCCGGCCCCGTGCCAGGCTGGAAATCAGCGCGGCAGGACGGAGGAACCCATCAGGAATTCATCGACGGCGCGCGCGCACTGGCGGCCTTCGCGGATGGCCCAGACCACCAGGGACTGGCCACGGCGCACGTCGCCGGCGGCAAACACCTTGGGCACATTGGTCTTGTAGCAACCATCGCCGTCGGTGGACGCCTTGGCGTTGCCGCGCGCATCTTTATCGATGCCAAAGGCGTCCAGCACATTGGCCACCGGCGACACGAATCCCATGGCCAGCAGCACCAGGTCGGCCTTCATCTCGAATTCCGAGTTCGGCACTTCAGTCATCTTGCCGTCCTTCCATTCGACGCGGCAGGCAACCAGCTTCTCGACCTTGCCGCCTTTGCCTTCCAGGCGCTTGGTGGCCACCGCCCAGTCGCGCTCGCAGCCCTCGTCGTGCGAGGACGAGGTACGCAGCTTGGTCGGCCAGTACGGCCACACCAGCGGCTTGTTTTCCTGCTCGGGCGGACGCGGCATCAGTTCGAACTGGGTCACCGAGGCGGCGCCGTGGCGGTTGGAGGTGCCGACGCAGTCGGAACCGGTGTCGCCGCCGCCGATCACCACCACGTGCTTGCCGGTGGCCTTGATCTGGTCCTTGACCTTGTCGCCGGCGTTGACCTTGTTCTGCTGCGGCAGGAAGTCCATGGCGAAGTGCACGCCCTTCAATTCACGGCCGGGCACCGGCAGGTCGCGCGGCTGTTCCGCGCCGCCGGCCAGGATCACGGCGTCGAATTCCTTTTCCAGGTCTTCCGGGAAGATGGTTTCCTTGGCCCAGTTGTTGACGTTGGCCGGGAAATCCTTGCCGATCAGCACGCTGGTGCGGAATACCACGCCTTCCGCTTCCATCTGCTTGATGCGGCGGTCGATGTGCGACTTTTCCATCTTGAAGTCGGGGATGCCGTAGCGCAGCAGGCCGCCCGGGCGGTCCGATTTTTCGAACACGGTCACGGCGTGGCCGGCGCGCGCCAGCTGCTGGGCGGCGGCCAGGCCGGCCGGGCCGGAACCGACCACGGCCACTTTCTTGCCGGTCTGGACGGCGGCCGGCCGCGGCACCACCCAGCCGTGCTCCCAGCCTTCATCGATGATCTTGTGCTCGATCGACTTGATGCCGACCGGATCTTCGCTGATGCCCAGGGTGCAGGCGGACTCGCACGGGGCCGGGCAGATGCGGCCGGTGAACTCGGGGAAGTTGTTGGTCGAGTGCAGGGTGTCCAGCGCTTCGCGGTAGTTGCCGCGATACACCAGGTCATTCCAGTCCGGGATGATGTTGTTGACCGGGCAGCCGTTGTTGCAGAACGGGATGCCGCAGTCCATGCAGCGCGCGCCCTGGATCTTGGCCTGGTTGTTGTCCAGCTTGATAACGAATTCCTGGTAGTTCTTCAGGCGCGCGGCGGGCTCCAGATAGCCCTCGTCCTGCCGCTGGAATTCCATGAAACCGGTGATTTTACCCACGATGTAATCCTCAATATTGTGTATACAGACCCGGGACCGTTGCGCCGTCAGGCCCGCGCACGCGGGCATCCATGCTGAGCTGAGCCGGGATGCTCAGCATGGGTTCCCGCCTGCGCGGGAACGACGCCTGGCGATCAGGCGGCGATCGGCTGCACGGCGGCCGCTTCGTTGGCCTTGTCTTCTGCCATGGCGGCCAGGGCGCGTTTGTATTCGTTCGGGAACACCTTGACGAACTTGCTACGCGCCTCGGCCCAGGTATCGAGCAGCAGGCGGGCGCGGGTCGAGCCGGTGTGCTTGAAGTGACGCTCGATCAGGCGCTTCAGGATGACCTCGTCGGCCTCGGTCTCGCCGCCGCGCGCCAGGCTGTGCCAGGTGGCGCGGTGGGCTTGCTGGTCGGCCGCGCTCAGCACCGGCTCCAGGCTCACCATGGACGTGTTGCACTTCGATTCGAAGTCGCCGTCCGGGTCGTACACATAGGCCACGCCGCCCGACATGCCGGCTGCGAAGTTGCGGCCGGTGGCGCCTAGCACCACCACGGTGCCGCCGGTCATGTATTCGCAGCCGTGGTCGCCGGTGCCCTCGACGATGGCGGTGGCGCCCGAGTTGCGCACGGCGAAGCGCTCGCCGGCCACGCCGTTGAAGAAGGCTTCGCCGCTGACGGCGCCGTACAGCACGGTGTTGCCGATGATGATGTTGTTGACAGCCCAGCCACGGAACTCGGTATTGGGGCGCACGATGATGCGGCCGCCCGACAAGCCCTTGCCCACGTAGTCGTTACCCTCGCCCACCAGGTCGATGGTGATGCCGTGCGCCAGGAAGGCGCAGGCCGACTGGCCGGCCGTGCCCTGCAGCTGGATGTGGATGGTGTCGTCCGGCAGGCCGGCGTGGCCGTAGCGCTTGGCCACTTCGCCCGACAGCATGGTGCCCACGGTGCGGTTCAGGTTTTTCACCGGCGAGATGAAGGATACGCGTTCACCTTTTTCCAGCGCCGCCTTGGCCTGTGCGATCAGCTTGTGGTCGAGCGCCTTGTCCAGGCCGTGGTCCTGGTCCATGGTGTGGTAGATCGGGTCGTTGTTCTGCACTTCCGGCTGATGGAAGATGTTGCTGAAGTCCAGGCCCTTGGCCTTCCAGTGCGAAATCGCCTTGGACTTGTCCAGCAGGTCGACCCGGCCGATCAGCTCGTCGTAGGTGCGGATGCCCAGTTGCGCCATCAGCTGGCGGGCTTCCTCGGCCACGAAGAAGAAGTAGTTGACCACGTATTCCGGCTTGCCCTGGAACTTGGCGCGCAGCACCGGATCCTGGGTGGCCACGCCCACCGGGCAGGTGTTCAGGTGGCATTTGCGCATCATGATGCAGCCTTCCACCACCAGCGGGGCGGTGGCGAAGCCGATTTCGTCGGCGCCCAGCATGGCGGCAATGACGACGTCGCGGCCGGTACGCATCTGGCCGTCGGCCTGCACGCGGATACGCGAACGCAGGCCGTTCAGCACCAGGGTCTGCTGGGTTTCCGCCAGGCCCAGCTCCCACGGGGTGCCGGCGTGCTTGACCGACGACAGCGGCGAGGCGCCGGTGCCGCCGTCATGGCCGGCCACCACCACGTGATCGGCCTTGGCCTTGGTGACGCCGGCCGCCACGGTGCCGATACCGACTTCGGACACCAGCTTGACCGAGATCGAGGCGCGCGGGTTGGCGTTCTTCAGGTCGTGGATCAGCTGGGCCAGGTCTTCGATGGAATAAATGTCGTGGTGCGGCGGCGGCGAAATCAGGCCCACGCCCGGCACCGAGAAGCGCAGGGTGGCGATGTATTCCGACACTTTATGGCCGGGCAGTTGGCCGCCCTCGCCGGGCTTGGCGCCCTGGGCCATCTTGATCTGGATCTGGTCGGCCGAGTTCAGGTAGGCGGCCGTCACACCGAAGCGGCCGGAAGCCACCTGCTTGATGCGCGAACGCAGCGAGTCGCCATCCTGCAGCGGGATGTCGACCACCATTTGCTCGGAGCCCATGACGGTGGCCATGGTGTCGCCCTGCTTGATCTTGATGCCCTTGAATTCCTGCATGTAGCGCGACGGGTCCTCGCCGCCTTCGCCCGTGTTGGACTTGCCGCCGATGCGGTTCATGGCCACCGCCAGGGTGGCGTGGGCTTCGGTCGAGATCGAACCCATGGACATGGCGCCGGTGGCAAAGCGCTTGACGATTTCCTTGGCCGGTTCGACTTGGTCCAGCGGGATCGCCTTGGAGGGATCGAGCTTGAACTCGAACAGGCCGCGCAGGGTCAGGTGGCGGCGGCTCTGGTCGTTGATGATCTGGGCGTACTCTTTATAGGTCGAGTAGTTGTTGGCGCGGGTCGAGTGCTGCAGCTTGGCGATCGCGTCCGGGGTCCACAGGTGGTCCTCGCCGCGCACGCGGAAGGCGTATTCGCCGCCGGCGTCCAGGTTGTCGGCCAGCACGGGGTCGTTGCCGAAGGCCAGGTTATGCAGGCGCAGCGCTTCCTCGGCCACTTCGAAGATGCCTATGCCTTCCACGTTGGAGGCGGTGCCGCGGAAGTATTTGTCCACCAGCGACTTGTTCAGGCCGATGGCCTCGAAGATCTGGGCGCCGCAGTAGGACATATAGGTCGAGATGCCCATCTTGGACATGACCTTCATCAGGCCCTTGCCGACCGCCTTGGTGAAGTTGTAGATGGCTTTTTCGCCGGACAGCTCGCCCGGCAGGCCGGCCGCCATCTCGACCAGGGTTTCCATGGCCAGGTAGGGGTGCACGGCTTCGGCGCCATAGCCGCCCAGCAGGGCGAAATGGTGGGTTTCGCGGGCCGAGCCGGTTTCCACCACCAGGCCGGTGGAGGCGCGCAGGCCCTTGCTGACCAGGTGCTGGTGGATGGTGGAGGTGGCCAGCAGGGCCGGAATGGCCACGCGGTCGGGGCCGACCGAGCGGTCCGACACGATCAGGATGTTGTGGCCGGATTTCACCGCGTCCACGGCTTCCGCGCACAGCGAGGCCAGGCAGGCTTCCACGCCCTCCTTGCCCCAGGCCAGCGGGTAGCAGATGCTCAGCTCATAGGACTTGAACTTGCCGCCGGTGTGCTGGCTGATGTTGCGCAGGCGCGCCATGTCGTCGAAGCCCAGCACCGGCTGCGATACTTCCAGGCGCATCGGCGGGTTGACGTTGTTGGTGTCCAGCAGGTTGGGCTTGGGACCGATGAAGGACACCAGCGACATCACCATGGCTTCGCGGATCGGGTCGATGGGCGGGTTGGTGACCTGGGCGAACAGCTGCTTGAAGTAGGAATACAGCGGCTTGAGCTTGTTGGACATGACGGCCAGCGGCGAGTCATTGCCCATGGAGCCGGTGGCTTCCTCGCCGGCCACGGCCATCGGGGCCATCAGGAATTTCAGGTCTTCCTGGGTGTAGCCGAAGGCTTGCTGGCGGTCCAGCAGGGACGGCACGGCTTTCTCGCCGGGGGCCGCTGTGTACTTGCTACGGTTGTGGGCCAGCTGGCTTTCGCTCAGCTTGATTTCGTTGAGCTTGATGCGCACCGCGTTGATCCAGGCCTTGTAGGGCTTGGCGTTGGCGTAGGTGTCTTTCAGCTCCTTGTCGTCAATGATGCGGCCGGCTTCCAGGTCGATCAGGAACATCTTGCCGGGCTGCAGACGCCATTTCTGGATGATTTTCGACTCGGGTATCGGCAGCACGCCCGATTCCGAGGCCATCACCACCAGGTCGTCGTCGGTCACGATGTAGCGGGCAGGCCGCAAGCCGTTCCTGTCCAGGGTGCCGCCGATGTAGCGGCCGTCGGTGAAGGCCATGGCGGCCGGGCCGTCCCACGGTTCCATCATGGCGGCGTGGTATTCATAGAAGGCGCGGCGGTTGTCGTCCATGGTGCTGTGGTTTTCCCAGGCTTCCGGGATCATCATCATCATGGCCTGGGCAATCGGGTAGCCCGCCATCAGCAGCAGTTCCAGCGCATTGTCGAAGCAGGCCGTGTCGGACTGGCCTTCGTAGATCAGGGGGAACAGTTTCTGCAGGTCGTCGCCCAGCACGGCCGACTTCATCACGCCTTCGCGCGCACGCATCCAGTTGAAATTGCCCTTGACGGTGTTGATCTCGCCGTTGTGGGCCAGCAGGCGGTAGGGGTGGGCCAGCGGCCACTCGGGGAAGGTATTGGTCGAGAAACGCTGGTGCACCAGGGCCAGGGCCGAGATGCAGCGCGGGTCCTGCAAGTCCTTGTAGTACACGCCCACCTGGTCGGCCAGCAGCAGGCCCTTGTAGACCACGGTGCGGGCCGACAGCGAGGCCACGAAGAATTCCTTGCCGTGGATCAGTTTCAGGGCCTGGATGGCGTGGCCCGACGACTTGCGTATCACGTACAGCTTGCGCTCCAGGGCGTCTGTCACCATGATGTCGGCGCCGCGGCCGATGAAGATCTGGCGTATCACAGGCTCCTTGGCGCGCACGGTGGGCGACATGGGCATGTCGACGTCCACCGGCACATTGCGCCAGCCCAGCACGACCTGGCCTTCGGCCCGCACGGCGCGTTCGATTTCCTGTTCGCAAGCGATGCGCGAGGCATTTTCCTTGGGCAGGAACACCATGCCGACGCCGTATTCCCCGGGCGGCGGCAGTTCCACGCCCTGCTTGGCCATTTCGTCACGGTAGTACTGGTCCGGAATCTGTATCAGGATGCCGGCGCCGTCGCCCATCAGCGGATCCGCGCCCACTGCGCCACGGTGATCCAGGTTCTTCAGGATCAACAGGCCTTGTTCCACGATGGCATGACTCTTGTTGCCCTTGATATGGGCGACAAAACCGACGCCGCAGGCGTCGTGTTCATTTGAGGGGTCGTACAGACCTTGGGCTTTCATGGCTTCTCCGCTGCATATAGAAAATCGAAAAAGTAGAGTAGTGCAACGCAGCAGAAAATTCAATAACAACAATTAGGGTCGGAGTCACATTAATTTTTCTCATAACCTCAGAAAAATTAAATAGGGACATAGTAAAAACAAAATAAGTTCATGCTTCAGGCGGCTTGGCCTTGAACGGCCGGCCGCGCTTGGCGGGCAGCACCTGGCGCTGCACCCGCGCCTGCAGCGCGGCCTTGAATTGCTCCGAACCGAGCGGCCAGCCCTTGAGCAGGGCCTTGCCGATCAGCTCCAGCTCGGACGCCGTCAGCGGTGGTTCGGCCAGGGCCATGTAGGCCGCTTCGCGCTGGAACGGGGTATTGCCCAAGGCCCAATATTGCGCGTGATCGGTCACCAGGGGGTCCTGGCTCAGGCCGGCATGGTGCGGATAGCTGGACCAGGGATAGTCGGCCGCGCGCGCCACCATGCCATTGCGCACCGGGTTGAGCTCGATGTAGCGGCAGCACTGCATGAAATACTGCTCGGCATCGATCAGCGAGGTTTTGTAGCGTCCATTCCACAAAGTCCCACTACGGGAATACTTTTGGTTAAACCAGGGAACGTAGTAGCGCCCTATCCATTGCATCATGCCGCCCAGGCCGGCCTCGTCCGAGGGCGTGACCAGCAGGTGCAGGTGGTCCGGCATCAGCACATAGGCGTGGATGGCCACCTTGTATTGTTTGGCGGCGGCGCGCAGCCAAACCAGGAAAGCCTGGTAGTCGTCGGTGTCGTGGAAAATGGGCTGGCCGTTGGCGCCGGTCTGGATGACGTGGTGCGGCTGGCCGGGAACGATGAGGCGGGGAAGGCGGGCCATGGTGCGGAATCGGAGTCAAAACCCGATTCTACCGGCCCGGCGTCAGCGCGGGAGCACTCTGTCCCTGATTATTTTTAGGCGGCTCAGGACAGGTTGAAGCTGGCCGACAGGCTGTAGCCTTCGCCATAGGCGCTGCGCAGCGGCAAGTCCTGGCCCAGGCCGGTGCGGGCCTTCTTGCGCAGGCGGTAGACCAGCATGTCCACCCGGCGCCCGGCGTCCGGATCGTCGCCGCCTATGCCGGCCACGATGACCTGGCGCGGCACCGGACGGGTATTGATCGTGAGCAAGTGCAGGAAATTGCACTCTTTTTCCGTCAGCGTGATGGACATGCCCTGCAGTTCCAGCTGGCGGGCCGCCACTTTCAGGGTCCACTTGCTGGGCACTGGTATCGTTTCCTGCGGGCCGACACGCCGGTCCAGGGCCTCGATGTGCGCCGCCAGCTCTGGGAACTTGATGGGCTTGGTGAGGTAGTGGTCGGCGCCCAGGCGCAGGCCGAGGATGCGGTTGTCGAACGCCACGCGGCCGGTCAACACCAGCAGGCCGATCTGCGGATACAGCTGGCGCATGCGCGGGATGACATTGAAGCCGTCTTCGTCGGGCAGGCCCAGGTCCAGCACCACCACCCCGACATTGCCCTGGCTAAGGGCGGTCCACATATCGCTGGCGTTGTTGGTGATGTGCACTTCGTGTTCAAGCTCAGTCAGGAATTCCGCCATTTCCTCGGCGTAGTCCAGATTGTCTTCCACGATCAGTATTTGCGTCATTGATGCGCCATTCGTTCAATTGTTGAGCCCTGAGCCCAAGACTTGGGACTATCAGCTTGCTTCCCGGGGATTATCACTGCTGCCAACAGAGGGCGCAAGAGCTTTCCCGGCGCCGGAGCCGATCGGCAGCCAAATCCGAAATTCCGTGCCGCTTTCGTGAACATTCCGGGCGCTGAGCGTGCCGCCGTGCACGTCGATCACGGAGCGCGCCATGTACAGGCCCAGGCCGCTGCCAGGCACCTCGCCGGCCGTGCTGCCCCGGTAACCGCGTTCGAACACCTTGGCCAGCTCGGCCTCGGGGATGGCGGGACCGTGGTCGCGCACCAGCAGCTCGACGCCGCCCTCGCTGGCTATTCTGCCTATCAATTCTATCGCTGTGTCGGGATTTGTGTATTTAATTGCATTGTCCAGCAGGATTTCCAGGCACAGCCGCATGCCGGCGGGGTCGCAGCGCATCCACACCGGCAGCCCGGCCGTGCGCACCAGCACCTCGCGGCCACGGGTCCGGCCCTGTGCGGCCACCTCCTCCAGCAGGGCGGCCGGCGCGATTTCGTTGGGCTGGCGCGCCCGCCCTATGCTTTCCATGCGCTCCGGCGACAGGTACTCGTCCAGCATGGCCAGCAGGCGGTCGACCGCGCTCTGGATCTTGGTGTAGCGCTTGCGGGTGGCCTCGTCGTGGTGGGCGCCCGTCATTTCCAGGCGCTGGATGGCGCCGTCTATGGTGGACAGCGGCGTGCGGAATTCATGCGACAGCATGGAGGCGAACTTCTTTTGCTGGTAGATGAATTCGCGCCGCTCGCTGATGTCGCGCACCACGCCCACCAGCTGCGCCGGCTGCCCGTCCTGGTCCGGGACCAGGGTGGAGCTGATTTCCACCGGCACCAGGCGCCCGTCGCGGTGCGGCAGGTCGGCTTCGCGCAGCACCCGCAGCCGGCCGTGGTCGCCGCCCGCGTAGCGCTTCAGGCGGGCCGGCAGATCGTGCGCCAGCACGGCCGCCAGGGCCGGCGTTTCGGGCATGTCCAGGGTGTAGCCGAACTGGCGCTCGGCGGCCGGACTCAGGTAGACCAGCCGGAGGCTGGCGCTATCGATGATCCAGCTGGCCTCCTCGCTGTGCTGCAGCAGCAGGCGGTAGCGGGCTAGTTCCTCGCTGGCGGCGGCCAGCGCGGCCTCGAGTTCGGCAACAGTTTGCATGGCAGGCATCTCTCACGGATGATCCCGCCAGTATAGCGGTCCTACTCGACCAGCGGCGCGAAGATCTGCTGCAAGTCTTCCTGGGTCAGTGTCATCTTCTGCGATTCGCCTTCGGCCAGCACGGATTGCGCCAGGTCGGCCTTTTTCTGCTGCAGCAGCTGGATTTTCTCTTCCAGCGTGCCCTTGGCGATCAGCTTGTAGACGAACACCGGCTTGTCCTGGCCGATGCGCCAGGCGCGGTCGGTGGCCTGGTTCTCGGCGGCCGGGTTCCACCACGGGTCGTAGTGGATCACGGTGTCGGCGGCGGTCAGGTTGAGGCCGACGCCGCCCGCCTTCAAGCTGATCAGGAATACCGGCACCGCGCCCTGCTGGAAGGCGGCCACCTGGGCGCTGCGGTCCTTGGTGTCGCCGGTCAGGATGGCGTAGGGAATGTCGCGCTCTTCCAGCTCCTGCTCGATCAGTTCCAGCATGCTGGTGAATTGCGAGAACACCAGGATCTTGCGTTTTTCCTCCAGCAAGTCCTCTATCATCTGCATCAGGTCGGACAGCTTGGCCGAACCGGCGGTCTGCTTCCTGGACGGCAGCGACTTCACCAGGCGCGGGTCGCAGCACACCTGGCGCAGCTTGAGCAGGGCTTCCAGGATCACGATCTGGCTGCGCGCCACGCCCTTGCGGTCGATTTCATCGCGCACCTTCTGGTCCATGGCCAGGCGCACGGTCTCGTACAGGTCGCGCTGGGCGCCGGTCAGCTCGACCTTGCGCACCACCTCGGTCTTGGGCGGCAGTTCCTTGGCCACGCTATCCTTGGTACGGCGCAGCAGGAAGGGCTTGATGCGGCGGTTCAGCAGGGTGCGCCGCAGCGGGTCGTCCTGCCGCTCGATGGGGTGGCGGAACACGCTGTTGAAGTTCTTTTCGTCGCCCAGCAGGCCGGGCAGCAGGAAGTTGAACTGCGACCACAGCTCGCCCAGGTGGTTTTCCAGCGGCGTGCCGGACAGGCACAAGCGGTGGCGGGCGCGCAGCAGGCTGGCGCTCTGGGCCGCCTTGGAGCGGGTATTCTTGATGTAGTGCGACTCGTCCAGGATGACCAGGTGGAAATCGTGCTCGCGCAGCTTTTCCTCGTCGCGCGGCAGCAGGGCGTAGGTGGTCAGCACCAGGTCGGCTGAGGCTATCTGGTCGAACTGGGCCATGCGGTCCTTGCCCTGCAGCAGCAGCACTTTCAGGCCGGGGGCGAAGTGGGCCGCTTCCTCCTGCCAGTTGCCCATCAGGCTGGTGGGGGCGATCACCAGGGCCGGCGCGGTCAGGCGGCCGGCTTCCTTCTCGACCAGGATGTGGGCCAGGGTTTGCACCGTCTTGCCCAGGCCCATGTCGTCGGCCAGTATGCCGGCCAGGCCGTATTCGCGCAGGAATTGCATCCATGACAAGCCGTCGGTCTGGTAGTCGCGCAGGGTGGCCTGCAGGCCGGCCGGGGTGGCGATGCGCTTGACCGAGCCGAACTGGTTGAGGCGGGCGCCCATGGCGCGCAATTCCTCGCCGCCAGTCCATTCCAGCTCCACATTGCGGGCCAGCTCGTCCAGGCGGGCCGCGTCCAGGCTGGCCATGCGCAGGGCCGGCTTGATCTTGTCGCTGAAATACAGCTCACCCAGGGTGGCCAGGATGGGCTTGACCCGGCCCCAGGGCAGGGCCACGCGGGCCCCGTCCGGCAGGCTGGCCAGCATCTGGTCCTCATCGCCATGGGCCGCGATCACTTTGGGGCTGAAATCATTGGGCGCATTACGGATCAGCTGCACCAGCACCGGCAGCAGCGGCACTTTTTCCTGGTTGACCACGATGCCCAGTTCCAGCTCGAACCAGGCATGGCCGTTGTCGGCCGTGTCTTCCTCGACTTCGGCATACCAGCCTTCGACCTCGGTGACGTCGTAGCGGTACTTGGGGCTCTTGTCGACGCGCCAGCCGGCCTGCTGCAAGGCCGGGATGCCGTCGCGCGCAAAGCGTATCCATTCGGCCTGGCTGGGCAGCAGCAGGCCGCCCTTGACGCTGCTCAGCGGCAGGGTGCTGGGGGCGCGGAAATGGCGTTCGTTCAGGACCGCCAGGGCGGCCGCCTCGGCTTCGGCGTCGCGCTGGATGATTTCCGTGACCTCGCCGCGCTGGCGCACCACGCGCTGGGACGGATCGAAGGACACCCGTTCGCCATCGTAGTCGAAGGACAGCACGGCAAAGTCGTGCCAGCGCTGCAGGCTGCCGTCAGCCAGCATGGCGGCGTCCAGCAGCAGCACGGGACGCGGCTTGACGTCCTCGCGCAGGCGCTGCGGCAGCGGCTGCGGCAGCGGCATCAGCTGCTGCAGGCCATGCGCCAGCAGCAGCTGGGACACCCGCATCTTGTCGCTGTTGGTCAGCAGCGGGGCCTGGGCCACCAGGGCTTGCAGGTCGGCCAGCGGGATCTGGGCGCCGCCCTGGTTGAGCTGCAGCACCCCGCAGGACAGGTTGTCGATATACCACGGCGGATCGGTGGGCAGCATGTAGTCGATCTGGTCGGCGCCATGGTGGCGTGCGCCGTCGGGCGGCTCGACCTGCCAGCCCAGGCGCAGGCCCTTGCCTTCCTCGCGCCAGGCCAGGTTGGCTTCGCGCAGCTTGCCGGCTTTCAAGGGATAGACCAGCCCATTGCCGACATCGGACCATGAATTAGCCCACAGCAACTTTTCCTGGTCGGACAGCATTTGCAGCAGGGCCGCGCCTATCTTGCCGCGCGGCTCGGTGGCGCTGCCGGTTTGCGAGGCGGCGCCGCTGCGCATGGCCACGAAGAAACGTATCAAGTCCTCGTCGCCGGGTAGCAGGAAGCTGGGCGGGGCCGACAGCAGCGAGAAGATTTCGCTGACCGGGCTGGCCGCCGCCACGTCGCCGCTGGGACGCAACCTGGCCTTGTACAGGCATAGCGCCACGTGGCGGCCGCCGCTGGTGGGCGCCATCACATAGATCAATTTGTATTGCGTCTGCTTGGGATCGGCGTCGGCCGGCTCTACGGTCAACTTCGCCTTGGGGTGCGCCGCGGCGTCCACGCGCTGTAGCCAGGTTGCCACAGCGTACGACAATTGATTTGCGGGCGGCGCGTGGCGCACAGGGGCAGCCGGGGCCGCTGCCGGGGTAGCGGGGGCGTCGTCGCGGGTAAAATCCATAGCTCGCATTAGTTTCAAATATGGTTCAAAAACGGCAACAGGCAATATTATCCGCGATCCACGTTTTCGTGTAGCCGGAATCTGCATGCGGCCGCCAACTATTTCTTGCTTTTTTTCACAGCATGGTGCGCCGTCACACAGTCCGTTTGCGCTGGCGCGCCACTTTTGCGTATGATCCCGGCCTTAACCCTGAGGATCCACCATGTTGCCTTCCATCGAACAACGTCTCGCCGTCGAGCTGGCCGCCAAGCCGGTCCAGGTCGCCGCCGCCATCGCCCTGCTGGACGAGGGCGCCACCGTGCCCTTCATCGCCCGCTACCGCAAGGAAGCCACCGGCGGGCTGGACGACACCCAGCTGCGCACCCTGGAAGACCGCCTGCGCTACCTGCGCGAGCTGGAAGAGCGCCGCGCCAGCATCATCGCCTCCATCACCGAGCAAGGGAAGATGACGCCAGCACTGCTAGATGCTGTCACGCACGCGGAAGACAAGACCCGGCTGGAAGACTTGTATCTCCCTTACAAGCAAAAACGCCGCACCAAGGCCCAGATCGCCATTGAAGCCGGCCTGGCGCCGCTGGCCGACAGCCTGCTGGCCGACCCCGCCCTCAACCCGGAACAGGAAGCCGCCAAGTTCCTGCGCGAGGCCTTCACCACGGCCGACGGCAACAACCCCGGCGTGGCCGACGCCAAGGCGGCCCTGGACGGCGCCCGCCAAATCCTCATGGAACGTTTTGCGGAGGACGCCACACTGCTGCAATCCTTGCGCGAATATGTACAAGATCATGGCGTGGTGGAATCGAAAATCATTGACGGAAAGCAAGAAGAAGGCGAGAAATTCGCCGATTACTTCGATTATTCCGAGCCGCTGGCCAACGTGCCCTCGCACCGCGCCCTGGCCCTGATGCGCGGGCGCCGCGAGGGCATCCTGGAAGTGTCGCTGCGGCTGGACAGCGAACCGGAAAAACCCAAGTGGGATGCGCCCCACAACCCCTGCGAAAACCGGATCGCGGCCCGCTTCGGCATCAAGCCGTCCGGCCGCCCGGCCGACAAGTGGCTGGCCGACACGGTGCGCTGGACCTGGCGCGTGAAAAGCTTCATGCACCTGGAAACCGAGCTGATGGGCGCCTTGCGCGAACGGGCCGACCTCGACGCCATCGGCGTGTTCGCCACCAACCTGAAAGCCCTGCTGCTGGCGGCCCCGGCCGGCCAGCGCGCCACCATGGGCCTGGATCCCGGCCTGCGCACCGGCGTGAAGGTGGCCGTGGTGGACGCCACCGGCAAGGTGGTCGATACCGCCACCGTCTACCCGCACCAGCCGCGCAACGACTGGGAAGGCAGCCTGCACACCCTGGGCAAGCTGGCCGCCAAGCATAACGTGTCGCTGATCTCGATCGGCAACGGCACCGCCTCGCGTGAGACCGACAAGCTGGCGCAGGACTTGCTCAAGCGCCATCCCGAGCTGAAGATGACCAAGATCGTCGTGTCGGAGGCGGGCGCCTCGGTGTACTCGGCCTCGGAATTCGCCTCGCGCGAGCTGCCGGAGCTGGACGTGTCGCTGCGCGGCGCCGTCTCCATCGCGCGCCGCCTGCAGGATCCGCTGGCCGAGCTGGTGAAAATCGATCCCAAGTCCATCGGCGTCGGCCAGTACCAGCACGATGTGTCGCAGACGCAGCTGGCGCGCAGCCTGGACGCCGTGGTCGAGGATTGCGTCAACGCCGTGGGGGTGGATGTCAACACGGCTTCGGCGCCGCTGCTGGCGCGCGTGTCCGGGCTGTCGGCGTCGGTGGCCCAGGCCATCGTCAGCTACCGCGACGTCAAGGGCGCCTTCACTTCGCGCGCCGGCCTGAAAGCCGTGCCGCGCCTGGGCGACAAGACCTTCGAGCAGGCTGCCGGCTTCCTGCGCATCACCAATGGCGAGAACCCGCTGGACGCTTCTGCCGTGCACCCGGAATCGTATCCGGTGGTGGAAAAAATCCTGGCCGACATCCAGAAGGATATCAAGGGCGTGATAGGCGACGCGGCCCTGCTCAAGCGCCTCAACCCGGCCAAGTATGCGGACGAGAAATTCGGCGTGCCCACCGTGAGCGACATCCTCAAGGAACTGGAAAAGCCGGGCCGCGATCCGCGTCCGGAGTTCACCACCGCCACCTTCAAGGAAGGCGTGGAGGAGATCCGCGACCTGCGCCCGGACATGATACTGGAAGGCGTGGTGACCAACGTGGCCGCGTTTGGCGCCTTTGTCGACATCGGCGTGCACCAGGACGGCCTGGTGCACATTTCCGCCCTGTCGAACACCTTCGTCAAGGATCCGCACACGGTGGTCAAGGCCGGGCAGGTGGTCAAGGTCAAGGTGCTGGAAGTGGACGAGAAGCGCAAGCGCATCGCCCTGACCATGCGCCTGTCCGACAGCGCGCCGCAGGCCGGCGCCCAGCCCCAGCAGCGCGCCGACCGCAACGACCGCCGCAGCCTGGGCCAGCAGCAAAAGAACAACAGCCGCGCCGAACCGCTGGGCGGCAGCATGGCGGCAGCCTTCGCCAAGCTGCGCAGCTGAGCCGGTTAAACATGGCCATGGCGTCGTTGCCGCTCCTCGCCGTGCAGTCGCACTGTCTTCGTCACGGCGCCTAGCCCTGTCCATGTTGAACCGGCTCTTAGTCCTGGCAGCACCCCCACCGGCATTTTCTTATAAAATGCCGGTATCTAACCCATTCCATCAGAGGCAGCCATGAGCGACGTACAAACCTGGATCAAAGAAACCGTGACCAACACCCCGGTGGTGCTGTTCATGAAGGGCACCGCCCAGTTCCCGCAATGCGGCTTTTCCGGCCGCGCCATCCAGATCCTGAAAGCCTGCGGCGTGCAGAACATCGCCACCGTGAACGTGCTGGACGATGCGGAAGTGCGCCAGGGCATCAAGGAATACTCGAACTGGCCGACCATTCCCCAGCTGTACGTGAAGGGCGAGTTCATCGGCGGTTCCGACATCATGAGCGAGATGTACGAGTCGGGCGAGCTCAAGGCCCTGCTGGATGCCGCCTGACCGTCCGACACGGCTGATCATCGCCATCACCGGCGCCACCGGCGCCGTGTATGGCGTGCGGTTGCTGCAAGTCCTGCAGCATCAGCCAAGTGTGGAAACCCACCTGGTCATTTCGGATGCCGCCGTCCTCACCCTGCACCAGGAAACCGGGCTGCAGCGGCGCGAGGTGGAAGCCCTGGCCCACGTGGTGCACAAGGTGCGCGACGTCGGCGCCTCCATCGCCAGCGGCTCCTTCCTCAGCGACGGCATGGTGATCGCCCCCTGTTCCATGAAGACCCTGGCCTCGGTGGCCCATGGCCTGTCCGACAACCTGATCGCGCGCGCGGCCGACGTGGTGCTCAAGGAAAGGCGCCGCCTGGTGCTGATGGTGCGGGAAACCCCGTTCAACCTGGCGCACCTGCGCAATATGACGGCCGTGACGGAAATGGGCGGCATCGTGTTCCCGCCCCTGCCCAGCTTCTACCACAATCCCCGCACCATAGACGAGATGGTGGACCAGACCGTGGCGCGCGTGCTGGACCTGTTTGGCCTGCCCAACACCCTGGCGCCGCGCTGGGGCGGCATGAAGGCCGACGCGCCCTAGCGCAGATCGTAAGCCTGGGCGCTGGCCCGTTTCAACTCCTTGGCTTCCTCCACCATGCGCCGCTGGGCATTGCGTTTGCGCATGACCTCGGCGTGCTGGGCCGCCGTCATGGGCGGCGCGGTCATCAGTTCTTTGAGCTGGGCTGCGTTGCTGTAGTTGCTTCTCATCGGCTGGCTCAAGGGCGATACTCCATCGTCAGTGCTGCGCTGCAGCGGGCTATCCCATTGTGCCTCAAATCCGTGTCTGTGCCATGACATATCTGTCATGCTTGCGTATGTTGCCGAACTTTATAGACAACTGCAGCGACGCGCCAGGCCCAGCCGAATACCGCCTCTCACCAGCTAAGCCGTGAAGCAATGTTACTTCTGGTAATTAACGCGCACTAGCATGCGGATGAACTCGCGCGCAATTTGCTTGTGATGCTCATCCAGACGTTGCAAATCAGCAATAAGCTTGACGTCGGCCGATTCGAAACGCGACAGCCCGTTGCCACCTTCGGCAGCCGGCGCGCCCTCCTCAGGACCGCCAAAGCGCAGCCATTCGGCGGGCACGCCCAGCCACTGGGCGATCATGCGCAGCTTTTCCTGGGTCGGTATGGCCTCGCCCACCAGCCATTTGCGCGCAGCGTGCACGGTGATCGGGCGGCCTTCGAAACGAATGTTAAATTCGCGCGCCAGGCGGGTCGGACTATCGGGTGAGTAATGGGCATTCTTGAGCGCTTGTTGCAGGCGCTGGCTGAAGCTTTCGCGTTCATTGGAAGAATTCATATTGGCACTATTTCACGTTGCGTCATGAAAGTCAGTCTCTTGCTATCCGCGAGCAATTGTGACGATTCGTGATTTTAAATTTAACATTCTATCCTCTGGATAAGCGCATTACAGCCTACTGTGGCGCAGAATTTTATTTGGAAAGCACCACAAAGCAGAGTTGTCCAGGACACGCAAGGCATACAACTGGAGTAAGGTTATTAGAATAACATTCTAATCGTCTTGTGAGGGAAATTCCCGCATGCTGCGTGGTTGCGACATAGATGAAATTTGTCAAATCCAGCGCTTGCCCATGATGACGCCGCCCCCCGTTTGGCGTCGCACGATACCTCCAGGCTATGGCGTAACTGCTACAATGTTTTTTGACGTTGACGTAAACGGAATCAGCGCTAGCACATCATCATGTCCACTACCTATACCATCACCGAACTGGCGCGCGAATTCGACATCACGCCGCGCGCCATCCGCTTCTACGAAGACCAGGGCCTGATCAGCCCTTCGCGCGAGGGCGCCGGCGGCCGCAACCGGGTGTACGCTCCGCGTGACCGCACCCGCCTCAAGCTGACCCTGCGCGGCAAGCGCCTGGGCCTGTCGCTGGCCGAGATCAAGAGCCTGGTCGACATGTATGAAAGTCCCAAGGACACGCAAGCCCAGATGCACCGATTCCTGGCCGTGCTGGCCCAGCACCGGGAAACGCTGGAGCAGCAGCGCGAAGACATAGAGATGTCGCTGGCCGAACTGGCCGCCCACGAGGAAGAATGCAAGCGCTTGCTGGCGGCCAGCGCGGCGTGACAGGCGCCGGCCTGAGGCTCACTTTACGTTTACGTTAACGTCATATCCGCGTATCATGGCGGCATACCTACCACAGCGAGGATGACATGTTCCACCTGCCCGGCCTGACCTTTGACCACGGAGAGGATATCGCCGCCCTGCGCGCCGCCGTCCAGCAATTCGCCGCCGCCGAGATCGCCCCGCGCGCGGCCGACATAGACCGCAGCGACCAGTTCCCCATGGACTTGTGGCGCAAGCTGGGCGACCTGGGCGTGCTGGGCATCACGGTGGGCGAGGAATACGGCGGCGCCGGCATGGGCTACCTGGCCCACATCGTCGCCATGGAAGAGATTTCGCGGGCCTCGGCCTCGGTGGGGCTGTCGTATGGCGCCCATTCCAACCTGTGCGTGAACCAGATCAAGCGCAACGGCAACGAGCAGCAAAAGCAGAAATACCTGCCCAAGCTGATTTCCGGCAAGTACATCGGCGCGCTGGCCATGTCCGAGCCCAACGCCGGTTCCGACGTGGTCAGCATGAAGCTGCGCGCCGACCTCAAGGGCGACCGCTACGTGCTGAACGGCACCAAGATGTGGATCACCAACGGTCCGGACGCCGACGTGCTGGTGGTGTACGCCAAGACCGACCTGGAAGCCGGCCCGCGCGGCATGACGGCCTTCCTGATCGAGAAAAACTTCCCCGGCTTCTCGGTGGCGCAAAAGCTGGACAAGCTGGGCATGCGCGGCTCGCACACGGGCGAACTGGTGTTCGACAACTGCGAGGTGCCGCTGGAGAACGTGCTGGGCGGCGTGGGCAAGGGCGTCAACGTGCTGATGTCGGGCCTGGACTTCGAGCGCGCCGTGCTGTCAGGCGGCCCGCTGGGCATCATGCAGGCCTGCATGGACGTGGTGGTGCCCTATGTGCACGACCGCAGGCAGTTTGGCCAGGCCATAGGCGAATTCCAGCTCATGCAGGGCAAGCTGGCCGATATGTACTCGACCATGATGGCCTGCAAGGCCTATGTCTACGCCGTGGGCCAGGCCTGCGACCGCGCCGCCGCCCCGGAAGCGGTGCGCCAGCTGCGCAAGGATGCCGCCGGCGCCATCCTGTACAGCGCCGAGAAAGCCACCTGGATGGCCGGCGAGGCGATCCAGGCCCTGGGCGGCAATGGCTACATCAACGAGTATCCGGTAGGCCGTTTGTGGCGCGACGCCAAGCTGTACGAGATCGGCGCCGGCACCAGCGAAATCCGCCGCATGCTGATCGGCCGCGAACTGTTTGCCGAAACCGCATAGCGCCATCCCCATGGCCAGGGTACCCGCCGCCTATCCCAAGCTGCTGCGTTCGCAGATTGCTTTCGATATCGCGCGCGCCATCCTGGATGGCTTCGACAAGCACTACCGTCTGTTCCGCCAGGCCAGCCAGCAGGCGCGCCAGTATTTCGAGCGCGGCGCCTGGCAGGAGCAGCAGCGCGCCGCGCGCGAACGCATCGATTACTACGACCAGCGCGTCCAGGAATGTGTGCAGCTGCTCGAGGATGAATACGAGCCGGAGGAACTGAGCGACGAAGTGTGGCGCGAGCTCAAGCTGCACTACATCGGCATGCTGTCCGGCCACAAGCAGCCGGAGCTGGCCGAAACCTTCTTCAACTCCGTGTGCTGCAACATCCTGCACCGGCGCTACTTCAACAACGAGTTCATTTTCGTGCGGCCCATGGTGTCCACCGA
The DNA here is from genome assembly GCF_053572355.1 of Duganella kummerowiae. Taxonomy (NCBI): domain Bacteria; kingdom Pseudomonadati; phylum Pseudomonadota; class Betaproteobacteria; order Burkholderiales; family Oxalobacteraceae; genus Duganella; species Duganella kummerowiae. The sequence continues at coordinate 656,420 of NZ_JBKFEH010000008.1, forward strand.
CTACCTGGAGGGCGAGGAAGCGGCGCCCACCTACCGCGTCTACTATCCCGGCGCCGATGGCCTGCAGGCCACGCTCAAGCGCATCATCACCGGCTTCGGGCTGCAGGGACGCTACGCCAACCTGGACCAGGACGTGGAGCAGGTGCGCAAGCGCATGGACCAGCTGATGGAGGGACAGAAGGCGGAACCCAACCAGCAGATACAGGTGCTGTCCAGCCTATTCTTCCGCAACAAGGGCGCCTACGTGGTGGGCAAGGGCGTCAACGGCAACCGCGTGTACCCCTTCGTGGTGCCCATCCTGCACAACAACCAGGGCGAACTGATACTGGACACCGTGCTGTTCGACCAGGAGCAGATCGCGCTGCTGTTCTCCTTCACGCGCGCCTATTTTTTGGTGGACATGGAAGTGCCGTCGGCCTATGTGCAGTTCCTGCGCAGCCTGATGCCGCGCAAGCCGCGCAGCGAGATCTACACCCTCCTCGGCCTGCAAAAGCAGGGCAAGACCCTGTTCTACCGCGACTACCTGCAGCACCTGCGGCACTCGTCCGACCAGTTCCAGATTGCGCCCGGCATCCGCGGCCTGGTGATGCTGGTGTTCACGCTGCCGTCCTTCCCCTATGTGTTCAAGGTGATCAAGGATTTCTATCCGCCGCCCAAGGAGACCACGCCGGAACTGGTGCGCGAGAAGTACCTGCTGGTCAAGCACCACGACCGCGTGGGCCGCATGGCCGACACGCTGGAATACTCCAACGTGGCCTTCCCGCGCAGCCGCTTCAGCGACGAGCTGCTGGCCGAGCTGCAGCGCCATGCACCCTCGCTGCTGGAACAGGACGGCGAGCAGCTCATCATCCGCCACCTGTACATCGAGCGCCGCATGGTGCCGCTCAATCTATGGCTGGACCAGGCCGAAAAGGATGGCGACGCGCTGGCGCTGGAGCATGGCGTGGTCGAATACGGCAACGCCATCAAGGAACTGGTGGCGGCCAACATCTTCCCCGGCGATATGCTGTACAAGAACTTCGGCGTCACCCGCCACCAGCGCGTGGTGTTCTACGACTACGACGAAATCGAATACATCAGCGACTGCAACTTCCGCGCCATCCCCCCGCCGCGCAACGAGGAAGACGAGATGGCGGCCGAGCCCTGGTACCACGTGGGCAGGCACGACGTCTTCCCCGAGCAGTTCGGCGCCTTCCTGCTGGGGAACCCGAAGATACGCCACTACTTCATGCAGCACCACGCCGACCTGCTCACGCCCGAGTACTGGCAGGCGCGCAAACAGCACATCCTGGATGGCTATGTGGAGGACGTATTCCCCTATCCGCAGCACATCCGCTTTTATCACCAGCACCTGGCCCCGCCCCTGGTGGCGGCGCCGCCGTTTATGGAGACTCTAGAAAATGAATGATCCCATTGTCATCGTGGGCGCCGCGCGCACCCCCATGGGCGCCTTCCAGGGCGATTTCGCCGCATTGAGCGCGCACGACCTGGGCGCGGTGGCCATACGCGCCGCCGTGGAACGGGCCGGCATGGGGCCCGACGCCGTCGAGCACGTCTACTTCGGCAACTGCCTGATGGCCGGCCAGGGCCAGGCCCCGGCGCGCCAGGCCCTGCTGAAAGCCGGCCTGTCCGCCTCCACCGCCGCCGTCACCCTGTCCAAGATGTGCGGCTCGGCCATGCAGGCCGCCATTTACGCGCACGACGCCCTGGTAGCCGGCAGCGCCGACGTGATCGTGGCGGGCGGCATGGAATCCATGACCAACGCGCCCTACCTGGTGCCCAAGGCGCGCGGCGGCTATCGCATCGGCCACGGCATGCTGTTCGACCACATGATGTATGACGGCCTGGAGGACGCCTATTCGCGCAACGAGAAAACCGGCGAGGGCCGCTCCATGGGCACCTTTGCCGAGGAATGCGCGGCCAAATACGCGTTCACGCGCGAGGCGCAGGACGCCTACGCCATCGCCTCGGTCGAGCGCGCCCAGGCCGCCACCCGCGAAGGCTGGTTCGGCTGGGAGATCGCGCCCGTCACCGTGAGCGGCCGCGCGGGCGACACCGTCATCGCCCAGGATGAAGGCCCGCTCAAGGCCAAACCGGAGAAAATCCCGGCCCTGCGCGCCGCCTTCAAGAAGGATGGCACCATCACGGCCGCCTCGTCGTCGTCCATCAACGATGGCGCCGCCGCGCTGGTGATGATGCGCGAGTCCACTGCCGCCAAACTGGGCCTGGCGCCCATCGCCCGCATCCACGGCCATGCCACCCATGCGCGCGAGCCGGACTGGTTCACCACCGCGCCCATAGGCGCCATGCAGAAGCTGTTCGCCAAAACCGGCTGGACGGCGGCCGAGGTCGACCTGTTCGAAATCAACGAAGCCTTCGCGGCGGTGCCGATGGCGGCCATGCGCGAGCTCGACATCCCGCACAGCAAGGTCAACATCCACGGCGGCGCCTGCGCGCTGGGGCATCCCATAGGCGCGTCCGGCGCGCGCATCATCGTCACGCTGCTGGGCGCCCTGAAGCGCACCGGCGGCAAACGCGGCGTGGCCTCGCTGTGCATAGGCGGCGGCGAAGCGACCGCCATGGCCGTGGAGCTCATCTGATGGCGGCGGCACTGATCATAGGCGCCTCGCGCGGCATCGGCCACGAACTGGCGCGGCAATACCTGGCGGCCGGCTGGCGCGTGATCGCCACCGCGCGCAAGCAGGAGGATTGCGAGATGCTGGCGGCGCTGGGCGCGGAGGCGCACCAGCTGGACGTCACCAACGTGGAGGCGGTGGCCGGCATGGGCTGGAAGCTCGATGGCGAGGAGCTCGACGTCGCCATCCTGAATGCGGGCGTGTACGGTCCGCACCACGACGGCTTTCCGCTGCAGGCCGACTTCGACAGCGTGATGCACACCAACGTGCTGGCCGCCATGCGGCTGCTGCCCATCCTGGCGCCGCTGGTGGCCGAGGCAGGCGGCAGGCTGGCCGTGCTGTCCTCCCGGATGGGTTCACTGGGCGAGCGCGCCAGCCCGTCGGGATCGCTGTACCGCGCCAGCAAGGCGGCCCTGAATTCGGTGCTGATCGACACCGCGCTGCTGTGGGGCCCCAAGGGCGTCACTTGCGTGGCCCTGCATCCGGGCTGGGTGCAGACCGACATGGGCGGCGCCGGTGCCGACATCACGGTGGAGCAAAGCGCCTCCGGCATCCGCGCCACCCTGGCCGCGCTGCCAGCGTCCGAGCGCGCGGTCTACCGCAACTACGACGGCACGCCCATCGCCTGGTGAGGACCCCATGATACTGAGCGAACAGCACGAGATGATACGCGACGCCCTGCGCAGCTTTGCGCGGGAAAAGCTGGCGCCCAACGCGGCGCGCTGGGACCGCGACCACCACTTCCCGCGCGAGGAATTGAAGGAGCTGGCGGCGCTGGGCGCCTTCGGCGTGGCGGTGCCGGAACAATGGGGCGGCGCCGGCATGGATTATTTATCGTTGGCCTTGGTGCTGGAGGAAATCGCGGCCGGCGACGGCGGCACCTCGACCATCATCTCGGTCAACAACTGCCCGGTGTGCAGCATCGCCATGGCCTATGCCAGTGACCGGCAGAAGGAGCAGTGGCTGCGGCCACTGGCGCAGGGCGCGATGCTGGGCGCCTTCTGCCTGACCGAGCCGCACACGGGCAGCGACGCCGCCGCCCTGCGCACCACCGCCACCCTCGATGGCGACAGCTATGTGCTCAACGGCGCCAAGCAGTTCATCACCAGCGGCAAGCATGCCGATGTGGCCATCGTGCTGGCGGTGACGGACAAGGCGGCCGGCAAGAAAGGCATTAGCGCGTTCTGGGTGCCGACTTCCACGCCAGGCTACGTGGTGGCGGGGCTGGAGCAGAAGATGGGCCAGCACTCGTCGGACACGGCGCAAATCGTGTTCGAGAACTGCCGCATCCCGGCCGCCAACCTGATCGGCGTCGAAGGCCAGGGCTACAAGATCGCCCTGTCCGGCCTGGAGGGCGGGCGGATAGGCATCGCGGCGCAGGCGGTCGGCATGGCGCGCGCCGCGTACGAGGCGGCGCTGGCGTATGCGAAGGAGCGCGAGAGCTTCGGCCAGCCCATCTTCGGGCACCAGGCAGTGCAGTTCCGGCTGGCGGACATGGCGACCCGGATCGAGGCGGCGCGGCAGCTGATCTGGCATGCGGCATCCATGAAGGATGCGGGCCAGCCCTGCCTGAAAGAAGCCGCCATGGCCAAGCTGTTTGCCTCCGAAATGGCGGAACGGGTCTGCTCGGACGCGATCCAGGTGCACGGCGGCTACGGCTACGTGTCCGACTTCCCGGTCGAACGCATCTACCGCGACGTGCGCGTGTGCCAGATCTACGAGGGCACCAGCGACATCCAGAAGCTGCTGATCGCACGGGGGCTGTAAGCGAAAAAAAAGCCTGCATCGCTGCAGGCTTCGTTCCAATGTATTACCTATGCTTTAATCGCTGCCGGGATGTCCAGGGCTATCTGCCAAGTGACTCCGGAGTCTCGACGCCCATGCTATCTGCGTGGTGCCTCGACGTGTAAATCGACCAACGTATTCGGAATTACAAACTCCGGCTGTCTGCGTCGGCTGCGCTCCGGTCTTACACATATCGGAACGCGGCGCATTTGCCGGATGTGGGACTGTCCGCAAGCGGACCTCAACCACAGAACGCAGTATAACACGGCTTTTGTGCGCCGCACAAATTATTTTTCCACCGGTACCGGATCGGTGCGCAGGCCGGGATGCGACTCGCTGGCCGGATTGCGGCCCACCCGCTCGAATTCGGAAATCACCTGGGCCCCGAACAGCAGCAGGGTGGCGCCTATCTCCAGGCTGAACATCACCACGATGGCCGTGGTCAGCGAGCCATACACCACGTTCACGTGCGACAGGGTGCTGAAGTACCACACCAGCACCCGGCGCGCGATTTCCCACAGCAGCGCGGCCGTCACGCCGCCGATCAGCGCATGCGATACCGACAGCCGCCCCACCGGCATCACCAGGTAGATGGAACTGAGCACCAGCACCTCGCCGGCAAAGCCCAGCAAATACAGCAGCACGCCCGAAACCCCGTCCAGCGACCAGGTATGGCCGAGGAACTGTATGCTCTCCTCGCCCAGCACCTGCAAGCCGCCCGCCACCAGGGTCACCAGCAGCATGCCCACGCCCAGCGACAGGATGTAGCAGTAGGGCAGGATGGCCGAGGTCAGGTAATGGCGGCGCTGTATCGCCACCCGGTGCATGAAGATCACGCACATGGCGTTTTCCAGCACGCCAAAGGCCAGGGAGCTGAAGAACAGCATGGTCAGCACCATCATGCCGCCCACCAGGTCGCGGTGCGCCAGGAAGTGGCCGACCTCGGTGACGATGGCGCCCGACTGTCCCGGCACCAGCCACTCCAGGTAGCGCCCCAGGGTATCGAGCAGCTCCTGCTGGTCGATCACGTGCGACAGCGCCACCACCACCAGCATCACCAGCGGCACGATGGACAGCAGCGAGTAATAGGCCACCGCGCCGGCCAGCAGCAAGCCCTGGTTGGCGCGAAATCCCTTGATGGTCTGCAGCAGGAAGCCCAGCGGGTGCGACGCCACGTGGGACAGCGCCCTGCGGGTGAACAGCTTCATTGCCGGCTCCGTCGTATGAGTATGCTGGCATTCTACGCAAGGCGCCGAAATCGCGGCGTACCGGTCGGTGTGCGGCACGTTATACTCTGCCATCCTCCTTCTTTGTCCGTGATATGTCGCTCAATTACATCTGGTCCGGCTTCTTCCTGGTGGGCTTCGGCGCCGCCCTGGCCCAATTCCTGTTTTTAGGCGACACCGAGATCTTCAAGCGCATCATCGACGGCACCTTCGATTCCGCCAAGGCGGCGGTGATGGACATCGCCCTGCCGCTGGCCGGCGTGATGACGCTGTGGCTGGGCATCATGAACATCGGCGAGAAAGCCGGCGCGGTGGATCTGCTGGCGCGCGTGATCTCGCCCTTCTTCTCGCGCATCTTCCCCGACGTGCCGAAAAACCACCCGGCCACCGGCCACATGGTGATGAACTTCTCGGCCAACCTGCTGGGCCTGGACAACGCCGCCACCCCGTTCGGCCTGAAGGCCATGGAGAGCCTGCAAACCCTGAACCCCAACAAGGACGAGGCCAGCAACGCGCAGATCATGTTCCTGGTGCTGCACACCTCGGGCCTGACCCTGATCCCGGTGGCCATCATGGCACAGCGCGCCATCCTGGGCGCGGCCGATCCGTCCGACATCTTCATCCCCTGCATGATCGCGACCTATGTGGCGACGGTGGCCGGCATCATCGCGGTTTCCATCCGCCAGCGCATCAACCTGCTCAACGGCGTGGTGCTGGGATGGCTGGGCGGCATGACGGCCGCCATCGCGGCGCTGATCTGGACCTTCACGCAATACCTGGACAAGGCGCAGATCGAAGTGGTGTCCAAGGTCGCCAGCAATGTGCTGCTGATGGCGGTGATCGGCGGCTTCATCATCGGCGCCCTGCGCAAGAAAGTGAATGTGTACGAGGCCTTCATCGAGGGCGCCAAGGGGGGCATCCAGACTTCGCTGACCGTGATTCCCTACCTGGTCGGCATGCTGGTGGCCATCGGCGTGTTCCGCAACGCGGGCGTGTTCACCTTCGTGGTGGATGGCTTCAGCTGGCTGTTCGGCGCCCTCGGCTTCAACACCGATTTCGTGCCAGCCCTGCCGACCGCGCTGATGAAGCCACTGAGCGGCAGCGGCGCCAAGGCCATGATGATAGACACCATGCGCACCTACGGCCCGGATTCCTTCGTCGGACGCCTGGCCTGCATCTTCCAGGGTTCGGCCGACACCACTTTCTACATCGTGGCGCTGTATTTCGGTTCGGTGGGCATACGCAGGACGCGCTACGCGATCTCCTGCGGCCTGCTGGCCGACCTGGCCGGCGTGATTGCCGCCATCTGCGTTGCCTACGTGTTCTTCCATTGACAGGATCTTCCATGCTACGCCGCCTCATCCTTGCCGCGCTGTTCGCTTGCGGCGCCGCCCATGCCGAACTGCCGGAACCGGTCGCGGCCCTGCTGCAAAAGGCGCACATTCCGCAGGACGCCATCGGCCTGGTGGTGCTGCGCGGCGATGCGCCGCTGGTGTCGCACAATGCGCAGCAAAGCATGCAACCAGCGTCCACCATGAAGCTGTTCACCACCCTGGTGGCGCTGGAGCAGCTGGGCCCCGTGTTCCGCGGCCGCACCGAGCTGCGTTCCAGCGCGCCCGTGGTGAACGGCGTGCTGCAGGGCGACCTGTATCTGCGCGGCGGCGCCGACGCGGATTTCAACGAGGATGCGCTATTCCATATGCTGCAGGCGCTGCGCAGCCAGGGCATACAGCACATCGCGGGCGACGTGGTGCTGGACCGGCTGCTGTTCCAGCCGGCGCGGCTGGATGTGGGCGTGGCGCCCTTCGATGAATATCCCTGGGCCTACTACAACGTGATTCCGGATGCGCTGCTGCTCAACACCAACCTGCTCAAGCTGGAACTGCGCGCAAGCGCCAGCGGGCTGTCGGTGGCGATGCTGCCCGAGATGGACAAGGTCAGCGTGCAGGCCGACCTGAAGCTGACCGACGCGCCTTGCGCCAAGTGGGAAGAGGGCTGGAAGACGCCGGACACCACGCGCGACGGCGAACAGATCAAGGTGGTCTTGCATGGCAGCTTTCCGAAGAATTGCGTGCGCTCGACCAGCGTGAATGTGCTGGACCGGCACGACTACCTGGCGCGCCTGCTGCGCGCGCAATGGAGCCGTTTGGGCGGCAGCCTGGCGGGTACGGTGCGCGAGGCCGTGCCGGCGGCATCGGACCTGGCGCCAGCGGCGGCGTCGCAAGCCTCGGCTGCTGGCGCGCCAGCACCGTCCGGCGCGGCGCCTGCGCTGGCGGGCCAGCCCGATCCGGCCGCGCGCGACATGGCGCCGGGCGCGGCGCGCCTGCTGGCCGAACACGTTTCGCGCGCGCTGCCGGAAGTCCTGCGCGACACCAATAAACTGTCCGACAACACGCTGGCGCGCACCATTTTCCTCAGCCTGGGCAGCCTGGAAGCCGACCCCGTGCTGGGCAGCCGTCCCATCGTGGCCGATCCCGCGATGAGCACCACGGCGCGCGCCGACCTGGCCCTCCGCGCCTGGCTGCTGCGCCACCAGATCGACGACCGTGGCCTGGTACTGGACAATGGCTCGGGCCTGTCGCGCAGCGAACGCGCCACGGCGGCCCAATTGGCAGGCGTGCTGCAGGCTGGCCAGCAAAGCGCATGGATGCCGGAATTCCTCTCCAGCCTGCCGATCGCAGCGCTGGACGGCACCATGAAGCGCCGCCTGAAAGACAGCCCGGCCGCCGCCCGCGCCCGCCTCAAGACGGGCAGCCTGAACGGCGTGATCGCCATCGCCGGCTACGTGCCGGACGACGGCGGCCACCCATGCATCGTGGTGGCCATCATCAACCACCCCAACACCGCCAACGGCGCAGGCCGCACGGTCCTGGACGGCATCGTGGACTGGGTTGCACAGGGCGCACGCTAGCCGAGAAGCCGCTTCAGGATGTCCAGAGCACCGCTGCGGCGCCTTGTCGGGCGGACCTGCCGTCTTGGCTGCCGCGCCTGGCCACGCGTATTTGGAAACCGGCTCTTATTGCGGCTCCGCCGGCGGAGGAGCCGATGGCGCGGCGGGCGCCGGCGTGGTCAGCACGTCCAGGATGGCTGCCGTTTCCGGGTCGAGGGCGCCGTCGAATTTGGTTGGGCGGAACTTGGATTGGAAGGCCGACAGCACGTTGCGCGAGGCTTCGTCCCAGACGCCGGTCTGCGGCACCGTATAGCCATGCTGCGCCAGCTTTTTCTGGAACCAGAAATTGTCCGGTAACTGCGCCTGGTAGAGCGCCAGCTGCGCCGCCACCCGGCCCTGGTCGGGCCAGGCCACCAGGCCGGCATCGGCCAGCTGCTTCCAGGGGAACATCGGTCCCGGATCCTGCTTGCGCTGCGGCGCGATCTCGTTGTGGCCCAGGATGTTCTCCGGCTTGATGCGGTAGCGCGCCGCGATGTCCTTCACCAGCAGTATCACCTGGTCGATCTGGTTCTGCTTGAACGGCGTCCAGACCCGGCCCTGCGGCGTGTCGCGGAAGCCGGGGTTGACGATCTCGATGCCGATCGACGCCGAATTGAGCTGGTTGTAGATGCGCCAGTTGCTGTAGCCCGCGTGGTTGGACTGGCGCGCCTCGTCCACCAGTCCATAGATCACCGGCGGATCGCCGTCCGTCACCAGGTAATGCGCGCTGACGTCGGTGGTGGTCAGGGTGCGGATGGAGCGCGGCGTGTCGCTCACCGTGTAGTGCAGGATGATGTACTTGATGCGCTCACTCTGGCCGCGCGCGGACAGGCTGCGGTCGATCACCGGGCCGGATGGCGGCACGGTGGCGCAGCCGGCCAGCAGAGCCAGCGCGGCGGAAAGGACGGTCAGCTTGACGGTGTTCATGGGTAGTCCGAAAAAATCAATTTCCGCAGTGTAGTGCAAGACGGGCCGCCGCATGGTGCGGCCTCACGCTTATTTCGCGCAGTTCCAGCCCGGGCGGCAGCGCGGCGCGCATCGATGAGGCGATCAAGGGATGCAGGGTGGCGGCGCGTCCGGCCAGCGCCACCGGCCTGGCGCCGTAACGGGACACCAGCGCCAGCGCGATGCGCGCCAGTTCGCGGCCGGCCTGTTCCAGGATGGCGACGGCGGCCGTATCGTCGTCCGCGCTGGCGGCGACGGCCAGCGCCAGCTTGCCCATGTCGCCGCGCGCGGCGCCGTACACGAATTCGCGCGAGCGGGCCCAGTCACTGCCGCCCACCATGTCGAACAGGGCGCGCGCCATGGCCGATTGCCGCCAGGCGCCCGGCTGTTCATCTTCCAGGCGCCACACGTGGCGCAGGGCCTCGCGCCCGATCCAGTAGCCGCCGCCGCCATCGTCCAGCGCGACGCCACGGCCACCGGCGCGGTGCAGCTGCCCGTCGGCGTCGATGAAGGCGGCGATGGAGCCGGTCCCGGCGTACACCAGGTAGCCCTCGCCCGGCCCGTGGCAAGCCAGGCAGGCGATTTCGATATCGCTGCGCAGGCCTATGCGTTCGGTCGGCAGCGCCAGGTCCGCCGCCAGCCAGGCCGACAGCTGCGCGCCATTGCTGTCATTACCGCCAAAGCCGGTCAAGCCGGCGCAAACAGCCAGCGGCCGGCCGCGGGCCAGCACCTGGCGCGCCAGGTCGCCCAGCGTGGCGCGCAGGGCTGCCCGCCCCTCCTCGCTGGCCATCTGGTTGACCGACAGGCCGGCGGCCTCGCCCTCGGCCACGATGGCGCCATCGGCGCCGGCCAGCGCCCAGCGGGTGGCGCTGCCGCCCGCGTCCAGACCAAGCGCCAGCGCCAGGGTCATCGCAGCACGGTGACGCGTTCGCTCTCGTTGCCGAGGCGGTCGACCGCGCTCACCACCACTGCGTTGGCGGCGCCGCCCGAGGCATCATCCTGCAGCAGCAGCACCGGCCGCGCTGCTGGGGCGACGGCAAAGCGCCACTCGCTGCCGTAGCGGGTCCAGATGGCGTACTGCGCCACCGGCTTGCCGCCACCCGGATTGAGCTCCACCGCCAGCCCGCCCTGGGCGCGCTTGCAGGAAGCCTTGGGCGCGCCCGGCGCCTCGCTGCCCAGCCAGGGCGTGGGCGGCACCAGGGCCGCGCTCTGGTAGGCGCGCGCACGCAGCTGGTCGCTGATGCCCTTGCGGTTTTCCATCAGCGGGGCGATGGAGAAGTGCAGGTGGCCGGCGCCACGTCCGCGGCTGCGGGTGACGGCTATCTGCTTGACGATTTCCTCCGGCGCGTAGGCCTTGGTGGCGGCGTCGATGCGGCTGGTGTACAGGCCCGGCCACACGTGGCGCGCATGGCTGTTCTGCGCCAGCCAGTAGTCGAGCAGCACATCAAAGGCTTGCGGCGTCTGCGACACCGGCCAGTACAGCTGCGGCGCCAGGTAATCGAGCCAGCCTTTGGACAACCACAGCTCCGCATCCGCATACAGCTTGTCGTACTGGCTGAAGCCGACGATGCCGGGTGGGCGCTTGTCCGGCCGTCCGATGCCGAACGGGCTGACCCCGAAGCGCACCCAGCTCTTTTCCTTGCGGATGCCCAGGTACAGCTGTTCTATCATGTTGTTGACGTTCTGGCGCCGCCACGAGGCGCGGTCCAGTTGTCCTCCGCCCAGCAGGTAGCGCTGCCAGGACGGCTGGTCGGGGAATTCCAGCTCCGGCTTCTGGGCGCCGGACACGCCGCCATCCAGCGCCACGCCTTCCGGCCCGGCCGCGTTGGGCGCGTCGATCGGATAGGGATAGAAGTAATCGTCGATGTGGACGCCGTCGATATCGTAGCGCCGCACCACGTCCAGCACTACGTCCAGCGTGTGCTGCGAGGCGGCCGGTTCGCCCGGGTCCATCCACAGGTAGCGGCCATAGGTCTTGACCGTCTCCGGTTTGGTCTTGGCGATATGGCCGGGCGCCAGCGGGGTCCTGGCGGTGGCGTGGCGCGCGCGGTAGGGATTGAACCAGGCGTGCAGCTCCAGCCCGCGCAAATGGGCCTGCTCGATCCAGAACTGCAGCGGGTCCCAGGCCGTCTTGGGCGGCCGGCCCTGGGCGCCGGTGAGGAATTCCGACCACGGTTCCAATTGCGAGGGATAGATGGCGTCGGCGCTGGGCCGCACCTGCAGCACGATGGCGTTCAGGTTCAGCAAACGGGCCCGTTCCAGGATGGCCAGGGCCTCGGCCTGCTGCTTTTCCATGCTCAGGTTGTTGCGGCTGGGCCAGTCGATATTGGCCACTGTGGACACCCAGGCGGCGCGGAATTCGCGCGGCGCCGGCGGCGGCATGAAACCGTCGGCCGGGCTGCTTGCCGGTGCGGGCGTGGGCGCTGCCCCGGGCAGGCCAGCCGGCGGCGGCATGGCGCCGGCAACCGGCGCCGGGACCGTGGGCGTACTGGAACAACCATCCAGCAGCATGGCCAGCGCACCGCTGCCAGCGGCGGCCAGCGTCATCCGCCTTTTCGCATTAAAAACCAAAACCATTCCCCGTATCAGTTGAAGCAGCGTATTGTAATGCTCAGCCGTTTTTTTTCAGGCCGAATCCGGCAACGATCTCCACCCTGGCAACAGCAATGAAGGCAGGCAAGGTGCACAAACAGCTCCACAGGAAAAAATTGCGGTAGCCCAGCAAGGATTGCAGCTCGCCGCTGAGCATGCCTGGCAGCATCATCCCGAGCGCCATGAAGCCGGTGCAGATGGCGTAATGGGCGGTCTTGTGCTCGCCATCGGCCACCATGATCATGTACAGCATGAAGGCGGCAAAGCCGAAGCCGTAGCCGAATTGCTCAACCGCAATGCAAAGCGTCACCAGGGGCAGGCTGGAGGGCTGCATGGCGGCCAGGTAGACAAACACCAGGTCCGGCAGGTGCATGACCAGCACCATGGGCCACAGTGCCCGCTTCAGCCCGAAGCGGGCAATGGCCACGCCGCCCGCCAGCCCGCCCAGCACCAGCGCGATCACGCCTATGGTGCCGTACACCACGCCATACTGGGCGGTGCTGAGGCCCAGGCCGCCTTTTTCCAGCGGATCGAGCATGAAGGGACCCGCCATCTTCAAGAGCTGGGCCTCGCCCAGACGGTACAGCAGCAAAAAACACAGGATGCGGGCGATGCCGGGCTTGGCAAAAAAGCTGCGGAAAGTGGCCACAAAGTCGCGCCACAGGCCGCCCGAAGCATGCGCCCGGTCCTGGGCGGGACGCGGCAGGACCAGCTGGTGGTAAACGCCCAGGGCCAGGAACAGCACGGCCACCAGGCCGAACACAGCCGACCAGCCCAGCGCCGGATCGCCGCTGCGCTCGCTGAGGGCGCCGGCCAGGTAGACCAGTCCGCCCTGTCCCGCCACCATGCCGAATTTATAAAAGGTGCTGCGCACGCCGACAAAGGCGGCCTGATGGTGCTGGGGCAGGGCCAGCATGTAGTAGCCGTCGCCGGCAATATCGTGGGTGGCCGAGCTGAACGCCATCAGCCACAGCAGGGCCAGGCTGAGCTGGAAGAATTGCGGCAGGTGCAGGGTCAGCGGCACCAGCGCCAGCGCGGCGCCGATCAGCAGCTGCAGCGCGACGATCCAGCGGCGCTTGGTGCCCAGCATCTCCACCAGCGGCGACCACAGCGGCTTGATCACCCACGGCAGGTACAGCCAGCCCGTGTACAGCGCCAGCTCGGCGTTGGACACGCCCAGGTTCTTGTACATCACGGTGGACAGCATCATCACCGTCACATAGGGTATGGCCTGCCCGAAGCACAGCGAGGGGATCCAGGACCAGGGGCTGGGTGGTGCTGCGGCCATACGTCCTTGAGCTGTCTGTCAAATCAGCAAGGATACAGGACATTGGTGCAGCACAAGCGTCCTCACGCCGCCATGGACTACACTGGGATGTCATTCGTCCTTGCAGGAGAAGCCCATGCCAGATTACAAATGGTCAAATGCCCATGTCGTCCGGATGATGGCGGGCGCGAATCGGGCCATTGAACGGGTACCTGGTGTGCCTGCAGTCGTGCAGCCGGAGGTGATCGCCGCACTGTCAAAGGTGGAGGCCGCGTACCAGGAAGAAGCCCGGCGAAGGCGCAGGCAGGCAGCGATGCTTACCTTCGGCGCCTGGAAAGGCAGAACCGACATTCCCCTGGATGGGGTGGAGTATCAAGAACTCATGCGCTCGGAATGATAAGCGTACTCTTTGATACCAATATTCTGATCGACCACTACGCTGGCCACGCGGCAGCGACGGACGAGATAGCCTACTATTCCGACGCTGCCATCAGTGCTATCTCATGGTTGGAAGTGGCTTGCCGCATGTCCCGCTCAGAAGAGATACGTTTTCAGCAATGGCTGAACCAGCTCGAAATCCGTGTGATACAAACCACCGTCTCCATCATACGCACAGCGGCAACGATACGGGGCGCCAGCTTCGTGTTGCCACCGAAAATAAAGCTTGCCGACGCCATCATAGGCGGCACCGCCTGGGCCAGCGGGCGCCTGCTGATCACCCGCAATCCGCGCGACTTCGGGGGAGAAAGCGCCAAGGTGCGGGTGCCTTACGACATCGTGAACGGCGTAGCCGTCAACATCAGGCCGCCAGCCGGTTAATTGTCGGCTGCCAGCGCGCCACGGATGCTGCCTTCGGTACGGGCCAGGCGGGCCTGGGCGGTGGCGGCGTCTTCCTGGCGCAGCAGGGCCACGATGGCGACCTTGACCTGGTAGCCGCACTGTTCCAGCATGATGCGCGCCGTGGCCTCGTCCACCTGGGCCGCCGCCATGGTCAGGCGCACGGCGCGCCGCACCAGCTTGGCATTGGTGGCTTTCAGGTCCACCATCAGATTGCCGTACACCTTGTTCAGCTTGACCATCAGCGCGCTCGACAGCGTGTTGAGCACGATTTTCTGCGCCGTTCCCGCCTTCAGCCTGGTGCTGCCGGAAATGATTTCCGGGCCGGTAGCGACAGTGATGCCGATCTCGGCGCCACGCGCCAGCGGTGCGTCCGGATTGTTGGCAATGCCCACCGTCAGCGCCCGGGCCGCCCGCGCGGCCTGCAAGGCGCCCAGCACATAGGGCGTGGCTCCGGAGGCGGCCAGCAGCAGCACCACGTCGTTCGGCTGCGGCGCCAGCGCGGCGAGGTCGGCCGCGCCCTGCGCCTCGTCATCCTCGGCGCCCTCCACTGCTTCGAACATGGCGCCGCGCCCGCCGGCCAGCACGGCCACGGCCCGTTCGCGCGGCCAGGAGAAAGTGGGATGAAGTTCGACGCTGTCCAGCACGCCGAGGCGGCCCGAGGTGCCGGCGCCGACATAGATCAGCCGTCCACCGGCCGCGATGCGCGGCGCCATGGCCTCGACGGCGGCGGCAATGCTGGAGGCCGCCGCCTGCACCGCCAGCGCGGCCTGGGACTGGTCCGCCAGCAGGGCGTCCACCAGCGTCCCGGCCGGATATTGATCCAGCTGGGAATGTTCCGGGTGAGGCGTTTCTGTGTTCAGCATCGCATCCCCCCGCACTCCTCTCCAGAGGTTGGTTCAAAATGAGCGTGGCTAGGCGCCGCGCCGAAGGCAGTGCGCCTGCACGGCGAGGCGCTGCAACAACGCCACGGTCATTTTGAGCCGGCCTCTAAGTGGCGCGCCGCATTTCCGCCACAAAATCGTAATGCTCGCTGTGGCAATAGGAATGGGTCAGCTCCATCGCCTCGCCCGATTCCAGGTAGGCGACACGGGTAATGTACAGCAAAGCCTGCCCTTCCGGCACACCCAACTGCCGCGCCAGCTCGGGCGAGGCGTTCATGGCGCGGATGTGCTGCAGGGCGCGCGCCGGCGCCTTGCCTATGGCTTCCAGGTACTGGTACAGCGAATTGCCGACCTCGTTGGGATCGTTCAGGATGGTCTGCGGCAGCACGCTGACCTCGTAGGCCATCACCACGTCGTCGGCCAGGCGCAAGCGCTCCAGGCGCGCCACCTTGGAATAGGGCGACAGGCCCAGGCTGAGCTGCTCGTCCGGCGTGGGCGCCACGATGGCGCGCTTGAGCCAGCGCGAGGCCGGCACATGGCCGCGCTGCTGCAATTGTTCCGAAAAACTGGTCAGGTTGGACAGCGGCTGCTCGATGCGCGGGGCGATGTAGTTGCCCGAACCACGGCGGCGCACCACCAGGCCCTGGTCCACCAGCTGGTCGATGGCCTTGCGCGCCGTCACCCGCGACACGTTGAGCAATTCCGACAGGGCGCGCTCGGACGGCAGCGCCTGGTCCACCTGGTAGCGGCCGTTATGGACGTCGTCGCTCAGCTTGCGCGCGATTTGCATATATAAGGGCGAGCTATCGTTAGCGTCGGCCTTGAATTCGAAACTGGTCTGGCTCATTTCTTTCTCCTAATGGCCATAGTGTAATAGCGATGGTCGAATCTTGTGCGGCCAAGGCAACGTAAATACAAATTTTTATACATGTAACCGCGATCCGGGAATTGTCGGATAATGCGGCATTGCTCAGTTGCCTACCGTATTCCATGTCCAAGAAGTCCACCGCCCCAGCGGCCTGCCCCTGCGGCGGTCCCAGCCTGGCATCCTGTTGCGGCCCCTACCTGGCCGGCCAAGCGATCCCGCCCAGCGCCGAAACGCTGATGCGCTCCCGCTACACGGCCTACACCCTGGGCGACGAACCCTATTTGCTGGCGACCTGGCACGCCAGCACCCGCCCGCATGATCAAATCATCCACCCCGGGGAAAAACTGCAATGGCTGGGACTTGAGGTAAAATCTGCTTTACGTTTACGTCAACGTAAAGCAGAACTGGACGATCCCGACCGCGACACGGTGGAATTCGTGGCCCGCTTCCGCAGCCAGGGCCGGGCCCACCGGCTGCACGAGATCAGCAATTTCGTGCGCGAAGCGGCCGAGGGCGGCCCGCGCTGGTTTTACGTGGACGGTAGCTTCCCTGAATAAAGCGTTGGAGACACGCTAAGCAAAAGGAAATCGCCATGCCGCACATCGACAGCAAACTCAATCCCCGCAGCCAGGACAGCCAGGCCAACGCCGCCGCCATGCAGGCGCTGGTGGACGACCTACACGCCAAGGTGGCGGCCATCGCGGCCGGCGGCGGCGCGGCGGCCGCCGCCAAACACGTGGCGCGCGGCAAGCTGCTGCCGCGCGACCGGGTCCAGATGCTGCTCGATCCCGGCACGCCCTTCCTGGAATTGTCGCAGATGGCGGCCTACGGCATGTACGAGGACGCGGCCCCGGCGGCCGGCATCATCACCGGCATCGGCCGCGTGGCGGGCCAGGAATGCGTGATCGTCTGTAACGACGCCACCGTCAAGGGCGGCACCTATTACCCGGTCACGGTGAAAAAGCATTTGCGCGCGCAGGAAATCGCCGGCCAGAACAAGCTGCCCTGCATCTACCTGGTCGATTCCGGCGGCGCCAACCTGCCCAACCAGGACGAGGTCTTCCCCGACCGCGATCACTTCGGCCGCATCTTCTACAACCAGGCGAACCTGTCGGCCCAGGGCATCCCGCAGATCGCGGTGGTGATGGGTTCCTGCACGGCCGGCGGCGCCTATGTGCCGGCCATGAGCGACGAATCCATCATCGTCAAGGAGCAGGGCACCATCTTCCTGGGCGGCCCGCCGCTGGTGAAGGCGGCCACCGGCGAAGTGGTGACGGCCGAGGACCTGGGCGGCGGCGACGTCCACACCCGCCTGTCCGGCGTGGCCGACCACCTGGCGCAGAACGACATCCACGCGCTGTCGCTGGCGCGCACCATCGTCTCCAACCTGAACCGCGTCAAGCCGCAGCAGGGCGCGCGGCGCCCGGTGCAGGAACCGCGCTACGACGCGCGCGAACTGTACAGCGTGATCCCAACCGACACCCGCAAGCCCTTCGATGTGCGCGAGGTGATCGCCCGCATCGTGGACGGCAGCGAGTTCGATGAATTCAAGGCGCGCTACGGCGCCACCCTGGTGTGCGGCTTTGCCCACATCCACGGCATGCAAGTGGGCATCGTGGCCAACAACGGCATCCTGTTTTCCGAGTCCGCGCTCAAGGGTGCGCACTTCATCGAACTGTGCGCGCAGCGCAAGGTGCCGCTGGTGTTCCTGCAAAATATCACCGGCTTCATGGTGGGCCGCAAATACGAGAACGAAGGCATCGCCCGCAACGGCGCCAAGATGGTGACGGCGGTGGCCACCGCCGCCGTGCCCAAGTTCACCGTCATCATCGGCGGCAGCTTTGGCGCCGGCAACTACGGCATGTGCGGCCGCGCCTTCTCGCCGCGCTTCCTGTGGATGTGGCCCAATGCGCGCATCTCGGTGATGGGCGGCGACCAGGCCGCCTCGGTGCTGGCCACCGTCAAGCGCGACGGCATCGAAGGCAAGGGCGGGCAGTGGAGCGCCGACGAGGAAGCCGATTTCCGCCAGCCCATCAAGGAACAGTACGAGCAGCAGGGCCATCCCTACTACGCCACCGCGCGCCTGTGGGACGATGGCGTGATCGATCCGGCCGACACCCGCACGGTGCTGGCCCTGGGCTTGTCCGCAGCCATGAATGCGGAGATAGAGGACACCCGTTTTGGCGTGTTCCGCATGTAAGGAATGACCATGAGCGTGAGACTGAAGGCGGCGCTGCTGTGCGCCCTGGCCTGGAGCGGCGCCGCGCTGGCCGATGCGCTGCCCGGCGTGGACACCAAAATGAACGAACAGGTGATCACCATTCCGGCCACCATAGACGGCAGCGCAGTCGGCCTGCAGACCACCATCTTCAAGCCGCCCGGCGATGGCCCCTTCCCCGTGCTGTTCATGAACCACGGTAAATCGCCGGGCAACGCCCATGAGCAGAACCGCGCCCGCTACCTCTACATCAGCCGCGAGTTCGTCAAGCGCGGCTACGCCGTGGTGATCCCCATGCGCATGGGCTTTGCCGAATCCGGCGGCGACTACGTTGACCGCGAATGCAACCTGGAACACAACGGGGAGGCCCAGGTGCGCTCGCTGGCGGCCGCCATGATGTATGTGCTCAAGCAACCGTGGGCAGACCAGGCCCATATGCTGATTGGCGGCCAGTCGCACGGCGGGCTGACCGCGATCGCGGCCGGCAGCCACGACATCCCCGGCGTGCGCGGCGTGATCAATTTCGCCGGCGGCCTGCGCAAGGACAATCCGCGCTGCGACTGGCAAAGCTCGCTGGTCGACGCCTTTGCCGACTTCGGCCGCCACAGCCACATCCCCAGCATCTGGTTCTATGGCGAGAACGACCAACTGTTCGGTCCCAAGCTGGCGGCCGATATGTACCAGGCCTACACCAAGGCCGGCGGCCAGGCGCGCCTGGTGGCTTACGGCCCGTTCAAGAACAATGCGCACGGCATGAGCGCCAGCCGCGACGGCGTGGCGATCTGGCTGCCGGAAGTTGAACAGTTCCTTAAATCCATCGACATGCCCACCGAGGTCAAATACACGGTGGCCTCGGTGGAAACGGCGCCGCGCACCGACTGGGCGCCGCTCAACCGCCAGCCGCCCTACCTGAAGGAAAAGGGCCTGGATGGTTATGTCACCTTCCTCAACAAACCGATACCGCGGGCCTTCGCCATATCGCCCAGCGGTTCCTGGGGCTGGGCCGAGGATGGCGACGATCCCACCGCGCGCGCCGTGGCCAACTGCCAGAAGAACAGCCGCACCCAATGCAAGCTGTACGCCATCGACGACTACGTGGTGTGGAAGGAATGAGCATGACTTTGACCCCGGCCCTGGCGATCAGCCGCGACGGCGCGGTCGCCACCGTGACCCTGAACCGCCCGCAAGTGCGCAACGCCTTCAACGAAGAGGCCATTGCCGAACTGGCGCAGGCCTTCGATGAACTGGGCCGTGACGACAGCCTGCGCGCCATCATCCTGGCCGCCAACGGCGCCGCCTTCTGCGCCGGCGGGGACCTGAACTGGATGAAGAAAATGGCGGCCTACACGGACGCCGAGAACCAGGCCGACGCCATGCAGCTGGCCGCCATGCTGCGCACCATCTACCTCTGTCCCAAGCCGGTGGTGGCGCGCGTGCACGGCGATTGCTACGCCGGCGGCATGGGCCTGGTGGCCGCATGCGATATCATCCTGGCCGCCGAGGGCGCGCACTTCTGCCTGAGCGAGGTGAAACTGGGCCTGATCCCGGCCACCATCGCCCCCTATGTGATCAAGGCCATGGGCGAGCAGGCCGCGCGCCGCTACTTCCTGACCGCCGAGCGTTTCACGGCGCAGGAAGCGCATCGCATCGGCTTCGTGCACGAGGTGGCCGGCGCCGAGGCGCTGGACACCAGGGTGGCGGAGGTCGTGCAGGCGCTGGCCGCCAACAGCCCGCACGCCGTGCGCCAGGCCAAGGTGCTGGTGCGCGACATGGCGGGCAAGACCATCGACGATGCGCTGGTGGCGGACACCGCCGCGCGCATCGCGCAAATCCGCGCTTCGGAACAGGGCCGCGAAGGCGTGCGCTCCTTCCTGGAGAAGCGCAAGCCGGACTGGCTAAGCAAGTAATAGTGAGAGTACACGTTGGAACATAAACACAATCCCTGGGTGGAGCGCAGCCTGC
The DNA here is from genome assembly GCF_053572355.1 of Duganella kummerowiae. Taxonomy (NCBI): domain Bacteria; kingdom Pseudomonadati; phylum Pseudomonadota; class Betaproteobacteria; order Burkholderiales; family Oxalobacteraceae; genus Duganella; species Duganella kummerowiae. The sequence goes on from NZ_JBKFEH010000008.1 coordinate 676,569, forward strand.
GCAGCGTATGGCATCCCTGCACCCAGATGCAGCATCACGAAACCGTGCCCCTGATTCCGGTCCAGCGCGGCCAGGGCGCCTGGCTGTACGGCCACGATGGGCGCCGCTACCTGGACGCCATCAGCTCCTGGTGGGTCAACCTGTTCGGCCACGCCAACCCGCGCATCAACGCCGCGCTCAAGGACCAGCTGGACACGCTGGAACACGCCATGCTGGCCGGCTTCACGCATGAACCTGTCATCGAACTGTCGGAACAGCTGTCGGCCCTGACCGGCCACCAGCTGGGCCACGCGTTCTACGCCAGCGATGGCGCCTCGGCGGTGGAAATCGCCCTGAAGATGAGCTTCCACGCCTGGCGCAACAGCGGCCAGGCCGGCAAGCAGGAATTCGTCTGCCTGGAAGGCAGCTACCACGGCGAGACCATAGGCGCGCTGGCCGTCACCGACGTGGCCCTGTTCAAGGATGCCTACGGCCCGCTGCTGCGCGCCGCCCGCACCGTGGCCTCGCCCGACGCCCGCCAGGCGCGCGACGGCGAATCGGCCCAGGACGTGGCGCGCCGCGCCGCCGCCGACGTCCAGCGCCTGTTCGAGGAACGCGCCGACCGCATTGCCGCCATCATCATCGAGCCGCTGGTGCAGTGCGCCACCGGCATGGCCATGCACGATCCGCTCTACCTCAAGCTGGTGCGCGAGCTGTGCGACCGCCACCAGGTGCACCTGGTACTGGACGAGATCGCGGTCGGCTGCGGCCGCACCGGCACCTTCTTCGCCTGCGAGCAGGCCGGCGTGTGGCCGGATTTCCTGTGCCTGTCCAAGGGTATCAGCGGCGGCTACCTGCCGCTGTCGCTGGTGCTGACCCGCGACGATATCTATCAAGCCTTCTACAGCAGCGACGTGAAGCGCGGCTTCCTGCACTCGCACTCCTACACCGGCAATCCGCTGGCCTGCCGCGCCGCCCTGGCCACGCTGGAGATCTTCGAGCAGGACGATGTGCTGAACGGCAACCGCGCCCTGGCCGAACGGCTGACGGCCGCGCTGGCGCCGCTGGCAGAGCATGAGCGCGTGCGCCACTTCCGCCAGCGCGGCATGATCTGGGCCTTCGACGCCGTGGACGCGGCGCCGGACTTCTCGCGCCGCTTCTTCGCCGCCGCCACCGAACACGAACTGCTGATGCGCCCCATCGGCGCCACCGTCTACCTGATGCCACCCTACATCCTCAGCGAGGAAGAGGTACGGCACCTGGCCGGCAACACGCTGGCCGTGTTCAACCAGGTAGTGGCGGGCTGACCATGGAACTGTTGAACCGCCTGCAAGCCCGGCTGGACACGCTGGAAGCGGACAGCCTGCTGCGCCGACGCCGCACGGTGGATACGCCCTGCGGCCCGCGCGTGACGGTGGAGGGCCGCGAACTGCTGGCTTTCTGCAGCAACGACTACCTGGGCCTGGCCAACCATCCCCGCATCACGGCCGCGCTGCAGGAAGGCGCCCGGCTGTATGGCGCCGGCAGCGGCGCCTCGCACATGATCAGCGGCCATGGCCGCGCCCACGTGGAGCTGGAGCAGCGCCTGGCCGGCTTCGTGGCGGACCACCTGGAAGCGCCGCGCGCCCTGTACTTCTGCACCGGCTACATGGCCAACCTGGCCGCCATCACCGGCCTGGCGGCGGGCGACAAGGATGCCGACATCTTTTCGGAGGAACTGAACCACGCCTCGCTGATCGACGGCGCCCGCCTGTCGCGCAGCAAGGTCCACGTCTATCCGCATGCCGGCCTGGAGGCCCTGGAGCGCCTGCTGGCCGCCAGCCGCGCCGCCACCAAGCTGGTGGTGACGGACAGCGTGTTCAGCATGGACGGCGACCTGGCGCCGCTGCCGGAACTACTCGCGCTGTGCGAACGCCACGGCGCCTGGCTGGTGGTGGACGACGCCCACGGCTTCGGCACGCTGGGTGCGCGCGGCCACGGCGCGCTCGAGCATTTCCAGCTGCGCTCGCCATGCCTGGTCTACATCGGCACCCTGGGCAAGGCGGCCGGCGTGGGCGGCGCCTTTGTCGCGGCCCATGACACCGTGATCGAAACGCTGATACAAAAAGCGCGCCCCTACATCTACACCACGGCGGCCCCGCCGGCCCTGGCGCACGCCCTGCTGGCAAGCCTGGACTTGATCGAAGGCGAAGAGGGCGCCCAGCGCCGCGCACAGCTGGCGGCATTGGTGGCACAATTGGAGGCTGGCCTGCGCCTGACGCGCTGGCAGCGTCTTCCTTCCTCCACTGCAATCCAGCCCATTTTGATCGGCGACAATGCCGACACCATGCGGGCCGGCGCCGCCCTGTACCAGCGCGGCCTGTGGGTGGGAGCGATACGGCCGCCCACCGTGGCGCCCGGCACCGCGCGCCTGCGCGTGACGCTGTCCGCCGGCCACACGGGCGAGGACGTGGCGCAGCTGGTCTCCGCCCTCAACGCATTGGAAAAGGACGTGACATGAGCCTGGACGAACCCCTGATTGCCGCTGAAGCGGTACCACAAACCCGGCCGGCCGCCGCCGCCAGCGGCCTGCCCTCGCGCTTCGCCTGCTTCGTGACCGGCACCGACACCGAAATCGGCAAGACCCTGGTATCCTCGGCCCTGCTGCACGCGCTGGTGCAGCGCGGCGTGCGCGCCTGCGGCATGAAGCCGGTGGCGGCCGGCGCCGAACTGCGCGACGGCGAATGGCGCAATGAAGACTGCGAGCAGCTGCGCGCCGCCGGCAACGTCAGCCTGCCGCAAAACATCACCACCCCCTTCCTGCTGCGCGAACCGGCCGCGCCGCACGTGGCGGCCGCGCTGGAAGGCGTGACCATTTCGCCGGTGCCCATCCTGGCCGCCTACATCGAAGTGGGCGCCGCCTCGGATGCGGTGGTGGTGGAAGGCGTGGGCGGCTTCCGCGTGCCGCTCAACGACGATTACGACACCGCCGACCTGGCCGAGGAACTGGACTTGCCGGTGGTACTGGTGGTCGGCCTGCGGCTGGGCTGCATCAGCCATGCGCTGCTGACGGTGGAAGCCATCGCCGCGCGCAACCTGGTGCTGGCCGGCTGGGTCGCCAACGAAACCCTGGACGACATGCCCTTCGCCGATGAAAACGTGGCCGCGCTGGAGCAGCGCATCCCGGCGCCGCTGCTGGGCCGCATCCCGCGCCTGAGCGAGCCTACGGCCGCCGCCGCCGCCAGCTATCTCGATTTCTCCGTGCTGCCCTCATGGCCGGCACACCCCTGACACATAAGGAAACCCGATGTCCCTGACCCAAGAATCCAAGACCGTCGCGCTGCACCGTCCCGTCCCCGCCATCGGCCTGCCGCCGGCCGCCACCTGGCCGCGCGAGGAAGTGTTGGCGCTGTTCGAGCTGCCCTTTAACGACCTGCTGTTCAAGGCCCAGCAAGTGCACCGCACGCACTTCCCGGACGGCGACGTGGAACTGGCCACCCTGCTGTCGATCAAGACCGGCGGCTGCGAGGAAGACTGCGGCTACTGCCCGCAGGCCGCGCGCTACGACACCGGCGTCGAAGCCAAGAAAATCCTCGACATAGACACCGTGCTGGACGCGGCCCGCGCCGCCAAGGACAACGGCGCCACCCGCTTCTGCATGGGCGCCGCCTGGCGCAGCCCCAAGGAGCGCGACATGGACAAGGTCGAGCAGATGGTAAGGGAGGTAAAAGCTTTAGGCTTGGAAACCTGCGCCACCCTGGGCATGCTGGAAGAGCACCAGGCCCAGCGCCTCAAGGACGCCGGCCTCGATTACTACAACCACAACCTGGACACCGCGCCCGAGTTCTACGACAACGTGATCTCCACCCGCGAATACCAGGACCGCCTGGACACCCTGGGCCATGTGCGCGAAGCGGGCCTCAAGGTCTGCTGCGGCGGCATCGTCGGCATGGGCGAGACGCGCGAGCAGCGCGCCGGCCTGATCGCCCAGCTGGCCAACCTGAATCCGTATCCGGAATCGGTGCCGGTCAACCATCTGGTGCAGGTGGAAGGCACGCCGCTGTACGGCCTCGATCCGCTCGATCCGTTCGAATTCGTGCGCACCATCGCCGTGGCGCGCATCACCATGCCCAAGGCGCGCGTGCGCCTGTCGGCCGGCCGCCGCCAGCTGGGCGAGGCGGTGCAAGCCATGTGCTTCCTGGCCGGCGCCAACTCCATCTTCTACGGCGACAAGCTGCTGACCACCGAGAACCCGGAAGCCGAGGACGACCGCATGCTGCTGGCCAAGCTGGGCCTGCGCACCCGCGGCGCGGTGCTGGAATCGGCGCCCAAGGAGAAGTGCGGCTGCTGACCAAGGTCACCCCCGCGAAGGCGGGGGTCCATGCCGAAGACGAGCCGCCGATGACATACACTCAGCATGCATTCCCGCTTTCGCGGGTATGACGGCAAGAAAAAAACTTCCAGCCACGAGCTGCCAAGAGAGAGACAATGTTCACCAAAATATTGATCGCCAACCGGGGCGAAATCGCCTGCCGTGTGGCCGCCACCGCGCGCCGCATGGGCATCCGGACCGTCGCCGTGTATTCCGAAGCCGACGCCCATGCCGCCCACGTCGCCGCCTGCGACGAGGCGCTGGCCATCGGCCCGGCCGCCGCCAAGGACAGCTACCTGCGCGGCGACAAGATCATCGCCGCCGCATTGGCCACTGGCGCGCAGGCCATCCATCCCGGCTACGGGTTTTTGTCCGAAAACGCCGACTTCGCCGACGCCTGCGCGGCGGCCGGCCTGGTGTTCATCGGCCCGCCGGCATCCGCCATGCGCGCCATGGGGTCCAAGTCGGCCGCCAAGCAGCTGATGGAACAGGCCGGCGTGCCGCTGGTGCCCGGCTACCACGGCGATAACCAGGACCCGGACTACCTGCACCGGCAGGCCGACCGCATCGGCTATCCGGTGCTGCTCAAGGCCTCGGCCGGCGGCGGCGGCAAGGGCATGCGCGTGGTGGCGAGTTCGGACGAGTTCCCGGCCGCGCTGGCGTCCTGCCAGCGCGAGGCCATCAATTCCTTTGGCGACGACAAGGTGCTGGCCGAGAAATACCTGCAGCGCCCGCGCCACATCGAAATCCAGGTGTTTGCCGACACCCTGGGCAATTATGTCTACCTGCACGAGCGCGATTGCTCGGTGCAGCGGCGCCACCAGAAAGTGCTGGAGGAAGCGCCCGCGCCGGGCATGACGCCGGAGCGCCGCGCCGCCATGGGCGAGGCCGCCGTGGCGGCCGCGCGCGCGGTCGGCTACGTGGGCGCCGGCACGGTGGAATTCATCGCCAACCAGGATGGCAGCTTTTATTTCATGGAGATGAATACCCGGCTGCAGGTCGAGCACCCGGTGACGGAACTCATCACCGGCACTGACCTGGTGGAGTGGCAGCTGCGCGTGGCGGCCGGGCAGCCGCTGCCGAAACAGCAGCATGAACTAGAGATAGACGGCCACGCCATCGAGGCCCGCATCTATGCCGAGAATCCGGAAAAAGGTTTCCTGCCCTCGATAGGCACGCTGCGCCACCTGCGCACGCCGGCCGCCGTGGGCTTCCAGCGCGGCGAGGTGCGCATCGATTCCGGGGTGCGCGAGGGCGACGCCATCTCACCCCATTACGATCCCATGATCGCCAAGCTGATCGTGCACGGCGCCGACCGCAAGCAAGCCCTGGCCCGCATGGCGCAGGCGCTGGAGCAGTACCGCGTGGTGGGCCTGGCGACCAACATCGCCTTCCTGCGCCGCCTGGTGCACAGCCGCGCCTTTGCCGGGGCGGAGCTGGACACCGGCCTGATCGAACGCAACCAGGAAGAACTGTTCCCGGCGGCGCATCCGGCGCCGGACGCCGCGCTGGCCCTGGCCGCGGTGGCGCTGCTGGCCTCCGAACGCCAGGATGACAGCGACCCGTGGGCGCAGACCAGCGGCTGGCGCATGAACCAGGCCTATGTGCGCACGCTGTCGTTCGCGGACGAAGCGCAGGACTACCGGGTCGCCATCACCTACGGCGGCAAGGACTGGCGCTGCAGCGTGGACGGCGGCGAGCAGCGTACCCTCAGCCTGGCGGCGCGCGACGGCGACAACTACGGCATCCAACTGGGCGGCCACGCCGTGCACGGCGCCGTGCTGCGCGATCTGGACACCTTCCACGTCTGGAGCAACGGTGTCCACCACGCGCTGGCCTACAATGATCCCATGGCCCATGCAGGCGTAGCGGAAGCGGAAGGCGGCCGCCTGACCGCGCCCATGCCGGGCAAGGTGGTGGCGGTCCTGGCCAGCAAGGGCCAGCAGGTGGGCAAGGGCACGCCGCTGGTCATCATGGAAGCCATGAAAATGGAACACACCATCGCCGCCCCGCACGACGGGCTGGTGGAGGACATACTGTACAGCGTCGGCGACCAGGTGGCCGACGGCGCACCGCTGCTGGCGTTCAAGGCGGCGTAAGGAGAACGAGATGCGTATTCTGCTGCACCGCGCGGACGGCAAGACCGAGCCATGGATCAAGGACTTCGCCAAGTTCCTGCCCGAGGCCGAGGTCGAGCTGTGGCACGCCGGCGAGAAAACCCCGCCGTGCGACTACGCCGTGGTGTGGTCGCCGCCCGAGACCATGGTGCCGGAACTGGCCCAGGTCAAGGCCATTTTCAACACAGGCGCCGGGGTGGACGCCCTGCTCAGGTTTGGCGCCGCCATTCCGCACGACGTGCCCATCATCCGCCTGGAAGATGCCGGCATGGGGGTGCAAATGGCCGAATACGTCACCCATGCGGTGCTGCGCTACTTCCGCCGCTTCGACGAGTACGAGGCCCAGGCCAGGGCCGGTACCTGGGCCCCGCTGCCCCAGCATGCGCGCGAGGATTTCGCCATCGGCATCCTGGGGCTGGGGGTGCTGGGCAGCCGCGTGCTGGAGGCGCTCTCGCCGTTCGGCTTCCCGCTGCGGGCCTGGAGCCGCACGCCCAAGTCCGTGCCCGGGGTGCAGTGCTTCCACGGCGCCGACGGCCTGGACACCTTCCTGCGCGGCAGCCGGGTGCTGGTCTGCATGCTGCCGCTGACGCCCGAGACCGCCAACCTGATCGACCGCAGCAACATGAACAAGCTGCCGGCCGGCGCCTACATCATCAACGTGGCGCGCGGGGCCCTGCTGGCCGAGCCGGATTTGCTCAACCTGGTCAAGTCCGGCCACATCGCGGCCGCCACCCTGGACGTGTTCCGCAACGAGCCGCTGCCGGCCCAGCATCCGTTCTGGCAGGAGCCGCGCATCACCATCACGCCGCACATCTCGGCGCTCACGCTGCGGCGCGACAGCGTGCAGCAGATCACCGACAAGATCCGCCTGCTGGAAAGCGGCCAGCCGGTGGGCGGCATCATAGACCGCAACTTAGGATACTGACATGAGCATGCCTTCCAGGGTGAAGATCGTCGAAGTGGGGCCGCGCGACGGCCTGCAGAATGAAAAGGAAAGCGTCCCGGCCGAGGTCAAGATCGAACTGGTCGACCGCCTGTCCAGCGCCGGTTTCGCCAACATCGAGGCGGCCGCCTTTGTCTCGCCCAAGTGGGTGCCGCAGATGGCCACCAGCAAGGAGGTCATGGCCGGCATCACGCGCCGCCCCGGCATCCTCTACTCGGCGCTGACGCCCAACCAGCAAGGCTTCGAGGCCGCGCTGGCGGCCGGCGCGGACGAAGTGGTGATCTTCGGTTCGGCCTCCGAAGCCTTCTCGCAAAAAAACATCAACTGTTCGATCGCCGAGTCGATTGCCCGCTTCGAGAGCGTGGCGCGGGCCGCGCGCGAGCACCGGGTGCGCCTGCGCGGCAGCATCAGCTGCGCCTTCGGCTGCCCCTACCAGGGCGAGGTGCCGCTGGACGCGGTGGAAGACGTGGTGGCCCGCATGCGCGACCTGGGCTGCGACGAGATCGACATTGCCGACACCATAGGCGTGGCCACGCCGCGCAAGACCCAGGCCGTGATGGAGCGCGCCATGCGCGCCTTCCGGGTGGATGGGCTGTCCGGTCACTTCCATGACACCTACGGCCAGGCCCTGGCCAACATCTACGCCAGCCTGGAGCTGGGCATCGCCATCTACCACTCGTCGGTGGCGGGCCTGGGCGGCTGTCCCTATGCCAAGGGCGCCACCGGCAACGTCGCCACCGAGGACGTGCTGTATCTGATGCAGGGGCTGGGCATAGACACCGGAGTGGACCTGGACATCGTGGTCGATGCCGGCCAGTTCATCTCGCAATTCCTGGGCCGCAAGAGCGCCAGCCGGGCCGGCAACGCCATTGCCGCCAAGCGCGCCGGCTGAAAAGCAAAAACCCCGTCCGGCATCGCTGCTGAACGGGGTTTTACTATTCTGGTCGGAGTACAAGGATTCGAACCTTGGACCCCCTGGTCCCAAACCAGGTGCGCTACCGGGCTGCGCTACACTCCGAGGCCGAGCATTATACCTGCATGCCGCCCGCGCCGTCAAAATTTAATTGTTTGTCACATCCTTCAGCTTCAGGGCCAGGTCGTACAGGGCGTTTTTCTTCTGTCCCGTGATCTGGGCCGCCAGCCCGGCGGCCTGCTTGAGCGGCAATTCGGCCAGGAGGACTTTCAGGATACGCTCGGCCTCCAGGTCCTGGCCTTCGGCGGCCTCGGGCGCGCCTTCCAGCAGCACCACGAATTCGCCTTTCTCGCGGTGGGCGTCGGCCTTGATCCAGGCCACGGCCTCGGACAGCGGACAGCGGTGGATTTCCTCGAACAGCTTGGTCAGCTCGCGCGCGAACACCACTTGCCGCTGCGGCTCGAACACCTCGGCCAGCGCGCTGGCGCAATCGAGGATGCGGTGCGGCGCCTCGTAGAACACCAGGGTGGCGGTCACCGGCAGCAGGCTGCGCAGCACGGATTCGCGCTGCCTGGCCTTGGCCGGCAGGAAGCCGACGAAATAGAACTGGTCGTTCACCAGCCCGCTGGCCGACAGCGCCGTCACCGCCGCCGAGGCGCCCGGCAGCGGCAGCACGCGCAGCCCGGCGGCGCGCACCGCATCGACGATGCGCGCGCCCGGATCGGACACGGCCGGCGTGCCGGCATCCGACACCAGCGCGATGCGCTCGCCAGCCTGCAAACGCGCGATCAGGGTCTCGGCCACTTCGCGCTCGTTGTGCTGGTGGGCCGCGATCAGGGGCTGGTGCAGGCCGAAGCGGTGCATCAATTGGGCCGTGTTGCGGGTGTCCTCGCAAGCCACGGCATTGACCAGGCTCAAAACGTGCAGCGCGCGCAGGCTGATATCGGTGATGTTGCCGATAGGCGTCGCCACCACGTACAAGGTTGCGCTAGGATAGATCTGGTGCGCCGTTTCGCCCAGCACGGGCAGGGCGGCGATGGTGGAGTCTGCTACTGTCATCGGGGATGGGTATGCTAGCTAAGAGTATGGGATGGTTGCTGTCCGGCCTGGCCGCCGCGTCGCTGGCGGCCTGCAGCACGCCGTGCGGGACGCCGGGCGCGGCCTGTGCGCCGGTATCGTCCGCTTCATTTTCTTCCATTATAAGCGCGCCGCTTCCACCGCCGCCGCCGCCCCTGCCACCGCGCGCGCCGGAACCCGAGATCGTCCCGGCCGAGACCTTTGCCGTCTCGATGCCCGGCAGCGCGGCAGCCCAAGCGGCACGGGAGGCCCCGCCGGATCCGGCCATGAGTCCGCAGGAAGCGGCCATGATGCCGGAACCGGATGCGCGCCCGTCCAACCAGGTGGTCCGCATCGCCCTGCTGCTGCCGCTGCGTTCCGAGACCCTGGGCCCGGCTGCGGCCTCGCTGCGCGACGGCTTCATGGCGGCCTGGGAGCGCGACAAGTCGAATATCGAGGTGGACGTGATAGAGACCGGCGATCCTGCGCGCGAAGCCCTGGACGCCTACGCCAGGGCCAGCGAACGCGACATCGTGGTCGGGCCGCTGGCGCGCGGCGCCGTGATGGCGGTGGCCGGCAGCAAGCTGGTGCGCAAGCCCACCATCGCCCTCAACATGCCGGAGCCGGGCGGGCCGCGTTTGCCACCCCAGATGCTGGCCATGGGCTTGTCCATCGAGGAGGAAGCGCGCCAGGTGGCGCAGTGGGCCGCCGCCGAACAGCCCGGCGCCAGCGCGCTGGTGGTCACCACGGCCACGCCCTGGCAACGGCGGGTGGCGGCCGCTTTCTCGGCCCAGTGGCAGCGCCTCAGCCTGAAGTCGCAGACGCTGGAGCTGGGCGCGCCCAACGGCTATCTGAGCGACCCGGAACTGACCGCCCTGCGCGCGCGCCTGCACAGCCAGCCGCCCGGCCTGCTGTTCCTGGCCCTGGGCGCGGACCAGGCGCGCCAGCTGCGCGCCGCCCTCAGCAACGCACCGCTGGAAGGCTACGCGCCGCCGCCCGGCGCCGACACGGCGGCCATCCCGGCGCTGCCGCTGTACGGCACCTCGTCCCTCAACGCCGGCGCCGGCAGCAACTTCGCCACCCAGGACCTGGACGGCGTGCGCCTGCTGGACCTGCCCTGGCAAGTGCAGCGCGACCATCCGGCCGTGATGGTCTATCCGCGGCCGCTCTCCAGCGCCAGCGGCGGCGCCGACATGGACCGCCTGTACGCCCTGGGCATAGACGCCTTTCGCGTGGCGAGGGAGGTGGCGCGCCAGCCCGGCGGGCGCTTCCACCTGGACGGGGTGACCGGCAAGATCACAGTGGACTTCGGCGCCGACGGCGCCAGCTTCGAGCGCATCGAGCAGGCCGCCGTGTACCGCAACGGCAACCCGGTGCCAGTCCAGCCGTGAGCCGGGGCCATGGCGCGCACCGCGCAGCAGGAACTGGGCCGGGCCGCCGAGGACGCGGCCCTGGCGCACTTGTGCGCCCACGGCCTGGTGCTGGTGGAGCGTAACTTCCTGTGCCGGGGCGGCGAGATCGACCTCATCATGCGGGATGGCCAGCAGCTAGTGTTTGTCGAGGTGCGGCGGCGCGCCAGCCGCGCCTTTGGCGGGGCGGCCGCCAGCGTCACCCCGGCCAAGCAGCGCCGCCTTTTGCTGGCGGCCCAGGTTTATCTGTTACGCTACAGCACCTTGCCGCCGTGCCGCTTCGACCTGGTCGCCTTTGATGCCCAGCAACTGACGTGGCTGCGGAACCTGGACATGTAAGCATTTTTTACAGCGCTGGACTGAGGCAGGGGGGCGCTGCACTATAATCTGCACACTATGACCAATCAACGCATCCTGGCGCACTTCCACGAAAGTGCCGAACTCAAAATCCAGTCGGCCACCGTCCTCGCCCCGCACATCGCGCAGTCGATCGAGCTGATGTTTTCCGCATTGTCGAACGGCAATAAGATTCTCGTGTGCGGCAACGGCGGTTCGGCTGCCGACGCCCAGCACTTCGCGGCCGAGCTGGTCGGACGCTTCGAGCGCGAGCGCTTCCCGCTGCCCGCCATCGCCCTGACCACGGACACCTCCATCCTGACCGCCGTCGCCAACGACTACAGCTACCGCGAGATCTTCTCCAAGCAGGTGCAGGCCTTCGGCCAGGCCGGCGACATCCTGCTGGCGTTCTCGACCTCGGGCAACTCGGCCAACGTCATGGCCGCCATCGAAGCGGCCCTGGAGCGCGAAATGCGCGTGGTGGCCCTGACCGGCAAGGGCGGCGGCGCCATCGGCAAGATGCTGACCGACGCCGATGTCCACATCTGCGTGCCGCATGACCGTACCGCCCGTATCCAGGAAGTCCACCTGGTTTGCATCCACAGCATTTGCGACGGCATCGACGTCGCCCTATTCGGAGGAGATGTGCATGAATAAAACCGGCCCAGCCCTGACCTGGAAACGTCTGCAGCGCCCGCTGGCCCTCGGCCTGATCAGCGCCGCACTGGTGGGTTCATTGTCGGGCTGTGTCGCGCTGGTGGCGGGCACCGCCGTCACCGGCACCCTGGCCGCCACCGACCGCCGCACATTCGGCGCCCAGACCGAGGACACGGCCATCGAAGTCAAGTCGCGCGCCCGCATCAACAACGTGGGCGGCAGCGCGGCCAACGTGGGCGTGACCAGCTTCAACCGCCGCGTGCTGCTCACCGGCCAGGTGCGCGATGAAGCCATGCGCGCCGCCATCGAGCGCGAAGTCAAGGGCGTGGAAGGCGTGGTCTCGGTCACCAACGAGACCGAAGTGTCCGGCCTGGCCAGCTACACCTCGCGCTCCAACGACGCCCTGATCACCACCAAGGTCAAGGCCAGCCTGGTGGACCGCAAGGATATCTCGGCCAATACCTACAAGGTGGTGACCGAGCAGGGCGTGGTCTACCTGATGGGCCGCGTCACCCCGCGCGAAGGCGACATCGGGGCCGAGGTTGCACGCGGCGTGAGCGGCGTGACCAAGGTGGTCAAGGTGTTCGAGTACATCACCGACGAGGAATGGAAGTCCTTCCAGCCGCGCCCGGCGCAGTAATCCACGTCCACTGCGGTATCGTTCTATAATGGACCGGACCAACGTTTCCACGAGACCGACATGAGTTCCTCCCCCGCCTGGATCAAGCCGGCCATCGCCGCCGTGGCGCTGGCCGCCGCCGGCCTGGCTGCCTATGCCTACCTGAACCAGCGCCCGGCGGCCCCGCCGGTCACCTTCGTCAGCATACAGGGCGAGAAAATCGCGCCCCGCGACCTGCAGGGCAAGGTGGTGATGGTCAATTTCTGGGCCACGTCCTGCGCCACCTGCGTGGCCGAGATGCCGCGCATGGTAGAGACCTACAACAAGTTCAAGTCGCAAGGCCTGGAATTCGTGGCCGTGGCCATGAGCTACGACCCGCCCAACTACGTGCTCAACTATGCCCAGACCCGCGCCCTGCCGTTCAAGGTGGCGCTGGATACCTCCGGCGAGGCCGCCAGGGCCTACGGCAACGTGGCCATGACCCCGACCACCTTCGTGATCGGCAAGGATGGCAAGATCCTCAAGCGCTACGTGGGCGAGCCGGAATTCCCGGCCCTGCACAAGCTGCTGGAAGAAGCGCTGCACGGCTGAGGCTGATCAGAAGCCGGTCTGCAGCGACAGGTACAGCCCATGCTGTCTTTTCTTGTTGAAGATGGTGATGTCGCCCAGCGCGGCATAGGCCGCCGTCACTGACAGGTTTTTGCTGGGGAACCAGGCAACAAAGGCGTCGTAGTAATCCTTTTCCTCGTCCACGCCCAGGTTGTGCGGCTTCCTGCGGTATTCCAGCCCCGCCACCAGCTTGCGGTTGAGCAGATAGGCCACGGACGCTTCCGGCATCAGCCGGGTGCTGTCGTTCCTGTCGCCGCCAAAGCCCAGGATGCCCATCTGGTTGGCGCGGGTGGCGCGCAAGGTGCCGTTCAGCAGCAGACTGTATTCCAGCAGCACCTTGGTGGCCGACACATAGTAGTCGTAGCCGCTGTCATCTTTCGCGCCCAGCTGCTTCACATTGGTCACGCCCAGCGCGCCCAGCCCGCCTATGCCCTGGTTTTTCTTGTACATCAGGCCAATGGCGACCTGCGGCACCCAGCTATCCTGCTCGTAGACCGCATCGCCCAGCACTTTCAGCTTGAGGCCGACGATGTCCTGCTGGATGCGCAGCTGGTCCAGCGGCGCCAGGCTGCCCTGGAAATCCTGGCGCGCCAGCGACACTTCCAGGCGGTCGGCCATGCCCACCGCCACCCCATACGTGCCCAGCTGGTAATCCTGGGTGGCCACGCGGGTGACATGGGCGTTGGCGCCCCAGCTGTCGCGGGTGCCGTAGCCGGTGATCAGGGCCCAGGGCGTCAGGCCGCCGCCGCCCGCACCCTCCAGCTGGCTGACGCCGCCGGTGGCCAGCAGCTTGCCCATGTCCGGCGCGGCCTGGGCCTGGGCGGCGCACAGCAGCGCCAGCGCGCTCATGGCGAGGTAGCGATTCATCCTTTGCTCCGCTTATTGAGTCACTATCTGGCGCTGCATGGGAGCCAGCTTGGCCACCAGCTTGTTCGATACGCTGCTGGGGATGTTGTGCTGCTCCATGGCGATCTGCAAGTCCTCGGTCAGCGCGTTGAACATGGCGTTGGTGATTTTCAGGTCCTGGTGCACGGTCGCCATGTCGCGCACGGTGCCGACCCCGTCCATGGTCTTGTCCCGGTATTTGCCGGTGTACCTGCAGGGCCCGCCCGCGTACTCGCAAAACTGCTCCTGCAGGCGCTCGTTGAGCTGCTGCATGTCGAAGTCGGCGAAGCTGTCCTTGATGCGCGGGTCGGCCAGCACCAGCACCAGGAAGCTGTCGACGATCTTCCTGATGCCTTCCTTGCCGCCCAGGCCGCGATAGGTGGAATCCTCCGTGTATGGCGTTTGCGCCACCGCAAGCGGAGACGCCAGCGCGCAAGCCAAAAGCCAGCCTGTGGCGGCCAGCCGTCGTAATGTCTTCATGGTGCTCCCGCGAATAGCGATGCCTTACGTCAATCTATCAGAAGCAGGCGGGAGACAACAGCAGCTTGTGCCGGACAACAACGCCAGCGGCAGCGGGTCTCAGCCCCAGATCACAGGGAGCTGGCCGCGCGCCGCCAGGTAATCGTTGGCGCGCGAGAAGGGTTTGCTGCCAAAGAAACCCTTGTGCGCAGAGAAGGGCGAGGGGTGGGGCGAGGTGATGACCAGGTGCTTGCGGCTGTCGATCAGCGCGCGCTTGGCGATGGCGTAGCTGCCCCACAGCATGAATACCAGGTTGTCGCGCTGCTGCGACAGCTGGCGGATGGCGCTGTCCGTGAAGCGCTCCCAGCCCTTGCCGGCGTGCGAACCGGCTTCGCGGGCGCGCACCGTCAGCACGCTGTTGAGCAGGAACACGCCCTGGGCGGCCCAGTCCGACAAATCGGTCTGGCTGCGCTGTATGCCGAGGTCGTCGTACAGTTCCTGGAAGATGTTCTGCAGGCTGGGCTGCGGCCGGTTGCCATCCGGGACCGAGAAACAGAAGCCCATGGCGGCGCCCGGCGTGTGGTAGGGGTCCTGGCCCAGTATCACCACCTTCACATCATTGAACGGGGTCAGGTCGAAGGCGCGGAAGATGTGCTTGCCGGCCGGGAAGCAGGGGCCGGCCGCGTACTCGGCCCGCACGAAGGACGTCAGTTGCTCCCAGTAGGGCTGCTCGAATTCGGCTTGCAGCTGCTGTTTCCAGGATGCCTCGATGCGTACCGTCATGGCGCCACCATCGCGCACAGGGCGGCCAGGTTGGGCGGGAAGACCAACTCCGTGGTGTCGCGCAGCTCGTCCATGGACCACCAGCGATGCTCGGTCATGATCTGCTTTTCCAGATCGGTCCAGTGCTCGGTGGACAATACCTGGCTGTCCACGCGCACGGCGAAAAAGCGTTCCTGGGCCAATACCATCTCGCCGTCCAGCATTTGCATCACGAATTCCCGCTCGATGCCGGCCAGCTCGGTGATGGGCGCGACGATGCCGGTTTCCTCGTACAGCTCGCGCCTGGCGGCGTCGGCAAAGGTTTCCCCCTCATCCAGCCCGCCGCCGGGGGTGGCCCAGTAGTCGGAGGTGGCCGGTATGCCGCCGGGATGGGCAAAGCGGAACAGCAGCACACGCCCGGCCGGGTCCAGCACCAGCAGGCGCGCCGCTGGCCGGCGGCGCAGCGCCAGCTGTTGCTCAATGTCATACAAATAAGCGAGGGCAGCCTGCTCGGCCTGCGGCGTGCCGTAGGCCGGGCCGCGCAAGGCGGCGCGCAACGCGCGGTACAAGGCAGCGGCCGCGCGCAGGCCGCGTATGCAGTCGGGCGCATCGCAGCTCACCACGGTCGATTTCAGCTGCTCCAGCCACGAGGGCGGCAGCACGGTTTCGACCCGCCGCACGCCATGGGGCGGCGCGCCGTGCAGGCTCAGGGCCAGCGGTCCCAGCACCGTGGTGCGCAGGAAGGACAGGAAATCCAGCGTTTCGAACAACTCACCGCGGCCTATCCTGGCGGCGCCATAGTGTACCCAGGTCCAGAAACGCGCCTCTATCCAGTCCAGGTCGGGCCCGGCAACGGCGGACGGGGCCTGGCCCGGCAGCGGCGCCGCAGCGCCCTCGCGCCACCACAGCACGGCGGCGCCGCCCTGCGCAACCTCGTCCGGCGTGACGAACTTCAGGTCCACATGCAGCAGCGGCTGCTGGTACAGACAAATCAGCAGGCGCGGCTCGCCCACATGTTCCCCGCTGAAGGCGCCCAGCAGCGCACCGGCCGACGCGGCGATCGCGCGCCGGTCCCCGGCGCTCAGGACAGCCGACGGCGCAATGGCCAGCACCAGGTCCAAGTCGCTGTAGCCATCCATGCGGTCCGACAGGAAGGACCCGGCCGCCGCCACGCCGACGATGCGCTCATCGGCAGCCAGGCACTGCAGCAGGTGCAGGAGAAATTGCCGGTGGCCGTCGGGCAGCGACACCGGCCAAGCGCGGGAACAAGCGTCGGCCATACACGTTCTTTCTTGTTTGAAAAGAAAGTATAGCCGATTGCGGGCGAATGGCGCTTTCCCGCGTCAGGACATCCACGCCAGGAACTGGCTGCTCAGCGGCAGCGTCAGGGCCGCCAGCAGGGTTTGCACCGTGATGAGGGCCGCCATCAACCGGGTGTCGCCGCCCATCTGCCTGGCCATGATGTAGGCGTTGGGCGCGGTCGGCAAGGCGCAATAAAAACAGGCCGCCAGCGCCACCGGCGCCGACACCCCGCACATCAGGCTGACCTTGGCGGCCAGCAAGGGCAGCAGCAGCAGCTTGAGCGCCGAGGTCAGGCTCAGCGCCAGCGGCCGCAGGCCCTGCAGCGAGAACACCAGCCCACTGCCGACGCAGATCAGCCCCAGGCACAGCGCCGCCCGGCCCAGTATGTCCAGCGTGTTGAACAAGGGCGCCGGTAGCGGCAGGCCGGCCACGCTCCACACCACGCCGGCCAGCGTGGACAGGATGATGGGATTGCTGGCCAGGTTGCGGACTATGCGGCCGGGATGGACCGGCTGGCCGCTCCACCACGACAGCGCCAGCACCGAAATCACATTCACCGCCGGCAGGCACAGCGCCAGCGACAGCATGACCAGCGCCGCCGTCTGCGGCGGGAACAGCAGGGCCGACACGGCAATGCCGAAATAGGTGTTGGGCCGCACGGCGCCCTGCACCACCGACGAGCGCGCGGCATCCGGCAAGGCGCGCGCCGGCAGCAGCATGAGCAACGCCGCCAGCGTCACCAGCAGGGTCGGCACCAGTGTCGCCAGGGCCAGTTCGCCCACCTCCGCCGAGGCAAAGCTCAACCTGGCCGTGCCGCTGAACAGCAGCGCCGGAAAGCAGATCCGGTAAGAGAACTTTTCAACCGACGGAAAAAACGCCTCGGGCAGCCAGCGGTAATGGCTGATCGCCACCCCCAGCAGGATGGTCAGCAGGACGGGCACGATCGCATTCAACATGCTCAATCCTGTACCACGCCGGAAGGGCCGATGCGCTCGGCGTTGGGCGTGTCGGCGATACGGATGCGTATCAGGTGGCGCTCTGGATCGATGTAGGTGTCGCGGCCATGCAGGGTGCGGCGGTTGTCCGCCCACAGCAGCGTATCGTCCGCCAACTGCTGGTGGAAGCGCGGCACATGCTGCTCGATCACCTCATTGAGCAGCTCCAGCGCGGCGCGCAGGGCAGGCGTATCGAGCGCCGGCCGCGCCGCCAGTCCCTTGAGGATGGCGTCGTAACGCCAGCGCATCGCCAGTGTCTGGCCCAGCCGCTCGAACACCGGCGCCAGCTCCACCTCGACCTGCTCTTCGCTGGCAGCATACACCGATGGCACCCGGAACGGCACCGGCGCCTCGCTCAGCAGGGCAAAAGCGGCGCGGCCGGCCCCGGTGCGCTGCAATTCGGCATGGATATCGTCGACATCGATCAGCAGGGACGCGCCGCCGCCGCATCGGGCGGCGCGCACCACGTACAGCAGGAACTGCTCCTCCGGCATCGGATAAAACGACGAGTCGGTATGCATGTCGGCATTGCCGACCCGTTCGGAAAACGTCACAAAGCGGTGTTGCCCGGCGCTGCCGGGGCGGGCGCGGATGTCCCACGCCACGCGCCGGGTACGCTGGTCGGTCGAGGTCGGAAAACCCAGGCTCAGCGCGATCGCATACAGCACCGCATTGCGCCGCGCCTCGGGCTGGCCGGCCAGGCCCAGGCCGGTGATGGCCAGGCCACGGGCGCCGGTATAACGCAGATGGCGCTGAAGATGCTGCAATGCGGGAACCGTACGTAGCTCGCGCTGCAACAACACCTCGTCGGGGTGTGGATAAAACCCATTGCCATTGTAGTCGGCGAAATAGCGGCTGACGATGGCGACGATAGCGTTCTGGTCACTTCCCCAGTCAAAGTCGCGTTCCGCGACAAAAATCTGCGCCGATTGCTTGAGTGATGCACCCATTTTCAACCTCCCAAAAAAAAATTCCATGTGGAAATATTCGTTGGATAGTAAGCCACGTCCTGTTGCGTTGCAACATGCGGAAACTACGTAGTCCCTGCTGTGCCGCAGAAGTGATGCAAATCAATTCTCTGTGGTACTATTAGTTTCATGGGAGAAATATCACACTTTCTCACAATCTTTCCACACCACGGGGGCGCCGCCGAGAATCCGCGTCGCCCCGCGCATCTGAAGGAGCGCCTTATGACTTTTTTACGTGATCTCAAGCTGGCGACCAAGCTGGGGCTGGCGTTTGCGCTGGTCCTGGCATTGTCAGCTGCGGTAGATGTGTTTGCCATCATCAAGCTAGCCCAAATCAACGAGGCGTCCACTGAACTGTCCGAGCGCTGGATGCCGGCCATGCGTGTGGTGCAAGACCTGAAAGCGCAGATCGCCCGCGTGCGCACCCGCGAGTTCCAGTACATCATCTCCACCGATCCCAAGCAGATGGATCAGTACGACAAAGTCATCGCCAACGACCTGGTCGATCTGGGCCAGATGCAGGACACCTACGTGAAGCTGATCGCCACGCCCGAGGAACGGACGCTGTACAACGACTTTGTGGCCATGTGGGCGCGCTATATGGCCGAAGACGCGAAGATCCGCGCCGCCGTGCGCCAGGGCGACGATACTGCCGCGCGGGAGCTGATCCGCGGCGAATCGAACAAACTGATCGTGTCGCTGCGCGGCCAGATCGACAAGCTGGTCAAGCTGTATGGCGACGGCGGTGACGCCGCGTCCGAGCGCGGCGACAAGCTGTATGCGTCGGCGCGCTTGTGGATCATCACCCTGCTGGTCGGCTCGATCGTGCTGGGCGCACTGTGCGCCTCGCTGATCACCCGCTGGCTGGTGCGGCGCCTTGGCGGCGAACCCGACTATGCGGTGGCGATTGCCGGCAGGATCGCGGCCGGCGACCTGACGGTGGACATCGCCACCCGCGCCGGCGATGACAACAGCCTGCTGTTCGCGATGAAATCCATGCGCGACAGCCTGGCCGGCCTGGTCGAGCGCGTGCGGGCCGGCACCGACACCATCGCCAGCGCCTCGCAGCAAATTGCTGCCGGCAACGTGGACCTGTCGGCCCGCACCGAACAGCAGGCGGCGTCGCTGGAGGAAACCGCCGCCTCGATGGAAGAACTGACCAGCACCGTGAAGCAGAATTCGGCCAGCGCCAGTGAGGCCAACCAGCTGGCGCTGAACGCGTCGTCCGTGGCCCAGCAAGGCGGGGCGGTGGTGTCGCAAGTGGTGCAGACCATGGGTTCGATCAACCAGTCCTCGCGCAAGATTGTGGACATCATCGGCGTGATCGACGGCATCGCCTTCCAGACCAACATCCTGGCGCTGAACGCAGCAGTGGAAGCGGCGCGCGCCGGCGAACAGGGACGTGGCTTCGCGGTGGTGGCCACCGAGGTGCGCAACCTGGCGCAGCGCTCGGCGGCGGCGGCCAAGGAGATCAAGGAATTGATCAGCGACTCGGTGCAACAGGTGGAAAACGGCAGCAAGCTGGTCGAACAGGCCGGCGCTACCATGGAAGACGTGGTGGCCAGCGTGCGCCGCGTGACCGACATCATGAGTGAAATCAGCGCCGCCGGCGAGGAGCAGCGCGCCGGCATCGAGCAGGTGAACACCGCCATCGCCGGCATGGACACCGTGACCCAGCAAAACGCCGCGCTGGTCGAAGAAGCCACCGCCGCCTCGCACAGCCTGCAGGAGCAGGCCAGCGCGCTGAGCGAACTGGTGGCCGTGTTCCAACTGGCGCAAGCGCCGGCGGCTCGCGCCGCCAGCCGCCACGAACTGCAGCTGGTCAAGGCGCCAGCACGCCGCCCGGCGCCGGTAGCGATGCTGGCGGAACGCCGCCGCGCCTGAGGCTTACGGCCGGGCCGGCCGGGCCGGACAGCCATGTGTTGCGCCGGCCCTGACAGCAGCGCGCCAGGCCAGGCAGGCCATGTTCCCTGCGATTGGAAACGGCCGCGCCCTCGCGGGCGCAGCCGCGCTAACTGTTAGACCCCGACAGCCTCGGCCAGCACGTTATGGGCCTGCACGTCCGCATGGTATGACGAACGCACCATGGCGCCCACGGCGGCGTGCTTGAAGCCCATCTTGTAGGCTTCTTCCTCGAACATCTTGAACACGTCCGGGTGCACGTAGCGGCGCACCGGCAGGTGGCTGTTGGACGGCGCCAAGTACTGGCCTATGGTCAGCATGTCGATATCGTGCTCACGCATGTCGCGCATCACCTGCAGGATTTCCTCGTCGGTCTCGCCCAGGCCGACCATCAGGCCGGACTTGGTCTTGACGTCCGGGTACATGGCCTTGAAGTCCTTGAGCAGCTTGAGCGAGTGCAGGTAGTCGGAGCCGGGACGGGCTTCCTTGTACAGGCGCGGCACGGTTTCCAGGTTGTGGTTCATCACGTCCGGCAAGCCGCCGGCAAAGATGTCCAGCGCCTTTTGCAGGCGGCCGCGGAAGTCCGGCACCAGCACCTCGATCTGGGTGTTGGGCGACAGTTCCTTGGTCTTCTGGATGCACTCGACAAAGTGGCCGGCGCCGCCGTCGCGCAGGTCGTCGCGGTCCACCGAGGTGATCACCACGTAGCTCAGGCGCAGCTTGGCAATGGTTTTCGACAGGTTGGCCGGCTCGTCCTGGTCCAGCGGATCGGGACGGCCGTGGCCGACGTCGCAGAAGGGGCAGCGGCGCGTGCACTTGTCGCCCATGATCATGAAGGTGGCCGTGCCCTTGCCGAAGCACTCGCCGATGTTGGGGCAGCTGGCTTCCTCGCACACGGTGACCAGCTTGTTCTCGCGCAGGATGTCCTTGATTTCGTAGAAGCGGCTGGAGGCCGAGGCGCCCTTGACGCGTATCCAGTCCGGCTTCTTGAGGCGCTCCACCTGCTCGATCGGCGTGATCTTGATCGGGATGCGCGCCGTCTTACTGGCGCCTTTTTGCTTCTCGCTCGGGTTGTAGGCGGGGGCGGTGCTGGAGGTGGTCTCGGAAGTCATAGGCTGCGTGCCCTCAGGGCGAAGTTAGTTTGTTGTTGCTGCTGATCCTGTTGCTGATCCGGCATCATTGCGCGGCGGCCGGCGCCTCGTCCAGCACCCGCACCAGTTCCTCGGCCAGCGCGCGCTGCACGTCGGCCAGCCGGGCCGAGGCGGCGCCCACACTGCGCATGTCCACCGTTTCCAGGCCCGCGTAGCCGCAAGGGTTAATCCAGGAAAACGGCGCCAGGTCCATCGCCACGTTCAGCGACAGGCCGTGGTAGGTGCAGCCGCTGCCGCGCACTTTCAGTCCCAGCGCGGCGATCTTGGCGCCCTTCTTGGGGCCATCCGCCATGTAGATGCCGGGCGCGCCTTCGACGCGCTCACCGGCAAGATTATACGCCGCCAGCACGTTGATGATCGCTTGTTCAATTTTATGCACGAATTGACGGGCATAGAGCTTGCCGCCCGGCTTGTTGCGGCGCAGATCCATCAAGAGGTAAATCACAACCTGGCCGGGGCCATGGTAGGTGACTTCACCGCCCCGGTCGGTCTGTACTATGGGTATGGAATCGGCGCCGGCCAGCAGGTGGCCACGGTCGGCGCCCAGGCCCAGGGTGAATACCGGCGGGTGCTCGACTATCCACAGCTCGTCGCGTGTTTCCGGCGTGCGGGCGTCGGTGAAGGCGCGCATGGCGGCAAAGGTGGTCTCGTAGTCGGCGTTGCCGAGATGGCGTATCAGCGCCGGTTCGGCGCGGCTGTTGGACATGGTCGGTCGGGGAATGGGGATACCCCGGCATTATAAGGCAGGTGGCGGGCGCGGCGCTGAGGGCGGTGCGGGGCCAGGACCTGGGCGCACGGCTTCGGCCCTGGGTGGCGTGGCCGGGGTCGCTGGGGTGCGCGGCAGGGCGTTGTTGATGAGGAAGGCCATCATGGTGATGGTGAGTGTCATGAACGCGAGGAAGATGCCTATCATCCACTTCAGCATGGTTTCCGTTTGCTGCCGTATTTCAAGCCGAAACTCCGCGCCCTGCTGCCTGATCAAGGCGTTGGTTTCCGCAAAGCGGACGGACATTTCTTCATGCATGGCGGCGAAGCGCTGATCCACAGCGGCGAAGCGGCCATGCATCTCTTCGCGCAAGTCGGCAAAGCGCTCGATCATTTCCTCGCGCAAGGCGGCAAAGCGCTGGATCATTTCCTCGCGCAGGGCGGCAAAGCGCTCTATCATTTCCTCGCGCAGGGCGGCAAAGCGCTCTATCATTTCCTCGCGCAGGGCGGCAAGGCGCTCATCCACAACCGCAAAGCGCTTGTTCATTTCCTCGTGCAAGGCGTCAAAGCGCCTGTTCATCTCCATCTGCAACGCGCTGAACCGGGTAGTGATGTCTTCGCGGAGTATGGCGAACTGCGTGTCCGAGCGCGCATCCGACGCCTCAATGCGGGCGTCCACGTAGTCCTTCAAGTAGTTTTTGTCTTCGGGGCTGTTCATGGAGCCATGATCTGCCCCTGTGTCGCGGTCTGTCAAACTGAGCCGTCGAGTTATTTTCGACGGTTCTGATCCATATCAAGCCGGCTGGTGGAAGGCCAGCCAGCGCTGTACCGGGGGGCGCGACCATTGGCCGGCGGCGTAGTCCCGCAGGCGCTGCGGGACGGCGTCGCCATTCAGGATCAGGCGGTTCAGCATGATGGCCAGGTCGAGGTCGGCGATGCTCCAGGCGCCGAACAGGTGATCCCCTTCCAGCAAGCGTTCGGCCGCCTGCAGCAGGCGCGCGGCCGCCGCCTGGCCTGCTTCCGTCAGCGGCTGGCAGGGCTTGCCGAAGAAGACGGTCTCGGTATCGCGCTCGGCCCGCAGCGCGGCCAGGTCGCTGCGCAGCCAGGATTGCATCTGGCGCGCGCGGGCGCGGCTGCGGCGGTCGGCGGGATACAGCAATGGATAGTCGAGGGCCGGGAATTGCTCGTCCAGGTATTCGCAGATGGCGGTGGACTCGGTCAGCACGAAATCGCCATGCACCAGGGCCGGCACCCGCATGGTCAGCGCCAGGTCGCGGTAGGCCGGCAGCAGGTTGGCGCCGCTTTCCAGGTCCACCGTGTGCAGGGTGAAAGGCAGGCCTTTCTCGTTGAGGGCGACAAATACCGACATGGCCCAGGGACTGGCATACAGGCTGTCTACATAGAGGGCAAGACTCATCATGGCTCCTTGTTTAAATTGATTCACATGGTAATTCTTGCGTACACAGCCTCATAACGATATATTTTTGCGATTCCTGTTAATTTTATTCACAGATCATGCGACCACCCAACTTCGCCGCCCTGCGCGCCTTCGAGGCGGCGGCCCGCCACGAGAATTTCTCGCGCGCGGCCGAGGAATTGCACCTGACCCACGGCGCCATCAGCCACCAGGTACGCGCGCTGGAGGAAGACCTGGGCCGGCCGCTGTTCACACGCCAGGGCCGTAACGTGAAAGTGACGCCGGACGCGCTCAAGTTCGCCCAATTCCTGGGCAAGGCCTTTGCCGAGATCGGCCTGGCGGCCGACGCCCTGCGCCCTGACCGCTCAGCGCGGCGATTGACCGTCACCTCCATCCCCTCGTTCGCGGCGCGCTGGCTGGCGCCCCGCCTGGGCGGCTTCATCGAGCGGCATCCCGATATCGAAGTGGTGCTGCAATCGAGCGGCGCCCTGCAGGACCTGGCGCGCGAGGGCGTGGACGTCGGCCTGCGCTTCGGCCGCGGCCACTATCCGGGCATGGCGGTGCAGCGTCTGATGGGCGATGTCTATTATCCGGTGGTGAGTCCTCACTATCGCGGCGGACGGCTGCCAGCCACCCCGGAGGACTTGAAATCGGCCACCCTGCTGCGCTCGATAGAGCCGTGGTCGCCATGGTTGCACGCGGCTGGCGTGGACCTGGCCGAACCCACGGGCGGGGTGATGTTCGAGGATTTGTCGATGCTGATACGCTCGGCCGTGGACGGCAACGGCGTGGCCCTGGTGCGCCATGTGGTGGCGCTGCAGGAAATCGCGTCCGGCCAGCTGGTGCGGCTGTTCGATATTGCCGCGCCCTGTCCGGACGAGTACTACCTGGTCAGCCCGCCCGGCGCGGCGGGCAAGCCACAAGTGCTGGCCTTCCGCGACTGGCTGCTGGAGGAAATCGCGCGCTTTACAGCACGATCTTGACCATGGGATGGCCGGACAGCTCGGTGTACAGGGCGTCCAGCTGCTCGCGGCTGGTAGCGCGCACGGTCACGGTCAGGCTGATGTAATTGCCCTTGCCGGACGGGCGCACTTCCATGCGGCCTTCGTGGAATTCCGGATCATGCTTGAGCACCACCTGGTGGATGGTGCCGGCGAATTCCTCATGGGTGGCTCCCATCACCTTGATCGGGAAATCGCTCGGATACTCGATGAGGGACTCTGCGGGTGGGGTAGCGGCCATAATCATTCCAATCAAAAAGAAACCGGCGGCGCCAACGCAGCGCCGCCAGGTTCTATTGTAGCGGAGGTCAGGACTTGCTATACGAAAGGGCAGCCGTGTCCGGCGCCGGCTGGCAGGACAGGCGCTGCAGGCGCGCCAGGGCCGACTCGCCGCCGGTACCGCTCTGTACCGAGCGGCGGATGGCGTCTATCTCGGCCGCCTGGTCCTGCGGACGCTGGCCGATGTCGGCGACAATGCGCAGGCCGGCGGCGTCGTTGCTGATGGCCTGGGCGCGGCGCGTCAGCGCATTCAGGGCGCTGGAATTGCCGCGCAGCCCGGACAAGCCCGACAGCTCGGCCTGGCGCTCCACCCGCAGCCGCTGCAAGTCCTGCTGGGCCTTGGCGCTGGCCAGGGCTTGCATGGCCTTTTTGGCGGCGGCGTCGAACTCGCTCAGCTGTTTGGACAGGGTATCGACGATGGATTGCAGCTCGTCCATATACTGTTTGGCGTCGGCCTGCTCCTGTTCCTCCTGCGGCATGCGCGCCTTGTTGGCTTCCAGCTCGTCGCAGAACAGGGTCACGGTCGCTTCCGAGATCTTGCCGGCCGCCAGGCGCTCGGCCAGGGTGCCGGCAGCCTGCTCGTCGGTGGCGATCAGCTGGCGCAGCTTGACCACGTCGTCCTGCTCCTTGGCGAAGGAAGCGCGGGCGGCGGCCAGCTTTTGCGCGGCCTGGCGCAGGTTATCGGCCAGGCGGTCGCGGTCGGCCTCGGTGGCCGTTTCCGGATCGAAGTTGGCGATCGCTTCGGACACCTTGTCCCCCAGCGCGCCAAAGTGTTTCGAGATCAGGCGCGCGGTCAAACCCCAGCCATTCGTGTTGCTCATGTCAGCTTCCTTTCGGTTAAAAGTTGAACTACCCGGACCACTTACTGAACAGTGATCCGTTCCTGCTCTATTGGTATCCCAATCACGAAGTCCACATGGATACCGCGTTTCGATGTATCGCCGTTCACGCTGTTCAATATCTCGGTCGTGATCAGCAGATATTCCTTGCCGCCGCCCCGCAGTTCGCGGGCATAGGGCGTGAAAAACATTTCCTGGCGCAAGCCGTTGCGGCCGTCGGCGTCGTCCAGCCGGGTTTCGCTGCCGGTGTAGGGCGGCACGAACACGGCCTGCGGGTCGCCGGCGTCGCGCCAGTATTCCAGGCCTTCTTCGGCGCCGAACACCAGGTCCAGGCCGGCTTCATCCAGGCCATAGTCGCCCAGCTGGTTGCGCCACAGGGTGTAGCTGCGGTCACCCAGGCCGTAGCCGGCTTCGCCCGTGTAGGCTTCCTGGTCCTCGCGGGTTTCCGGTATCACCCGGGCCAGCTGGGTGCAGTACAGGATCTCGGCCACCTCGCCCTGCGGGCTCTGGTACACCTGCAGGAAGCGTTCGCGGGCGTCGGCGTCGCCAGTGGCCAGGTAGTAGCGGTACAAGCCGCCCGCCTGGCGCAGCTTGAGCTGGGACACGGCCAGGATGCGGCCATCCGGGGCTTCCGGCAGGCGCAGCAGCGAACCGGCGCCGGCCGCCCGTATCAGCGGCGACTGCTGCACCGTGACCACGCTGCCGATGCGCGCGCCCAGCGGCAGGCCGGCGTCGGCAGGGCCTTGCTCCACCAGTCCACGCCTGGCGGTGCCGGCGCGCAAGTAATTGATTGCATCGGTCCAGGCCATCTCAATTCCTTTCGAAAGAATAATTCCGCCCACTTGCCGCAAGCCCGCCCCTGAGACGGCGGTATTTGCGCACGCTGTAGTACAGCAGCCAAGCGACCAGGCTCAGCAGCACCAGCCAGAGGAAGGTACGCAGCACGCTGGCGCCCAGCGAGGAGTGCGGCTGCTGCGCCACCGGCGCCTGGGCCGCCTGGGCCGCCTGCAGGGACGGCATGCCATCCACCGTGCTGCCGACCGTACCGCTGCCGCTCTCGCCCTGCGGCGCGGCAGGCTGGCTGGCGCCGGTGGACTGCGGCTGCGGCGGCTGGGCATGGGCCGGCTGCGACATCGAACGGCCCAGCATGAAGCCCATCAAGCCGTACATCAGGCCGTTGTTCTGCTGCGGCGCCGGGGCCGGGTAGTAGCCCGGCTGCGGATAAGCGCGCTGCTGGCCGTAAGCCGGCTGGGGCTGCGCCGGCTGCGGCTGGCGCGGCGTGGCCAGGGTGTCGTTCAGCGGCGGCAGCGGGCGCGGCGGATTGGCCTCGGCGCGGCGCTGCTCCAGCGTGCGGCGCGCGTTGTCCTGGGCCGCGCTTTGCTCCATGTCGCGCGACAGAGCCGACTTGCCACGCGAGGCGGGCGGCGGCGCTGGCGGCGGCGTGGCGCCGCGTCCGAAGGCGCCCGGACTGCTGCGCGGCGTGGACGGCGCACGGCTGGCGGAGTTGCTCTTTTGCGAAGAAAATCCGCTCTTGTACGACGACGATGTGCCAGAATGGGAGGCTGGACGCGCTACCGCCAGGGCAGCGCCGTCCAGCGACAGCAGCAGGCAAAGCGTCAGTACCGTGTATAACTTCATGATGTCTTTTCGCCATGAGTTGAATGAAAGTCAGCATAGCGTCCAGTGCGGACCGTTGCATCGGTAATAAAAGGCCAGCTTCACCATGACACGCAAATACTTAGACATGAATCAACACGACGCCTTGTATAAGGTGGCGCGTGCTTATCCGGGAGGAATCGAGGCGCTGGCGCAGACCATGGGCATTTCCCCCAACGTGCTGCGCAACAAGCTGGCGCCCACCATAGCGTCGCACTATCCATCGTTCGAGGAAGTTTCGGCCATCGTCGATTTGTGCCACCGGGCCGGGGTGGCGGAAGCGCACCTGCCGCTGCATGCCCTGCTGGTGCGGCACGGCATGGCGGCCTTCATCGTCCCCACGCCGGAAACCATCGGCGAGGACGACCTGTCGCAAACCGTGTGCAAGGTGATGAGCCAGGTGGGAGCGGTGGCGGAGGCGGTGTCCAGCGCGCTCATGGACGGCAAGGTGACGGCCGCCGAGGCCGACCTGATCGAACGTGAATTCCAGGGCGCCCTGTCGGCGCTGGGAGAATGGCGCGCGCGGCTGCGGCTCAAGGCGGAACAGCGATAGAGTAGCGCCGGGGAGCACTGCCTCGGGCGGGATGGGCGTACCCGATTACTGCCTGCCCGAGCGCGGCGATGCGCAGGACGGCACGGTGCGCATCACGCGCACCTGCCATCAGGACGCTCAGCGCTCCTGCTCGCGGCGCTTGTCGTTGGGGTCCTTGCGGTTGTCGTTGTTATTGTTGCGGGGTTGCTCGCGCGGCTGTTGTTGCTGTTGCTGGCGCTGCGCCTGTTCGCGTTGGGCTTGTTGAGCCTGCTGGGCTTGCTGGGCGCGCATTTGCTGCTCGCGCTGGGCCTGTTCCCGCTGGGCTTGCTGCATCTGCTGCTCGCGCATGGCCTGTTCACGCTGGCCTTGTTCCCGCTGCGCGCGCATCTGCTGCTCGCGCTGTTGCTGTTCGCGTTGCGCCTGCTCGCGCTGACCCTGCTCACGTTGGGATTGCTCACGCTGCGCTTGTTCGCGCTGGCCCTGCTCGCGTTGCGCTTGTTCGCGTTGCGCCTGCTCCCGCTGCCCTTGTTCGCGCTGGGCCTGCTCCCGCTGGAAGCGTTCGCGTTGGCCTTGCTCACGCTGCGCCTGGTCGCGTTGCCATTGCTCACGCTGCCCTTGTTCACGCTGCGCCTGATCGCGCTGTGCTTGGTCACGTTGTGCCTGCTCGCGCTGGCCTTGCTCACGCTGCAGTTGCTCCCGCTGCGTCTGTTCCAGCTGGGTCTGGGTGCGCTGCCCCTGCTCGCGCTGCGCCTGGCCACGCAGGGCCTGTTCCCGCTGGGCCTGGGCGCGCTCGTTCTGTTCCTGCTCGCGGGTGCTGAAGCGGCGGCGGCCATTGTCCTCGAACATCTGGCCGCGGTTGTCGCCGCGTTCCGTGGACAGCGTATTCTGCCCCGGACGGCCCGGCTGCTGCTGGGGGTTGGCCTGGGCCGGATTCTGCGTCTGCACCACGCCCTGGCCGGCATTGGGACGGCCATTACGGTCGCGCCAGTCGCCCCGGCCCGGCGGCACCTGGGGCGCGGGCGGCCTCACCAGCGGCGCATTCGCCAGCTCGGTAGGGGAGACCGTCACACGCGGCGTATTGCGCCCCACCGGCACGTAGCGGTGATTGTCGAACTGCTCGCGCGGCAACACGGTGACGCCGTCGCGGTAGCCGCGGTCGCGGCGCTCCTCGCGCAGGGGCAGCGGCTTGCCGTTGTGGGTCCAGGTCAGGCGCCGTTCGCGGTCCACCGAGACCTTGTAGGGCGGCACATAGCGCTCGCGCGGCGACAACGGGAACCAGCCCAGGCCCGGGCCCGGACGGCCGCCGTGATTCACGCGCAGATGGTCGCCGCCGACCCAGCCCACCAGCGCCGGCGCCCACACCGGGCGTCCGACCACGCGGCCCGGGGCCCAGCACCAGCGGCTGTTGACCTGCACCCAGCGGCCATAGTGCGAGGGCGCATAACCCCAGGGCGCGTTGTCGATCCAGGTCCAGCCCCACGGGGCCAGCCAGATCCAGCGGCCGTCGCGGTAGGGCGCCCAGTCGGACGCCACATTGCGCGGTATCCACAGGGTGCCGTATTCCTGGCTGTCCTGCCAGGTGCCGTACTCATCCAGGGTTTCGTAGCCGGTGACCTCGGCCGGGATGTAGCGGGTGGCCACGGCCGCGTCGTCGCGCTGGTCGCGCACGGCGGCCCAGCTGTCGAAGCCGTCGCGGGTGGCCAGGCCGGTGCGCACGTCCTCGGGGGTGATGTCGACCCGGCGGCCGGCGTTCACGGTCAGCGAGGAACCGGCGCCATCGACGCGGGCGGCGCCCGACTGCACGCTGACCTGGCTGGTGTCCGGAATGCGGTCGGCGTCGATGCGCACCACGCCCGGCTGCAGCAGGGTGACGCGCGCCTGCGGCGTGGAGAGTTCGAAGCCACGCAGGAAATCGGGATTCTTGATGCGCACGATGGCGCTGCCATAGTTCAGGCGCAGGCGCAGGTAGTCCTCGTCCAGCTGGGTGATTTCCAGGTCCGTGTCGCCATCCAGGCGCACGGCGGTGGAGCCGACCCGGAATTCGGCGCGGCTGCCCACGGCGGTGCTGATGTGGTTGGAAGTGGTCACCGGCCAGTTCAGCAGCGGACCGTCGGGATCGCCGTCGCCATCCAGGGTGACCCGGCCCTCCACGGCCGAGATGCGGCCCACCACGGCGGGCGGCTCATCCTGCGCCCACGCCTGAGAGACGGCCAAGGCCGCCAGCAATACAGTCATCCCTGCGATCGTGCGGCCCATGGCTGCGCTCCTCCCCTGTTTTTTTATATGGCAGCCGCATCCCTGCGGCCGTGTAGCATTTAACGCCGCACGGTCGTTTCCGACGACAGCGGTTACAAATCATTGCAATTTGTCATCTCGTCCATGTTGTCAGGTCGCGGCGTTGGCGCCGCGCTTGACAAAGAACAGCGCCGCGCCGACCGCCATCAGCAGGCCGCCAAAGAAGCGGTTCTGCTTCCTGACGGCGCGCGCGTCGCGGAAGTAGCGCTGCATGGACGAGGCCAGGAAGGCGTAGCTGTGCATGACGATCAGGTCGATGGTGCACATGGTCACGGCCAGGATCAGCAGTTGCGGCAGCACGGGGCTGCCCTTGGTGATGAACTGGGGCAGCACCGCCACCATGAAGATGATGCCCTTGGGATTGGTGGCGTTGGTCAGGAAGCCGGTCAGGAAGCGGCGCCGCAGCGAGGGTACGGCCAGCTCGGCGTGGCGCTGCTCGTGATTGACGTGCACTTTGGCGCGCCACTGGGACAGGCCCAGGTAGATCAGGTACAGCGCGCCCACCGTTTTGACGATGTTGAAGGCGATCTCGGACGCCATCAGCAGCGATCCGACCCCGGCCCCGGCAATGAACAGCACCAGCAGCAGGCCGGCCTGCAGGCCGAGGATGGTGGTGCTGGCTTTTTTCACCCCATATGACAGCCCGTGCGACATGGACAGCACGGCGCCCGAACCGGGCGAGACGGCAATGATGCTGGCGGCGATGACAAAGGTGATCCAGGTGGCGAAGCTCATGCTGATTCCTAGTTGGCTGTTGCGTCGGATCACTATTGTAGCCCGCCTGCCGGCGCGCCTGCGCGATCGCGGCGGTGCTTGGGGTAAGATAGCTTATCCCTAACTTTTTCCTTCTTGCACCATGACCTTACGCCCGGAGTATTGCTGATGGCCGGTACCAATCTGCTGGCCCTGATCGACGACATCGCCACCATCCTGGATGACGTCGCCCTGATGAGCAAGATGGCGGCCAAGAAGACGGCCGGCGTGCTGGGTGACGACCTGGCCCTGAACGCCCAGCAGGTGGCCGGCGTGCGCGCCGAGCGCGAGCTGCCGGTGGTGTGGGCTGTGGCGGTCGGTTCGCTCCGTAACAAGGCCATCCTGGTCCCGGCGGCATTGGCCATCAGCGCCTTGGCGCCCTGGGCCATCACGCCGCTGCTGATGGTGGGCGGCGCCTACCTGTGCTTCGAAGGCTTCGAGAAAGTGTTCCACGGCCTGGTGCACGGCAAGGACGACCACGCCCATGAGGAAGAACTGGCGGCCGCGCTGGCCAGCCCGGAGGTCGACCTGGTGGCGCTGGAAAAAGACAAGATCAAGGGCGCCATCCGCACCGACTTCATCCTGTCCGCGGAAATCATCGTGATCGCCCTCGGCACGGTGGCGGAAGCCGCCTTCGGCCAGCAGGTGGCGGTGGTGGCAGGCATTGCCGTGCTGATGACGGTGGGCGTGTATGGCATCGTGGCCGGCATCGTCAAGATGGACGACGCCGGGCTGTACCTGAGCAAGCGCGGCGGCGCCGCCGTGCAGGCCGTGGGCCGGCTGCTGCTGGCGGCAGCGCCCAGGCTGATGAAGCTGCTGTCGGTGGTGGGCACGGTGGCCATGTTCATGGTCGGCGGCGGCATCCTGACCCACGGCCTGCCCGGCGCCCACGAGGTGGTGCATCACGCCATGGAAGCGGCGGCGGCCGTACCTGTCGCCGGCCCGCTGCTGGGCGCCGTGGTTCCGTCCGTGCTCGACGCAGTAGCTGGTGTGATTGCCGGCGGCATCGTGCTGGCTGTTGTAACTGTGGTAACGAAGTTGTGGAAGGTGGTGAAACAATAGGCGAGAGTGCGCCGGAGGGGGCCGGCTTTAGCAGTTCCAATGCGGGGTATTTTGATCTATATCAATAAATTTGCCCGGCTGACTCCTTACACTGAGTACACTCTCTTGCGATACAGCAATAGAACCTCTAGTAGTGGAGCCCCAATATGCGCAATAATCAGCCGGTAACAAATCGCGAAATCGAGGTACTGGACGACCAGGCCATCGTGTCCAAGACCGACCTGGACGGCAACATCAGCTACGTCAATCCCTATTTCACCCAGATCAGCGGCTTTACGGAGCAGGAGCTGCTGGGAGCGCCGCAGAACATCGTGCGCCATCCGGACATGCCGCCGGAAGCCTTCGCCGACCTGTGGTCCTCGATCAAGTCCGGCACGCCATGGACCGGCATCGTCAAGAACCGCTGCAAGAACGGCGACTACTACTGGGTCAAGGCCAACGTCACCCCGATCCGCGAGGCCGGCCGCACGGTGGGCTACATGTCGGTGCGCACCCGGCCCGAACGCCACCAGATCGAACGCGCCGAACAAGCCTACCGCGCCATCCGCGAAGGCGGCGCGCACGGCATCCGCATCAAGAACGGCCAGATCATCCGCCCCGGCGCCGGCAGCCTGCTGGCGCGCCTCAGCCATGTGTCGCTGGCCATGCGCATCTGGCTGGCCACCAGCGTGGTCAATGTGCTGCAGACCATTGTCTGCATTGCCGCCCTGACCGGCCATGAAGGCCCCATCACCGCCACCAGCTACGCCATCTTCGGCGCCACCTTCATCGGCCTGCTGATCAATGTGTTCCTGTGGTGGACCCTGCGCACCGGCGTGCTGCAGCCGCTGGAACGCGCCCTGCAAGGCGCACGCTCGATCGCGGCCGGTGATCTGTCGGGCAGCTTCGAGACCGAGGCCACCGACGAGGTGGGCCAGTTGATGCGCGCCCTGCAGCAGATGAACAACAACCTGATCGCCACCATCCGCGACGTGCGCGTCAACGTCGAAACCATGGCGGTGGCCACTCGCCAGATCGCGGCCGGTAACAACGACCTGTCCGGCCGTACCGAATCGCAGGCCGCCAGCCTGGAGGAAACCGCCTCCAGCGTGGAGCAATTCTCGTCCACCGTGAAGCAGAACGCCGACAACTCGGCCCAGGCCAACGACCTGGCCGTGAACGCCTCCAAGGTGGCGGTGGAAGGCGGCCAGATCGTGGCCGAGGTGATCGCCACCATGGACGACATCAACAATTCCTCGCGCAAGATCGTGGACATCATCGGCCTGATCGAGGGCATCGCCTTCCAGACCAATATCCTGGCCCTGAACGCGGCCGTGGAAGCGGCCCGCGCCGGTGAACAGGGCCGCGGTTTCGCCGTGGTGGCCGGCGAGGTGCGCAACCTGGCCCAGCGCAGCGCCACCGCCGCCAAGGACATCAAGAACCTGATCGACGTCTCGGTCGGCAAGGTCAGCGCCGGCATGAACCAGGTGCACCGCGCCGGCGACACCATGAAACAGGTGGTGGAATCGGTCCAGCAGGTGACCGCCATCATGCACGAGATCTCGGTCGCCTCGCGCGAACAAAGCATAGGCGTGGACCAGGTCAATTCGGCCATCGCCCACATGGACCAGGTGACGCAGCAGAACGCCGCCCTGGTCGAGGAAGCGGCGGCCGCCGCCAACAGCCTGGCGCTGGAGGCCAACGGCCTGACGCAAGCGGTCAGCCTGTTCAAGTTCGGCAAGGTAGCCACGCCGCGCCGTCCGCAGCAGCCACAGCCGCCACGCCCGGCCCGTCCGGCGCAGCAGCGCCGCCTGGCGGCCTGACCCGGCCCAGCACGGGAGGCGGCGCGCCGCCTTCCCGTTCCCGCATCAAGACAGCGCATTCCAGAGCGCGCATCACAGACTGAACCATCATGCCCAGCACCCACAGCAGCAACGGCGCTGCTTTCCCAGCCGTCCAGTTCGACGCCGCCCTGATCACCAAACTGTCGCAATCAGGTCCGCGCTACACTTCCTATCCGACGGCCGACCGCTTCCAGCCCGGATTCGGCTACGCCAACTACCTGGAAGCGGTGGCCGCGCTGCGCATGCGCCCGGCGCGCCGGCCCGCTTCGCTGTACATCCACATCCCGTTCTGCGACACGGTGTGCTACTACTGCGGCTGCAACAAGATCGTCACCAAGGACCGCAGCAAGGCGGCCACCTACCTGAGCTACCTCAAGCGCGAGATCGCCATGCAAGCCGGCCTGTTCTCGGGCATGAACCAGATCGAGCAGCTGCA
This sequence comes from Duganella kummerowiae, assembly GCF_053572355.1. Lineage (NCBI taxonomy): Bacteria > Pseudomonadati > Pseudomonadota > Betaproteobacteria > Burkholderiales > Oxalobacteraceae > Duganella > Duganella kummerowiae. The sequence goes on from NZ_JBKFEH010000008.1 coordinate 710,780, forward strand.
CTTCGGCGGCGGCACCCCGACCTACCTGAGCGACCGCCAGATGGGCGAGCTGATGGCCTTCCTGCACAGCCACTTCAGCTTCGCCCCCGACAGCGAGGGCGAATATTCGATCGAGATCGACCCGCGCACGGTCAGCGTGGAGCGCGTGCATTCGCTGCGCGCGCAGGGCTTCAACCGCATCAGCCTGGGGGTGCAGGACTTCGATCCCGAGGTGCAGAAAGCCGTCAACCGCATCCAGCCCGAAGCGGAAACAGTGGCCGTGATGCAGGCCGCGCGCGACGCCGGCTTCCGCTCCATCAGCATCGACCTGATCTACGGCCTGCCCAAGCAGAGCATGATCACCATGGAACAGACCCTGGACAAGGTGATCAAGGCCAGCCCGGACCGCATCGCCCTGTACAACTATGCCCACCTGCCGCACATCTTCAAGCCGCAGCGCCGCATCAGCGAGGACGAGCTGCCGGCTCCCGACGTCAAGCTGGACATGCTGGGCCTGTGCATACGGCGCCTGGGCGAAGCCGGCTATGTCTACATCGGCATGGACCATTTCGCCAAGCCGGACGACGAGCTGGCAGTGGCCCAGCGCCAGGGCCGGCTGCAACGCAACTTCCAGGGCTATTCCACCCGTGCCGAGGCCGACCTGATCTCGTGCGGCGTGTCGGCCATCAGCGCGGTGGGCGCCACCTACTGCCAGAACGAAAAAACCCTGGAGGCCTACTACCAGCGCCTGGACGAAGGCCAGCTGCCGATCACGCGCGGCATCAAGCTCGATACCGACGACCTGCTGCGCCGTATCATCATCCAGAAGCTGATGTGCAATTTCGAGCTGTCCATCGCCTCGATCGAGATGGCCTATCCGGTCCGCTTCCGCGACTACTTCGCCGCCGAACTGCGGCAACTGCAGGCGCTGGAAGAAGACGGCCTGCTGACCCTCGACGATGAATGGATCAGCGTCACGCCCAAGGGCCGCCTGCTGATACGCAATATCTGCATGGTCTTCGACCGCCACCTGGCCGCCGCGCGCGCCCAGCCTGTGGCGCAGCCGCTGCGCTACTCCAAGACCATCTGACATCATGAATGGCTTGCAGCTGCTGCCGGTGTTCCTGGTCGGCCTGGCCGGGAGCGTGCATTGCGTGGGCATGTGCGGCGGTATCGTGGGCGCGCTGTCGGCCACGGCGCCGGCCCGGCCCGTGATCCGCATCGCGCGCACCCACGCGGCCGACAGCGCACTGCGCGTGCTGGCCTACAACGGCGGACGGCTGAGCAGCTACATGCTGGCCGGCGCCCTGGCGGGCGGCCTGGCCAACGGCGCGCAGGCGCTGGTCAAGCTGGCCGGCTGGCAGCTGGGCTTCTACTGGATGGCCAACCTGATGCTGGTGGCGCTGGGCCTGTACCTGATGGATGCCTGGCGCGGGCTGGCGCAGCTGGAGGCGGGCGGCCAGCTGCTGTGGCGCCGTGCACAGTCGGCCATCGCCCCCATGATGCGCAGCGTGATGCCGGTGGACCGGCCGCTGAAGGCCTATGCGCTGGGCGCGCTGTGGGGCTGGGTGCCGTGCGGGATGGTGTACAGCGTGCTGCTGACCGCCATGCTGAGCGGCTCGGCCGCCAGCGGCGCGGCGGTGATGCTGGCCTTCGGCCTGGGCACCTTGCCCATGCTGGGCGCGCTGGGATTGGCCGGCGCCCGCGTGCGCGCCGCGCTGCAGCGCCCGCGCGTGCGCATTGCCAGCGGCTTGCTGGTGCTGTCCTTCGGCTTGCTGGGCCTGGCGCGCGCCGCCCACGGCCTGTCCCTGGGCTGGCTGGACAGCCTGTGCCTGACCGCGCATCCATGAACGCGGCCACGCGCAGCATCACGCCGGTCACGGCCGACGAGGGCCAGGGTGGGGCCGCCATGGCCTACGGCGCCAGTGCAGCTCCGGTCGCGGCGGGCGGCGGCCAGGCCAGATCCACACCGGCGTCCGGCGCCAGCGATGCCGGCGCCGCCGGCTGCTACCACTGCGGCCTGCCGCTGCCGGCCAGCGCCAGCTGGCGCGTGCGCATAGACGGCAGGGAACGCGCGATGTGCTGCCCTGGCTGCGCCGCCGTGGCGCAGACCATTGTCGACCTGGGCCAGGAACACTACTACCGCGAGCGCAGCGGCTATGCCCAGCAGGCCGACGGCGCCGACCTGGTGCCGCCCGAACTGCGCCTGTACAGCAATGACGACCCGCGCTTCGCACTCGACGCCGACAGCCGGGAGACCACCTTCGCGGTCGAAGGCATACGCTGCGCCGCCTGCGTGTGGCTGATCGAGCAGCGCCTGGCGCGCCTGCCCGGCGTGGCCAGCGCCCAGCTCAACGTCGCCACCGAGCGCCTGTACGTGCGCTGGCGCGCCGACGCCTGCCAGCCGGGCGACATCCTGGCCGCCCTGCACGCCATCGGCTACGCCGCCTATCCCTACGACGCCCTGCGCCATGGCGAACAGCTGCGGCGCGCTGCGCGTACCCTGGGCCGCCAGCTGTTCGTGGCCGGGCTGTCCATGATGCAGGTGATGATGTACGTGGCCCCGGCCTACCTGTCGGACGGCGACGGCACCCTGGACGAGTCCATGGCGGGCCTGATGCGCTGGGCCAGCCTGCTGCTGACGCTGCCCACGATCTGCTACTCGGCGCTGCCGTTCTGGCGCGGCGCCCTGGCCAGCCTGCGGACACGCACGCTCGGCATGGACGTGCCGGTGGCGCTGGGCATCGCGGCCGCCTTCGGCGCCAGCGTGATCGCCACCTGGCGCGGCGAGGGCGAGGTGTATTTCGATTCCGTCACCATGTTCGTGTTCCTGCTGCTGTGCAGCCGCTACCTGGAACTGCTGGCGCGGCGCAAGGCGGCCGGCGCCATGGAGCGGCTGCAGCACGCGCTGCCCGCCTCGGCCCACAAAGTGGCCGCTTATCCGGAACGGCGCGACAGCGAACTGGTGCCGGCCGCCGCCCTGGCCGCCGGCGACGTCATCCTGGTCAAGCCGGGCGAAGCGGTGCCGGCCGACAGCGTGGTGCTGGATGGGGCCACCGCGCTCGACCTGTCGCTGCTGACCGGCGAGAGCGCGCCGCAGCCGCGCGCCACCGGCGACGCCCTGCCCGGCGGCGCCATCGTGTGCGCCGATGCAGTGCTGGCGCGCGTGACACGCAGCGCCGGCGACTCCACCCTGGCCGACCTGGTGCGCCTGATCGACCGCGCCGGCCAGGGCAAGCCCGGTATCGCGCAGTGGGCCGACCGGGTGGCGGCGTATTTCGTGGCGGCGCTGCTGCTGTTCGCCGGCGCCAGCTTCGCCTGGTGGTACTGGCACGATGGCCACCAGCCGGCGCGTGCGTGGCATATCGCCATCGCGGTGCTGGTGGTGTCCTGCCCCTGCGCGCTGTCGCTGGCCACGCCCAGCGCGCTGGCCGCCAGCATCGACCGCCTGCTGCGCCGCGGCGTGCTGGTGGTGGCGCCGCACGCGCTGGAAACCCTGCAGCGCGCCACCCACGTGGTGTTCGACAAGACCGGCACCCTGACCGAAGGCCGCCCCGCGCTGCACAGCATAGCCGCGCTGGACGGCGGCGACCCGGCCCGCTGGCTGGCAGTAGCCGCAGCGCTGGAAGCCGGCAGCGCCCACCCGCTGGCGCGCGCCATTACGGCCGGCGCCATCCCCGGCGCAGCCGGCAGCTTAGGCGCAGGCGGCAACCCCGGCGCGGGCAGCATGGTCGGCGCCGCCCAGCCGCGGGCGCAAACACTCGCGGATGCAACGACACCACGCGCGCAGGCGGCGGGACTGCACGCCAGCGCGCTGCAGGAAATTCCTGGCAAGGGCCTGGAAGGCACGCTGGACGGCCAGCGCTACCGCCTGGGCAGCGCCGCTTACGTGGCGGAACTGGCGGGCAGCGCGCCGCCGGTGATGCACCGCCTGGAAGACGCCGACGCCACCATCATCTACCTTGGCATGCAGGACCGCTGGCTGGCGCGCCTGCTGCTGCGCGACACCCTGCGCGCCGACGCCCAGGCTACCGTGGACCACTTCCACGCGCTGGGAAAAACCGTGGTGCTGCTGAGCGGCGACGATGACCAGCTGACCAGGCGCCTGGCCGCGCAGCTGGGCATCCTGCACGCCAGCGGCGGCAACCTGCCGCAGCACAAGCTGGACTACGTGCGCGCCCTGCAGGCACAAGGCGCGGTGGTGGCGATGGCCGGCGACGGCATCAACGACGCCGCCGTGCTGAGCGCAGCCGATGTGTCCTTCGCCATGGGCAGCGGCGCCGCACTGGCCCAAGCCCATGCCGACGCGGTGCTGCTGTCCGGCCGCATAGGCTCGCTGGCCGACGCCTCGCAGGCAGCGCGCGCCACCATGCGCGTGATACGCCAGAACCTGGCCTGGGCCACCGTCTACAACCTCGCCGCCATCCCGGCCGCCGCCATGGGCTATCTGAACCCGTGGTGGTCCGGGGTCGGCATGGCGCTCAGTTCCGCCGTCGTGGTGCTCAACGCGCTGCGCCTGCGGCGATAAGGATCACACATGGAAGCCCTGTATTTGCTGGTGCCGCTCAGCGTGCTGCTGGTGTTTGGCGCAATCTGGCTTTTTTTTAAAGCCTCCGACGGCGGCCAGTTCGAGGACCTGGAAGGCCCCGCGCTGCGCGTGCTGCAGGACGACGACAAACCCTGATTTGTTCAATACCTGTTCTACCTGTTTTGATCCATATCAAAGTTTTTTGAGGTTCAAACCCGTAACCTTTGATGTACATCATCAAAGAGTTCTAGGGAGAACATCAAGTGGATCAAGCAACGCACTACAACTACAAGATCGTGAAGCAATTCGCGATCGCGACCGTAGTCTGGGGCATAGTCGGGATGCTGGTGGGCGTGATCATCGCCGCCCAGCTGGCCTGGCCGGCGCTGAACCTGGACATACCCTGGCTGACCTATGGCCGTTTGCGCCCGCTGCACACCAACGCGGTGATTTTCGCGTTCGGCATCTGCGGCCTGTTCGCCACCTCCTACTACGTGGTGCAGCGCACCTGCCAGGTGCGGCTGTTTTCCGACAAGCTGGCCGCCTTCACCTTCTGGGGCTGGCAGGCCGTGATCCTGTCGGCCGTGGTGACCCTGCCCATGGGCCTCACGCGCGGCAAGGAATACGCGGAACTGGAATGGCCCATCACCATCCTGATCGCGGTGGTGTGGATCGCCTACGCCATCGTGTTCTTCGGCACCATCATCAAGCGCAAGGTGCAGCACATCTACGTGGCCAACTGGTTCTTCGGCGGCTACATCCTGGCCGTGACCCTGCTGCACGTGGTGAACGGCGCCAGCATGCCGGTCAGCGCCTTCAAGTCCTACTCGGCCTATTCGGGCGTGCAGGACGCCATGATCCAGTGGTGGTACGGCCATAACGCGGTGGGCTTCATCCTGACCGCCGGCTACCTGGGCATGGTGTACTACTTCATCCCGAAACAGGCCGAGCGCCCGGTGTATTCCTACCGCTTGTCCATCGTGCACTTCTGGGCCCTGATCTTCACCTACATGTGGGCCGGCCCGCACCACCTGCACTACACCGCGCTGCCCGACTGGACCCAGTCGCTGGGCATGGTGTTCTCCCTGATCCTGCTGGCGCCGTCCTGGGGCGGCATGATCAACGGCATCATGACCCTGTCCGGCGCCTGGCACAAGCTGCGCACCGATCCGATCCTGAAGTTCATGATCGTCTCGCTGTCGTTCTACGGCATGGCCACTTTCGAGGGCCCGATGATGTCGATCAAGACCGTCAACTCGCTGTCGCACTACACCGACTGGGGCATCGCCCACGTGCACGGTGGCGCCCTGGGCTGGGTCGGCTTCATCACCATGGGTTCCATCTACTACCTGCTGCCGCGCCTGGTCGGCCGCAAGGACATGTACAGCTCGCGCCTGGTCGACCTGCACTTCTGGGTGGCCACCATCGGCATCGTGCTGTACATCGCCGCCATGTGGATCGCCGGCGTCATGCAGGGCCTGATGTGGCGCGCCGTGAACCCGGACGGCACCCTGACCTACACCTTCGTGGAATCGGTCAAGGCCACCTATCCCTACTACGTGGTGCGCTTCGGCGGCGGCCTGCTGTACCTGAGCGGCATGTGCCTGATGGGCTACAACGCCTGGATGACCCTGCGTAACCGCGAGACCGCCACGGCCGCCATCCCGGCCCTGGTACACGCCTGAACCTACGGAGCTAGCAATGAAGTTTTCACATGCCTGGATCGAGAAAAACCCCTGGCTGCTGATCGCCCTGGTGACCCTGGTGGTCAGCGTGGGCGGCGCGGTCGAGATCATCCCGCTGTTCTTCCAGAAGTCGACCACCGAGCCGGTGGCCGGCCTCAAGCCCTACAGCCCGCTGCGCCTGGCGGGACGCGACATCTACATCCGCGAGGGCTGCTACAACTGCCACTCGCAGATGATACGGCCGTTCCGCGCCGAGACCGAGCGCTATGGCCACTACTCGGTGGCAGGCGAATTCGTCTACGACCGCCCGTTCCAGTGGGGCTCCAAGCGCACCGGTCCCGACCTGGCGCGCGTGGGCGGCCGCTACTCCGACGAGTGGCACCGCACCCACCTGCACAACCCGCGCGACGTGGTGCCGGAATCGAACATGCCGTCCTATCCGTGGCTGGCCAAGACCAGCCTCAAGCCGGAGGAGATCGCGCCCAAGATGCGCGCCCTGCGCACCCTGGGCCATCCCTACACGGATGCCGAGATAGCGGCCGCCCCGGCCGAACTCAAGGACAAGACGGAAGAAGACGCCCTGGTGGCCTACCTGCAAGGCCTGGGCACCCTGATCAAAGCGAGGAACTGAGATGGCTATCGAGAATGTGTTTGACCAGGCCAGCAGCGTGATGACGGTGATCTCGTTCATCACGTTCGCCGGCATCCTGTGGTGGACCTGGACGCGGCGCGAGGCCGACCTGGCCACCGCCGCCCAGCTGCCGTTTGCCGACGATGAGGAGGACCGCCATGTCTGACTTCACCAGCGGCTTCTGGAATATCTACATCCTGGTGCTGACCCTGCTGGGCGTGTTCGGCTGCGCCATCCTGCTGTACACCCAGTCGAAGACCAAGCTTGCTCCCGGCCAGCCCAGCGACGGCACCACCGGCCACGTGTGGGACGAGGACCTGAAGGAACTGAACACCCCCATGCCGCGCTGGTGGATGTGGCTGTTCTACATCACCATCGTGTTCGGCCTGGCCTATCTGTTCCTGTACCCCGGCCTGGGCGACTACGCCGGCAAGCTGGGCTGGAAGTCCTCGGGCCAGTACCAGGCCGAGCTGAAACAGGCCGAGGCCGACTACGGCCCGCTGTTCGCCCAGTACCAGAAGCAGGACTTGCGCGCCGTGGCAGCCGATCCCAAGGCCCACGCCATGGGCGAACGCCTGTTTCTGACCTATTGCGCGCAGTGCCACGGCTCTGATGCGCGCGGCAACAAGGGCTTCCCCAACCTGACCGACAAGGACTGGCTGTATGGCGGCGATCCGGAAACCATCAAGACCACCATCCTGCACGGCCGCAACGGCGTGATGCCGTCCATGGCCGCCGCCCTGGGTTCCGACCAGGACGTGGAAAACGTGGCCAACTACGTGCTCAGCCTGTCGGGCTCGACCGCCGATCCCATCAAGGCCGTATTCGGCAAGGGCAAGTTCGGCGCCTGCATGGCCTGCCATGGCGCCGACGCGCATGGCAACCAGGCCCTGGGCGCGCCCAACCTGACCGACAAGATCTGGCTGTATGGCGGCAGCGCCGAGACCATCATGGAAACCATCCGCAAGGGCCGCAACAACACCATGCCCGCCTTCCAGGACTTCCTGGGTGATGGCAAGGTGCACGTGCTGGCCGCCTACGTGTGGAGCCTGTCGAACGACCCGGCCAAGGCAGTTGCACCGGCCGCACCGGCCGCCGCCCCGGCCACCACCCAGCAGTAACAGCAGGAAGGCAAGACCATGAACGCCCCGCAAGTCATCCACATGTACGCCGCGCGCGAGGAAATCTACCCGCGCGAGGTCAGCGGCCGCTACGCGCGACTGCGCTGGGTGTTCGTCTGGCTCACCCAGCTGGCCTTCTACGGCACGCCCTGGCTGATGTGGAACCAGCGCCAGGCCATGCTGTTCGACCTCGGCACGCGCAAGTTCTACCTGTTCGGACTGGTGCTGTGGCCGCAGGACTTCATCTACCTGGCGGCCCTGCTCATCATCTGCGCCTACCTGCTGTTCATGGCCACCGCCATCGCCGGCAGGGTATGGTGCGGGTTTGCCTGCCCGCAGACGGTGTACACCGAGATCTTCCTCTGGATAGAGCGCAAGATCGAAGGCAAGCGCAGCGCCCGCATGGCGCTGGACCGGCAGGGGCCCTCGCTCAACAAATATGCCCGCAAGAGCGCCAAGCACCTGGCCTGGGGCGCGCTGGCGCTGTGGACCGGCTTCACCTTTGTTGGCTACTTCACCCCCATCCACAAGCTGGCGCAGCAAGCCATGACCCTGGACTTCGGTCCCTGGGAATGGTTCTGGGTGCTGTTCTACGGCTTCGCCACCTACGGCAACGCGGGCTGGATGCGCGAGCAGGTGTGCAAGTACATGTGCCCCTACGCGCGCTTCCAGAGCTCGATGTTCGACCAGGACACCCTGATCATCAGCTACGACGCCGCCCGTGGCGAACCGCGCGGCAAGCTGTCGAAAACCGCCAACGGCAACGGCGGCTCCTGCATCGATTGCACCATGTGCGTACAGGTGTGCCCGACCGGGATCGACATCCGCAACGGCCTGCAGTACGAATGCATAGGCTGCGCCGCCTGCGTCGACGCCTGCGACAGCGTGATGGACAAGATCGCCCAGCCGCGCGGCCTGATACGCTACAGCACCGACCGCGCCCTGGCCGAGCACGACGGCGGCACGGCGGCCCAGCTGCGCGCCCACCTGCTGCGCCCGCGCGTGTTGATCTATGGCGGCATCCTGCTGGCCCTGGTGGCCACGGTGGGCACCACGCTGGCGCTGCGCACCCCGCTCAAGCTGGACGTGCTGCGCGACCGCGGCACCCTGGGCCGCGAAGTCGAGGACGGCATGATAGAGAACGTGTACAGGCTGCAGATCATGAACACCAGCGAGCAGGCCCACACCTACCGCATCCGCGTCAGCGGCGTGCCCACCCTGGCCCAGGTGACGGCCGACACCGTGACCGTGGGCGCCACCGAAACCCTGGCCCATCCGATCCGCCTGCGCACCGCGCACGGCGCCGGCCAGCCGGGGTCCAACAAGATCGATATCGAACTGACCGCCGTGGACGATCCATCCCTGCATGTGAAGGAACATGCGGTGTTCATGGTGCCGCGCTGAAGGAGTGATGATGCAAGCCGCAATCCCGAGTCCGAATCCTGCGCCCTGGTGGCGCCACCGCTGGCCCTGGCTGCTGATGGCCGGCCCCTTCATCGTGGCCGTGGCCGCCAGCTACACGGGCTGGCTGGCCTACCAGGGCCAGGATGCGCTGGTGGTGGGCGACTACTACAAGCAGGGCAAGGCCATCAACCAGGACCTGCGGCGCGACCGCGCGGCAGCCGGCCTGGGACTGGCCATGGAAGTGGAATACGATCCCTCGACCAGCGAGCTGCGCGGGCGCATCAGCAGCCGCAGCCAGGCCACCCGGCCGGCCGCCGTGCTGCTGCACCTGTCGCACGCGACCCTGCCGGAAAAGGATATCCGCCTCATGCTCAAGCCCGACGCGGACGGCGCCTTCCACGTGGCGCTGCCCATGCTGGAGCGCAGCCGCTGGGTGGTGCTGGCGGAAGGAGAACAGCGCGACTGGCGCCTGGCCGGCGCCTGGCAGTGGCCGGCGCAGCGTTCGGTGACGCTAAGGGCCGACGCGGAGTAGGTTTTGAACCTGTTTCAAAATCAGGGCCAGGCGCTGGCCAAGGCCGGGGCGGCGAAGACAGTGCGCCTGCACGGCGAGGAGCTGCAACGACGCCATGTTCGGTTTGAAACAGGTTCTATGCGCAGGTCTCGGTGCCGGCCGTGATGGCCTTGAGGGTAGGCAGGTTGAGCAGCTCGATCTCGCGGTTGCTGACCCGCACCAAGCCCTCTTTCTTGAACCTGGACAGCAAACGGCTGATGCTCTCTATGGTCAAGCCCAGGTAGTTGCCGATTTCCTCGCGCGACATGCGCAGCTGGAAGGTGTGCGGCGAATAGCCGCGCGCCTCGTAGCGCGAGGACAGGTTGACCAGGAAGGCGGCAAAGCGCTGGGTGGCCTGCATATTCCCCAGCAACAGCATGACACTTTGCTCGCGCGTGATTTCCTGGCTCATCATGCGATGGAAATGGCGCAGCAGGGTGGGCATGTCGGCCAGCAGCTGCTGCAGACTGCCGAACGGGATTTCGCACACCTCGCTGTCCTCCAGCGCAATGGCGTTGCATAAATGGCGGTCGGCGCTGATGGCGTCCATGCCCAGCAGCTCGCCGGCCATCTGGAAGCCGGTGATCTGCTCCAGCCCCTCCTGGTTGACCTGGTAGGTCTTGAAATGTCCCAGCCGCACCGCATACAGGTTGGCGAAGCCGTCGCCGATACGGAACAGGGTGCCGCCGCGCGCCACCTTGCGGCGGCGGCCGATGATCTGGTCCAGGCGGTCCATGTCGGCCGTGTCCAGGCCCATGGGCAGGCACAGCTGGTGCATGCTGCAGGTGGCGCAGCGCGCGCGCAGCGCATCGATCGAGGTGGCGGGCAGGGTCAGGGGGGGAAGTTCGCGTATCATCCAGGCAGTGTAGCGCATCCGCCCCCATTTGGTGCGATTTCGCACTGAACCATTCAGGTATCCGAGGCTGTGCGACAACGCCCACAGTGCAGTGCCTGCTCCTTGCCAATCCCGCCCATTGCGGGGAAAATCCCTAGCAATATGGCAATTCCTCCGATCGCCCCGACCCCGCTTGCAAGGAAGACATGAAGCCTCTCGGCATCAAAGCCAAGGTCGCGCTGGCCACCAGCATTACCTCCATCCTGATGATCGCCCTCGTTACCGTGGTGCAAATGCAACGGATGCAGGACGACTTCACGCGGGTGCTGTTCGCCCAGCAGACGGCGCTGATCAACCGCACTGCCGAGGAGCTGGACGACAAGCTGCTGATGCTGCTCGACATCATCGCGGTCTCGGCCCGCAACCAGCCGCTGGCCATCGCTGCCGATCCCGAGCGCCTGCGCGACTACTACCGCGACCGCGCCGTGCTGGCCCTGTTCGACGACCTGCTGGTGCTCAACCCGGCCGGCGACGTGATCGCCGATCTGCCGGTGGTGCCGGGCCGCACCCAGGTCAACGCGTCCGACCGCGCCTATTTCAAGAAGGTCATGCAAACCCGCAAGCCCATGATCACCGAACCGGTGATCGGCAAGACCAACAAGCAGCCCATCGTGCAGATGATCGCACCGGTGCTGGACGACAACGGCGAAGTGCGCTGCCTGCTGATGGGCGTACTGCGCCTCTACAAGGACAACCTGCTGGGCCATTTGCGCACCGCCAAGGTGGGCCGCAGCGGCTACTACTTCGCCCTGACCCGCGGCCAGCCCTCGCTGTACGTGCTGCATCCGGACACCAGCCGCCTGCTGCAGCCGCGCCAGCCCAACGCCAATCCGGCCACCACGCGCGCCCTGGATGACGGCTTCGAGGGTTCCATGCTGGGCACCACCAGCAACGGCACCCGCGCCCTGAACAGCTACAAGCAGCTGCAAGCGGTGGACTGGCTGCTGGCCGCCTCGCTGCCCATGGAGGAAGCGTTCGAGCCCTTCAACGGCGTGCTGTACCGCCTGCTGGCCTGGAGCGCCGCGGCCTCGCTGCTGTCGGCCGCCGTGATCGGCTGGCTGACGCTGCGCCTGATGGCGCCGCTGGTGCGCCTGCGCGACGCCATTGCCGTGCTGCGCAGCGACGCCCGCCGCTTCACGCCGCTGCCAGTGCGGACCGAGGACGAGGTCGGCCAGCTGACGGCCGCCTTCAACAGCCTGATGCACGAGCGCCTGTCGGCCGACGCCCGCCTGCAAAGCCTGATCGAGTTCGCCCCCAACGCCATCGTGGTGGTGGGCGTGGACGGCCGCATCGAAACCTTCAACCGCCAGGCCGAGCGCTATTTCGGCTATCAACGCGAGGAAGTGCTGGGCCAGCCGCTGGAAGTACTGGTGCCGGAGCGCCTGCGCAGCCTGCACCAGCGCCACCGCACCCAGTTCTTCGCCGAGCGCCTCAGCGCCGAACCGTCGCGCATGGGGCCGGGCCAGGATTTATATGGCCTGCGGCGCGACGGCAGCGAATTCCCGATCGAGGTCAACCTCAGCGCGGTGCGCACCGACCAGGGCACCAAGGTACTGGCCGTGGTGTCCGACATCACCGAACGGCACCGCCTGCGGCTGGAGCTGGAGGCGCGCGCCGTCGAGCTGGAGCAGGAGCGCGACCGCGCCGAGGCCGCCAACCGCGCCAAGAGCGAGTTCGTGGCCAACATGAGCCACGAAATCCGCACGCCCATGAACGCCGTGCTGGGCATGGTCTACCTGCTGGGCAATACCGACCTCAGCGCGCAGCAACGCAAGTACCTGAGCATGGTGCGGGTCTCGGGCCAGTCGCTGCTGGGCATCCTCAACGACGTGCTGGACTTCTCCAAGATCGAGGCGCGCCACATGGAACTGTCGCCGGTGGAGTTCGCGCTGGAGGAAGTGATGAACTCGCTGGCCACCACCATGACCATGAACGCCGGCGACAAGGAACTGGAATTGGCCATCGCGGTCGACGCCGGGGTGCCGCGCATGCTGCGCGGCGACTCGCTGCGGCTGCAGCAAATCCTGGTCAACCTGGCCGGCAACGCCATCAAGTTCACCGAGCAGGGCGAGGTGGTGGTCAGCGTGTCGCTGGCGCGCCAGGACGGCGATCGCGCCTTGCTGCGCTTCGAGGTGCGCGACACCGGCATCGGCATCACCGAGCAGCAACAGGCCCAGCTGTTCAACGCCTTCTCCCAGGGCGACCAGAGCATCACGCGGCGCTTCGGCGGCACCGGCCTGGGCCTGGCCATCACCAAGCGCCTGATCGAGCTGATGGGCGGCCAGATCGCGGTCGACAGCCGTGCCGGGCAAGGCACCACCTTCTGGTTCAGCCTGCCATTCGAGGTGCTGCCCGAGCCAGCCGGCGAGAAACGCAAGCCCGACCTGGGCGCGCTGCGCCTGCTGGTGGCCGACGACAACCGCACCAGCCGCGAGCTGATCAGCAAGCTGATACGGGCCTGGGGCTGGCAGGCTGACGAGGTCGATTCCGGCGCCGCCGCCCTGCAGCGCTACCGCCAGAGCCGCCACGGCGGCCAGCCCTACGATGTCGTGCTGGCCGACTGGCACATGCCGGGCATGAACGGGCTGGCCACGGCCAAGGGCATACGCGAGGAGGCCGAGGGCCAGAAACAGCCCATCGTGGTGATGGTCAACGCCTTCGCGCGCGACCGCCTGGAGGAGATTTCCAGCGCACCCGAGGCCGACGTGGTGCTGGTCAAGCCGATCACCAGCTCCAGCCTGTTCGACGCCCTGCACCAGGCCCTGGCGGCCCAGGCCGACGGCGAACCGGCGCCACTGGAGCAGGGCATTGCCGGCCGCCTGGACGGCGTGCATGTGCTGCTGGTGGAAGACAACCTGCTGAACCAGGCGGTGGCGCGCGGCATCCTGGAGCACGCCGGCGCCACGCTGGAGGTGGCCGGCGACGGCCAGCAGGCGGTGGACATGATGCGCGCCGGCGCCGGGCGCTACGACCTGGTGCTGATGGACATGCAGATGCCGGTCATGGACGGCTTCACCGCCACCCGCATCCTGCGCCAGGAGTTGGGCCTGGCGCTGCCCATCATCGCCATGACGGCCGGGGTGCTGGATTCCGAGCGCAGCCGCAGCATGGAGGCCGGCATCAGCGATTTCATCCCCAAGCCCATCGAGGTCGAGCACATGCTGGCAGTGATCGCGCGCCACCTGCCGCCCCGGCCCGCCGCCACCACGGAGGCAACCGAGGCCGCGCCGGCGCCCGATCCCGGAGCGTTCAGCATGGACAGCCTGATAAAGGTCATGGGCCGCGATCCCAAGGGCCGCGGCGTGATGGTGAAAATGGTGCGCGCCGCGCTGGAAGCCGGCATGGCGCCGGTGGAACAGGCCGGCCAAGCCCTGCGCGAAGGGCGCCTGCACGACGCGGCCAAGCTGTTCCACGGCCTGCGCGGTGCGGTCGGCGTGCTGGGCGCCAAGCGCCTGATCCAGGCCACCATCGCCGCCGAAGCCGCCATCAACGAAGGCCGCGAAGAGGAAGCCGGGCAGCACTACCTGGACGTCAAGGCCGAGCTGGAACTCACCCTGGCCCAGGCCGCAGCCTGGCTGCGCCAGCAAGGTGAGTGAGCCGGGTGCCGTTTACACGACATCATCCTCTCTGCGATATTTCACTTCTAAATCAAAAACTTAGCCTGCCTGCGTCCTGATTGCGACTGATATTGATAACTATTCTCATTTACAATGAGAATAGTTCTCGTTACAATCTCTCACATTCTTTAAATGCATCGTTCCATCAGGAAAGTGAGAACAGGTAAATGATCAAGAGCCGCAAGCACGCCCCCACCCGTTTCAACCAGAGCATGAGCGCCGCCCTGGCCGCCATGCTGCTGCCGGTGGCGGCCCAGGCCGCGCCGGACGCGCAGCCACAGGCCCCCGCCGCCGCCCCGCAGACCCTGCAAGAAGTGCAGGTCCAGGCCAGCCGCGAAAATGAGTTCAAGGCCGAGCGCGCCTCTTCGCCGAAATACACGGAAAAACTGGTGGACACGGCCCAGACCCTGACCGTCATCAAGAAAGACCTGTTCGAGCAGCAGGGCGCCACCACCCTGACCGAAGCGCTGCGCAACACCCCCGGCGTGGGCGCCTTCTTCCTGGGCGAGAATGGCAGCACCAACACCGGCGACGCCATCTACATGCGCGGCTTCGACGCCTCGTCCTCGATCTATGTGGACGGCGTGCGCGACGTCGGCTCGATCTCGCGCGACACCTTCAACATCGAACAAATCGATGTGCTCAAAGGCCCGGCCGGCACCGACAACGGCCGCAGCTCGCCGACCGGCTCGATCAACCTGGTGTCCAAGCAAGCCAACCTGGAAGAAGCCTATACCGGCAACCTGACCTTCGGCAGCGGCAAGCAGAAGCGCGCCACCGCCGACATCAACCACGTCATCAATCCGGAAACCGGCACCGCCTTCCGCCTCAATCTGCTGGAGCAGGACAGCGGCAACCCGGCGCGCGACGTGGTCACCAACAAGCGCTGGGGCGTGGCGCCCTCGCTGGCGTTCGGCCTGAACAGCCCGACCCGCGTCTACCTGAACTACCTGCACGTCGACCAGGACAATATTCCGGACGGCGGCGTGCCCACCGTCGGCCTGCCCGGCTACAGCGCGCCGGCCTCGACCGCGACCAACAACGTGGCCGCCATCGGCAGCGCGCCCAAGGTTGATCCGAGCAACTTCTACGGCACCACGCAGGACCATGACAAGGTCAAGGCCGACATGGCCACCGTGCGCGTCGAGCACGACTTCGCCGGCGGCGCGCGCCTGGTCAACACCAGCCGCTATGGCAAGACCAAGGAAGACTACCTGCTGACCTCCTTCATGGTCACCGCCGCCAACCTGATCAACATCAGCAACGCCGACCGTTCCACCTGGCAGCTGCGCCGCAGCACCCCGACCTACAAGGACCAGCTGAACGAAATCCTGACCAACCAGACCACCATGAGCGCCGACTTCATCACCGGCGCCGTCAAGCACACCGTGGTCGGCGGCGTGGAACTGACCAGCGAGAAGCAGACCAACTACAGCCTGGGCCTGACCGGCGGCACCCTGCTGCCGATCGCTAACTTCTACCACCCGAACTACAACGATACGGTCAACATCACCTATGCCCGCACCGGCGCCCGCACCCAGGGCGAGATGAATACCCAGAGCGCCTATGTGTTCGACACCGTCAAGGTGGGCGAGCAGTGGATCTTCAACGGCGGCGTGCGCCTGGACCACTACAACCTGGACTATACCGCCATCGCCGCCACCACCAACGTGGCCACCAACCTGACCAACAGCGACAACCTGTGGACCGGCAAGATCTCGGCCCTGTACAAGCCGACCCCGAACAGCAGCGTGTACGCCCTGGTGGGCAACTCGAAAGCGCCGCCGGGCGGCACCAACTTCACCCTGAGCGCCAGCGCCAACAGCGCCGCCAATCCCAAGTTCGATCCGCAGGAAACCACCAATTACGAGCTGGGCACCAAGTGGGACTTGCTGGATCAGAAACTGTCGCTGACCGCCACCGTGTTCCGCACCGTGGTCAAGAATGAGATCGAGCAGGACCCGGTCGATGCGCTGTACTACCAGACCGGCAAGAAGCGCGTGCAGGGCGTGGAACTGGGCGTGACCGGCGAAGTGGCGCGCGGCTGGCTGGTCAGCGCTGGCTACACCCGCCAGTCCACCAGCGTGGAATCGGGCAAGGTGGTGACCGCCAACGGCCAGAACCAGCTGACCTACACCCCGAAACAATCGTTCACCGCGTGGACCTCGTACAAGCTGCCCATGGGCCTGACCATAGGCGGTGGCGCCCGCTTCGTCGACAAGCTGCTGCGCGGCACCGACGGCGCCATCGGCACCCCGGCTTATGCCGATTCCTACTGGGTGTTCGACGCCATGGCCGGCTACGCCGTCAGCAAGAACATCGACCTGCGCCTGAACGTGTACAACCTGGCCGACAAGGAATACGTCCAGGCCATCAACAAGTCCGGCTACCGCTATACTCCGGGTACGCCGCGTGCGGCCAGCGTCACCGCCAACTTCAAGTTCTGAGTTTCGGAGGGCGTATCAACATGAGCATGGCGTCGTTGCAGCTCCTCGCCGTGCAGCCGCACTGTCTTCGTCGCAGCGCCTAGCCACGCTCATGTTGAAACGCCCTCTTAGCTTGAGCTGACCGCCCCGCCCTCGCCGGCGGGGCTTTTGCATTCAAGGAAACATCATCATGATGCTGCACATACCCGAAGTCCTGACGCGCGACCAAGTGGCCGCCATGCGCCGCCGCCTGGATGAGACCGACTGGGTCGACGGCCGCGCCACCGTGGGCGGCCAGGGCGCCCAGGTCAAGCAGAACCGCCAGCTGGCGGAAGGCTCGCCGGCCGCGCTGGAGCTGGGCCAGCTGGTGCTGGACGCGCTGGCGCGCAATCCGCTGTTCTTCGCGGCGGCCCTGCCCAGGCGCACCTGTCCGCCGCTGTTCAACTGCTATGCCGGCGGCGAGCACTACGGCAACCACGTGGACGGCTCCATGCGCCGCCTGCCGGACGGCGGCTGGCTGCGCACCGACGTGTCGTCCACCCTGTTCCTGTGCGATCCGGAGGACTACGACGGCGGCGAACTGATCGTGGAGGACGCCTACGGCGAGCACGAGGTCAAGCTGCCTGCCGGCGACCTGATCGTGTATCCCTCGACCAGCATCCACCGGGTGCAGCCGGTCACGCGCGGGGCGCGCATCTGCAGCTTCTTCTGGACCCAGAGCATGGTGCGCGACGACGCCCGCCGCGCCATGCTGCTGGACCTGGACCGCAACATCCAGGCCCTGCGCGCCAGGCTGGGCGACTGCCCGGAACTGGTGGGGCTCACCGGCCATTACCACAACCTGCTGCGCCAGTGGAGCGAAGTCTGAGGGTGTCCGGCGCAGTCGTCAGCCCCTCAGGATGGCGTCGATCTGCTCGAAGCTGACCGGTTTCACCAGGTGCACCGCGAAGCCGGCTTCGGCCGCCAGTTCGCGGTCCTTTTGCTGGCCCCAGCCGGTCACCGCCACCAGCACGGCGCGCTCCAGGCCCGGCAGGCGGCGGATGCCGCGCGCCAGGTCGTAGCCGTTCAGGCGCGGCAGGCCGATGTCGAGGAAGCAGTAGTCGGGGAAGAAGCTGGCGGCCTGGGCCAGCGCCTCGGCGCCGTCGTAGGCGATGGACACGGTGTGGCCCTGCGAGCCCAGCAAGGCGCCTATGCTGTTGACGAAATCGATGTTGTCGTCGGCCAGCAGGATGCGGTGGCCGCGCCCGGCAGGCCGCGCCGTGTCGGCCTCGGCGGCCAGCGGGCCGCCCAGCGACAGCAGCGGCAGGGTCAGCACGAATTCGCTGCCTTGGCCCACGCCGTCGCTGTAGGCCTCGATGGTGCCGCCGTGCAGGGCCGCCAGGTGGCGCGCCAGCGACAGTCCTACCCCCAGGCCGGCGTTGCTGCGCTCCAGCGAAGAATCGGCCTGCACGAACATGCCGAAGATCTGGCCCAGCATCTCGGGCGCGATGCCGATGCCGTTGTCGCGCACCCGCACCTGGACCCGCGCCCCGCGCATGTCCGCCACCAGTTCGATCAGCCCGCCCCGGTTGGTGTACTTGGCGGCGTTGTTGAGCAGGTTGGCCAGAATTTGCGCCAGCCGGGTCGGGTCGCCCTCCACCATCAGGCCAGGCGGCGGCGGCGTCACCTGCAGCGCGTGATCCTGGGCCTCGATCAGGGGCCGCACGCTTTCCAGCGCATCGTTCAGCACGGTGGCGAACTCGACCGGCTCGCGCTTGATGGCCAGCTTGCCGGTATTGATGCGCGAGACGTCCAGCAAGTCGTCCACCAGCCGCACCATCTGCTTGAGCTGGCGCTCCATGATGGCGCGCGCGCGCTGGCCGGCCACGGCGTCGTTGGGGTTGATGCGCAGGATGTCCAGCCCGGTGCGGATCGGCGCCAGCGGGTTGCGCAGCTCGTGCGCCAGGGTGGCCAGGAACTCGTCCTTGCGGCGGTCGGCCAGCAACAGGGCGCGCTCGGCGCCCTTGCGCTCGGCCATTTCGTGCTGCAGGGTAAGGTTGGCTTCCTGCAGTTCGCTGGCGCTGCGTTCGACCTCGCCCAGCATGGCGTTGAAGGCCGCCACCAGGGTGCCGATCTCGCCGTGGCCGCTGGCCGGCACCCGCAGGCTGAAGTCGCGCTGCTGCATCACGCCGCGCGCCACCCCGGTCACGGCCGCCAGCGGCTCGGTGATACCGCGCTGCAGCCGGGTCGCCACCAGGGCCGCCGCCGCCAGGCTGCACAGCATCACGGCGCCCAGGATCAGGCCGTACGATTGCAGGCGCTCCATCAGCGGGTAGCGCGCCACCAGGTAGACCGCGCCCACCGTTTCGCCATGGTCGCTGATGGCGCGCGCCACCAGCAGGCGATCGCCCTCGATGCGGTAGCCGATATTGCCGGGGCTGGCCGGCAGGGCCGGCGCCTGCGCGGACTGGGCATAGGAGGCAAACAGGCGGCCGTCGGCGCCGTAGATGGCGCCGGCGAGGATTTGCGGGCGCAGCTGCAGCAGGGCCAGGTTCTGGCGCGCCGCCGCCACATCGTTGAAGCTGAGCGCGGGCGCGCTGACCATGGCCACGATGTCGGCCTGGGTGGTCACGTCGTCTATCCAGCCCTGCTGGAAGGTGTTGAGCTCATACACCACCATGGCGGCCGAGGTCAGCAGCAGGGCCGCCAGGGTGGTGGCCAGGGCCATCAGGATCAGCCTGGCCCTGACCGTGGCCCGGCGCCACTGGCGCCGCATCAGAGGCCGCCCTTCTGCACCGCGTAGGCCACCGACAGCAGGCGCGAGCTCAGCTTCAGGTTGCTTTTCTCGGCCGCCTCCAGCGACACCTCGAAGCGCACGCGCTGGTCGATCAGTCGAAAATTGATCACGCTGCCCGTAGCCAGCCCCAGGTCCGACTCGGTCACGGTCAGCACGCTGGCCTGCTGGGCGCTGCGCAGCAGCGGCGCGGCGCGCGCCGTCATGGTGGCGCCCACGAACAGCAGGTGCACCCCGGCCAGGCTGTCGCCCTCGCGCAGCACGCGCACCTGCACCGGACGCTGGTTGATGCTGCGCCCGGCCGTGATGCGCACCAGCTCGCCGGCCAGGCTGTCGGCCTCCATCACGCCGATTACGAATGGCGCCGTGGCGGCGTCGGCGGCCGGCGGGAATTCCACGTAGCCAAGGAATTTATACAGGAAGGCGGCTTTCACGCCGCGCTCCACGGCCTGTGTGTCCTGGGCCAGGGCCGGCGCGGGCGCCAGCGCGGCGCAGGCGCCCGCACCCAGCAGCACGCACAGCAGCGCGGAGCGCAGCGACGACAGCAGAGGAGACGGCAGGGCGCCCAGGCGCGAGCGCAGCGCGCACCATGCGGATCGTGGGGGCAGGGATCGCATCATGGTCAGAACCGCTGGCTCAGGCGCAGCAGCAGGCTGCGCGTCATGACGTTGCGTCCGGTGTCCACCCCGAATTCGGCATGGTCGCGGTGCAGCAGGTTCTGGCCCTGCAGCGACAAGTCCAGCGTCGGGCTGAGCTTGTAGCGCCATTGCAGGTCCAGCTCGGTATAGGCAGGCAGGGCCGGATCGGGCAGGCTGCTGGTGTGGCGCAGGTGCAGGTCCCAGCTGCTGCGTTCCGACCAGTCGTGGCTGACGCGCAGCAGCCAGTGGTTGGCCGGATCGTCGGTGTACAGGCCACGGGTACGGCTGGTGTCGCGGCTGCCCGGCAGCAGCGTGGTCTCGACCCGCTGCGCCACCAGGCCGGCATCCAGGCGCCAGGCCGGTGCCGGCTGCCACTGGGCCCACAGTTCGACGCCGTTGGAGCGGCCCTGGCCCATGTTCTGGATCAACGCGCCGCCGGTGCGCTGCTGCTCGATGGTGCGCAGGCGGTCGAAGTCGCTGAAGTACAGCGTGGCCGAATACGACAGCCCGGGTAGCGGCTGGGCCCGGTAGCCAATCTCGGCCACCTTGGCCAGCTCGGATTTCATGTCCTCGCCGCCAGCCAGGAAATACACGGGCTTGCCAGCGATGATCAACGGCCGCGCCGGGGCGTACCAGTCATGGTCGATGCGGGCCGGGGCCCGCACCGAGCGGGTCAGGCTGCCCCACAGCAGGCCGCCGCCGTCGCGGTTCCAGGCCAGGCGCAGGCTGGGCAGGGTTTCGCCGCCGGTGTAGCGGTTGTGCTCGGTCTTGATCCCGGCGGTCAGCTTCAGGCTGGGCAGCAGGCTGATCTCGTCCTGCAGGAACAGGTTACTCCAGTGCAGGTTGATGTGCTCGGGCAGGAAGGCGGTTGAGCCGCGGTTGACCACCCGGTCGCGGCTGTAGCGGTAGCCGCCGCCCCACACCAGCTGATGGCGTTCGCCTAGGCGCAGGCTGTGCTGCAGCTCCAGGTCCACGGTGTGCACCATGTCGTCATAGGCGTTCGGCTGGGCCCGTTCGGTATGGTCCAGGATGGCCTGCAGGCGCACGCTGCCATAGCTGCCGAAGTCGCGCGTCACCCGGCCCAGCAGGTTGACGCCGCTGATGCGCACGGGACCCTCGATCAGCTTGTTGACCAGGCCCTGGTAGGCGTCGCTGGAAACGGTGACGGCGCCGTCCGGCCGCTGCCAGTCGGCGCGGAAGCCGGCCTGGGACCGGTGCCACGAAGTCTGGGAGGGCGCGCCGTTGACATCCTCGCTGGGGTCGTGCTGGCCATACTTGCCGTAAACGCGGTAGTGGCCGTCGCCCACGGCGCCGCCGTAGCGCAGCGCGCCAGCGTTCTGGTCGTTGCCGGCCACCCCGACCAGCAGGCCGCCCTGGGTCTCGGACGCCTTGCGCGTGATCACGTTGATGACGCCGTTGACGGCGTTGGCGCCCCAGATGGTGGCGCCCGGGCCGCTGATCACCTCGATGCGCTCGACGTCCTCCAGCATGACATCCTGGGCGTCCCAGAACACGCCGGAAAACAGCGGCGTATAGATGCTGCGCCCATCTATCATGACCAGCAGCTTGTTGGCGAAAGTGCTGTTGTAGCCGCGCGCCGAAATGGCGTAGCCGCTGGCGTCGACCCGGGCCACGTTCAGGTTGGGCGCCAGCCGCAGCGCCTCGGGCAGGGTCTGGGCGCCGCTGCGGCGGATGTCGGCATTGCTGATGATGAAGATGGAGGCCGCCGCATCGGACAGCTTTTCCTCCTGGCGCGTGACCGAGGTGACCACCACGTCGCTGAGCTGTTCCAGCGACAGGTCGGCCAGTTCCGGAGGGAGCTCCTCGGCAGCGGCAGGCGCGGCCAGCCCGGCCAGCAAGGGCAGGGCAAGTAAGCGGACGACAAAACGCTGCATGGTAGGGTGCTTTCTCCTGGTGCTTGCGCGATTATAGTCGCATAACTTAACAATCAGGCATGCTGAATTGATACTATTTTACAATGTTGCGTGGATTCCACCATTTTCGCTTCGGTAAGAATACGGTAAACGGCGCATAATCGGCTTTCCTTAGCTAAAGCGAGCCTCATGAAACCGGAAATACTCGTGTTCGCGGCCAGTCCCTCGGCGGCCGTCATGGACCAGCTGGAGCAGCATTTCATTTGCCACCACGTGTGGCGGTGCCCGGCGCCGCAGCAGGACGCCCTGATCGACAGCGTGGCGCTGCGGGTGCGCGCCGTGATGACGGTCGGCTCCATCGGCATGCCGGCGGCGCTGGCGGCGCGCCTGCCCAGGCTGGAGCTGGTGGCCCTGAACAGCGTCGGCTACGACCAGGTCGACCTGGCGGCGCTGCGGGCGCGCGGCATTGCCGTCACCAACACGCCCGGAGTGCTGACCGACGACGTGGCCGACCTGGCCGTGCTGCTGCTGCTGGCGGCCGCGCGCCGCCTGCCGGCCATGGACCGCTACGTGCGCGACGGCGGCTGGGCCGCGCGCCAGCCCCTCCAGCCGGCGCGCGCCGTGCGCGGCAAGGTGGCCGGCATCTACGGCTACGGCCGCATCGGCCAGGCCATCGCAGCCCGCTTGCGCCCGATGGGACTGGAGATACGCTATTTCCAGCCGCGCGCCATCGAAGGCGCGGACGCCCCGCGCGCCGGCTCGCTGCTGGAACTGGCCGCACAAAGCGACTACCTGATCCTGGCCGCGCCGGCCACGGCCGCCACCCGCCACGCGGTTGATGCCGGGGTGCTGGACGCGCTCGGTCCGCAGGGTACGCTGGTGAACATCGCGCGCGGTTCGCTGGTCGATGAGCCGGCCCTGGTCGCGGCCCTGCAGTCGGGCCGCCTGGGCGCCGCCGCGCTGGACGTGTTCGAGCACGAGCCGCAGGTGCCCGAGGCCCTGCGCGCGCTGGACCAGGTGGTGCTGACGCCGCACATCGGCAGCCTGACCGAGGAAACCCGCCACGCCATGGGCCAGCTCACGGTGGACAACCTGCTGGCCCACTTTGCCGGCCGGCCTTTGCTCACCCCGGTGCTGAAGTAATCAAGCCTGTTTCAGGCGGCTGATGAACCAGCGTCCGGCCGGCCCGGGCGGACTGTGCTTCATGTGCGCCGCGTGCATGGAAAAGCCGCCGCCATAGGTGGGATGGACTTCCAGCTCCATGCGCACCAGTTGCCCCGTGCGCAGGTCATCCTCCACCATGTGCAGCGGCATGTGGCCCCATCCCAGGCCGGCGCGCAGGAAGGCATGCTTGGCGCCCAGGTCGCCCAGCTTCCAGGTCTGGGCCGACATCACACCGAAATCGCGCCCGCTGGTCAGGGTGGAGCGGTCGGTCAGCACCAGCTGCACGTGCTGCGAGGCCACCGAACGCTGCACCGTGCCCCGGATGGCCGCCAGCGGATGGCCGGGGGCCACCACGCTGACGGCCGGCACGCTCAGCAGATATTCCGTTTCCGTCCCCGCCGGCATCTCCGGCAGGCTGCCGACCACGGCCACCCGGCAGCGTCCATCGAGCAGCGGCTGCACCACCGCGCCCAGCGCCTCCACGTACAGGCGCAGCGGGATGCCGGGGAACTCTTGCTGGAAGGCTTGTACGGCGGCGGTCAGGCGGGCAATCGGGTACATGACATCGACCGCCACCGCCAGCTCCGGCTCCAGCCCTTCCGACAGGGTGCGGGCCCTGGCCTTGAAGGCGTCCATGCCGGCCACGGCGGCCTTGGCCTGGGCCAGCAGTGCGCGCCCATGTTCCGTCAACTGCGGATAGCGGCCGGCGCGGTCGAACAGCGCCAACCCGACCTGGGCTTCCAGGTTGGCCAGGGTGGTGCTCACCACCGACTGCGCGCGCCGCAATTTACGTCCGGCAGCGGAAAAGCTGCCTTCCTCGGCCGCCGCGATGAAGGTGCGCAGCTGGTCCAGCGACAGCGCGTCCAGCATATATCTGCTCCATAGATGGTATCCATCCAATTATATAGGCTTCCGCGATGGATGGCCGCGGCCTAAGATGGACACAACTTAACTCTTCCCTGAAAGGAAACATCATGAAAAACCTTAACACCAGCGCCATTCCCGCCATCGGCCGCGTCCTGCTGGCCACCGTGTTCGTGTTCAGCGGCATAGGCAAGATCCTGGCCCCGGCCGGCACCCTGGGCTACATCGAGTCGGCCGGCCTGCCGTTTGCCTCGCTGGCGCTGGCGGTGGCCATCGCGGTGGAGGTGGGCGGCGGCGCGCTGCTGGCCCTGGGCGTGCAAACCCGCGCCGTGGCCGCCGTGCTGGCCGCCTTCTCGGTGGTGACGGCGCTGGCCTTCCACCACAACATCGCCGACCAGAACCAGCTGATCCACCTGCTGAAAAACCTGTCCATGGCGGGCGGCCTGCTGCAGGTGGTGGCCTTCGGCGCCGGCGCCTGGAGCTTCGACAACCGCGGCCGCACCGTGGCCAGCGGCGTACGCACCGCTAATGCGTGAGCGCCGCGATCAGCAAGGAACTGCAATACAGCAGCAAGCCGATAAAGCCACCGACAATGGTGCCGTTGATGCGGATGTATTGCAGGTCCTTGCCGATGTTCAGTTCGATCAGCCGCGACATATCGTCCGGCTGCCAGTTTTTCACGGTGTCGCTGATGTGGCGGGTCAGGAAGGCGGCGAAGTCGGGCGCCATGGCGCGCGCCATCTGCCCCAGGTGTTCGTTGAGCGAAGCGCGCAGCGACGGATGGTCGGCCAGCTCGCGGCCCAGCCAGCGGCCCATGGCGGCGGCCTGCTGCTGCAGGCGTGAATCGGGGCGTTCCAGGTCGGCCTTGAGCCAGGCGCGGAAATCGCCCCACAGCTGGCCGATGTAATCGTTGAAGGCCGGTTCGTCACGCAGGTAGGCCTTGATGCGCTCGCCCTTGGCACGCAGTGCTTCCGAGGTTTTCAGCTGCTGCGACAGGCGCTGCACGGCCTCATCGACATAGCGGCGCAGCTCGTGTTCGGGATTCTCGCTGGCCTGGCGCAGTATCTTGTCCAGCGCGTCGGCGAGGATGTCGGCGGCGTGCTCGCTGATCCACTCGGTGGGCAGCAGCTTTTCCTTTTTCGGATGCTCGCTCTTGAGCCAGCCGACGATGCCGCGCGCGATGCCGGCCCGGTGCTCCTCGTTTTGCAGGAAGGCGATCAGCTGGCGCAGCACGGCGTCCAGCAACTGCTGGTGACGGCCGTCGCGGGTCAGGGTGTCCACGATATCGGCCAGGGTGGACGTTAAATCCACCTTGGCCAGGGCCGCGTGCAGGGCGTCGTGCAGGAAGCGGCGTATGCGCTCGTCGTCCGCCACTTCCAGCACGCCGGTGGCCAGGCGCACGGCGTAGCCGCCCAGCGCCGCATGGTTTTCCGCGCGCCCCAGCCAGGCTGTCAGCAGGGCGGCCGGATCGTGCTTGCGTATCAGGGCCACCAGCGAAGACGGGTCCAGGAATTTGTCGCGCACGAACACGGCCAGGTTGTCGGCGATCCGGTCCTTGTTGTGCGGGATGATGTTGGTGTGGGCCGACACGATGGGTATCGGAACGCGCCGGAACAGGGCCACCACGGCAAACCAGTCGGCCAGCGCGCCCACCATGGCCGCTTCCGCCACCGCCTTGGCGCCGCCGGTCCACACATTGGGCGGCAGCACCGAGGCCACCAGGAACACGGCGGCGGCCGCCAGCAGGAACAGTAGCGCGATGCGCTTGGCAGCTTTCAGTTCGGCTTCCTTGTCCATGCAGGCGTCTCCCGGAGTGGCGATGCCTCAGGGTAGCATGCGTGGCTTATTTGCCTACGCGCGGATGGATGGTTATCTTGCCGTGCAAGCTGCTTGGATGCAATTAGATTGGGTCCCAGGCCACCAGCGCGAGTAACAAGATATTCTGGGCCAAATGCGCCGATATGGTGGCGGTAGTCGCGATCCGCTTGCCTGCGCCTCGGCTCGCCAAATACACACATGACAACAGTAGCCCCGCCGTGAAATACACCAACGGTTTCCCATAGCTGTTGTGAGCTGCCGCGAATAGCGTGGCGCTGGTCACCACCCCGATCACGCGCCGGCTGCGCGTCGAATAGCCTATCCACTCCATAGGGAAACGTTGGAAAACATACGTTTCGAACCATGGTGCGAAGAAAATAGCCAACACCGCGATTAATGGCCAATTGGGAGGATCAGCGCTCGATAGATGTGGCCAAAAATTCGATTCCAGCATGGAAAATGCAAGGAACATAGGTACCGACAACAAGGAAAAAAAGGATCCTATGAGCAGCGCCTTGCCGGTCGTCGGATTGTCTATCAGACCAGGAATAAAAACCGGTAGTAGCATCCCTGCATCCTGCGAATCGTTAATAGACTGGGTGGCGGTAGCTTTATCTTTCATAGACATATCCTCAATTAATACATTTACACCCCAACGTAAGCTGGGGTGCGCCTGTTTATTTAGCTTGCTGCTCGGGCTGCGGCGGAGGATGATAGGTATCCTTCGCCCCCGCATATACCCCTTCAAAAAACTCGATGACATAGCCGATCAAAGTAACGGTTTTGACATTTTTTCCCGCTCCTGACACATCATCCAGTTCGGTTATGCTTAATCGTTTCATGTTTTTCCTCAAAAATAAGTAGTTCAACGCTACTAGACGCCGTACTGCATCGCGCTCAGCATAAAGTTTTCTTGAGCATCGACCGCACTCTGCGTCGTCATCGCCGCGCCTATTACATTGCCGATTTTGCGGCCGAGATCGCCTACCCACGAGCCTCCCGAAACGGATTCCATCTCTTCCGATGTTATTGCTTCCATTTGTACTCTCCTATAAAAATGCACTCCAGCATCGACATAATTGCGTCGTTAATCGTCTACCGCATCCTGCCCCCCGTCCTGGCCTGGGTGCATTGACAAGGGCGATTTTAGCGGAAAGCATGGTAATTGAAAAAAATACCTACAAATGATTTGATTTATAACAACGTCCAAGAGTGAATTGCTGCGATAGTGATATCCAACAAACATTTCTGAGTTAAAAATCTTTTGCGCATCTAATAAAATACCTTTTCACCATTCCATAACTTAAAAAATTCATTAATTGCTTAAATCTTTAATTAAGATAAAAATGTCTAATTCCTTGTATCGAGTCGAGGCCTTGGCAGCACATCAGGACAAACACATGGGAGAGGCGCTAATGATTCGCCCTATTTCCTGGCGCGCGTGCACTTATTGCTTGGTCGGATTGACAACAGCGCTGCTGATCTACGCCTGCACCGCCCACTACACGCGCCACGAGCACGTGTCGGGGTATTTGGTTCCCGATCTGGGCCTGGTGACGGTCGCTGCTCCACAGACCGGGATCGTGCAGGCCCGTTACGTGGCCGAAGGCGATATGGTCCGGCGCGGAGCGAGGCTCTACACGATCAGTTCCGATCACGCGGTAGCTGACGCTGCCAGTGCCGAGGCGATGGCACTGCAGACCCTTGAGCGGCGTCGCACTCTGCTGAAAATCAGCCTTCTGAAACAGGGATCCATCAACCGTATTGACCGTGAGAGCGTCGCGGCCCAGATACGCAGCACCATCGAGGAGATCAGTACCTTAGGCTTGCAAATGACCACGCAACAGCAACGCGTCAGCAACGCCAGCGCGGCGGTTGAGCGCTATCGCAAGCTGGTGGATGAGCACTTCGTATCCGACGCCCAGCTCCAAGCGCAGCAGGACGCGCTGCTGGAACAACAGAACCGCCTGCAGGAGCTGGCACGCGCCAAAGGTGCGCTGGAGCGTGAAC